>CAIOKO010000168.1 GCA_903858935.1 uncultured Schlesneria sp. | reverse complement strand
AGTTGAACATTGGCCGATTGTTCGACGTGGACGGCCCCTCCAGCATCGCCGCCGCCGATGCGACAGTTCTGGATTCGTAACTTGTTACATTGCTGATAGGCCGTCACGGCGAACCCACCGCCGCTGCAACCGATCGTGGATTCGCGAATCGTCACGTTGTAACTTTCACGAAGTCTGACAGAAGCGTCTGTGTTTTTCAGGCTGCGCAACCAGCAATTATCGACCATCGCATCGATGCCACTCATTAAATCGAGAACCGGGTTACCGACGTTGAGGGCAGAAAGTCCAATCAATTCGATCGCTCGATTTTGGGGTGTGGTTCCGCTGGCGACGAACAGTGATGCCGAACCGTCACCCTGAATCAACGCAGGCTTGCCCTGAAAGGCACCGCCGCCGCGGCAGGGGCGATGCCCGATCAATCGTTTTCCACCCGATTGATCACTGCCACCAATTTTCAGCGACCCCACGACCCGGTAAAAGGAGGCAACATTGGGAAAGTGAATTTCTTCCCCGGCATCGATGGCCGCCTGGATGGCCGCCCGGTCGTTGGTTTTGCCATCTCCGACGGCTCCAAAATCAATCACGCTAACGCGACCGCCAGAAGCCGGTCGTACACTCTGGCCAATCAACTGGCCGCCCGATTGGCTGTAAAACCAATGAGAAACACCCCCGAAAAGGATCAATCCGAAGGCCGTGATCGTTCGATTCATGATCCTCTTTCCGAAAGATAACCTGTTCATACATGGCTCAGTGAATTCAGTATGGGATTGGCCTGACGAATTCGTCGATTGCTGAGCGTAGCGAGTCAGTCGAAAACGTAATATCTTCGCAGCAAGTCTAAAATCTACATTGGAGAACTTGCGATGATTGACACTTTATTTTCTGTTGAAGAATCGGTTGTGCTTGTCTCGGGTGGAAGTCGCGGAATCGGTCGAGCCCTGGCCGAAGGTTTCGCTGCTCGTGGTGCTCACGTCACCATCACGGGGCGCGATTCGCAATCGCTGAAGCAGACAGCAAGTGAAATCTCAAAAGGAAAATATCCGGTCGACTACATCGTCTGCGACGTTGCACAGCCGGACGAGATTCCCCGTATGGTCGACGCCGCTGTGAAAAAGGCTGGCAAGATCGATTGCCTGCTGAACGTCGCTGGCGTCAACGTCCGCAAACGTGTTGAGCAATACACGGTTGCAGAATTTGATGGGATTCTCAACATCAATCTGAAAGGAGCATTTCTCGTTGCACAGGAAGTCGGACGTCGGCTGATTGCTCAGAAGTCAGGTGGTTCGATCATTAATATTGACTCGCTGAATTCATTCCGTCCGCTTAAGGGAGTCCAGCCCTATGCCATGAGTAAAGCGGCGATTTCCGCAATGACACGTGGCATGGCGATGGAGTGGGGTGAACATCAGATCCGCGTGAATGCCATTGCGCCCGGGTTTATATTGACCGATCTCACGAAGAAACTCTGGTCCGATCCGAAGATGCAGGAATGGAACGACGCAAATTGTCCATTAAAACGTCTGGGTCAGACCGAAGACTTGATCGGTACTGCGATTTTTCTGGCGAGCGACGCCGCCAGATTTCTGACCGGACAGGTCATTTACGTCGACGGAGGAATTACCTGCGGGATGCAATGGCCGATCCCACTTTCGTAAATACCATCAGAAATGATGGGCGGAAGTGTCGAGGTCCGAAGGAGAGTGTTCATTCCGACTTTTGGATATTTAACGTCGATTTCCCAGGTCGGATACCAAATTCACGAATTCACAAACCCGGTGATCCCCACGTGGCTTCGATCAGGGCGAAGGAGGTGGTGCGGGAACTCCAGGACGCTTTCGGGCTTGTTTCGGTGTCGCAGCTGTTTGTTTGGGTGTGATCGCACCCGACTTGAGTACTTTTCGTTTGCGTTTATGATGGGTCGTATCCAAGTGCGAACCGGACTCCGAAATGCCGACCGGTTCTGTTGAGTCTTCATCGGGCTCTTCCGTGGTAATCTCCGTCCCCTCGATCTCTCCTTTCGCATCGTATTTTGTGACGATGGTTTTGGTCGGGACCGGATCGAGTTCACTTGTCGAGAGTTGCAACACGGTCATCGTAAACCGGGAGAGCCCTTCAACCCCGTCTGGAAGTACCCAAACATAGGTATTCTGGTAGTGAGCGACGTAGCACGCCTCGTCGGGAACATCCGATTTACAGCCGAAAAAAAACCAACCCGTTGGAATGGCACAATCGAGTTTTTCTGGCTCACTCGGAATAAAACCTTCCAGTGTATTGAGGCAATCGTCGCAATTGGAGCACTGTGGACCTCCGACCAGAATCTGGAAGGCGCAGCGAATGCGGCGAATCTTTTCAATGTCGGTCACTGGTGTCATCGTCCAGTTTTCGGTCAGATTGTGTGTGACGTTGGGGTTAACGATCATATTGAAAATCGGAAAACCGCCAATTTGCTGGAACGAACCAATGGTGGGTGTATAGGTTCCTACACCGCCGAAACTCCCCTGGTCTGAGACAAGTACGTTGCCGCTGTTCACAACAGCCACGGACGGCAATGTTGAAGAATTACAGACAAACCGCGCAACGTTCTCAAGCACCTGGTGATAGTTCAAGTCGGCAAGAGTGGCTGCCGTTTGCTGCGTATGGTCCTGCAATGCAAGGTGCGTTCGACAGCCGGAAATGACCGCGAGAATCAGTAATGCGATCGCCAGACGCATCCCACATCCTCGACGAAAATTCGTAAACGGCCCGGTGTAAACAGTGCGCGAAACGCCAAATGCGAGTCGGACTTTAACGGTAATATCGGTTACTCGGGGTTTACACCTTGAACATTTGGGGATTACCTGCGGCAATCCCAGAACTGCAGGAGATCCAAATCACGCGAAATCCTTAGCTGTGATAAGGTTAAGATTGATTCCACTTCAGGAATTCAATCAATGTGCGTGAAGAAATTTCGTCATTGGAGATTTGTGTTTAACATTGCTGCGAGTTCCCCTCACGGCATGAAACCTGACATCAAAATCTTGATTTTACGTTTTTTGGGAACTTGTTAACCGGATTCTTCGTCGAATTGCAGTAGAATCAAATCACCGAATTCGGACTTTTGCCTGATGAATACGATTCGACAGGTTCGTACCCGAAGAGAACGATCAAATCGATGGCCTGTTATCCTGTCCCCCTTCATGGACGGTATAATTGGTACCCGATCGGCAATGGTCCTTTGTTTGATCCCGTTCTTCTGGTTGACTTTGCTGCAAATCGCAAGTATCTCTTGATCTGTTATTTTGGTTATGATTCCGTGCTAGTTCTGCGCTCGCCCGTTCTGACGTTTCATCAACTGTTTGCTTTCGTGTCAATTCTTTGAAAATCATATCCCCCCTTGAAATTCAAACGTCGCGTTAATACGCGCCGGTTGGGGTGGATGAAATAAGATATCGTTCGACCCCTGTGAGAAAGATTCAATCATGGCAGAAACTCAGGCAGCTTGGGGAATCGAAATTGGTCAGGCCGGATTGAAGGCGATCAAGTTACGTTATGCTGAAGCGGCTCAGCAGGTTGTGGCAGTGGCGTTTGATTACGTGCCACACGCGAAATTGCTCAATCAACCTGATGCAGTTCCCGACGAATTGATCCGTCAGGCGCTAGACACATTCTTGTCTCGAAACCCGATCGGTTCGGATCTTGTGGCAATCAGCCTTCCCGGGCAGAACGCTTTGGCGAAGTTCATTCAGCTCCCTCCGGTTGAACAGAGCAAAGTTGCTGAAATCGTAAAATACGAAGCTCGGCAGCAGATCCCCTTTCCCTTGGAAGAGGTGATCTGGGATTTTCAGGCGTTGGGTGGTGGAATCGAAGAAAGCGGCTATTTGCTGGATGGTGAAGTTGGTTTGTTCGCAATGAAACGTGAGCAGGTCCAGCATCATCTCCAACCGTTTATTAATCGAAAAGTGGAAGTCGAACTGATCCAGATCGCCCCGCTTTCACTCTACAACTTTCTGTGCTACGACCGGCTTGGTTATCGTAAGAATCAGCCTCGCGAAGCGAGTGAGGATTATTCAGTCGTTGTCGACATGGGTTCCGACGCGACAACGTTGATGGTCACCAACGGAAAGAAGATCTGGATTCGCAATATGCCTGTGGGGGGAAACCATTTCACCAGGGCACTGACAAAAGAAATGAAGCTGACGTTTGCCAAGGCCGAGCACCTGAAGTGTAACGCGACGAAATCTCCCGACCCGCGAGCCGTGTTCCAAGCGTTGCGGCCTGTATTCAATGATTATGTCGCAGAAATTCAGCGGTCGATCGGATTCTTCTCCAGTGTTAACCGCAACGCGAAGATTTCGCGGCTGGTTGGGGTCGGAAATGGATTCCGGCTGGCCGGTTTGCAGAAATTCCTGCAACAGAATCTGCAATACGATGTCGAACGCGTAGATACCTTCCAGGCTTTGGTGGGGGACAATGTGCTGAATGCACCGTTGTTCCAGGATAACCTGCTGACGTTCTGCGTTCCGTACGGACTGGCGCTTCAGTGTCTGAAGTTAACAGACATACATACGACTTTGCTGCCTCCTGAAATCGCGATCGCCCGCAAGATTCGTCGGAAGAAGCCGTGGGCTGTGGCGACAGCAGCGACTTTACTGCTGGGACTGGCGACATCAGCAGCAGGGTTCGGCAACGTATTGCAATCGGTCAGCACGTCTCGATTCGGCGAAGCGGAGGCCGACGCAGAAAAGATCGCAGGCGAAGCGAAGAAACTGGCTGCTGATTATGCAGGACAGGAAGGTAAGAACAAAACACTCAAGGATTCGGGTCAAGTTCTCGTCAACGCGTTAGATCGGCGTGAATATTGGCTGGAGGTTTACAAGGCGATCGACGAATGCCTTCCGCGAGATACCGATAACCGCCTGGATGAAAGCGAACTGGCCAAGCTCGATCGGATTTCAATTCGCAGCATCACAACGAAGGGTTATTCGAATCTGGGCGATTGGTTTAATGAAGCGGAAATTGCCCGGGCAGATGGTCCAGCCAAGCTTTATTCGCGTGAAGACAAAGATCCCGAACAGGTTGCAAAATTCCCGGATAAAATCACCAAGCCCGAATACGAAATTAATGACCGATCAGTAGCACCAACTGGTGCTGGATTTGTTTTCACGTTGAATGGCGTTCATTACCACCATGAGGAAAAGAACCCCAAGGGCAAAGGCGCAACTTACGTAGATGAAAAGTTCCTCAAGAATCTTCAAAGCTGGACGGTCAAACGAGAAGATGCATCCGGTGGCCCGCCGATTGAAACACCCGTGCGTTTGATTGGAATTACTCACGCGACATTGCCTGAAGCAACGGCATCGACGCCAATCCCGTTTTATCCTGGCCGAAAACCTGGCTCGATCTCGGGTCGACCCGCGTTTGGCCTGGGTGGCATGTCTGCATCAGGAAGTGGGGGCTCGGCCGGTTACACACCACCTGGATTTGCTGGTGCATCACCCGGTTTCCCCGGCGCTAACCCGGGCTTTCCGCCTGGGGGAGCACAACGGCCAGGCAGTGAAGAAGGACCGGACAAACCGATTATTCTTCAGCGGACGGTCTTTACTGTTGTGTTTGCCTGGAAGCCAACACCGTTGGCCGAACGAAAGCCATGGCCGGTTGAACAGCCTCCCGCAGGTACGGCTAGTCCGGAAGGTGCGCCAGCTTCTGGCAATCCACCCGGTGCTGCTAACTGATGTTTATCACTTCAAGAATTTCGATTTAGTTAATTTATCGCAAGCCAGATAGACAGAAATAATTTTCTGAAAGGTCTTACCATGCAAGCCCTCGAACCCGTCCTGAAACAGAAGTTTTGGATTCTGCTGGGCATGGGCATTCTGATGACATTCATCGGCTGGTGGATGGCCACGGGTCAAATCGCCCAGGCGATCACCGAGCGGAAGACCAAAATCGAAGCAGCCGAAGGGAGTATCCCGAAGGGGGATATTCCGAACGACAATTGGACGAAACGGCTGTCCGAGGTCAATGACAGGCAGGATTTGTCAATTAAGCAAACGCAGCTTGGCTTATGGAAGCGCCAACTCGAAAGAATGGAATTACCACAAGGCTTAACAAAGATTGATTACCAGGGGACGTTTCAGAACGCGGACCGCGAGCTGTTTCGTGATGCCTACGCAGACGAAGTTCGCAAGGTCTGGAAGATGCTCAACCCAATGGACGTTGATGGGACTGGTGTTGTCAAGTTCTCACTGAACCAGATGTTCAAAGTGATGAATCAAAAACCCTGGATCGTGGCCCCACCAAAATCGGAGATCATCTGGGAGGTGATGGAAGACCTTTGGCTATTAGAGGGTTTGTTCCAATCGATCGCAGAAGTCAACGGCGGCCCACAAGCGAGTCGGACAGAGGCCAGCATCCATCAGATCGACAAACTCGAACTTCGGGGCGGCGGCGACAAGGTTGCCTCGGGCGGCGGCGGCGGTGGTGGTGTCGGCGGAATGGGTAACGACATGATGATGGGTGGAGCAGGAGCGATGGGGATGGGAATGGGTGGACCACCACGAGGTTACCCCGGCGATTTAGTAGGTAGCAGTGGTATTGGTGGTGCTGCAGCCGTAGCCAGCCTTCCAGTCGTTTCGGCCGAATTTGACCCAAAGGAAGAGTTTGGAGATGACGGAGGTGGATCTGTAGCCAGCTATGGTGGAGGTGGTTTTGGCGGAGGGGTCGGAAGCATGGGCGCCATGGGGATGATGGGTGGCGGCGGCGGTGTTGCCGATACGGGGACCGAAAAAGCTGTAAAACGTTACGTGAGTAACGAAGAATCATTGCCTTATAAAACTCGTGGGTTTTATATATCTGTAAAAATGGATCATCGAAGGATTCCTCAGTTCCTCGCGGAACTGACAGCAAACGACAAATCCGTCTGGCCTGTTGAAATTCTTCGCGTACAGATGTCGCGTCTTCACGAAGCAGACAGTCCTGGTTCCACAATGGGCGGAATGGGGGGTGTGCCAGAATACGCTACCCGAATGCCACCGGGCCAAGGTTCAATGGGACTTGGAGGCGTCATGCCACAGCCTGGTGGCGTTGATGATGGATTGTCTGGTTTCACAGAGTCTCTTACAGGTCCTGCCGCCGGTTCAGCAGCGAATCTTTTGCAGCAAAGGGCTGCCGCAGAGTTGTTGGATATCGCCTTAAAAGACCCTTACATGGCTCAAGTGACTGTTTGTGGCGTTTTCACAATGTACCGCAAGGTTGAGCAACCGAAGGTCGAGCCTCCTGTTGAAACCAAGCCAGCGACACCAGCGGAAGCAACCGAAGAAACGGCCAGTCCCGACGCCAAAGGGGCTGTAGCGACTGACGAGAAGTCTGCCACCGACTCTGAGCCACAAGCGGCGGTTGAACCGGCGACTGCACCCGCAGTCGAGGGGAACGAGCCCGCTGCATCTGAACCGGCGAACGAATTCGGTGAACGATCTGAATCGCCGCCTGCCAAAGCCAAAGATGAGAACGACAATAAGTAATAATGCATCAGGATGAGTTGATTTCCGGTCCGCAATTTCTCTGCCGTCTTAAAGACGGAGGACACTGATTATGAAAAAGCTGAACATCAAAGCGTTGTTGATCGATCATGTCGAAAAATTCGTCTTTGGTTTTTTTGCGTTAATTGTTTTGGGCGTCCTTCTGGGGGGAACCTCATGGGCTCGTTATTCGAAGACGACCCCCGATGAAATTAAGCGCAACATCGCCAACGTTCGGGCGAAGATTGCAGCCAATAGTGTTTGGCCAAAGGAAAAAGAAGCTTCATTCACGATTGTCGACTTCACAGAAAAAGCGAGACAGTTATTCTCGATGCCTTCGCTTGTTCGCTTCGACTTCTCTCAATATCTGTTTCATCCCCTTTACCGAAAGAATGAACCGAAGCGGGAGCCTACTTACGAAGCTGTTCAAAACCTGATTGTCAAGGCCGCATTGGTACCGCTCAGTGTCCTTTCCGAAGAGGCTCGACAACTGCTGGATTCCCAGGCGACAGAAGGTGACGGCGTCGCATCGACAGCTGAAATGCCTGCAGGCAACGACGAATTTGAAGTACGTACCAACGGCGGCGGAAACAACCGATTTCCTGGACGTCCCAATGACGGGCTTCCAGTTGGTCGAACGCCTCCCATACCGGGTGGTCCAGGCGGCGGTCATGCGGCTCCTGCAGCAAAGACTCCCGGTGGCCCCAAACCTGGCGCGCCCGCTGGTGGGCATGGTAAAGGTGGGCGTCCTGGGGCGCTTGGCCTCCCAGCCAATATCGGGGAAACTCCAGGAGCCTTGGGCATGGCCGGTGCTATGCCAGGCATGCCTGGTATGTCCGGAATGCCTGGTATGCCCGGGTCGGGGATGAACATGGGTCCTTCATCTGGTGCAACCGCTCGCGGCGTCAGGATGATTGCTGTTCGAGGCGTGTTTCCCGTTCGAAAACAGATTGAAAACTATCGAAATGCTCTGCACGTTACGCAAGTCGAAGCGGAAGACCTGCTGGAAATCACGGACTTCATTCTTGAGCGTCAATCTGCGCAGGCAGGAGCTGATCCCTGGAAAGACAGTAAATGGGTGGTCGTCGATATCCAAAGTGCAATTGATGTTCTCAATGAATCTTCAGATCTCGATCTCGAAGACCCGGTTCCAACAGCTCTGCGTGATGCCGTAATCACGATGGATCTGCCGCTGAACTTACTTGGCTTGTGGAAAGATTACGCAACGCACCCTCGTATCAAAGATGAAGAACTCAGCCCTGAAGCGATGGAAGCGGAAAATAAATTGCTGGAATCGCTCGCGGACGCGGCCGACAGTACCAAACTCGGTGAAGCAGCACCCGCGCGACGTAAAGGGCTCGCTGCGGCGCAACGAGATTTCAAAGGTCTCGTAAATCAGGTGAAGTCCAACCCTGAGGGTCGAAACATGATGGACGATATTGTGAAACAAATGGCCATTTCAACCAATAACTCACGGGCACCTGGCATGGGGTCCTCAGGCAGCCCTGGGATGCCAGGCTCGATGATGATGGGTGGTCCCATGGGGGGTGCTATGCGTGGTGTATCCGCCATCGATCGTCTGGTCGCAAGAAAGAAGTTTCTATTGTTCCGGTATTTTGATTTCGATGTGGAATCAGGAATGGCCTACCGATACCGCGTTCGTCTGAAGCTGCGAAATCCCAATTTCGAACGGACGGCGGAAGAGCTTGCAGGAGCTGACATAGAAATCTCTAAAGGCGAAGAAAGGGAGACTCCCTGGAGCAATATTTCCAACCCAGATTACGTTCGCTCAACGTCGAATTATTTTTTGAAAGATGTTGAACGCGAGCCTTATCAAGAAGACAAAGTGAAGGCCACGACCCGATCTGTTGCCGCATTGTCGATGTACGATTGGGATACAAAGCTGGGAGCAGTCTTCAGCGACGTCCTGAATCTTACCGCAATCGGTGGTTTTATCAGTGAAGTCAAAAAAGCAACGATGATACCCGATCTGGTTGCTGGAACATTGGAAAAAGGGGAACACACCTTTGTCACGCAAGATGCGTTGATCGACGTCGAATCCGACGTTGATGTAGCTCCAGATCAGCATCCCGATCTCAAGCTTTCGGCTGAAAAAGGGCACATCACAGCAAAACTTGGCCTGCTGGAAGAAGCACTGGTTGTCACGGGCCATGGCGAATTGAGAACTTTGGGAAGTCCTGTCAGTGATTCCGAAAAGGACGACTTGAAGTACTGGAAGCAACGCGAAGAATTTGAACACAAGATTATCAAAGCAAAAGAGACTTCGACGACAAGAGGCCTCGCTGGCTCGATGGGAGCAATGGGGGCGATGGGAATGATGGGAGGCGATGGAGAGCCAGTTGGTCCTGCGAAAAGCTCGCGCCGAGGCCGACGAGGAGCAATGCCCTCCAGTGGTATGCCGGGGATGGGGGGAATGCAGCCCGGATCATCAGGAGGTTCTTCTGGAGGATCATCGGGAGGACCAGGATCAGGCATGCCGCCATCAGGTCGAGGCACTCGCGCGGGCGCCAGAGGGGGTTGATCCTTCTAGAATTCGATCTCGAACGTTTGCTTTTCTTTGAGGATTTTCGACTCAACTCGAATTGTGTCCCGTATCAGTCTGGCGGCACCAGGGACGAAAATCCTCATTTGAACGGCCCCTTCTTCAACGTCTAACGTTTCGTTTGCCTTGAATCGGATGGCTTGGCGGTATCCATCAGTTCCGATGACATTCCCCGAAACATCCGAGCCCCGGTATTTTGTAATATTTTTGGGCAAGCGAATCTGGATAACGATGAAGTAGTCTTCTCCTGGTTTCGGATCACGCGGATCGGGCCATGCGCTGAAGCTCCCTTTTGTCTGGGCGTGTCCAGGGACTTTAGGGCCAGCGACACCCATCCCGCTTCCATCTCCTGATTCACCTCGTCCGTGACCGTTCCCGCCGCCAAGTCCACCGACCCTTGTCGATTCTGCGATCATACCACCGAGTTGTCCAATTGAATCGATCGCCTCAGCCACATTGGTCATTTGCAAGGGTGCCGACTCACCGGCATCAATGTCCCCCGGCAATTCGGTATCGATGACCGTATCGCTGAACTCATCGGAATTCCCAGCTGTACCCCAGAGGCTCACTTCATCGACTTTGCGTGCCTGACTCACGAAAAAACATGCGAGAATCAATAACGCCAGCGAATGGACCAACAACGAAACACCGATCCCGATCATTCCCTGATTTGAAATCCAGCGTTTCATCCAGTCTTCCATCGTCGACGGGACTTCCGTCGGTTCAGGAGTCACGGTAATAATCGGTTTGGGAACTTTTCGCTTTGACGTCGGAGGGACTGGTGGTGTCAAGCTTTGGGACGGCCCTGAAGTCGATTTGACGTCTAACGACGTCGCAACTTCGGCAGGTCGTTCACGACGGGCCGCAAGCCATTCAGGGACCTCGGCGTGCGGTTCAACCGGAGTTTGAGCCGCATCCTGAAGATCTTGAGGAACTTGATTCGTTTCACCGATCGCGGCCGGCATGATCGCTGCCTTGAGGAAAAAGTTCGTAAGTGTCAAAGTCGTTGCAGACTGACGAATCGACAGGGAACGACAAACCATCAAATTATACATCGTCCTTACCGGATTCGTGACATAAAAATTTGATTTCCAGAACGGATATACCCATGTCAGATATTGAACGAATTGGTGTCACACGTCGATGGTCCGACGCTGTCATTCATCGAGGAACGGCCTATTTCGTCGAAGTGGCAGACGATCCAAACCAGGATACACGTGGTCAGATTGTTCAAATCCTGGCTCAGATTGATGCTCGATTGGCCCTGTTTGGCAGCGATCGAACGCAACTTTTGCAGGTTTTGATTTATCTCGCAGACCTGGCAGACGGTGCGACGCTGAATGAACTTTGGGACAGCTGGGTTCCAATGGGCCACGCACCAGCACGGGCCTGCGTTCAGGTTGCGATTGCACCGGGTTATCGAGTGGAAATGGTCATTACTGCCGCAACAAGGTCATAACCTTTTCTGCTTTACGAACGACCAACCCACCAGATGTCAGCCAGTCCCGTGATAAGCAATCCGATACTGACGACCGCGTTCACATTAAAAAAGGCAATATTCACGCGAGTCAGGTCGGCTGGAGTCACCAGCCAATGCTCGTAGATCAACAATCCCGCCACAATCAGGCTGCCCAATAGAAACACAGGCCCTAAACCCGCGAAATACCACAATGAGAACAGACTGACGATGGTCAACAGGTGGCTGAAGAGCGCGACCCTCAATGCCGTTTTAATCCCCCATCGTGCCGGTATGCTGAAGAGCTTTTTATCACGGTCAAAATCGGCATCCTGGCAAGCATAAAGGATGTCAAACCCACCGACCCAGAAAAAGATAATGGCTGAGAGAAGTGCCGGTGTGATGGCCAATTCTCCTCGAATCGCAATCCAGGCCCCAATTGGCGAGAGCATCAGTGCGGCGGACAGCCAATAATGACACCAGACGGTAAAGTGTTTTGCATAAGAATAGCCCATCAGGAAAAGTAGAAACGGCACCGAAAGTCGAATTGGCCACGGGTTGGGCAAAAAAATCAGCGTCGACGCGACAAATCCCACAGAGCTGATCAACGTAAACACGATCACTGTTGTCAGACTGAGCAGTCCTGCGGGGATATGGCGTTTCTGGGTCCTTGGATTCTCGGCATCGATTCGACGGTCGACAATTCGGTTAAATGCCATGGCAGCGGAACGAGCAAAGACCATGCAAAGTACGATGCCCAACAGTTGACTGAACGAGAACGGACTGTCAGGCATCCGCCACGCCAATGCCGCCGAAAGCAATGCAAACGGCAATGCAAACACGGTATGACTGAACCGGATTAATTCCAATAACCGACGGATTTGTAAAAGCATTTCCGCACGCAAGATCGACAAAATGGCTTAAACGACTCAACAGGATTCTATTCTCAATTAACTATCCGACCACTTCGAAGAGGCGACGGTACTCTTCAATCGTCTGTCGCGCTGCCCCAATCGATTCGGGCCAGGGAAGTGCCTCGGCGGAAAGATACCCTTCATAATTAATCGACTTGAGCGCTGCGATGATCGGTGGAAAACAGAGATGACCGTAACCCGCTGGTCGACGATTTGAATCGACAAAATGAATATGCCCGATCCAGTGTCCGCCTGCTTTCAAAGCGGCAGCCAGATCGGATTCTTCGATATTCATGTGAAACAGATCCGCCAACAGACGGACGTTATCCGTCTGCAACGATTCCATCAGTTCGACTCCCGTAGAAACATGATTGACCAGATTGGTCTCGTAACGATTGAGTGGCTCATAGATCAGGGGGATTCCGTGACGTTTGGCGTGGGGACCAAGTTCGTTAAGAGCTTCTCGAAGCCAGCCCATCGCCTGTTCCCTGGAGACACCCTCCCCCCATCGGCCCTGCATCGAACCGATAATGGCCGGGGCGCCATGAACGCCGCCAAAATCGATCATGGAACGAATGAAATCTGTCGCTCGTTGTCGGACCGACTGGTCAGGGCTTGTCAGCGTCAGCTTGTGCTTAACCCAGCCCGCTCCGGTACCTACCGCCGCCAGTTTCAGTCGATGCGATTGAAGTAGACCGGATAATTCCTGCTGCGAGACCGCATCGGGACCGGGAGCGAACAGTTCAATGGCGTCAAACCCTGATTCTGCCGCATGACGGCAGGCGGCAGGAAGATCGTCCCAGAAAACAAACGGACCACCTTTAGCTTCGGTGACGAGACTGACGGTCACTGCAGAACGGGGCATGATTAATCCAGCGAGGCCCAGCCTCTAAATGATGAATGCTATTCGAGAGTAATCAGCAAATCGCCAGCGGCGACTTGAGTTCCTCGTTTCACGAGGACTTGACCAATCTTTCCATCCCGGTCAGCCGTGATGTTCGTCTCCATTTTCATGGCTTCCAGACTGAGCAGCTTCTGGCCTTTTGTGACGTTATCACCTGCATGGACGGCAATCGTTGAAATCATGCCGGGCATACTTGCTCCAATGTGCTTGGCATTGGCTGTATCCGCCTTGATGTTTGCCGACGCCTTGGGTTCCAGCGATTTGTCAATCACCGTCACGTCACGTGGCTGGCCGTTTAACTCGAAGAAGACCGTTCGTTTTCCGTCGGGATGTGGATCGCTGATCGACAGGAACTTGACAATCAATCGCTTGCCCGGCTCGATATCGAACGAGATTTCCTCGCCAGGAGCCTGCCCATAAAAGAAGACCGGTGTGGGAAGACAACTGGTGTCTGAATTGAGTTGCTGGTGTGCGACGAATTCTTCGTAAACCTTGGGGTACAGCAACCACGTCACGACTTCGCAGTTTGACGGATCTCGTTTAAGTAGCTGCCGAACTTTTTCGGCCGCTGCTGTAAAATCGGCAGGAAGCAGGCTCTCGCCGGGTCGTCCCGAAACGAGAGGCTTATCTCGAAGAATCCGACGTTGAACGGCCAGAGGAAACCCGCCTGGTGGCTGACCCATCTTACCACTGATGAGATCTATGACACTTTCGGGAAACGACAGGTCTTTCTTGTCGTTCAAAATGTCTGCTGAAGTCAGATTGTTCGCAACCATGAACAATGCCATATCCCCCACACTTTTGGAGCTGGGAGTCACTTTGACAATGTCGCCGAATAACTGGTTGACCTCAGCATACATCTGGCAAACGGCAGTCCACTGATCGGACATCCCGAGCGCCTTCGCCTGCTGGTAGAGATTCGTGTACTGGCCACCAGGCATTTCGTGTTGATACAAATCGGCTGTCGCGGGCAGCATGACTGTCTCAAACGGCTGGTAATATTGCCTGACAACTTCCCAGTACCGCGCCAGCGAATCCAGGTGCTCGGTCTGCAGTCCAGGGTTCCGATCCGAAAACCGCACTGCCTCTACGATCGTATTGAGATTTGGTTGCGACGTTCCACCAGACATCGGGGCCAGAGCCGCATCGGCAATATCGAGTCCCACATCGCTGGCCATCAAGATCGATGCCGCTTGAATACCTGCCGTATCATGCGTGTGGAAATGAATCGGGATCCCAATTTCCTGCTTCAATGTCTGCACAAGTTTGGCAGCGGCCGCAGGCTTGCACAGACCCGCCATATCCTTAATGGCCAGCAGGTGTGCCCCCCCCTTCTCCAGTTCCCTGGCAAGACTCACATAGTATTTGAGGTCATACTTCGGGCGACCCGGATTAAGAATATCTCCCGTGTAACAAATCGCCGCTTCGCAGAGCATGCCTGTTTCGCAAACCGCATCCATGGCGACTCGCATGTTCGGTGCCCAGTTGAGCGAATCAAAGACACGGAAAACATCCATTCCCGCAGCAGCCGCTTCTTTGACGAATTCGACAACAATATTGTCGGGATAGTTCGTGTATCCCACCGCGTTCGAAGCTCGTAGCAACATCTGAAACAGGATATTGGGAATCCGTTCGCGAAGCTGAGCCAAACGATCCCAGGGACATTCTTTATTGAATCGCATCGCGGTATCGAAGGTTGCCCCGCCCCACATTTCCAGCGAGAAGAACTGGGGACAAAGTCGAGCATACGCATCTGCGACGTTCAGCAGATCATGCGTGCGGAATCGCGTCGCGAGCAGTGACTGATGCGCATCGCGCATTGTGGTATCGGTGATCAGCAACTGCTTTTGTGCGAGAACCCACTCAGAAAACTTTGTTGGTCCCAGTTCTTTGAACTTGTCTCTGGTCCCTTTGGGAATCGGCAGGTTCAAATCAAGCTTTGGCAGCGGAGCCGCCGATCGATCAACTTTTGTCGCGGCAACGACATGTGTCTTTCCGGTATTGAGAATCGTATCGGCAAGAAAGCTCAGAAGTTTCGTTGCCCGATCTTTACGCGGAGCGAACTGGAACAGCTCGGGAGTCTCGTCAATAAACCGAGTGGTAAAGCCACCCTCGATGAATTTCGGGTGCGTCATGACCTTGATCAGGAACGGAATATTCGTCTTCACACCCCGGATACGGAATTCCTGAAGAACTCGTTCCATGCGATTTGCCGCATCGATAAATCGCCGTCCGCGCACCGACACTTTGACCAGCAGCGAATCGTAAAACGGATTGATCACGGCACCGGAAAACGCGCTTCCACCATCCAACCGAACCCCTGCCCCGCCCGCAGATCGGTAGTGCGAAACCCGTCCATAATCGGGCATGAAATTGTTCGCCGGATCTTCGGTTGTCACGCGACATTGAATCGCGAAGCCGTTCGTCTTGATGTCCGCTTGCGATCCGAGATTGATTTCGGGATCAGACAGCGGTGTCCCTTGTGCAACAAGGATCTGCGATTTGACAATGTCGATCCCGGTGACTTCTTCTGTCACGGTATGTTCGACCTGGATACGGGGATTCACTTCGATGAAGTAGAAATCATTTTTGGCCGTATCGAATAGAAACTCGACGGTTCCGGCATTCTGATAGCCGACCGCACGCCCGATTTTGAGTGCCGATTCACAGATCGCATCACGAATCTTGCTGTCAAGAAATGGTGCTGGCGCGATCTCGACCACTTTTTGATGCCGCCTTTGGACCGAGCAGTCTCTTTCGAAAAGATGGACCAGATTTCCATGCCTGTCCCCCAGCAACTGCACTTCGATGTGCCGTGGCTGCTGGATGAATTTTTCGACAAAGATATCGGGCGAACCAAACGCCGACATCGATTCTCGCTGTGCCTGATCGAACAGACCCGGTAGATCTTCGGGTTTCATGACGACGCGCATTCCGCGTCCCCCCCCGCCGTTGGCAGCCTTAAGAATCACCGGATAGCCGGTCGCTTCCGCAAGCTTCTGCCCGTCGACGACGTCTGCAATCGGCTTTGAGCTACCACCGAGAACCGGTACTCCTGCTGCGCGAGCGATCTCGCGCGCGGTAATCTTGTTGCCCAGCGATTCCAGAATTTTAACGGATGGACCAACAAACACGATCCCCGCTTCATCACATGCAGCGGCGAGTGCCGGGTTTTCTGAGAGGAACCCATATCCCGGATGAATGGCATCGACATTCGCCTCTTTGGCGATGCGAATGATTGCCGGGATATCCAGATAGGCCCGAATCGGTTCGCCCGGTTGACCGATCTGATAGGCCTCATCCGCCTTGAAGCGATGCAGCGCGTAACGATCTTCGTAGGTGTAAATCGCCACCGTCCGAATATGCAGCTCATGAGCTGATCGACAGACGCGAATGGCAATCTCACTTCGATTGGCAACCAATAACTTCTTGATGGGCTTCATACGCTGAAATTCTCTATGTCTGGAGCGAACAAACAATGCGATCCGATCTGAAGAGGATACTGGACCGGACTTCCGACTGGCAATTGAACCCGTCTACACCGTCCCGTCGGATACTCGCAGGATATGACAAGTCTTCGAAGCCTCACTAACCTCTGGTCCAGGTTGAGGGGATTCGGAGAGAGCAACGACCTACGACAAACAAACAACGAACCACCCACGGCTCGCCCATCGCCTCGTATTGGATGCAGAAAAACCGGGACCGAGTTTCAGGGTGCCTGTCCCGCTTTTGTTTCCAACGGAAGACGGGGCCAGCGGAAGCTGATGATAAGCAGCTACAAGTGGTTCACCAGCCGTTTCCGCTCCATAGCCACAAGGAACTCTGGTGACACTTACAATGCCAAGTCCCTCAATTGTCGATCAGGAAGAGAAAAGAAATCGATCCCCGATCTATCTACTTTCACATAACAACTCTCGAGCCATTTCGGCTCGAGCCGAATAATCTTTTCCGAGACGTCAAAGTTAAAATTCGTTGTAGTACATCACAAAACCTGCACCTGCATTTCAACGTGCGGATCTCAATGACGTTGGGCAATGATGAAATTATTGGGGCAACATTTGATATTGATGCTCTTACGTCGCTTCGCGACAGGTCGATGTCAGCTCAGCCATCGGCCTGGGTAACGTCCAACTCAACAACAACGACGGACCCCGAAGGGGTGTTCCTTTCTGAATTTGCCTCAAGTTGAATTCACGGGATTGGTCCATCAACTCCAGTAATCCATCAACCCCGGCAACGTGTGTTCTTTGGTTTGAGATGCTCAACTCGTTCGACTTCAATCTCAAAATCGCGAATCGGACGCACGTCTTTTTTCTTCGACGCTTCGGATTCTTTTTAATCACGCCAGGGCCGTCCCACTGGGACTTCAATTTATGTTGACGGCGGTGTTCCCAACCCGATGGCCGGGCTTACATGTCGCCGTGCTGTTGGGACTTTGAGAGACGAATTCTTAAGATTTCGTCTCCGTATTTCGCCCGGAAACTCGAAGAAATCGAATTTCGGTCGTATGATGCAACATTCACTGCACTGAAACTCGATTGCTGAACTCGATTTGTCACGTTGAATTTTTCCTAAGTCGTTCATAAACCTGGTTTTATCAAGGTTGATCCCGTGCTGGCTGGTCCTTTGTTTTCGCGTGAAGCACTGACGGTTCCCCGGCAGTTCATGCACTTTCTGATTCGTTCCGGTTACGTCGCG
The DNA here is from genome assembly GCA_903858935.1 of uncultured Schlesneria sp. Taxonomy (GTDB): domain Bacteria; phylum Planctomycetota; class Planctomycetia; order Planctomycetales; family Planctomycetaceae; genus Schlesneria. The sequence goes on along the minus strand of CAIOKO010000168.1, from coordinate 13,581 downwards.
GCGTTCTTCGTCTTGATGTACACAGCCGCCCAAACGACGTTTGGCTGGCAGGAAGTTCGAAACCTGGGGGAGATTGCACGATTCGGACAGTTGGTGTTTCAGGTTTTTGCTCTTGTCCAATTGGCAATGATGGTTTTCTTTGCCTCGCTGTTCGCTGCCGGAAACGTCGCTCAAGAAAAAGATCGACGGACGATGTTGTTGCTGTTGATGACGGACCTCAGTGACAGTGAACTGGTACTGGGAAAGCTTTGCTCCAGTCTGCTTTTACCCTGTGTGCTGCTGGTGACTTCGATTCCGGTCTTCGCGTTCGTGCAGATGATGGGTGGCGTTTCGCTCAATCAAATTGGCTGTGCGATTGCGATTTCGGCGGCAACTGGACTGGTTGCGGGTAGCTGGGGTTCATTGGTTGCCTTCTGGCGGGAAAAGACGTTTCAAACCCTGGCGATCAGTCTGATCGGTATCGTCCTGTTCCTGGGTATTATCGAAGGTGTCGTTGCCATTGTCGGTGCATTATCAAGCACGGGAATTATTGTTGGCGCGATGAATCCCTTTCGCGCAATGTTGCGAGTGCTTGATCCACTGAATACTTCGGGCGGAATGACGTATGCGTCGATTGCGATGATCTCTGCCGGATTGCTGGCCGTATTTGCGCTGGCGATCATTGTTTTGACGATCCTGAAAGTCCGAATCTGGAACCCGTCACGGACTCTCGGAGACATGGCCACACTGGATGAGAAGGATCGTGGAGTTTCACGGCCACCACGACCCGTCTGGAACAGTCCGGTGATCTGGCGCGAAATGATGACGAAGGCCTACGGCCGCAAGGTCATCTTCATCAAGTTGGCTTATATCGTGATCGCTGCGACTGCATTTTATTCCATTTGGAATACTCCTCCCAATTCCACAAAGGTATTGGGTATGGTCTCACCCGTTGGAGCCGCGTTTATCGCAGTCGGCCTGCTCTCGATGATGTTAATTAATGCTCAGGGTGTTACGGCTTTGACAAGCGAACGCGACGGTGGAACGCTGGAATTGCTTCTCGTTACGGATATCAGCGCGAAAGAATTCATCATTGGGAAGCTCGGCGGCATCCTTTACAACAGTAAAGAATTGATTCTGATTCCGCTCTTATTCATGGTCAAGAACCTGCTGGAAGGGGTCTTGACCTTCGAAAACTTCACCTACATCGCGCTTGGATTTCTCGCGCTGGTTTTGTTTTCTGCCATGCTGGGGCTCCATTCGGGACTCAGCTATACAATTTCACGCACAGCGATCGCGAACAGTCTGGGAACCATGTTCTTCCTGTTCGTGGGAATCTTCATTTGCATGATTCTCATTCTACAGGCCAAAGACTCCTTCGGATTACAGCTTCCCAGTTTCCTGGTTTTCATTTTAGGCGGAAGCCTTGGACTCTGGTCATCGCTGACTCATCGTAATCCGTCTCCTGCCCTGACGCTTGCTGCGGGGATTTTGCCGTTCTGTACATTCTATGCAATCACGAGCTTTTTGCTCGATTACACGCTTCCAGTATGTCTGTTCGTCGTCGCGGCATATGGCTTTACGACCACGGCCATGTTGATTCCGGCGGTCAGCGAATACGATTCAGCACTCGGTCGAACAGAGATGCCGAAGGGGTAGGGATTCTGTCCCGCTGGATCATTGTCAAAACCATTGCTTGCAAGTTTTCTGGAGCCTGCGTAATGAATTTTCGGTCGATCGGTATTGTCATCATTCTCGGGGTATGCGGACGACACGCAATTTCAGTCGCGGCCGAAGTCACTCATCCTCGGATACCTGGATTCGAACGTTTTTATTCAGGTTCGGTCGAAAGGCCCGTTGGTGACGATGACGAGCCGATCAAGCTGGACCCGGTCACGGGTGGTCGAATTCTGCTGAGTGAACTTAATTGTCTCTCGTGTCATGTGGCAGAAGAAACGACGACAAAACTCTTGTCACCGAAGCAGGCACCGATCCTTGATGGAATTGGCAGTCGTGTCAAAGTGGAATGGATTCGCTCGTATCTTGCCAACCCTCATGCCGCAAGGCCGGGTACGACAATGCCCGATGTCCTGTCTGGTCTTCCCGAGGCAACCCGGGCCGCAAACGTCGAAGCGTTGACTCACTTTCTCGCATCAACCGGAAATGTTCCGGAAGGACATTCGAACGCGACAGCAGCCCAAAAGGGAGAAACACTTTTTCGGACTGTTGGATGTCTCGCGTGCCACAATGCTCAGACAGAGAACGCTCCTGAAATCGCCACGTCGGTCATTCTGCCGGACGTCAGTAAAAAGTATTCGATGCCCAGCCTGTTGGCGTTTCTCAAAGATCCGTTGAAATCGCGACCTTCGGGCCGAATGCCGGCGTTGGGGCTGAGCGACGAAGATTATCAGAATATCTCGCATTATTTTGTTCGCGGGGGAGTACTGACTCTTAACACGAAATTCCAATTGTTTCGTGGGACCTGGGATAAGCTGCCAGACTTCGCCACGCTGAAAGTGGCTGCTCAAGGCGAGTCGGTCGGATTTGATCTTTCGGTTGCTGGCCGACCCAATAACTATGCATTGCGATTCAAATCCAACCTGCAAATTGTCAAAGAAGGGGAATATCAGTTTTCGCTGGGCTCAGACGATGGCAGCAGACTCATCATCAATGGCGAAATCGTGGCGGATTGTGACGGTATTCATCCGCATCAGACGGTTGAGGGTCGAAAAACACTCGGGGTTGGTTTTCACGAGGTTGTTGTGGAATACTTCCAGGGTGGTGGCGAAGCAACATTGGAAGTCGAGATCGCAGGACAGGGTCTTGCTCGACAGCCAATCTCTGGATTCTTATTCCTGGAGCCAAAAGTTCCGGCACCGGCTGCTGATAAACCAGTATTTACGATCGACGCGAGACTTGTGGAACAAGGTCGCGCACTTTTTGCCACGGTCGGATGTGCATCGTGCCATTCCATGACGATCGACGGCAAGTCGATTGCCTCTGAACTTAAAGCAAAGCCATTGTCCGATCTGGTCGCGAACAGTGGCTGCCTCGCGGAAAAGATCTCTGGCAAGGCACCAAAATATGGACTGACCGCATCACAGCGTTCGGCTCTCGCACTGGGAATCAAAACTCAAGCCGTTGAAAACACAAGTGACACTGTGCATCGAACATTGGCCACACTGAATTGCTACGCATGCCATCAACGCGACAGACTTGGTGGTGTCGAACCGGCTCGCGACAGCGTTTTTGAAACTCGACAGAAAGAAATGGGAGACGAAGGTCGTTTGCCTCCCACCCTGACCGGTGTTGGCGATAAATTACGACCAGATTGGCTTCGGCACGTCCTGTATAACAGTGCCGATGATCGCAAGCAGTATATGGTGACAAAGATGCCGAAGTTTGGGCCAAAGAATATCGATACTCTGGTCGGCATGTTTGCCACGATCGATCAAAAGCCCGACTCACTGCCCAAGGCGGAATTTCTTGAACCCGATTATCGAGTCAAGGCCGCAGGACGACATCTTGTGGGTGCGCAGGCATTGTCGTGCATCAAGTGCCATGATTTCGGACCTCATCCTTCGACGGGTGTTCGGGCGATTAATCTGACGACGATGACTCAGCGACTGCGTCCAGAGTGGTTCTACCGGTATGTTCTCGACCCTCAGGCTTATCGCAGGGGAACGCGAATGCCCGCGCCGTGGCCGTTTGGACAAACGACCGTTCGTGATGTTTTGCGGGCAGACGTCAACTTGCAAGTACAGGCTACCTGGATGTACTTGTCAGATCGCGACAAGGCTGCGGTCCCTGTAGGACTGGTCCGGGAACCAATTGAACTGAAACCGCAAACCGAACCGATTATTTACCGTAATTTTATCGAAGGAGCCGGAAGTCGTGCGATTGGAGTCGGATATCCCGAAGGGGTCAATCTGGCTTTCGATGCCAACAACATGCGAATGGCCATGATCTGGCACGGAGCATTCATCGACGCGTCTCGCCATTGGACCGGGCGTGGTCAGGGTTTTGAAGCACCACTCGGAGACGATGTTCTGCCGCTTCCGAATCACGTTCCGTTCATCGTGCTAGATAAAGCAGATCGCGAAGTCGCAACCGAGATGGGACGAGATCTGGGATACAAGTTCCTCGGTTACCGTCTGGACAAAGAACAGCGTCCAATCTTCCGCTATTCGTTTGGTGGCCTCACCGTCGATGATCACCCCGTCCCCACGAAGGAAGAACCCAGGAAGTATGGAACGCTGAAACGAACTTTGCACTTCGAAGGGGCCGCAGACACCAGCCAATTGTGGTATCGAGCACTGACATCGAAACAGATGGATTCCCTGGGCGAAGGTCGTTATCGAGTCGACGACGTCTGGAGATTCGAAGTTAACTCGTCAGCAGTAGAAGCACCGATCATTCGGGAGTCTGGCGGCCAGAAAGAATTATTGATCCCAATCCGGATGAAGAATGGCAGAACCGATATCACGGTGAATTACATTTGGTAGGGGATACAATAATACTGCGACAGAGCCGGGCGAAAAAAAATGGCGTTGAACCTCCGTTCAAACGGAAATCAACGCCACTGCAAAACATTCGGTGATTTTCTGGAACTCATGCGATCATGACGACCCAGTCCCTTTCTTCCCGGTCCGTAAAAACAGTTCGGTAATCGTCTATCGTAAACCAAGCCAGGATCGCCATTTCCAAAAAAGGTAGTCGGCTGAAAGCATAGGCGCTCGCCCGGCTCTGGCCATCAGACCAGTTCCGGCTACACTTCCAGCCGACTTACCCTTGGTGGAACCGACCAAGAATCACAATTCTCATTAAGCTTCCGTGCGTCCAACGTCGAAGTCTTTTCGACGAAACGGGTATTAAGCAATGGCCGTGCCGCAGTGAATATCGGGCGGCACAAAAAGAGGATTTCTCACAATGTTATGCGAGAAACAAGGCGTTAAAAATTTGCAAAATTGACCTTTGCGTTTCGCCATGCACAGCCAAAAGGCAACCTAGCACAAAAACAGCACGTAGAAAAACGATTGATATTGATTGCGTCAGCGGATCTGTTTCAAATCCGCACGGGTCGACTCATAAGTCGTGTCAAATGCCAGGGCGACTGGATCAGGAGTCACTCCCCACTTCTGACATGCTGCCTGATAAATTTCCGGCCACCAGTTACGGTGTGCGGTTAGCCCATCATCAAGGTACGAGCGCCAATGACTGAGAACCTGGGACCAACAGCGATCCCCGTATGACATGGCTTCGTTCAAGTCACCAAATTCTTTGACATACCACTCGCGACCGATCTGAGCGTGCAAGACTTCGTCAGCCCAGTCAAAGTCCTGAAAAAGCCCCGCCAGGGGGATTCCAGACGCGAGACCCACTTCCCACTCGTAGCGTTTTCCGGTGCGAGGCATTAAGCCCTGTTCGATAAAGAACAGGACGGCATGTCGTTCCCAGGGTTTGAGCTGCGTATTCAGGTTTCTTGACCAGGTGAAATTGATCGGAATCCGCGACCAGTCGATACCAAGGTGCACGAACCCTACTTCTCCCAACATGGCATGGCGAGCCTCATCCCAAAGCTGACGAGACATGTCGCGATAGTATTTCCAGGGCTTGCCAGGTGTCTGGAACAAGATGCTCGCCATCATTTCAGGAACATCGATTTCCCGCATTCGCTTATAGAACATCATCAAAGTCTTATCCCGAGCCGCAAACCGTTGATCATAAAGGAATGCCTCGGGATTCACTCCAGCGTTGAACGAATCCTGAAAGCGTTCATCGCGCTGAGGGACAGGGTCATACACAAACGGCGTTTTGGAAAAGTAGGGTTGGACCTTCGATGACAATGACTGTGTGGTATCCATTGATTCTTCGCGTGATGAATGTTGTACATCGATTTCATCAGATACCTCACAACCAGAAAGCCCTTCCGCTTCACGAATGCAATTGCGTAGCTGCTGAATCCATGGATCGAGTTGCGAACGAGATCGCTCATCAATAAGACATGTAACCGCCTTTCGCCCGAACTCCGCGATGTCTTCCATTTCCAGCAGGCAGAATCGAGTGACCCGCACAGACGGAGCGTCAACCAGCAGGTTGGTCTTCGTCATGTACTTTTTGAGCGAATCGACCAGAGCGGGAACAATGCATTCATATAAACCGAGCGTCAATTCGACATGAGAAGGCGCACAAAGAACCTCGTCACAAAGCCGTTCCAAACCGGCATGCGGTACGACCTCAAGACCAAGCGGTGGTTCGCGCAGTTCACCGACCCGTTGTCGAAAGGCTGACGCGTGTTCGGCACATAAGTAAGAATGCAGACTGAATGCCGTCTTCAATTCGTAGATCGGTTCGGCTGTGATCCGAGCGGTAAAAATCTGGTGTAACCGGACAAGCAGGTAATGATGCCGCTTCATCCAGTTGACACATTGATCAACTGACATCCCCTCCCGTAATGCATCGTCGTACGAACAAAGCCCTGCAAGTGGCGGGAGGTTTCGCCAACCGGATGCCGTAGTCATGTCGCCCTCGTTGCAAGTACCGTGAGACAAACGCGCGAACCTTGATCACGGCCTATCTATAGATCAACGAACGACGTGTGTGAAGGCGGGCAAGACCAGTGACAGTCTAACTCAAGCAGACCAGAAACATGGCGTTACGCCGAACGACGTCGGCGAAATGGAATTGTCGATTCTTCGAAATTCATCATTCGGCGAATCGCGTAATTCGTTTTGTTGTGCGAAGCAAAATAGATCCGCGAGCAGATCTCACCCATGATGCCGAAGAACAGAAACTGTAATCCAGCCAGCGAGAAGAGAGCCGCTAAAATCAACAGTGTATTCCCAGTTATTTCCGCACCAGAGCCAAGCTTGACCCATACCGCTGAAATTCCCGCGATACTACTCATGAGGAAACTTGCCAGGCCGACTGAACCAAGTAGCTTCATCGGGCTGGACGAATAATGGATAAAATACGTAACTGTGACGAGATCCAGTAGAACCCGCAGCGTTCGGGAAATACCATATTTCGAATGACCATAAAGGCGTGGATGATGTGTCGTTTCAACTTCGACGCACCGCGCTCCACGCCCATGGGCAAGGATTGGAATGAACCGGTGCATCTCACCATAAAGGTCCAGTTCCTGCGCGATCTCTGTTCTGATCGCTTTTAATGTACACCCGATGTCGTGGGCTGGAAATCCGGTGACTTTGGAAATCAGCCAGTTGGCCATTTTCGACGGCAGCTTCCGATCAAGGAAAGTATCTTGACGGTTCTTTCGCCAGCCATGTGCAAGGTCATAACCCTCTTCCAGTTTCGCGAGAAGACTGGGAATATCGTTGGGATCGTTTTGCAAATCACCGTCCAGCAACACGATCGTGTCCATTGACGCAGCCTGAATTCCAGCTTGCATCGCGGCTGTCTGTCCGTAGTTCTTGCGAAGCTCAATCACTTTGACGAGCGAATCCTGCTGAGTCAGTTCATCCAGACACCGGGTCGATCCATCCTGCGAGCCATCATTGACAAGAATGATTTCATAGCGAACGCGCATGCGCTGCATGACGGATGTGACGGCCTCATACAACAGCGGAATGTTGTCGGCTTCGTCATAAACAGGCACAACGACAGACACGCTCATGCGAGCCTTCCCTGCGTGTGTCGCATCGGCGACCAGCGAATTTGGATTGGATTGAATTGGTTTTATGGGAATTACGAGAGCAGAATTCCCGGAAAGTGTCTGGGAATCTTTTCACAAAGCCACTGCACCGTCCAGACGACTTTGGACCATCTCGGTCAATGAAAGGATCTGTTTTGTTCAGATTTCATTGACTTCGCGCAATTTGTGCTGGAGCGGCACCCTGAATTCGATACAAGTGCGAACGATCGACGGTCACACCGATCCGTTATGGCTATCTTTGGATCTCAAATAACCTGACCGATAGGCATCGGCCATGGCCAGCGGAATTTCCGCTTCGGCGAGAACAACCTTTGCCTGGTTTTCGACAGTCAATGCCTTCATTTCCTGTTCGGCGGCAACCGCCCGCGCGCGTCGTTCTTCCGCCTTCGCCCGAGCAATCCGCATGTCAGCCTCAGCTTGATCCGCCTGCAATCGGGCTCCGATATTGTCTCCAACATCAATGTCTGCAATGTCGATTGAGACAATTGCGTAGGCCGTCTGAGAATCCAATCCCTTAGCCAGCACAGTTTTGGCAATCAGCATCGGGTTCGCCAGAACTTCGTTGTGCGTGTTACACGAACCAATTGCCGACACAATTCCCTCACCGACGCGAGCCACAATCGTGTCCTCGGTCGCTCCACCAACAAGCTGAGCCAGATTCGTTCGTACGGTGACCCGCGCTCTCGCTTTCAGCTGGATCCCGTTCTTGGCGACACCATCAAGCGTGGATCGTCCAAATGACTTAGGATCAGGACAATCGATGACTTTGGGATCGACGCTGGTCTGAACGGCCTCCAGCACGTTTCGACCAGCCAGATCGATGGCTGACGCTGTGTCCCAGTTCAAATCAATTCTTGCGCGATGCGCGACGATCAACGCACGAACAACCGTCTTGATATTCCCCCCCGCAAGATAGTGGGCTTCGAGTCGCTCGGTCGTGATGTCCTTGAGGCCCGCCTGAACGGCCATGATTTTCGAGTCGACGATCGCTGTCGGATTGACCTTTCTCAGCGACATGAACAAAAGCTGAAACGGACTAATCCGGGCGCGAGTCACGAATGCCCGCAGCCACAACTTGAAATAGGCTGCAAAGATCGCAATCAGCACAACGATAAATAAAACGGCGAAACCAACCCCGACAATCAGCAGGATTTTCAGTGTGTCGTTATCCATCGAAGGATTTCCCTGAATTAAGGTCTCTCGGGAGTGCCAATCAGAGGGAAAACAACCTCGCACGCATGGACAAAACCCAAGTTTCCCACGACGCGATGAAATCGACCCTGACACTCGAAATGGCAGTTTGATGCGACGTTATTCTACGGCGCGTTATGCCACTGGTCGAGCGACCATGCCAAACTCGAAAAAGAGGGGTCGACATTTTTCCCGCTCTTCTCGCTGAATCTAACGACGCGAAGTGCCGGTCGGGTGCAGAGTTTCCACTGAATCGAAGCTATGCCGCTCGTCGTCGCGGAATGGCTGGAGCTTCACCCAGTTTCCACCAGCGATGCCCCTCCTCTTCCCACGGCAAGGCAGCCACCGTCGGGCGTGGCCAACTTGCAAACGGGGTCGTGTCAAAAGGAGCGGAAACGTAGGGCGACGACGCACGGCTGGCAATTTCGTTTGCCAGAACAGGAGCGAGAACAAGTTTCGTTGGCCATCCCGTTGTGACATTTCCCGCACAAAGAACCTGAATGGTTTCAGGTCTTGAACCGTTTGCGGTTGCACCTTCGGCTCGGTCTGTGGAATACGTTGTCCATTCGGTATCTCGTAAATCGACACCAGGAAGCACCGACAACAGTTCACCCCATGCATGTTCAGTCAAAGCCGCAGGATCGAGTTTCACTCCGTCTTCTGCGACCTGCCCACCGACTTGCCAGACCATCCGCCCCTGGCTGTCCATCTGTGACGTAATTGTCACCCTGGTTTTGGCACCATCAAGGCAGTGTCCATTCAATTCAGGAAGCTGCTGCCCACGAACAACCACCATGTGCAGTGGGCGACGCTGCATGACGTCGGAACTTAACCCTGTTCGCTTTCGCAGTCGCGCATTACCTCCACCTGCCGTGAAGATCACTTGACGCGGGTGAAGCACCAGTGTGGACCCATCCGTTGGCGAAACCAGACGCACTGACTTTACTTCGCCGGGGCTGTCAAGATCGAATTCCAAGCCCTTGTCTGCGTCGATTTTCAAAATCCGGTCGCGATACTGATTGGCCAGATCCTGAATGAAACTTTGTGGTGAAATCACCTGTTCGGGAAGCCGAGCGACAGTCCCATAGACGCCGTTCAATGCGTCAGGACGCTCGTCCATCGAAATGGTTTCGGGCTTTATTCGCAAACCAATTCGAGCACCGATCATGCCCGCCCGAGACGTCAGCGAGTCCGTTTGCCAAAGATAGCAGCAATCGGAACGGACTCGTGTTCTCGTCAGGTTCGGTGTCGATTTTCCCAGAAGCGAATCGCGCCAGACATTGGGCATTTCGCGAATGTTTTTCGCGGATTTGGTCAAAAGACCGGACAGAGTGTACTTCAATCCGCCGTGAATAATTCCTTGCGAGGCAACGGTTTGGCCCGAACCGAGCGAACGTGCTTCCAGCAAGAGTACGTGGTGTCCATCGCGCGATAAACGATCGAGCAGCCACAATCCAGCGGCACCCCCTCCAAAGATTAACGCATCCAAACGCATAGCAGACTCCCATCTTCCTTGAGGGGTCGCGAATTCAAAATATCATCGGAATACATCCTGTCCGATGCCAATCACACAGGCCAAAAAGCCCGTTTGACGTCGCCAGATTTCCGTGGATCGTCATCCGGCGACGATTACCGCGAAAGGTAGTAAAAAAGTCGATTTTCAGGAAGATGGATCTCTGCCGGGATCAAACACTACTTTGCTTCGAGCGTGCGGACAAATTTGACCGCCCGTTGAATCCACCCGTTCAATTCCTCGTCATCGGATACCCCTTCAGCGTCGATCAGAACCCAACCCTTCATTGGCCTGCCAGTAATGTCGAATTCTCTGGCGTGCGGTTCCCGAATTGAGTGTTCGTACGCATCGGGTCCAACTCGAGCAATTAACGAGTTCTTCCAGACACCAACCAGCATATTACCGTGGAGTAAAAATCCTAAACCGCCAAACATCTTCTTTTCTTCGATCCCTTTCTTGGGAGAAAGGGAAGTTCGAATCCGTTCGCCAAGCAACAGGTCGTATGCCATGATGAGGAAACCTTTACCAATTTGCTGCTTCGAGCGAATACGTTGGATCGGCCGAGTACCATGTGACGTCGCCGTATGGAACGGCCTCCCTCGCGTTTATGGTCCACATGTGGACAAACCGAGATTCAGGTTGCCTTTCGGTTTTAGCATGCGGACCACGATAAAGCCCATCGACGACGACTTGATCTCCGGCTTCCGCGATTTGCTCGGTTGTGACCGTAAGGTTAGACAAACTACTGATAACCTGTGTCAGCACGTTGTCAATCACGTTGGTATGACGAGGAAACATCCTCCTGTCGTGGCCAGGGAAGCGAGGCTCGACCCGGACGAGTTCGTCGGCAAAGACACTCGTGGTATTCGGCAGGTCGCCTCGACCGAACGCCTCGCAGAACGCCCGAACAAATTTGAGATTGGTTCCGGGCATCACATGCTTTCTGCTTCGGATTCGTTTGAAAATCGTTGGTATTTCCCACATTCAATCCTTTTCTGCATTTCCTTGACGAGCGGCTTCCAGCGCTAATTCAAGTTCTGTAATTCGTGCTTGCAGTTCGGCGATCGCCGGGGCAACGTCACGTTGCGCAAACCGTTTGTGGATATGTTGTGGACAGTTCATGTCCCACGCTTCGATCGTGAAAACGATCGCTCGTTCGACATTGCCGGGATAGTCAACGTCCTTCAGCCGGGCAAGCAATTCGGGATCGTCATCAACGACACGTGCTGTCCCCCAGAGTTTCACCCGTTGGCTATTAGCATAGTCCATCAGAAAAATGTAAGCCTTGGGGTTTTCCGACAGATTGCCGAGTGTGATGTATTGCCGATTTCCGCCGAAATCAGCGAACGCCAAAGTCCTGTCATCTAGTACTTTCAGAAATCCAGGGCTTCCTCCACGATACTGGATATAGGGTTGCCCCTCTGCGTTGGCTGTCCCGAGATAAAACATGTCCAGCCCCGCCAGGAAGCCAGCCAGATCAGCAGTGACACGAGTCTTCCAACCGCGTCCCTGCTCCACCTTGGCATAGTTGGCTCGCGACCCTTTAGCTTCCTGCACACTTTTCACGGCAGGAGTGAAGGCGATATCGCTGGGAAACTGTCGCATCTAAGAATCCTCAATACGCGTTGGCCGAAAGCTAACAAAGGCCAGCGACACTTCGCTGACCCCGTCCATTCGCTCCTCAACGTGTTAAGCACAACCACAACCACCAGAAGTCGCACAGGCAGGAAGCGGCTCGACTTTCGGAACGTCGAGCGTCGTATCAGCCACGTTATTCAGGAAATTCGTAAAGCACCCGACGACGACACTGGCGACAATTTCTACGATTTCCGTGTCATCGAAGCCCGCTTGACGCACGGCTTGCAGGTCGTCGTTCTCGACCTTGCCTCGGGTTTCCAAAACAGTACTTGCGAACTTCAACGCCGCGTCTGTGCGTGCATCTGAGGAAGTTGCCTTGCGACCGTCGATCATCTCTGCAGTCGAAATTCCACCTTTGTTGCCCAGGTGTGTGAGGATCGAATTGCAGTAATCACAGGTGTTGGCTTCACTTGTCGCCAGCTTGATCTGATGATGCAGCTTGCCACCGATCTTCGCACCCCCCATCGCCGTTGAAATAGACAGAAAACTATCAAGCACCGCAGGTGAATTCGCCATCACCTTGGCAACGTTGGGAGTCGTCCCGAACGCCTTCTCAACGGTCTCCAACAGTTCCTTTGTTCGGCCTTTTGCCTTGGCTGGCTCGACGGAATGAATTCGTTGCATGGTTATCGTCCTTCAATCATTACTCGGCCTTATGGCAGGTCGGCTCACCGAACTGGTTTGCCTGAAAATCCTGCCACATCGGTCACAAAATATACAGACTTGTCTGTTTTATAGATGCCAAAAAAAGAGATGGGTTACACGATTTTTTCATTTTCAACCATTTTTAGAGCCGCATCACGAGCGACGTCCAAGGCATGTGGCGAACCTTCAATCACCGACGTGACAACAACCCCTTCAACCAGCAGGTTGATTGCCGGAGCGGCCTTTGCAGACCCCTTACCGAGTGACTCTTCAATAATTCCGGTAATAAATGTCTGGAACCGTTGTTTATGTTCACGGACAAACTGCGTTCCCGGATGGTTGGGATCAGCCAGTTCCACACGGGCATTCTGAAACGCACAACCGCGAAAACCGGGACTCATGGACCAATCTTTGAGCGCCGCAAAAAAAGCCCGCAACTTGCTTTTCATCCGCTTCTCATGCTGGTGCATCGCCGCCCCGAAGAACTCCTGAATCTGGACCTCGCGATACTTAAGCACCGCCAGAATTAATTCGTCCTTCGACGGAAAATGCTTGTAGAGACTCATCTTGGCGACGTCCGCCTCGGCAATGATCCGGTCGATTCCCACCGCACGAAGTCCATGCTGGTAAAACAGCCGATCGGCTGTTTCGAGGATTCTCTGGCGAACGTCAGAAGTGGCGTGTTTCTTTTCCATGGCTCAAATATACAGACCTGTCTGTTATTGTCAAGGGAGCATACTAGCCAATTTTCGCCTACGGTTCTTTCTGGGGGAAGAATGGGGCTTAGAAGACGTATGGGCAGGGCAATCGAGCGTCAATCCCGCTAAAAATTAGCGAGCAGCCGCTCAAACGCGGATTCATCCCAACCGCAGATTTTTCGTTTTCCACGAATACTCCCTTTGATGGAAGTGTCCTGTTGAAGAATGGTGAGCGCAAGTCT
>CAIOKO010000167.1 GCA_903858935.1 uncultured Schlesneria sp. | reverse complement strand
CTCTGGAAGTCAAAGGAAATCTACTCCGAAGAAAAGTATCTTAACCAGCTCCGTAGCAAAAATAGCCCTCTCCTCGCCTTTATTCAGGAAACCTGATTTTTACCCAATTTACTCTTGAAAAAAACCTCAGATGTCTGGGTCGGAAATAAAAAATCCCGATTTGCCCTGTAAGGGCAATGGAACCAACAACACGCAATTTCCGCATCATTTTTTGACCCGAATCGCGCTGATTGCATTCCCGTGCCCTTTCAGGGCACCTGCAAATCCATCAACCGCAACCCAGGGCGGCGCTCGAAGCCTCGCTTGCCCTGGGCTGGTATCCCTATCCCCTTCGGGGAAAAGACATGTGCACTCAGGGGAAATACTTTTCCTTCAACTCGACAAATCGCGGATTCCCAGTCACGATCTTTTTCCGGTGATTTATTCTATTCCATTCCATCCGGAGAGATTCCCGTGTCTCAATCCCTTGCGAAAAATCTCATCCACCTGGTGTTTAGCACCAAAGATCGAAGGCCGTTGATTCGATCCGAAATCCGGGATGAGCTCCACAAATTTGCAGCCGGGATTCTCCGAGACCTCGACTCAGATGCCCTGCTGATGAATTCTGTGTCTGATCACATTCATATTCTTTTCAACCTGCACAAGACGAAATCGCTATCCGACGTCATCATGGAATTGAAACGAGGAACATCGATCTGGATCAAAGAAAAAGATTCCAGTTACAGCGATTTCTATTGGCAGGGAGGTTATGGTGCGTTTTCGGTGAGTCAGTCGGCCGTAGCGACCGTCAAACGATATATCGCCGATCAGGAAACGCACCATTCGAAACAGACATTTCAGAATGAGTTTCGCAAATTGTTGAATCGTCATGAGATTGATTTCGACGAACGTTATGTTTGGGATTGAATTCGGAAAAACCATGACCAACGACAGCCAACAGATCGTCAACAAAGCCTGGAACTTCGCCCACGTCCTGCGGGACGATGGCCTGTCGTACATGGCCTATACCGAGCAGATCACATTCCTGCTCTTCCTCAAGATGGCGGACGAACAGTCCAAGCCGCCGTACAACAAAAAACCGGTTGTCCCTGACAACATGAACTGGCAAAGCCTGCTCAAGCTGGACGGCGAAGCCCTGGAACTGCACTACCGCAAGATCCTGGAAGAACTCGGCAAGAAGCCGGGCATGCTCGGCGAGATCTTCAAAAAGGCCCGCCAGGAGATCCAGAACCCCTCCACACTCCGACGTCTGATTGTCGATCTGATCGGTGCCGAACAGTGGTCTTCGATGGACGCCGACGTCAAAGGGGACATTTATGAGGGTCTGCTCTCCAAGAGTGCCGCTGAAAGCCCCAAGGGTGCCGGGCAATACTTCACCCCTCGCGACCTGATCAAAGCCATCGTCGATTGTGTCCAACCGACCCCCGACGATACGGTCTGCGATCCCGCCTGCGGAACCGGCGGGTTTCTGCTGGCCGCTCACGACTATGTGGTCAAACATCACGGCAAAACCCTGGACTCCGACCAGAAGAAACATCTTCGCAAAGGATTCGTCCACGGCTGGGAACTGGTCCCCAACACCGCTCGCCTCTGCATCATGAACCTCTATCTGCACGGTATCGACGCCGATCCCTGCCCTGTCAGAGCAGGTGTCGACAGCCTGGCCAGCGATCCCGGCGACAGATTCAGCGTGATCCTGACCAATCCCCCGTTCGGCAAGAAAAGCAGCATCGCCATCGTCAACGAGGCGAACGACCTGGAGAAAGAAGATTCAACCTACGAACGGCAGGACTTCTGGACCACCACCAAGAACAAGCAACTCAACTTCGTCCAGCACATCAAAACGCTGCTCAAAGTCAACGGTCGCTGTGCTGTCGTGGTCCCGGACAACGTCCTGTTCGAAGGGGGAGCCGGAGAAACCGTCCGCCGCAACCTGCTGAAAACCTGCGACGTCCACACGCTGCTGCGACTCCCGACCGGCATCTTCTATGCGGGAGGGGTCAAAGCCAACGTCCTGTTCCTGGACGCGAAACCCGCCCAGGAAAACCCCTGGACCAAAACACTCTGGGTCTACGACCTCAGGACCAACAAGCACTTCACACAAAAGACCAACCCGCTGAAACGAGACGACCTGGACGAGTTCGTAGAAAACTACCGTCCCGGCAAACGTCATCTCCGAAAACCAAGTTGGACGGAATCCATCCCTGAAGGCCGCTGGCGATCGTATGACTATGAAGACCTGATGAAGCGAGACAAAGTGAACCTGGACATTTTCTGGCTGAAGGACGACAGCCTGGAAGACTCAGCCGATTTACCAGCCCCCGACATCCTCGCCCAGGAAATCGCCGACGACCTCCAAACCGCCCTGGAACTCTTCACCGCCATCGCCGAAAAAGTGAAGGCGTGAGAGTAATAGCCAAAATTCCGAACTGCTCAAAAGCGGTTTTCTACGTCCGCACGAGCATGCCAATGGTTACGCCATTGCGGGTTCCGGCTCGCTTGACTCGACAGGCTTTTCGACATCCGATCCCGCGATTTGATAGAGCGGTAGATCGCCGTATTTCTTGGTGCATTTTGGGCACTTTGCCTTGGCGATTGCTTTGCCGTTGGCTCCGCCAAGTTTTGCTTCGGCGCGGGCCGCTTCGCTGATGTAGATCCCGCACCCAGCACATTTCCAACCCGTGACTTCCAGCTTGAATCCAGGGTCTTTCTGGTAGTAATTCAGCTTCGCAAGTTCTTTGATCGGAGCTGAACTGAGTGCGCACTTCCGGGTCAGATACTCGTCGCTCAATGGAATTTCGGTATTGGAGCCAAATCCTTCCAAACCACAAGCGGACTGCAAGCCTTCGACGAAAGCTCGAAACTCGGAAAGACAGAACGACAGGTATTGCGGCAAAGGTGAATCGGGCGTCTTGGGGAGCTTGACAGCGATGCGATTTGTGCCGAACACCGGGATGTCGGCAAACAATGATTCCGTTCCGGTCGGAGCTGGCTGAGCCATCGAAAGCTGAGTCAGGATCTCTTTCTTCAGAACTTTTTTCGCAGCGACCGTCAATTGCTCGATTGTCCCCTGCTTGAAAAAGTGTTCAATCATCGCGGTACGAAGCGGAGGAAACTTTTTCGGATTCGCGCCGAACTTTCCGACTAGCAATGTCGCAACCAGCAGATCTTCTTCGGAAAATCCGAGGTCGACCGGCTGACATTCGTTGAGCAGACTATCGGCCTTGATTCGCAGTTTCGTAGGATCAACGGTGTGCAGGCGAATGTCGCTGAGCCACTTCTTGTACCGACTCGTCGCGACAGGTTCCGGGGTGGCTGCATCTGCTTCCGACTTCTTTGGAACCGGCTTCTTTGGAACGACGAAATCGCACTGACAACGAGGGCATTTGCCGGACTTACCGCGATGTCGTTCTTTCACACGGATACGGCATCCCTGCGGGCAGAAGACGATAAACGTGTCTTTCGATCGGATCGTCTTGCGAACTTGCTGAATATCCTTTTGTTCGTCGGCAGCGATCTTTAACAATTCGTCAGCGGCGGCGACCTCAACTTCTTGCTTTGAAGGTGGCGGTTCTTCGATCGAACGGATCGGTGGAGCAGCCAACTCGATCTGAATTGGCGGCAAGGCCGGTTCACTGACAGATTCACTGACAACCGCAGGAACACTGGTCTCTACGGCCGGCTTGGGATCATCTTCAGTCACCAGCAGGCGGAACGTTTCCGGTTCGCTTGTGTCCTGGCTTTCGTCTGTTTGTAAAGCAAACTGGAGTTCCTCAGAGACCTCGAACTCTTCGTCGACAGCCTCACCGAAAGCGGCACCGCTCGACAAATCGAAGTCGTCGTCGTCGTCTGCGGGGCTCTCGTTCGAGTAGGGGTATTCCGCCATGAGCGAATCGATCGTCGAATCACGCTTCTGGAATGAATCTTCCTCAGTCACAAATGTCGCTTCGAGAACTGGCAGATCAATCCGTTCGACCTCGCGCCGTGACGCTGCTTGCTTCTTACGGTAGGCTTCTTCAATATCGGGACGAAGAAACGTGCCACAGCTCCAGCAACGGACGAGTCCCGTCCGACAGTGTTCATGGCAACTGGGACACTCGCCCATGTCATCAGAAACGGCACCGTCAGTCGGCAGCAACCGGGACTTGGACTGCGCCTGAGCTCGCTCATTTAACACGTGCCCACACGCGTGACAATCAGCGGTATCATGTAGAAGATAGGTACCACAATGTGGACATGAAACAATTTGCATTTTCATGGCAACCAACCGCTATCGTAAAGTTTGAACGAGTCGCCGCGACTAAAAACGATCCATCACGCGCCGAAAGTCTCAGGAAAAATTCGCAAAAAATTAATCGAATCCCAATAGACTACGCTGCATCAGGAATATTCGTTGATCCATATTCACAATTCATTTACGGAAAACGCAACCCCACGCTTCGGCGTACCGCAAATGAGTTTCAGATTTCTACAGTCTTTCAATCCTACAACACCGTTTAAAAAATGTACCGTTTCGCAGATCCGAATACAGCCCAGAATTTGAAATCCTTGAGAATTTTAAGGATTACTCCGTCAGTGGCGGAATCATGGCATCGGCAAGCCTTGATCGGTAAGATGGCTCGACTCGATGAGAAAACCTTGTCCTTTCGGTCGAGATCTCTGCCAACGACTGCGGAATTCGCCTTGTATTTGTCAAACTAAGGAGCCTCACTGTGCCGATTCGTTCGATTTGTCTCGGATTCATCGTTCTTGCTGCCTGGGGTCAACTTCTTTCTGCTGAGGAGAATGTTCCGCCCGCCGGTTTCCGGGCACTCTTTAACGGTAAGGATCTCGCAGGCTGGCACGGTGTCGACACAAAGGATCCGCGAAAGATCGCTGCGCTCACTCCTGAAGAGCGGGCCGACGCCAGAAAAAACAGCTTGGCTGACATCAATCAGCACTGGTCTGTTCAGAATGGTGAACTGGTTAACGACGGTTTTGGACTGTACCTGACTTCGGATGCAGACTTTGGCGATTACGAGATGTTTGTCAGTTATAAGACGGTCCCTAAAGCCGACAGCGGAATTTACCTGAAGGGAACGCCACAGGTTCAAATCTGGGATTATACAGACCAGGAAAAATTCAAAATTGGTGCGGACAAAGGGTCTGGCGGGCTGTGGAACAACAGTGAAGGTCGGCCTGGCAAGAACCCTTTGGTGAAGGCCGATCGGCCATTTGGTGAATGGAATACGTTTCGCATTCGACAGATCGGCGCGAAGACGACAGTCTATTTGAATGGCAAACTGGTCGTCGATCATGCCACGTTGGAGAACTATTTTGATCGCAAACAACCGCTGATCGCGCGTGGCCCGATTCAACTTCAGACACACGGCGGCGAGATTCGCTGGAAGAATGTCTTTGTTCGAGAGATTCCAGCAGGTGAAGCCAATTCTGTGCTGACGAACGATGGATTCACTCCACTTTTCGATGGCAAAAGCTTGAGCGGGTGGGCTGGTGCGATTGAGAACTACGAAGTGGCCGACGGTGTGATCCGGTGTAAGACCGGCAAGGGTGGTGTACTTCACACGAAGGACGAATACGGTGATTTTGTCGTTCGACTCGAATTCAAACTCCCTCCTGCCGGAAACAACGGTCTGGCAATTCGATATCCAGGTGAAGGGGATACGGCCTATGTGGGGATGTGCGAGTTGCAGGTGCTCGACGATGGAGCTGCTCAATACGCCAAGCTCGATCCCCGCCAGGCTCATGGATCGGCCTACGGAATGGCCCCAGCCGCACGTGGCTATCTTCGCCCTACGGGCGAATGGAATTTCCAGGAAGTCACTGTCGTCGGGCCAACGATTAAAGTCGAACTGAACGGCAATGTGATTCTCGATACAGACCTGAGTCAGGTCAAAGAGTTTATGGCGAACTCGCCGCATCCAGGCAAAGACCGTACTCAAGGCTACTTTGGCTTCGCCGGACACAGCGACCCGGTCTCATTCCGTAATATCCGGATCAAAGAACTTTCGACGTTAAAGTGATTTTTTCACACACAATCTGATTCTTACTGGTACAATATGCGACCAGTTCATTTCGGCTTCGAGTTCACGAATCCCGTCAGCAAATTCGGTCTTTTGAGGATGTAAAAGATGCGTCAAGGCATTCGATCGCTTCGCGCCATGTGGCGGTGCCTTTCTGCCAGGTCGGTTTTTTTGTCGCTGGGTTTCGGGGTCATTTTTGTTCTGGCAACGAATGACAGTTCGGCCCAGGCACCGGCCGAAAAAGAAACTCCGGTCGAACCGTTCGTTCTTCAAGCTCGCGAGCGAGTTCTGAAATCAGAATGGGACTTGCTGATTCAGGATTGCGACAAGGCATTACAAGCCGAGCCGGCCAAGGGGGCGGCCATCGTGTTTCGCGGTATCGCTCTGAACGGCAAGGGAGAATATGACAACGCCATCAAGGAATTTGCTCGCGCCCTGGAAAATCAGAGCCGTGATCCCATCAACCTTGCAAATCGTGCCGACGCTTTTGCCAACCGGTCCACATCCTATTACCAGAAGGGTGAATACCTGAAAGCCATCGACAGTGCTTATTTTGCCTTGCTGGAAAAGGGAAACCACGCCCAGGCTCATAACAATCGCGGGGTGGCCTACATCGCCAGATCCCAGTATGACAAGGCCATTGAGAGTTTTAATCGAGCAATCGGGGTCGATCCAAAATACGCCGAAGCCTACAGCAACCGGGGATTTGCCTATGGGGCGAAAGGAAACTTCGATCAAGTTATCAACGACCAGAAAAAGGCGATCGAACTCGATGGAAAGCTGGCGATCGCGTATCAGCGTCGTGCAGGAGCTCATCTGGCCAAGAATGAGGGTGCCGAAGCCCTGAAAGATCTGGATCAGGCGATCACGCTGAAACCCGATTTTCCCGATGCACTTTGCGATCGTTCCGCCTTGTATGCAATGAAGGGGGATTTCGCGAAAGCACAGACGGATCTCGATGCGGCATTGAAAATCGACCCGAAGTGTCCCAAGGCTCATAATCTGCGGGGACGGGCTTATCTGGCACAAAAGAATTTTGATCAGGCGATCGAATGCTTCGATAAAGCAATTGCCGCAAAGGCAAATGATTCCGCCGCGTATTCATCCCGTGGTTATGCCCATCAGGCGAAACGCGAACACGAATTGGCCGTGCAGGATTTCAGTAAGGCGATTGAACTCGATCCGAAGCTTGAAGTGGCCTACAAAGGCCGCAGTGAGTCTTATAAGAAATTGAACAAACAGCGAGAGATGGCTGCCGATCTCGCGAAAATCAAAGAATTCCACCCGGCTCCTCCTCCGAAAACCGCCGCAAAGAAGCCAGATGAACTGCCCCCGCGATTTCAGGTCAGCTCAAAAGGAGTGTCACCGGGTAAGCGTCCTGAAGCGTTAAGGTCTGCGAAAGAGATCGACCGACTGATCGGTCTGAACTACACCAAGTACAACGTCAAACCAAATCCAAGAACGTCCGACGCTCAGTTCTTGAGACGCTGTTATCTGGATGTCACAGGGACAATTCCAACCTATCAACAAACAATGAAATTCTTTCAGGCCAGTGAACCCGACAAGCGGTCTCGGCTGATCGATGAATTGCTCGGTAGTGACGCCTACGCCAGCCATTTTTATAACTACTGGGCCGACGTTCTTCGTTATACCGACAGCCTGAACAACAATGTCCGAGGCGAACCGTACCGCCAGTGGATCAAGCAGTCATTGGCGGAAAACAAACCGTGGGATAAGTTTGTCCATGAAATCATGACTGCTGAAGGATTTGTATGGAACAACCCGGCAGCGGGCTATTTCCAGCGGGATGCCAACATGCCGCTGGACAACATGAATAATACGGTCCGTATTTTCCTGGGAACTCGCATCGGATGTGCCCAGTGTCACGATCACCCCAGCGAGCATTGGACGCAAAAAGAGTTTTACCAGATGGCGGCCTTCACGTTTGGAACCGTGACCAATACCGGCGGCCACGACAAACGGTACTGGGAAAAGAATCCCAGCGATCGACTGCACGAAGAATACAATGAAATCGAGCAGGAAGAAGAAGATCGCCGCCAGAATTCGTATCGCTTTGACCGTCTGATGGGGATCAACATGATGGTCGTCAACGACCAGCTCGATCGAAAGATCCGACTTCCCAAAGACTACAAATACACCGACGCCAAACCTGAAGATCTGATTGAACCGAAGACGGTGCTAGGTGGACCAGCCGAAATTCGCAGTGGTGAAACTCCTAGACAGGCATTCGCACGCTGGCTGACGTCCAAACAGAATCCCCGGTTTGCCATGACGATTGCCAATCGTCTTTGGAAGCAGGCGATGGGTACCGGTCAGATCGAGCCCGTGGATGATATTCTGGACAAATCCGTTCCTGAAAACCCAGAACTGATGAAGTTTTTGGAATCGGAGATGAAACGTCTCGATTTCGACATGAAAGAGTACTTACGAGTTGTCTTGAACACCGAGGTCTATCAACGCGAAGCCTGTTCGGAAGAAGTCCCTCTCGGCGAACCTTATCACTATCCCGGCCCGAATCTCAGGCGCATGACGGCGGAACAGGCGTGGGATTCATTCTTGACCCTCGCTGTCGTCGATCCGGACGAGTATCGGGAAATGCCCGCAAAAATCCGGGCTGAAGTTGTCGGCCTCGACCTGAACGCCGTCTCGGCGAAGAAGATGCTGGAAGCCGAATTCAAAGTCGCGGAAATCGACGGAAATATGTGGAAGAGACAGACCAAGTATACCTACAAAGGGGTACTGCTGGCTCGAGCGTCGGAACTTCCCTCGCCCGTTCCTGCAAATCACTTCCTGCGGATGTTCGGCCAATCGGATCGCGAGTTGATTTCGGCTTCAGCAACGTCGGGTTCCGTACCTCAGGTGTTATTCATGTTCAACGGCCCCATCACGCATATGTTGCTCGAAAAGAATTCGACGATTTATAACAACGTGATGCGCAAGAAATCTCCGGCGGACCGCCTCAAAGTTATTTTTCTGACAATCTTGAACCGGGAGCCCGATGAAGCGGAACTCGAGCTGGCCAAACATGAAGTCGGTAAAAACGAACTGTCAGGCTATGGCAACCTGATCTGGTCGCTCGTCAACACTCGCGAATACATCTTCGTTCAATAGGACAATCGATGAAGAATCTTCTCTCAAAACTTGGTGAAGTTGATCGCCGCCAGTTCGTAGAATTTGCCGCCAAGTCGATGCTGGGAGTTTCCATGCTTCCGGCACTCGAACGGGCCGTCGCCGCGCAGTCGGCAGGCGGAGGTAAAGCAAAGCGGCTGATCTATTTATTCATGAATGGAGCCATGACGCATCTGGATACGTTTGACCTGAAACAGGGTCATCCGAACCAGGGCGATACCAAAGCGATCAATACGTCGGTGCCTGGGACGCAAATCAGCGCGTACCTGCCGAAATTAGCAGAGCAGTTTGACAAGCTCGCCGTGATTCGTTCGATGCATACGCAAACCGCCGATCACGAGGCGGGTGAGTATCTGATGCGAACGAGCTACGAAGAGATCGCGACCGAACGACATCCCTCGCTCGGCCCCTGGCTTCAGCACTTGAAGGGACGGCAAAACAAAACGTTGCCAGATACGGTGCTGATTGGTGCTCCAGCACGACATCCCGGTGCCGGTTTCTTTGATCCGACATTCAGCCCATTGCCGATCGGCGACCCCAATCGGGGGCTGGAGAATACGACGGCACCTCAATACCTGACCGACGAATCGTTCGAAAAACGGGTCAACCTGATCAACGGTTTCGATAAGAAATTCCGCGAGAAGTTCCGCGTAAAGAAGGTTCAGTCCTATACCGACTTCTACGCGGAAGCAACGGGACTGCTGACCAGCGGCGAATTAAAAGCGTTTGATCTCAACAACGAAAAGAACGAAGACCGTGACCGATACGGGCGCGACTCGTTCGGCCAGGGATGCCTGTTAGCCAGGCGTCTGATCGAGAACAACGTGCGGTGCGTCGAAGTCTCGTGTGGGGGATGGGACATGCACAGCAACATTTATAACCCAGGGACATTGGAAGCTCGTACAAGAATTCTCGACATGGGGATGTCAAACCTGCTGAAAGACTTGTCTGAGCGAGGTCTTCTGGAAGATACGCTGGTGGTGCTGACGACCGAATTCGGTCGTTCGCCTCAGATCAATTACAACGCCGGTCGTGACCACCACCCTGCCGTCTTCTCATCGGTCCTGGCCGGTGGCGGCATCAAAGGTGGCCAGTTTTACGGCAAGTCCGACGCCGCCGGTCACTCGGTCAGCGAGGATGGTGTAGCTCCAGCCGATTTCAATGCCACGGTTGCGACTGCATTGGGACTGCCGCTGGACAAAATCGCCTTTTCACCAACGGGTCGACCGTTCAAGGTCGCCCATGACGGAGTTCCAATCGCGAAAGTCCTTTAGCAACCGTGACCGAAGACGGCCGTCACTTGTGCCACTGCATCGGACTTCTTCGGGTCTGAAACTTGACTCATTGAGTCAAGTTTCAGGATTTCTTCCAAAGTAGCCATCACCGCTCCGCGTGATGAGCATGCGT
>CAIOKO010000166.1 GCA_903858935.1 uncultured Schlesneria sp. | reverse complement strand
ATTCGCGATTACATCGATCATCACAATGCCAATCCGAAAACGTTTGTCTGGACCAAGAAAGCCGAAGACATCCTCGAAAAAGTGGCCCGTGCGCGAAAGGCTCTCAATAAGATCCCATCTGCGTGAAGCACTACACTAGCAACGGCGGGTAAGGGAATTCTACGATTCAAAGATCGAGATGGCTTTGCGGCCGATTTCGACTTGGTTTCCCAAAGGACATTATGTATTTCGGATGTGCTCATCGGCTTCAAGCTCAAGGGTGGAGATATAGCGGACGAAAAACTTGCTTGGTACCGAGATGAGTTCGTCCGGTTTCGTAAACAGATTGATACACTAATCAGTGGCGTCAATTTACACACCCTCCAACAACGCGACGAACCGCAAACGAAAGCCGCCGCACCAAATGAAGTTAAAGTCACGATAGAGGCCAACGAAGAGAATGCCCGCCAAGCAAAGATAAAAGAGGCTGCCAAGAAGCTTTTGTTAGCCAAATCATTGGTCGGTAAGGACGATGTCGCTGTCAAAAAGCGATTCCAGGAAATCATAGACAAATACGGAGACACACCGTCCGCTGAGCAGGCAGCCACAATACTGAAACGGATGAAATAGCTACCAACGCACTCCGGCAGTGGCTAGTGAAATAATTAGGTTTGCGCGAGTTGAAACGCACCGCCAGCAGCCGAATTTTATGAGTACTGACTGCTGGCGGGGATCGTTCCGATGCTCACCAATCCTTCTTAAAAACCATTCGTGGTGGCGTCATATCGCGAACGTCTTTTTCGTCTTCAGTCATCTGTCGGGTGGATCGGTTTGAAGCTGGTTCATCGTCAATTTGACCTCGCGCCATTTCCTCACGTCGCTCGTTGGCAATGATGGCGATTGGATTCTGGAACGCGGTCATCGCTTCGACGTCGTGGTCCTCTTCATAATCGTAGCGTCGTCGTCTGTTCGAGTTCATATTCAGTTCTTTCAAAAAAGTGTTTTGGGACAGTGCCGTCCGACATTCGGAGCAAAGCACTTCCCGATGGGAACAACATCTCGGATTTACTACGGCTGGGCCGGGTCCAAAGATTTCACCGTTGTAGTGGTACATTCACACGTCTCCGTCATTTGCTTACTCAAGCACGATTTCTTGTATTTTTGTTTGGACTGTAAGTGCCTCGGAAAGTCGTGCCTGTCGCAATTCCGCTTGTCTTCTCACGTAAGCGTTCTCGGGTTGTACGATCAGCCGTCCGTCGATGGCTTGTATTTCCTCCCGAAGTTTCAGGACGGTCTCTCGGATACGCCGCAACGCATCAGGGGCATCTGGGTTTGGGGGAGGAGAGTTTGAGTACTTAAGGAACATCGAAGAGGCTTCAAGGTTCTCTTGCTTGATTTCGTTAAACAGTTTTACTTGTTTGTCGTATTTAAACTGGAGAAACGCTCGCTGTAGCGTCAGTCGCGAAAACTCGTCCGCTGGCGGGTTGCTGTGACCGAACATTCCGTCCGAGACGGCACCGTTGCGGAAACAATACCGCCCTTTGATGGCGAGCATCTCGCAATTCATCCGTGCCTTGAATTCGTCAAAGGTCTCAACATTCATCATCTACTCCTGAAGAAAGGGTTGTTAGTTCTTGCTGCCAAGGTTTTGCATGGCAATAACAAAATTCTGGTCACAGTAAGGATCAGACCCGCTCAATAGCCTCATCTCGTCGTCATGTTCCTTCCGTGCGGTTTCTAGTTGCTTCAGATATCGCTGCAACGGGGTCAAGTTGCCGTCATACGCAGTGTTCAAGTCCACGGCCCCAACACGGACCGGAACGGTTCCCGCCGCATCAACAGCGAGCGGTAACGCGATGCTCAAGGCAGTTGCAAGGTCGGCGTGTCCGTTTTCGTCTCGGGTCGCGGTCAGCTTTTGGCCGAAAGCCTTCTCTTCGATCTGAAGCCTTCCCAAATCGGTTATCAGCCTCGGACAGTCATACATTGTGATCCGGCGACTTCTAAAAATGTCCAAGAGAGTCGTCGCCATGAGGCTGAGATTTTTCCCAGTGAAGATCATCTCAAACATATCGCAACCCTGAAGAGAAAGCCTCTGGCAAAGGAGGGCCGCGTTCCACGGGTCAAAGGCAAACTTCAACGGATTGAATCGCCGTTGCACTTCAAGGCAGTAACGCTCGATCGCCACCAGATCGACCCGTCCCGTCTCGTTGCTCGGTGCCCAGCTAACCGCCTCCGCCAGACGGATTTGAAGAGATGAGCGATTGACGCCCAGTACAACTAATGCTGAGTGATCGCTTTTGAGTCCTAAGTCAATTCCAACGACGTACTGCCAGCCAGGTTGACCGACGCTGAGAGGCTTGAGGTTTCGGTCGATTGCGGCGTCTATATCCGTTTGATCAAGTGCGTCACCCAAACCACTAGACCAGACGCAATAGTACAACCGCATAAAACGAGCGTGACTGTTTCGTCGCTTCGCCTGTTCGATTTCTCTTTGACTGATCCAAGGTGGAGGGGTCTTGGTTTCATGAACGGTCCAGGTTTCGGGCGAACTGACCGCGAGTTTCTTCCACCGATGCTGCCAACTGCCGAGTAGACCACTGTTCGTTAAAACGATGCCGAGACCGAAGGGCATCTTGCTTAGGTTGTCGAAAAGTGTCTCAATAAACTCAGCATCATCGACGTGGCTCAACTCGTTCGCGACGACAACATCGGGCCGACTGCCGTGTGTCGACAAAGCGTCGCTAGTGATGATCCAAAGTTCGGCTCCCGTCGCCGAACAGATAACTTTATCGCGTTGCACATCGAGACGTGTTTCGAGCCACGGATTGACGCGAATGACGGAGCGCATCGCCTGTCGAAGTTCGTCGCTTTGCCCTTGGTCACCGGCTCCCGCTTGGATAAGCAACGGTCGTAAAGAGAACGAAAGTAACCAAATCAACGCGACTGCGAGGTCCATTGATTTTGCACTTCCCTTACATCCTTCAACCCAAACCCTTGGATTTGGCGGCATCTCACCTCGTGCGACGGCTAGGATCGAAGGGGAGAAGATTTGGAATCGTTCCCGCTGGAATGGTTCCATTACCTCGCCGAAACGCTTCGTTCCGGTTCCAGTGGGAATGTTGACTGCGACGGCAAACGCCAACGGATCGTTCGCGAATTTCTTGATATCAATTGCCATCGTTGTTCTCCTCGTTCGGGGTCGCGTCAAGAACCGACCACGCATCGCTGACGACATCGCGATTGAGGGCCAACGCAGACAGTGCCTTGTCCCGCTCCGTTGATGCCCGAGCGACTTCCCGACTGAACGTGAGTCGTTCCACGGGCTTCAACTTGTCCGCCTCTTTCGTCAACCATCGCAATGCCAACGCACCGTGACGTTCCCACTTCATCGCGGTCTGGATGTTCGCTGCGTCCACGAGGCTGATTTCCCCCTTCACGGCGATAACCGCTGACTCAAGCTCACGACGGAACAGGTTCATCCTGATTTCGATGTACTGGCATCCGGGTGGCAGCTTGCCCGCCTTCAGCCCGTGTCTCAGATTGTTCGCGTTACCCAAGGGTGGACCGGATCGACCGGGCTTCCCGCAGAACCGTTTCGGTTCGGGTTCGGGCTTAGCGGTATCGTTCTTAGGGGGTTCGGTCATAGGGGTTTCGCGTCTCTATCCGGGTTTTCAGGTGCGATTACGCCCACAAACGGGCGTATTGCAACTGAGGCGACAATTAAAAAGCACATAAAAACATACGTTTTAGCCACGTAGAATAACCGTTTCGAAAAAAGTTATTCTGTCTTTCCCAGCCGTTTTGTCCGGCGTTTCGGCCATGCTGGCGGGCGGACGAACGGTTACCGCATAGTTCATTGCTCCCCCTTCATGGATTCGAACAACTCGAATGCCATAACCAATGCTTCGGCCCGCGTCGAATACCGGCCCGGTGAAAACGTCGGACTGCCCTTCTTCAAATCAGAAATAACAACTCCGTAGCGACCATCTTTGAGGAAGATGACCACTCTCACGCGACCAGAAGGCAGACGCATTTCGCGAAAAATGTTCGTAGGATTGGTTCGCGATACCGTCCATCGGCTCAGGTCAACGAACCTCACGCGACGGTCACACTTGTTTTTGAACGCTCGTTCCGACTCTTCCGCGTTGTAGCCTTCGCACAAACGAGCAGCGCAGCAGCATCCAGCAAACCTTCGTTCGGCAACTTCATCGTGGACCAGCACGTGTATCCAGCGAATCGCGGTTCTACAGAATTCGCATTGCACTCTGCCGTCAACTTCGATGTCATGCGCGTCGAGTCGCTCAACACAGTTCCATTCACCATCAATTGGGATCACGATTCTCCCCTTTTCTGGATCGGTCGTTTCAAAGCAACTCGGGGCTTCGGCGGCAAGGGAGGTAGCCCTCGCAACTTCCGACAATCGTTGCCGCAATCGTCGTCCGCGCACTGTGCCGCATGTTCGATCAATGCCTCACGGCTCCAAGCTTCATATTCACACCGACCAGCAAACCCAAGTGGATGAAGCGAGTGTCGAGCGCAAATCGAAAGCGCCTTGCCACAATACCGAACGAGTTTTGCAACCATCAGCAGGTCGTCAGGCGAGGCATCGAACTGTCTCAGCAGTTCACCGACCCCTTCATCTGCCTCATCCGAAAACTCATCCAAACGCGGATCGCGGTCATAGGGGTTCTGGAGCGGCTTACTCCCCGGTCCCCGGAGAGATAAAGCGAAATCTCCCGCTTGGTATGCTTCTTCCATTCTGGCGATTCGCTCCTTCCGCTGGCTGAAGTCCTCATTTGGAAAGTAGAACTTCAACAAGTCGAATTCATCGCCCCACGCGTCACAGCGAAAACACTTGTATTTTACGGGATAGTTTGCCATCGGTGGGCGTACGCTGAAACTGCTGTTGCCGCCATTGCAGAACGGACACCGCCAGCACGACCCGCTTAAAGGCGGTCCGATCAATTGTTGGCAAACATATTCGAGGAAGCTCATTTCAATCCTTTCTGCGGTAACCGGGTTAGCCGGGTAACCGGGTCATTTCGGGGGTGCCGCGAGATATCGCGACCACGCCTCTTGAAACATCGATCGGAAGTAACCTCGCGGTCCTTCCACTATGCCTTTCACCTTCTTTTGGAGACGACCAGGCTTAACGCCGAAAGGCTTCAACAGACCGGCAAGGGCTTCAGGCGAGATAGTTTTCCCCCTGCTCCAACGGTGCCAAGGTTCTTCGTTTCGTTCAGCCAATTGCTTAATCAGTTCTTCTGTTGCGATGAACTGGTGCTTGTCGCCAAAGATCTCACGAGACGCACGAAGCAGTCGAACTCCGTCCGATTCTCGCTCTGCTTCCGCCGCTTCAAGGGACACCACATATTGTTCGAGTATTTGAAGCTTTGAAGCATCGGCTATGAGTAACACCGATTGGAGCGGAAGCAGCAGTTCAGCCATTCGATCGTTTTGAATTGGGAACGTCTCCATTGCGTCGTACGCATCGGCGACACGATCAGCGTTGGAGGTCGCCCATTCTTCGATTCGCTGCGATAACGCCGCACCGATGGGTTCGACCAGTCGGGACCGATAAGGCTCGACTTCGTCCGCATCGGTTTTGCGTTTCAGGCGAATCGGTATGCATCGGTCCGCTAGTACACCGTCGAGTTCTCCAATCAGGGCCACGACCTTCGGGCTGTAAATCGCGAACTCGCGTAACTCGTCCATGTTCGCCCCACCACAACGCAGGATCTTCGCGTTGCGGTCGATTCCCGCGTTCAGAACTTCACGTATCACTTCACTTGCTTCTGATGCTCGGCGAACGATCGACTGTGCCTCATCCAGCAGGAGCGTCGGACGTTTGCTCTCGACCAATCGATATAGTGCCGCTGGGCTGATGTTCGCTGTATTGAATGGTCGTGGGACGACTCGCTCGATGGTCTGCAAGAGGCGAGTTTTCCCGCACCGTTTTTCAGGGCTGGTAATTGCCAAATGCGGGAACCGATCGAACTTATCGATCAGCCAACTTGCGATGATCCAGGCGGCAATTACCCACAGTTCGGTTTCTGGGAGAGCAATGTAACGGCGGATGAACGCGACCAACTCGGCGACCACGCTCATACCCCGAACTTGCCCGGTTACCCGGTTACCTCGGTTACCCTCTGAGGAAGCAGATGAGTTTTTCCCTCCGGGGACGGGGACAACTTTGACGTTCGACGTCCGATGTACCTTGGGCATATCAGAAGTACTCCTTATTAAGTGGAGTATGTCTTCGACGTCGACGACGACGTGGGGCCGGACCTTGCGAAGAACGACGGGCGAGAAACCCATCGAATGCCTCAGGCATGATCCGCCAGAGCGGTCGTCCGCCAGGCTTCAATGACACATTGATGGCGACCAACTCGCCAGAAGCGATCAGGGACAGCACGCCGTGCTGTCGAATGCCGAGCTGCGCGGCAACCTCGCGGACGGACATGGCTTGATGGTCAGCCATTGCGGCGCACCTCCTCTTTGAGGGACCGATTTTGTGACCGACGGCGAACACGCTCGCGAGCGACTAAGGATCTTCGAAGCGACGAGAGAGATGCACGCTCCCCGTCAATCTCGGCAAGCCGACGCTCGACCTCTTCAAGGGTCAAGTTTTGAATAGCGGCAATCGCTTCGGCGGTGTTCGGTGTCTTATTCATAACCGAACTATAGGCCGTTGCCTCACGCTCTAGATACGGCTTTATTAAGCCCTTATTACGACCTTATTGGGTAACGCGTAAACGAGTTCCCTTTTTCCGATTTGATTCCAATTGCATCTGTATTTCTTTAGGAAGTTTACTCTTCAGAACATGTGGCTTTGCTCCGTCGAGTTCTTTGTCATAGCTCTTCAACTCTGGACCGCTGATCCATTCGTTTGGATGGCTTGCATATACTCGAATCAATCGTAACGCCTGAGCACTCTCACAATCCCAAGTTTGTCCGTCCATCGTGACCGTCATTTTCAGCAAGTCGACGGTCAATTGTGGCTTCAACACGTCCTTAGCATGATCGGCCTTCTCTGTTTGTGACGGACCTCCTATCATCGTCTGCTCAGCCAGCAGCTTCAACATTTGCATGTGCGGGAGCCATTGCAGTTCGGGAAAAATCATGAATCCGTCATTGTCACGATCTGCCGGGAGAAGAGTCTTGCCAAATAGCTCTAGCGGGGGCAAATCGGAATAGTTCAACGGTCGCTCGACGATGCTCGGGTCGGGAAGTTGGTCAATAAATCCGGCCTTATGAGCGAGCAGATAGACCTTCGTATCGAGACGGCGGAATTCATCCATCTCAGCATTACTCATGAACCAAGTGCAAGATCGTCCGTCAATCTCACGAACAGCTTTAAAAACCTGCACGAACTCGATCAGTTCCGTTATGGAAGCGGCAAGCGGATTTCCAGTCGGCAAATCATATTGAGACATGGGTCACCATTCTTTCGAAAACGGGTCAACCGACCAGCAGGAACGGAAAACGATCCCCGCTCCTGCCGGAGGCTGTAAGGCGGGGATCAGCCGCCTACCCGAATTTATTCTATCCGACGAACAAGTGTAGGGATGGAGTGGACGATTCTGATCGTCCCTGACCGTGGTCGGCTTCATCCGAATGAATCGAGATTGTGTCTGCGTGCTCGTTTTCTGACGAGTCTCCGTCGTCTACGCCGTCGAATAACCACTTGCGGACATGGTCCACCACTCGCTTTACTCGGTCGTCTCCAATTCGCTCACGGTACGCGGCGGACATGCCTTGCTGGACGTGCCCCATTACCGCGTCGACTGCGACTTGGTCGCCCGTCTCGCCAGCGATTGTTTCGAAACCGTGGCGGATCGCATAAAATCCAACTTTCGATCGCTTGAGTTGCAGTTTTGTTAGAAGCTTGTTGAACTCTTGACCGATCGAATCGTTAGGCATCCCGCCCGCATTTAGCTTCACCCAACGATGACCGGTTCGCGTGATGAATAGCATGCCGTCGTCTTCCCGGTTTTTCGCCTTTGGTCGAACTTTCAACCATGCTTGGATCGCGTCGATTGTCTCCGGCCAAAGTGGAATCTTACGGCGTATCGCCGTCTTAACGCGAGCGAAGTCGAGCCAACCCGCTTCGAAGTCGATCGCACGTGTTGGAAGATTTGCGAGGTCCGTTTGTCCGAATCCGCAGTTCGTCGCCAAGAGGATCATCGCCCGAAGTGCGGGACTCGCCTTCCCGGTTACGACGATCGGCTCACCCGATTCGCCCTTTTTAACTTCAAGCGTCACGTCAGTTCCGTTTAGAACCGCCAGCATCGTTCGTAACTCGCAGGCTTCGAACATCCGGTCCCCGTGCTCGTCGCGATGGCGCTCACGCTCACGACGGACAACTTCCAGTTTCGGTTTCGCGAACGACGGGCCGAATCTAACCGGCGACGAGATCAAATTGTCGTCGTATGCGAACTTGAACACGCTTCGCACCCGTTGCATCTCGTTTCGGAGTGCGACAGCAGCCTTACGACTCTTAGCAAGCTTCTCGCGTAACTTGCGAAAATCGTCGGGCGATATCCCAAGAACAGTTCTTTGTCGCCCGAATGTCGCAACGATCGCTGCGCATGTCGCGTAGTACCCCTGATACGTTCGGGGGGAGAGTTCGCCGTTGTCTCGGAGAAGTTCCTTGTGGGCAAGAAACTTGTTGACGAGTTCCTTGATCGTTACGTCATCAGGTTCGGTTCGCGGCGTGCCACCCGCCCAAAGGTCGGCATCATCTTTGACTCGGAGGTATTCCTCCAGTGCCGCGACGCCCTTCGGATCATCGACGACACGTCCGAAGTAGCGGACGACTCCTTTTCGTTTTTTGCACCAATAACCGGTCCCCTGGTGGATGCTCAGTGGGAAGTCCGGTCTCGGTTTCTCGAATCGTTTTGTGGGTTTGCGTTGGGGCGTAGAATCGCTAGAATTCTGGTTCATGGCTGGTCCTTTCGGTAACGTCGAATGGTCTGGTCAGAACCCGGCGGTGACAGCCGCCGAGTTCACTTTACGCCCTAGATTATACCGGCCCGACTTGCGGGCGTAAACGGGCGTAATAAACGAAACGGCCCAACGACATTGGTAGCCGTAAGTCATTATGATGAAACAACTTGCATCCGTAGCTCAATTGGATAGAGCATCGGTCTTCGGAACCGAGGGTTTGAGGTTCGAGTCCTCACGGGTGCATTTCTTTTTGTGCATGTATGGCCTAAAGCTGAAGCCATGACTGCCAATGACTTTGATTCTTAACAGGCAATCTCGCCTTTGGAGCGAATGTATCGAGGCCCTCAGCAAGTGCTACGGCGCGAGCTCGATCCCGCAATTCCGCAGTCGTAGGCGTTACGCGCAGATGGTTCCAACGAAGAAATTGGTCGGTTGTAAACTGCTATCGCCATCGAAATTTGTCAAAATCCCTCGAGCGGCTCTACACACGGGCATGAAATTGCCGTCGCTGATGTTTCACACCTTGTCTCTCAAGAAGTGAAATCACTTCCCCAAGCAGTCCGGTTCTTCAATTTCCGCAGCGAAAACGGCATCCAACATCAGCCGTGGCTGATGTTTTAGATTCTTGTGAATCCTGAAGATCAGCTAAAATCTGTGGATGGAGTTTATAGAGCCCAGTAGGATAGCCGGTGAACCTCGATGGATCGGCGGTGTCCCGTTTACGAGTATTCGTGGCCAGACTCAATCAACGAAGGACGTTCTCATGACTCGCGCCGATCTCACTGACATTACATTTGTTCTTGATCGTTCCGGCTCCATGCAATCGATTAAGTCGGCGACAATCGAGTCATTTAATCACTTCGTGCATTCTCAACGGACAGGTGACGGAACGGCCCAGATGTCGCTGGTGCAGTTCGATGACCATTACGAACCGAACTATCAGGCGATCCCTATTGAACAGGCGCCTGATTTGAATGAAGTGACATACGTTCCTCGCGCAAGTACAGCATTGCTGGACGCAATGGGTCGGACCATCCAATTGACCGGCGAGAGGCTGAGGGAAATGCCGGAAAACGAGCGTCCCGGAACGGTTGTTTTCGTGACACTGACTGATGGTTATGAGAACGCCAGTCGCGAATACACCTTACAGCGCGTCAACGATATGATCCGTGAACAGCGAGACAAGTATTCTTGGCAATTCATTTTCCTGGGTGCCAACCAGGATGCCATCGCCACTGCAGCAAAAATGGGGATGAGTGCGGGACAGTCGATGACCTTTGCTGCGTCACCAGAGGGAACACACGGAGCCCTACATGCATTCGACATAAAAATGCATCTGATGCGAACGTCGAAGAGCCTTGGGTTGGTCGACGCAATCGTCGAATTTGACGAGGCCGATCGAAGTGCCGCTGCGGGTGAATCGCTCATCTGATGTTTTTGACTTGGAATCCGGTTGGCAAACACCTCTTTGGTAATTCACAAACCACGATTTCGCAAAAAACGACGGTGTTGCGCCTCGTTACGCTGATACACTATACTTTGACGGGTATTTTGAAGTTCGCAGGTGTCAGAGAATTTAACACTGGACTTCGTTATTCTCATCTGGTGATTTATCGTCGCTCAGCCTGAACGCAAGGCCAACGCATGGAACAGAAAGAATCGCAATCCCCAAGCGATCGTGTTGCCAGGATCGTCGCCGATTATTTCCTCGCCCTGGAACGAGGAGAGAAGCTTGATCAAGAGCTGCTGCTTCAAAAGCATAGCGACATTGCAGACAAGCTTAAGCCTTATTTTGATGGTGAATTTCAACTCTCGCAGTTCACCGCTGAGGGTGCGACTCGCCCGAACATGGAGAGCAAACGACCGAATGGGTCAACGGAAGAGAATCATCCTCACGCACTTGTCATGAGAATTCAGTCGCCGGGAGTGGCGATAATTCCAGAGACCAATGGCGACATCGAAATCGACAGTGCACTTGCCCGCGAAATGACACATGTCCTGCCAGCACAGCCGATAACCTCAGCCGGCCAGATTGACAATATCAACGTCAAGCGGACACAAATTCAGGAAGTGGCGTTTATCGACCGCTACACCGTTGAGCGAATTTTAGGGAAAGGTGGGTTCGGAACCGTCTATCTGGCATGGGATGAAAAGCTGTTTCGACACGTGGCAATTAAGGTGCCACACGCTTATCTGGTCAGCGTCCCTTCCTACGCCGAGGCTTATCTGCAGGGCAATTGCGTCTTATTCCGCTTTAAATCCTGTGATAATTCGTTCGAGGACATCAGTGGAAAGGGACGCTCGGTATCTTTTTCCTCGGACATTATCTTTAACCGAAGTGTCTCGTGACAAGATGGACACTGCCAATCT
>CAIOKO010000165.1 GCA_903858935.1 uncultured Schlesneria sp. | reverse complement strand
CGCTGGAATGGGAGGATTTCTGCTACGCAAACGCGATGGAGAACCAGGATGGATTACGATCTGGCGAGGTCTTGAAAAGCTTCAATTGATCGTACGTGGCGCAAACGCACAAAGGAAAAAATGTGGGTAAGTCTGAGGCTGGACGCCGATCCACCTGCGCCGCTGGCTACGGGTTAAACTAAGAATCTGTCGCCATCGTTTAACCGCGCCTCGAAGAGAAGCGGGAGCGAGACGGCGTAATTGCGGTCAGCCGAGGCGTCATTTCTCGTTCGGACTTTGAGAAGAGTTGGCGCCGGGGCAACGCTTGAAGAGATCGGCTGAACGCCGATCCGGCTGCGCCGCTGGCTGCGGGTTAAACGATGAATCGGTTAATGACTTCAGTCGTTCCTGCACACAATACCGATGTAACCACCTGACCTCAGGCTTTGCCTTTGCGATCGGATGGGGGTTGTTTCCATTGCTTCAGCTGTTGCCGCAATTCTTTCAAGCTGAGGGCGGGAATCGGAAGGTGCAGTTGTGGTTCAGCGTCGGGCGGTGCGGTCTCGCCCGACTCGTGAACTCGGTTCAGTTCTTCTTCCAATGTTCGCAGCCAGGCGGGAATGTCGATGCCCGAACCGGAGGTTGTTTTTAAATACTCTTCGACGGAAACCTGCAGGGCCTGGAATGAGGGTGATTCCTCGCGACCTTTTTCCGCGTCTTCACAGGCAGGCCGGATTCTGGCCAGCATATGATTGACCGAAAGCGGTTTGACGAATCGTTCTTCCAGGTGGTTTGCAACGGAAGGCATCCGCATTCCGTACTTCTTTTGTAGTGATTCCAGTTGCTGCAAATGTCCGTCGGCCATCTCTTCGGTCTTGAGAGAGAAAACATCTTCCCAGATCGTTGCAGCCTCCGGTTTGCCGAGGCGGGCCAGCACTTCATGCGCGACCGTGACGGGGAGCATGTTCCAGGCATCCCGGTCGTACGACGTTTCCAGCCTTAAGAAATCAAGCAGTGAATAGAAATGCTCGCCGTAGTCTGACTGGGTTGTCGTGGTGTTGTATTCGAGGAACCGATCGAATTTTTCGACGACAACCTGATAGATCAGGTTCAGTTGTTCGGCCACGTCGTCACGTTCGATCTTTCCGCTGCGAAGATCATCCAGCAATTTGATCGGATGCAGGGGATCTTCGTTTTCTTCCAGGTGTTCAAGAAAATGCTCGACCCCGCTATGGAGGATGGCGCGAACGTTTCCCAGCGTCAGCAATCGTGCGTTCAGGACATACGAACCGTATGTTTTGACGAACTCAGCAGTTTCTTCCCAAAGTGGTTCGACCTTCAACGCTTCGACCGTTGATAGTCGCATGGTGTTGCTGTGTTCCAGCCACTGATCGAGATAGTTCTCGACGATCGTTCCGACGATTTCAATCAGGTCTTCGTCACTGAAGCGGCCACCTTTCCATTCACCGGAAGCCTTGATAACGCATTCGAGCGTATATCGCAGCGCGATTCGAAACAGGCGATCGAATTCGGTGACGGCCATCCCTTTGGGACGCGACGCACGTTCCATCTGACGGGCCGTTTTCAGCAGATGCCACGTCTCGCGCAGCAAGCCTAATTGGGGCAGGTGTGCGAGAAGAAAGCGAATGACCATCTGCATTGAGCGAGCGGTTAAGATCTGTTTTGGCTCGCCGCCGTGCTCAAGCGGTACATAGAGCAGAGGTTTGCTTTGCAGGGATCGCAGCAGTCCGGGAAGGACTCGACGGACTTCTTCTTCGTTTCGCTGCATGACGCCGCGATAGATATCGATGATCCGCACATCGTCAGCGTTGGTTTTGACAGTGTCGTCAGCGGGAGAAAGAGCACAGGCGAGGCACCACTGTGCCGAGCGGCAACTGAGTGCTGTCTGGATCGTCGTCTGGATCAAAAACAGCTTCGTCTGCAGTTGTGTATCGTATTCAATGTTGACGTCGTGTTCGGCAGTGGCCTCACCGATTTCCTGCTTCCAGAGGTTATCAATCAAGCGACTGAGATCAGCCTGGACTTCGATGGAATGTCCCAGCCAATGACGTAGTGAATCGACCTGAGCTTGTTTCGATTCGCGTACAGCGTTCGATTGAGAATCGACAGGGACCAGTTCGCGTTCGACGGCAAGGGTCGCTCCCATTTGCCAAAGCTGAGCGATCGTTCGCAGGAACTTCAGTCTCGGTTCCAGTTGCTTTTCAATCAATTCAAACTCAGTTTCGCGATGGAAGGCGGGACGATCATCCATGGTCTCGCCTTCTTGTCCATCGTCAGCACTATCGCGATAGACGACACCTTCGTAGGCGGCATCAAACAGTTCGTCTTCTTCGTCACGTTCGTTTGTTCCATTGGCAAGTTCATCGCCGTGATCCGACTTTTGCGGCTTGCTTGAATCATTGATCACAGGGACCGCTGGTGCCGACCAGAGTTCGCCAGCGTTGGCTTCGAGATAATCGAACATGCGACGAATCAATGGCCAGGGGTCGTCCTTGGTGATTGAGCCGTTGTCGACGACGATTCCCATCCACCAGAGCAATAAGTCCTCAAACGACATGTGTCCCGCTTCGAGTCCGACCTCTTCCTGCTGGCTGAGCCATTGCATGAGCAGCCCGAGAGCGGCCACGGTGTCACGACGTTCCAGCAATGCCGAGACAACTTGTGCATAGGCTTTGGCGCTTTCGAACTGAGCGACGTGTTCTCGCCAGAACTGAATGTCACCTGCCGCTTCGCCGGCAGTTCGCCATTCGGACAACGCCTGTGCGACATGTGATGCCGAATCGAGACTTTCGCGTGCGGCGACACGGGGCAGGTCGTTAACGGTGGAAGACCCGAACTTATCCCAGAATTCAGCGAGCGATTCGTAGCGGAACGAGATTGCTCCGGCCAGCTTCGCGTCACCACGAGCCGCCGCTTCTTCCCACGTTCGCGTGTAGGCATCGAGCAGCGCTTCCATGATGTGTAACAGGATTTCGACCCGCTGATCGGGAACGCTGTCTTCTCGAGACGAAAAGAGCGGGAATAATCCTTGAAAACCAAGGATATTCCAAGGATCGACCAATGCCCCGCATTCGATTCCCCGGTGAAGATAATCCTCGGCTTCACCCAATAGCCGTGATGCATCGGCAATTCTTCCGAGTTCGACCACACGGCGAGCGCCATGAACGCGGCAGAGAACTTCACATTCAAATCTTGCCGATGCGCAAGGGATTACTGCCGCCTGTCTCAGGCTCGCCTCTGGATAACCCATTCGAGCGAACAAATGCGCTAATTGTCGCCGCTGGACTTGTTGCGTGCCGTAGTTCGCCAAGTACATATTCAACGACTGGCGAACGTGTCCAAACGGCTGTCGAGTCGCTTTGGCATGTTTCTTAAGTCGTTTCGCGCGTTGACCCGTCGCGCTTTCAAGCAGCCATGAATAAAACCGGTCTCGTTGACGTGCAACACGCGGCAGCAGTGACGTCAGCGTCACGCTCGAATCATGACACTCGGGGCCATCGCCGCTGATCGCCGACGCCATAAGAATCGTGCCACACAATACCGCCGCCATATCAAACAGAACTTCTTCCGACGCGACCCGCTTTTGTTTCTGCTGCCAGTCAATGAGAGAATCGATAATCACTCGACGAATTACGAAACGCCGATAATTTCCCTTAATGTCAATCTGGTGCGGATCCCATTCGCCGAACAGGTAATTGGTACGCTTGTTGACTGGATGCGAATGATCGTGGGCTCTTGGATCAAGGGCCAACTCGTCCATTTTGTTGATATCAAAATAAGCATCCGAAAGCATTTCTTCCGGGACTTCGTTCAGCAGTTCTAATGCTCGTTTGATCAGCGTTTCGTAAGGGCCATGTGCGACGCCGGCGTTCCGAAGATAAAGCGGCCAGGGGCGAACCCTCTCGTGTGGATAAAGATCCATCTTTCGGCCGTTTTCCAAAACAGCGACGGGACGAAAGCCAACGAAATCGTTCAAACGATGAAGTGCACCTTGAATGATCCCTTCCCGGTCATCCCACGGGGCTCCTTGCTGCAAGACCGCTTCAAAGACTTTTGCGAGGAAGAGCGGTTGCTCGAATTCCGCGTCTTTAAGATGCGCAAGGAGATCACGGTGATGCACCCGGTAAGCAGGAAGCACATCAGAAAAAACCAGCTTCAGTACTGACTGTGCCTGGGCGACATCGCTAAACGCTGGTGCCGTCTGATGCAAGTGCTCAAGTAACTGCTGTAAGGCGTCTGGAACCTTCGACCACGTGACACTGGCGATGAATTCATTGAGCTGTCGCTGAAATTTTGTGTCTGGGCGGCCCCCAGAGAAATTCAAATATCCGAGCAATTCTTGTGCTGTCGTCAAATCGGATTGGGAAAGATTCAAAGTCCCGGTCCCCCGGCCATAAATGTCGTCAGCCAACTGTGGCAGTCTTTGCCGAAGAGACACTCCCTTCAAACAAAGGTTCTCAGTTCTTTGCATAGGATACGAGACTTGTCATCCCGTAAGCAAACCTGTTCGCCCGTGAATTGGAGACAATCTCAATTGTGTTGCAAGTCCTGAAGGTTTTGACTCATTCCTAAGTCCGACGATGCCGATTGTTCCGATAAGTCTAAAAGCGCCGAGTTTTCACTCATTCCTGAATTCCACTCGCCGAGTGGGTGACATGGGGTTAATGGGTTGTCTGCGGTGTGTTTATTGGCGTAAGTCGTTATGCAGGAGTGAGTTCGAGATAAGTCGGGTTTGGGGTTCGGGTCAGTTTTGCCATTGATTGAATGTTTTAAGACTGAACGGACCGGACGACGGATGCCAATCAGCTCGCCTGAATCCATCAGCAAGAAATACAAGTACTCGCGATGAGCGGTCGAACGAAGGAAACCCATTCTTTTAAAGTCTTTCCGTTCCTGGCCGTGCTGATCTGCACGATGGGATCGCTGATTTTCTTGTTACTTGTGACGACACTGAAAATCCGACAGCGGGAAGCCGAATTCGCTGCATCAAAGCGAGCTTACCGCAGTCTCGAGATTGCCGAAGCCGAAAAAAAAGCGGCCGAACTTAGTGAAATCGCTGCAAAGCCAGCGCCAGAGCCTCCCAAAGTGATCGCCCGGCCGGCCCCCAAACCCGCTTTCAAGCCGGTCGCACCAGTCGACGACGGTTATGAACTTGCGCTCGCGGAGCGCAAGCAAGAACTGTCAGCTTTAAAAACAAAGTGGCAGAGTCGTGCGGAACAGCTTGCGTCCGAGCGTGACCAACGGCTTCGCGTACTCACATTACGTCGACAACAGGTTCAAGAATCGCTTGAAAAAACGGAATCACTCAATTCCGGCATTCTGCAACTTGAAAACAATCTGGATGAACTTGCCGGAGAAACTGCGGAAGCGACTGACCCGAAGGAAGACACTGAGCGGGTTCTCGTTGAGCAGCAGATTCTGCAAATGAAAAGGCGTTTACGTGCCGCACAGGTTGCTGACGCGACGGAGCAAAACGATCAATTTCAGGTTGTTCCGTTTGACCCGCAAACCGGGACAACTCGACGTCCAATCTTCATCGAATGCTCTGCGGCAGGAATTCGATTCCTGCAGGAAGACATCCTGATCACGGCGAAG
This sequence comes from uncultured Schlesneria sp., assembly GCA_903858935.1. Lineage (GTDB taxonomy): Bacteria > Planctomycetota > Planctomycetia > Planctomycetales > Planctomycetaceae > Schlesneria. Next base: position 29,123 of record CAIOKO010000165.1, on the reverse strand, counting down.
GATCTCGAAGGGTTTACGCCGAAAGCAAACCCGATCGCAGCAGGGACTGGGGCACTGATTAATTACTGGAACGCGATCAACTTGAAGCAGCGGAACCCCCGGAGTGAACCCGAGCCGTACGTGCTGATTCTCGTGAGACCGGAGGGTGTTGTCGCCTATTACGTTGCATTGCGAATGCTTGAGCCAATTCGTACGTCACAAGGGTATGAACTGATCGAAGAGTCGACTGTGTTGAAACTGCCAGATGTTGATAGTGGTGCAAAAACCGCGTGTCAGACAGCCGTCAGTCGATTATTTGCCGAGCGAGAAAATATTGCTCGTTCAGCCCTGATGACGGGAAGCGGTGGAAGTGTCTTCGGCGGTGCTCCCGGTCGCCGGGGCTCGGGTGGCGGAGGGTCAGGCGGCGGACGACCAGGTGGAGGCGTCGCCGGCAATTCCGGCTCTGGCAGTGGGGGGCCGGGTGGAGGGTCAATGTTTGGTGCCGTGCGAGGCTCCGGACCCGGTGGGACCGACGATTCCGGACAATCTGGCGGAAACGGCTTCACGATGAACGATTTGACGGGGGGTGATAATTCTGTCGGATCACGAAGCTGGGAACGGGTTGAAAACTTCCAGGGTCGTCCTCGTGGTCAATCTCGCGGAAACGACGTTGCGGGGGGCTTCGGTGGCGAGTCGGGTGGATCGTTCGGCAGTAGTGGTTCGGGACCACGTCGGGGTGCCGATTCAGGGGCGGATACCGGAAATGGTGACGGCTTCGACGGTGGTGGGGGCGACGGTATTTCTCGAGGATCCTATGCAGGCATCCGGGGCCGATCGGGCGGCGGGACGAGTGGTGGAACCAGCGGCAGTCCGGTTGGGGAAAATGGTGACGGAGCCGAAGAAGGATCCGACGATGGAGTCACTGGCGGAACTTCCGGTGGCTCAGGAGGCCGACTTGCTGGTGGATCAGGTGGTGCGCCCGGCGGAGGAACTTTTGGTGGGTCTGGTGGTGGGCCTGGCGGCGGAGCCGTTGGCGGAACCGGTCAGGGTTCGGCGACGTCTGATCGAGGTAACTCTCGAATGGCTCAAGGATCGGGCAATCGATCGTCCGGCGGAAATGGCTCAGGGAACTCGAACGGAACCTCCTTCAAAGGTTCGGCGTCCGGCGGGGCAGGATCGGGCCAATCTTCTGAAGGCTGGGACGAGTCAGAGCCAGGAATGCCGATCGGGCAGCGTCCCAATCGCAAGTCTTCGAAATCAAAGCCTGGGAGCGACGGAGAATCCATCGGCCCCGAGGGAGATTCCGATGGCGATGGCCGTTACGCGCAAGGTGATGGGAGTTCCGGTTCGCGATCTGGCGGTCAATCAAGTTCCTCCCGTTTATCCGATAGCGGTTCATCGTCGCCCCGTTTTTCTCATAACAAAGGTTCTTCGACGCGAGCACCGCACCCCGGCGAAAGACCAAGCAAGAAGAATAATGATGAAGCGGACAAACCCCTGGAGCCTGAAATGCTCGCGGGGCGGCGCTGGGGATATTGCGAACCAGGAGCCAGTATCGGGTTTGAGCGGGAAGTTCGCGTTGATGTCTCAGAAGATAAACTGATGATCGCCGAAAAGTTTGCAATTCCCGTAGGGCAGGGGGAGTCGAGGCAAGAAACATTGGAATTGTTCGCCACGGCACTTGATGCCTACTCTCATGAATGGGGTCGTCCTCCGCAGGGATTCTTCTGGGCACCGCGATTGAAGTTTATCGTGAAGCCTGAAGGAAATAGTCACTACGAACAGGTCAATGCCATGATGACCCGAGCCGGTTTGGCGACCTCGCATGAATTCTCGAAACAAAACGACGCGATCGAATTTGGCCGTGACACGGCGAAGACGACGAAGCCGACGAAAAAGCCCGGACTCAAGGCTGCTGCCCTACCTAAAGCAGGAGCCAACCGATGAGTCGTCGTCGCCCGAAAGGTGAATTGCAGTTTGGCTCCGACTCGTTTCTCGATGTCGTTGCGAACATCGTCGGTATCTTGATCATCCTGATCGTGATTGCGGGTCTGCATGTCAGTAAGATACCTGTGGTTTTTCTGCCGCCAGGGACCCCTTTGTCCGATGAACCACTCTCCGAATCGGCCCAATATGCTCCTGCAAAGGCTAATGAGTCCGAAGAGGCCACTGAGGAACCGCAGCGCCAAGAATTGACGATGCAGGAATCGGAAGAAGAACCGGAATCGGAGCCGGAGCCACAGGAAATTCCGATACGTCCTCCTTTGCCCGAGTTGGTCGTTCCGCAAGAGCTTGTGGAAATGACGAAGGAACTGGAAACAGTGCTTGCCTCGATTACAAAAGAGGAGCTGGCCCTTGCAGCCCGCGTGCAGCAGACGAATCTGCGGCAGGTCGAATTAACCGAGCGTCAAAAGGCCGTCCAAGAGATGTTGGCCGTATCGACTCAGCAACTCGACGCCAGCAAGATGCGAAAGGCAAAAGCGGTCGCCGATTTGGAACTCGCCAGGAAAGACCTGGAACGACTGAAAATTCAAATCGCAGAGATTGAAGACAAGCCGGCGAATGTCCAGACGCTGGAACACAAGATTACGCCACTCAGTCGAGTCGTTAATGGCAATGAAAAGCACTATCGACTGGAGCGAAATCGCGTTTCAGAGGTGCCGGTCGATGAACTTGTCTCTCGACTGAAGGACCAGATTCAAAAACGGAAAGACTGGTTGGTGAAAACTCGACAGCACCAAGGGCAAATCGGGCCAGTCGAAGGCTTTAATATGCAGTATCTCGTGCGAGTAGAGACGTTATCGGGATTGGACGAACTCAGAGCCGGACACGGTGGGTATCGCATCAGTCTTTCCAGCTGGCAAATTCATCCTGAACCAGAAACCAAGGGAGAGACCGCCGAAGCTGCGTTGCGTAAAGGATCGAAATTCTATCAATCGATTCTTGGCGCAGCGCCCGATACGACCCTGACTTTTTGGGTTTATCCTGACAGCTATGCGCTTTATCGGAAGCTGCAAAAGTTTACGCATGACCACGGATTCTCCGTTGCCGGTCGACCGCTCCCTACCGGAGTTCCCATCTCGGGCTCGCCAAACGGTTCGAAATCTGCGAGCCAATAGCGATTCGCGTGATCACTCATCATAATGAGCCACCGCAGCCGGTTTGCTGAAAGCTGTTGCTCCATGTTCCCAAGGGACTTCGTTGACGTTGGCAACGTCAAGTTTCTTAAAAGGAGGCATCGCTTGGGTTTCCCGTATACATAGATTGTCGCAATAACGTAGAGATGGCGCGAGACATTCATCACAACCAGCCACGCCCGATCCATTCTCAAGAAACGCGATCAACCGTTCCTTCGATATTAAAGCCGCTTTCGATTGGGGCCGTCACGATCGGATTTCCCGTTGTTCAGGCGGCACTCAGCGGATATAGCGATGGCCCCATGCGGATTGTCGCCAGACGGTTGGGGGCAAGTTACACCCTCGCCGAAGTCATGATCGACCGGTTTGTACTCGACCTCAAGGCTCGTCATCGAACCCGGCGGCACCTTCTGGTGACGGACGAAGAACATCCGGTGGGTGGTCAGCTGATGGGTTCGGAACCCGCTGATTTTGGACCCGCTGCTCAAAAGTTGGTGAGTGCGGGTTTTGATGTCATCGACATCAATTTTGGATGTCCGGTCAAATCAACTGCTGGTGCCTGTCGAGGCGGGTTCCATCTCAGTCAGCCGGATGTGGCGTTGGAAATCGTCAGTCGGACTCGTGCCGCCGTTCCCGATCACATTCCCGTAACCTTGAAGATGCGGCGCGGAGTGGATGATTCGACCGAAAGTCGTGATCGTTTCTTTCAAATCCTTGACGGAGCATTTGAGCGAGGTGTTTCCGCGATCACAGTCCATGGCCGGACGGTCGAACAGAAGTACGTTGGCCCGAGTAACTGGGATTTTCTACGGGAAGTGAAACAGCATGCTGGTTCAAAGACGATTCTCGGCAGCGGCGACTTGTTCACCGCACAAGCCTGTCTCGACATGTTTCAGATAACCGGTGTCGATGGCGTTTCGGTCGCACGTGGAGCGATTGGAAATCCGTGGATTTTTTCCCAAGTCAAGGCGCTGGCGGCTGGCCTTCCGCTGCCAGAACCGGATCTGTTCGAACAACGTCAGGTGATGGAGCTTCAGTTCGGACTTTGCGTGCAAGTCAGTGATGTTCCGCAGGCACTGACGACGATGCGAATGTTCGGGATGAAGTTTGCGCAATTACATCCGCAACATTCAGAAGTTCGGAATGCGTTTGCCGCCGCGCAAAGTGTTGAAGGCTGGCATGGCGTGCTTGATCGCTGGTATCGCTGATAGATGCTGAAGGAACGGGATATCGATTTATCGCTGTACGATCGAACCGAACTTCAATTCGCCTCCGGCGATCGTTGCTTCGATTTTCAGACGGAGGCGTTCGTTCGTGGAAGAGATGGGATTGATAGGACTAATGGGACGTATATGACCTGTTTGGGATGTGACGTTAGTCAATCGATCGCCGGGTGAAATGTGGAATAACACCAGATCAGCCAGAGATCCGCGGCGCAATCGGACGACTTCCTGCCCAAGTAGCTTTGCTGGATTCTGGCTGGCCATATCCACCGCCTGTTTCACCGATACGCCGGCGAAACTGATGGTATTTGCCACGCACTCATCGATTTCTTGTGCCGAACCTGCGAGCAGTTCCTGTTGTCCGGCGACGACCAGTTTACCGCTGGGAAGAATTTCGCTGCGGCCCAGTTTGCTTTCGTAGACACCGGGTGGACAACCCGCCCATCCTGCGGCGTCACAGGTCAGTATTGTCTTTTGTGGGGTCTTTACGCGGATAAAAGTTCGGACAAGATTGGGGGGCAAATGGTGTCCGTCTACTATCAGGCTGGCGTTCAATCTCGGATCAGCCAGTTGTTCGTAGATCACGTTTCGATGGCGGTGAATCATCGAATGAGCACCGTTACCCAGGTGCGTGCTTAATCTTGCACCTGCATCGACGCCGGCCTGGATTTGGTCGGGTGTGGCTGCCGTATGACCCAATGAAACCACAACCCCGCTTGCGACCGCTTTTTTAATGAACTCAATTCCATTTTCGACTTCGGGTGCGACAGTGACCAGACGGATACGGCCTCCGGAGATTTCTTGCAGGCGTTGAAATTCGTCCCAGTCGGCCGGTCTGACGTGTTGTTTGGGATGTGCCCCGCGCGGTCCGTCTTCGCCTGAAATATAAGGGCCTTCCAGATGGCAGCCAAAGACCATTCGATTGGCCCACGCCGATTGGTCGCAGGCCGCTCGAATTGCAGCAAATCCAGTCGCCAGACCTTCGAACGAATTGGTGATCAGCGTTGGACACAGACGCGTCACCCCGAACCCAAAGTGGGGGGACAAGGTTTTTAACACGGCATCTGCCGTTAATGCGTCATCGCTGAACCAGGTCCCACCGTATCCGTTGATCTGCAAATCAAGGAACGCCGGCGAGACAAACGGCCAGTCGTTAAGACTTCCTTTCGGCCATGCCGGCTCAATCCGACGAATCCGATCGCCTTCAATTTCGACGCGAAGCGGTTCGCCGTTCGCATAGTGACGAGCGAAAAGAGTGAGCATTTGTTTTGTCATGCCATGATTTTTTGAATTCGGGTGACAGCTTCTTCAATGTTGGCCCGACTGTTGAAGGCACTGAGTCGGAAGTATCCTTCGCCAGCCGCACCGAAACCGCTGCCGGGAGTTCCTACCAGGTTCGCCTGGGACAGCAGGTGATCGAAGAATTGCCAGCTTGTCTGTCCACCGGGTGTCTTCAACCAGACATATGGTGCATTCGTTCCGCCGTAAACGACGAGTCCTGCTTTTCGCAGCCCGGCACACAGAATCTTGGCGTTTTCCAGGTAGAAGTCGATCATGGCTCGAACCTGGGTTTTACCCTGTTCGCTGTAGACCGCTTCTGCACCGCGTTGCACGATGTAACTGACACCATTGAATTTGGTGGTATGACGCCGGTTCCAAAGCGAGTGAAGCTCGAGCGATTCGCCCGATGAAGTTTTGGCCTTCAGGCCTTTAGGCACGACGGTAAAGGCACAGCGAGTCCCGGTGAAGCCAGCGGTCTTGCTGAAGCTGCGGAATTCAATCGCCACGTCACGGGCACCCTCAATCTCATAAATCGAATGAGGAATCGAAGGGTCGGTAATGTACGCTTCGTAGGCAGCGTCGAAGAAAATGATCGTATCGTTGGCTTTGGCGTAATCAACGAACTTTTTCAAAGTCTCTTTCGTCGCCACGGTTCCGGTTGGATTGTTTGGGTAACACAGATAGAGCAAATCGACTTTACGATCGGGCAGGGCGGGTGTGAAATTATTTTCTGCAGTAACCGGCAGATAGACCAGTCCCGCGTATCGACCGGTCTCGTCGGCGGCACCCGTTCGGCCCGCCATGACATTGGTATCAACGTAAACGGGATAGACGGGGTCGGTCACGCCAATCACGTTTCCTGCGCCGAAAATGTCGAGAATGTTCCCGGTATCACACTTTGAGCCGTCTGAAACAAAAATCTCGTCAGCAGCGACTTGGGCTCCGCGGCTGGCAAAATCATTTTGGGCGATTGCGTTTCTTAAGAAATCGTAGCCTTGTTCAGGACCATAACCTCGAAAGGTTTCCCTTTTCGCCATTTCGTCTGTAGCACGGTGCATCGCATCGATAATTGCTGACGGAAGAGGTTCGGTGACATCGCCAATGCCAAGCCGAATGATTTTGGCGGAGGGATTTTCTGCGGCGAACTTCGAAACACGACGACCGATCTCAGGAAACAGGTAACCCGCCTTCAGTTTCAGGTAGTTATCGTTGACGAGGGCCATGAATGAGTTCTCCGATTCGACGTATGGCAAGGTATTGGATCAAACTAGAGGTCGAGTTGTAGAACCCAACGCAATTGAATTCAACCTTGTCTCGACGGGCAGGAAGCCTGAATTGTCCTGTGGACTTACGGCCGTCATTTCGAAAAACGATTTTGCCAACTTCATTTTTTGCGGTCGCAAAACCTCAACGGTTTCCGCGTTCGACGATAGGTGTGCACGATCGACCTGCGCCGCTGCGAGTGCCATTTTGGCAGCTTTGTTTTTGTTCGAACATTGTTATTACTCGGCAAATTATGGCATTTTTGACTCTTCAGACGTGGCGCGCCAGTTGCTTTCCAAGTTTCCAAGTGGTCGATGGACTGCCTTTCTATTTCGATATTGATTGCATTTGGAGTTCCCCGTGACGCAGCCTCAGGAATTCACGTTTCAGACCGAGATCAAACAGCTACTTCACATTCTCTCTCATTCGCTGTATCAGAACCGCGAAATTGCCTTGAGAGAGTTGATTTCGAATGCGTCCGATTCTTTGAATAAGCTTCGGCATATTCAATTGAGTGACGAGCAGTTCCGCGATGATGCACCTTTAGAAATCACGTTGGAACCGGACAAAGAAGCCAAGTTGCTCGTGATTCGAGACAACGGCATTGGTCTGACTCATGACGAACTGGTTCAGAACCTTGGAACGATCGCGCACAGTGGTTCCAAAGAGTTTCTCCGTACATTGGCCGCCAAGGCAGAGGGGGCGGAAGCTGGCCCATCGGCCGATTTATCCCTGATTGGGCAGTTCGGAGTAGGTTTCTATGCCGCTTTCATGCTCGCAGACAAAGTGGAAGTTGTCACGCGAAGCTACCGCGAGCAGAGTGGCTGGCGTTGGGAATCTGACGGTTCAGGCCGATTTACGATCACTCCTGTCGAGGGTGATGTTCCTCGAGGAGCACAGATTCGTCTGCACCTGAAAGACGATATGGATGAATTCACCGACCCGAATCGGCTGAAATTCATTGTTCGCAAGTATTCGACGTTCGTGCCGCATCCGATCAAGCTCTCGACCGATATTCTGAACGAGCAGAAGCCAATCTGGGTGGAGCCGAAGAATCAGGTCACTGATGAGCAGCACGCCGGTTTTTATCAGTGGTTGACGCACCATTCTGAGGAAAAACCACTTTGGCATTTGCATCTTGCGAGTGATTCACCCATCCAGTTTCATTCGATCCTGTATTGCCCTCCTTCAAATTTCGAATTGATGGGATTCGGTCAGATCGAGCATGGGATCAACCTGTGCGCCAAGCGAATTCTGGTCCAGGACGACTGCCGTGACCTGCTGCCAGAATACCTGCGATTCCTGTATGGAGTCGTCGATTCTGCCGATCTGCCGCTGAACGTCTCGCGAGAAACTCTGCAAGACCACAAATTGCTGCCAAAACTGAAAAAGGTGCTGATTAAGAAGGTTCTGGATTATCTGGCGAGTTTGGCAGAAGAGCAGCCCGAGACCTTTAAGACGTTCTATCAGCAGTTCGGTCCGATTCTTCGAACCGGGATCGGTCAGGATTTCGAGAACCGTGAGCGGATCGCCAAGCTGATGCGTTTCCATTCGACTCACACCGCGACCGAAGCGTCACTTCTTGTCGGCGGTAAGGCTGACAAATCGGTGATTCCAAGTGTTTCGCTCGACAGCTACCTGCAACGAGCCGTCGAAGGGCAGACTCAGATTTTTTATCTCAGTGGACCCGATCTCGATGCCTTGTCGCGACATCCACTGCTCGAAGCGTTCCGAAAACGAAACCTGGAAGTTCTGTTCCTGGACGACCCGATCGACGAATTTGCGTTGACTCAGTTGCGTCGCTATGAGAATAAGGACCTGATTTCGATTGATTCGGCCGACGTCGTTTTCCCGGAATCAACGAAGCCTGCCGAGACCGACGAATTGAAACTGAAACCGAAAAACCTGACGCGGATTCTGGAACTCTTCCGGGGTGCACTGGATGGGAAGGTGGAAGACGTTCGTGAATCGTCCCGGTTGACGGATAGCAACTGCTGTCTGATTAATCCTCAAGGAACGATGAGCAATCAACTTCAGAAGGTGCTTAGCCACACGATGAAGGAATACGAAATGCCCAAGCGAATCTTTGAAATTAATCCCCATGCCGGTCTGATTACTCGGCTTTGTGATCTCAGCAGCAATTCCGACAACGACGACTTTATTCGCGACTGTGGACGACAGTTGTACGCAAATTCACTTATTCTGGACGGATTGATTCCAGATGTCGAAGAGACGACGACGCGTTCACTTCGATTTATGGAAGAACTAGCCAGAAGCAAATCGTCGATCGTGATCTGAGGAAGTTAAAGGCGAGTCTCGCACGGTAAATGAGGGGGTTTCCTTTTTCGAGGAAGCCCCCTTTTCTTTTGCGGGGACGAACAGTGGTTCAGATTCACTGGCTGACACGGATTGCAAGCCATCGATTTAAGCACGCCTGGATGACAAGCGCGGACGAGGTCGTGGGATTTCCGTCAACCGAGGCGTCATTTCTCGTTTGTGTCATGCCGAAAGGTGGGTGCGGCAACGCTTGAAGAGATCGGCTGAACGCGGATCGGCCTGCGCCGATGGCTACGGATTGAACTGGGAGCGTTGTTTTTGTTGAACTGCCCCTCGGATCGGCCAATTTTGAAATTTGAACACAAGACCCTAAAAACATCATCCCCGGTTTAGAATGGGTGGTTTGGGTTGTTCCAGAAGACCCTGCGGGCTATGACGATCGTTTTGCTTCGGTGGCGGAAAACGCCGTCTGATCCCGTCAATACTTACGATCGTTGCAACCGATACTTCAAGCGGAAGTGTTTTATTCAGTCGCATGGCGAGGGTTTGCTTGCACTGACGTCAGCGTCATGCTGTCCTCCACGCGGTTCACAAGGTTGTGACATGAACAAGTGGTATCGCCCCTTCGGATTGGTGTTGCTGGCCGCCATGGCTGGTAATTTGTGTGGTTGCGCTCAAACGAGCGGTTGGCTCGCTAAGAAGCCGTCCAAAAAGGCCTCCGAAGAAAAGCTGGCTGATTCGAAGGATTCGAAGAAGAAAGCTCGAGGCAAGGACAGCAAGGGGAAGACTTCGAACGAACTTGCCGACTTGAAGTCCGATGAATCGAAGAGTGCTTTGGGGGGGGCAAAAAACGCGAAGACGAAGGGTAAATCGACCAAGGCCGATGACACCAAGGTTGTCTCTGCGTCCAAAACAGAAACTCCGAAAAAGACCAAGTCGCGAGTTGATCCACTTGCCGTAGAAGACGGTGCGGACACCGTTGCCAGCAGCGCGTCAACAAAGCCTAAATCAAAGCCGACAGCACGACGGTCTGACGACGATCTGGATACATTCTTGTCATCGATCGAGAATCCGCCGGGGAAAGTTGGAAAAGACAAAGGCGCGGCCAAGGAAAAAGAGTCAGACGAATTTGATCAACCAAATGGGAACGACGCTCGCAAGAACGTCGTTCAGGTGAAGAAAGAAGTCGAGAGCAGCTCTGGCGGGTTTGACGGAGATACTGCTGACTGGGCCGAAGAGAAATCGAATCCTGAGGCTACTCCGGTCGCAGCAGCTCAGGCATCGAAAGTAGCGTCTTCATTCGACGATGAACCGATCAGCACGAACGGCGACAGTGCCGAATCACAGTCCGATGACGAAAAGTTTGTTTCGACTGAAGAAACGCAAAAATCGGCGGTTGATTCTTCTCGGAAGCACGTCGCCAAACAGGGAGCTGGACGGGGGATGCAAGATCTGTGTCCTGACGCTGGCGTTGATTTAGCTGATGTCTTAAAGGATCTTGACCCGACGGATGCAGAATCGCTGAAGCGAGGTCTGCATCAGATCGGCCAGATGGGAGATAAGGGAGTCGCTGCAGCACCGTTGCTGCAAAAGTTGCTGAAGCACGATGACCAGTTCGTTCGGGCACATACCTCTTTAGCGATGGCACGGCTGAAGCTGACAAATATCGAATCAGTCAAAGTTGTGACCGAATCGTTGAAATCTCGTGATGCAAGTTTGCGATCTTTTGCATCAGCCGTACTCGGTGAAATGGGGCCTCAGTCGAATAAGGTCCTCACGTCACTGGCAGAATGCCTGAATGACAAGGATGGCCAGGTACGACTTCGTGCGGCGGAAGTGTTGATCCGTCACGATGGGTTTGCGTATCCCGCACTTCAATCACTGCTGGCGAGTTTGTCCGACAAGGACGAGAACGTTCGCTGGCTGACGACTTATTCGCTGGCGGAGCTAGCTCCCGAATCTCCAGAAGCGGTTCAGGCCTTGCTTAAAGCCTCGCATGATCCGGTCCTGAAAGTCCAAATCGGAGCGGTCTATGCTCTGGGTGAGATCGGCCCGTACGCAAAACGAGCCACCAGCGAATTGCGGAAAGTGTTTAAGAGTTCAGACGACGAAGAGCTGAAGGCAGCGATTGTTTACTCGCTCGAACAAATCGAAAAGTGATCTCTGGCCCGAGAACGATATAAGTCGGATAGACTTTGGCGAGTACCACGACCGACCTGCACCGTCGGCAGCCCATGCCACGAAGAAGAACTTCTCGCTGTTTTTCGCGATTTTCAGCACCCTGACTTGGTATCAAGATGATTCATGTCCTTGCGTTGGTGGAACTGGCACCTGGCCATCGGGATGACTTCTTGCGTGAGTTCGCCCAGGTGACGATCCCCGTTCGCCAGGAAGCTGGTTGTATCGAGTACGGAGCCGCAGTTGACGCGACCACGGATCTGACTCAGCAGCAACGTCTGGGAGACGATTTCGTTCTGATCGTCGAGAAATGGGAGAGTCTGGCCCACCTCAAGGCTCACCTCGTTGCGTCTCATATGACTGACTATCGAATTCGGATCAAACCATTCGTGAAGTCCACCCGATTGCAGATTCTTGATCCGCGGGTCTGACTCCGGGATTTGCTGTGTCAATGGGGATACCGCAACCTCATATGCACTTCTCCTTCCGTGAGTTGACACACGCCGCGCTGACGTCTCTAATGCCCAGTGGTTGTAGGGCTTATTGGAAGGCCGAAGGGTTGCACAACTTTGGGCTCTATTTTTCACGAAATTCTCTAAACACGGTGAGGAGTAAGTTCATGCGGAAGAGTTTGACTTGGGTTGCGTGTTGCGCAGTGGTTGCAGCGTTCGTCGGGGGCTCAGAAGCACAGGCACGGCCGGACTATTTGAAGGCATTCAATGCCGCTTATCCAACTCTGAAGGCTGAAGCTGAAACTGCGAAGTGCGGAATCTGTCATCCAGAAGAAAAGAAGTCTGTTCGCAGTGACTACGGCAAGGCTTATGGTACGGCCGTCGGCGAGAAGAACGTCAAGTTCGCCACTGACGAAAAGAAACTCACTGACGCTCTGAAGAAGATTGAATCCGAAAAGAGTGCCACCGCTGGCAAGACCTACGGTGAACTGATCAAGGAAGGAAAGCTTCCTAAATAGATCTGGTGACGTTTAATCGTCATCAATTTTGCATGGACCAGCTGAAGCCCGATTCTTCGAGTCGGGCTTCATTCATTAGTGCAGGCAAGGTTTTTTCGTCGGTGATCCTAACGACTGCTGATCATGACCACAGACAACACACATGAAAAACTCGGCAGCGAACCAAAGGCCGTTTCGCTCAATAAAGAACCGATTTCCGGACCAAAGCCGAAACGATCCTGGGTCGGCTTTTTCCGCGACATCCTGATCTATTTCATCGTGTATCTCATTGTCTCCGGGACGACGATTGGTCCATTTTTCTGGTACTGGTACGGAGCTGTCCATGCGGACGGATCAAAGTGGATTGCCCGCTTCTACCAGCCATTGGCTTTCCTTTGCGAGATCTGTCCGCCGTTAAGCCGGTTGATTAATGCCTGGGTCAATTGGTGGATCCTCTGATCGGCGACGTTCAGCTTGCAGCCTTTTTTGCAATCTGTTGCAAATAAATTGGTCGCTTCCCAGAAAAGAGTGTACGCACGTAAGGTTTTTTGTTATTCTTTTTAACGCGTTTATTCTTCGGTTACTGACAATAATTAGTTTGCCCAAACGGACCGAAGGTCTATAATCAAGCGGCAAACTTTGAAAAATGTTGTGGCAGTCGCCTGTCGTATTCAGATGCCAATTGAACGAACAAGCGTCCTCAAGGTAGAAATTTCATACAGATGCAAATCCGTCCGACGAATCTTGACGACTTGCAAAAGAGTGGATGGGTTTCAAAATCCGTCAAAGCAGAGCTTCGCGATAATTTTCTGACGGCCCTTTCCGCTGGAGAGCCGCTTTTCCCGGGAATTGTCGGATATGAAGATACGGTCATCCCAGAGATCAACATTGCATTGATTGCTGGTCATGACATGTTATTTCTCGGGGAAAAAGGGCAGGGGAAAAGTCGCCTGATGCGTACCCTTTCGCGATTTCTCGACGAAGCAATCCCTTATATTGCTCATCCCGAAGCACCGTTGCACGACGATCCATACCACCCGATTACCCGGGTCTGCAAAGACCTTGTCGCACGAGTCCCAGCGAACGAAGTCCCAATCGGATGGTGGCCACGTGAAGAACGGTATGTTGAGCGGCTTGCGCCTGGTACGAAGTTTGCCGACATTATTGGAGAAATCGACCCATCCAAACTGGCTGGCGGAACGAGTATGTCAGCCGAAGCAGCGCTTCATTTCGGACTGATTCCTCGAATGCATCGCGGCATCTTCGCCATGAACGAGCTCCCTGAACTGGACGAACTGGTGCAGGTGGGAATGTTTAATATTCTCGAGGAACGAGACGTCCAGATTCGCGGGTTTCCCGTCCGTTTCGACATCGATGCTTTGATTCTCTTCTCTGCGAACCCATCGACGTACAACCGAAGCGGGAAGGTCATTCCTCAGCTTAAGGATCGAATTGGTTCGGTCATTCATACTCATTATCCCACAGACCGTGATCAGGGAATTGAGATTATGGAACAAGAAACGGGAATCGATCTGAATGGTCCGTTCCCCGTGGTCGTCCCTCGGTTTATGAAAGAGATTATTGAAGAACTGAGCATTGCTGCTCGAAAGTCAAAATACATCGATCATCAATCCGGCGTCAGTGCTCGATTCAGTATTGCGAATTACGGAACGATGATTGCCAGCGCGCGTCAGCGGGGTGCACGACTGGGAGAGCGTCCGGCGGTGCCGAGGATCAGCGACCTGGGGCACTTGTATTCTTCGTCGCTTGGCAAGCTGGAACTCGATTTGATGGGCAGTCATCAGATGAGTGAACGCCAGATTCTCGATTCGCTGATCGCGGAGGCGATTCGTACAGTCTTTAAAGAATACGTGGACGAACACGGGATGGACGAGATCTCGCAGATCTTCAGCAAAGGTGTCAAAATCGAAGTCGGTGACATGCTTCCCTCTTCGCATTATGCCGAGCGTTTGAAGCGAGTGCCGCCGGCCTGGGAAAAGGCCTTTGAAGTGAATTCGTCCGCTGATAGCGCTGTGCGCGCTTCATGCGTGGAATTTGTCCTGGCTGGTTTGTATGCGACAGAAAAAATCTCTCGCAGCCAGTCCCGGGGAGAAATTCGTTATGAAGTCTGACGAAATGAGTCCTGCACAACTGGGCGGGGTCATTCATACCTATCAGCATTACGACCCGACAAATATTCCCAGCCCGTCCGCACCATCACCCGATCTGGTGTCCCCCGCGTTTGAACATATGCTCGAATTCGGCAATCTGCGTGAATTGACTGACGAAGAATTAGCGCGTGCGATCAAGCTCGATATTCGACAGATTTCTGGTCTCGGACCCAGCCTCGAGTCGCTGCGAAAGACGCTGCTCGAACGAATCCAGAAAATACTGGCGACGTATGAGACGAAGAAGGTTGTTGAAGAGGCCAAACGTGCATTCACGAAGCTTGCCCACAACACACACCCTCCCGATGAATTGAAATCGGCCTTCAAAAAAGGTGTTGACGAAGAACAGATTCGTGACCTCGAACGACTTTGGTATCAGGCGGGGGGCGAAAAATCCCGGTTCGCCCGGCAGCTTGTTCAGCTGGTCGATCGACTGGGCGACAAATATCAGATCGACGAACTGGCCTCGAAATACACTTTCATTGGTGCTAAGCCGCTGACCATCGACGGCGCTCTCGCCGTGAAAGAAGAACTGGAGAAAATCGAACGGCTGTTAAAGCAGCTCGAAGAAGCTGAGAAGTCGGCCCAAATTGCGGTCATCGATATGTCAGAGTTGAGTCAGTATGCCGATGATGAGCAGCTCGACTCTCTGGCCGAAATGCAGCGACAAGTTGAAGAAATGATCCGTCAACTTGCAGAACAACAAGGATTGGAAAAGACGAAGAAGGGCTATCAACTCACCCCGAAAGCCTATCGCGTTTTTCAGGGACGGCTGCTCGAACAGATCTTCAGCCAGTTGCAGGAGTCCAAGACCGGACGACATCAGGGGCCGATCCAGGGTGAAGGGGCAGTCGAGATGCCCGTCACCAAGGAATACGAATTTGGAGACTCGGTCTCGCAGATGGATATTCCGCAGTCTCTGGTCAATGCGATGATTCGCAATCCGGCGGGGCCATTGCAGATGCGATCTGAAGATATTGTGATTCATCGCACGCGTAACAATCCGAAATGCGCGACGACTATCCTGATGGATATGAGTGGTTCGATGCGTCAGGGCGGTCAGTACATGAACGTCAAACGAATGGCGTTAGCCATGGATGGTTTGATTCGTCGCGAATACCCTGGTGACTTTCTGCAATTCATCGAGATGGCGACTTTTGCAAAGCCACGTCACTGCAGTGAAGTGGCCGCCTTGATGCCGAAGACCGTCACGATTTTCGATCCGGTCGTCCGCCTTCGAGCCGACATGAGCCGCGAGGATATCAGCGAATCGGATATCCCGCCGCACTTCACAAACATTCAGCATGCCATGCAGTTGGGTCGCCAGTTTCTTTCCGCTCAAGACACTCCCAATCGTCAGTTGATCCTGATTACGGATGGCCTTCCAACGGCGCACTTCGAAGGATCTCATTTGTATTTGCTTTACCCATCGGACTCGTTAACGGAAGAAGCGACGATGAGGGAAGCATTGCTCTGTGAACGGGAAGGGATCGTGATCAACATTTTCCTTTTGCAAAGCTATTCACAAACCAGCGAGGACATTCGGTTTGCTCGTCGACTGGCAGAAACGACGAAGGGCCGAGTGTTCTTCACGGCTGGCAATGATCTTGATCGTTTCGTCGTCTGGGACTACGTCAATCGCCGTAAGTCAATCATTGGCTAGGCCGATGAAGAGCGGGCGGGCGCTTAGATCTTAACACTCGACCCCAGTTTCGAACTCCTGCGGTTTCAGTTTCCAACCGACGAACTCAATGAAATTGGGTTGTTTCCTGGCGGTGAATGATTGCTAAAAACACCGATCGAAACGTTTTAGACTGGAAGCTCTCGACCGTTTTTTCATTTGTAGATATCAATCGCAACTGATTCGGCGTCACTGATTACGCGACTCAACAGGTGCGAGTTCAAATGGATTGTGAATTCTCGGTCCCTCAGAAGCGATTCCCTCGACAATTCGTGTTGATTTTTGCGTTGATCGTTTCGATCGACTTGCTACCACGCATTTCGGTTGGAGATGAGCAAGCCGCTGATTCTGTGAGCGAAAAGTTTCCGTTCGTCCCCGGCCGACTGATCGCTGTACCGGTTGAAGTTTTCGGGGAAATTCAACATTTGTACTTGTCGACATCGGGTTCGATGACGACCTTTGGTGAATCGAATCGTGAAAAGCTCCGCGGACTCGACGTGCCGAAGGAGATGAAGTTACCCCTGGCATCAGATGGAACGGAGTTCTTTCCTCCACCGGAAATAAAAATTGGAAAGGTCAATCCCGACCCACTCCGCGCTGCGAAACCGATTTCAATCTCGTCAACATTAAAGGACCTTTTACCGGAATTTGGTGGAGAAGGGGCTGGGCTCCTTGGCATGGATTACATCCAATCGAAAGTTCTTCGCTTGAATGGGGACGAAGGATATGTCCAGTTTGCAACGGTTGCCACAGCTCAAGCTGCCCATTCGGAACGGATCACACTGCGAGCGAATACACTCAATCTGTTAGTTCGACTTCCAACAGGGTTAGAGAGCTGCCTCGTCAATACGGCTTCTCCCGATTCGGTAACATTGACACCGACAGTTTTTACGAAGTTACTGGCCAAGCGGCAGATAATATTGACCCAGCCTCGCAGCGAAACCGAAAACGGAATAATCACGCGCCTCGCAGGGGTATTGAATTGGATGGATATCGGTCCATTTCGAGTTCATAACGTGCTGGTCTATGAGGGCGAGTTGTCCGCAATCGGGCCGGAGTTTTTAGCAAGGTTTAATGTTGAATTCGATTTCCCGAATCGGATTGGGTACTTCACGCCGAGCAAAAGATTTGGCTTACCCGATCAGCGTTCGCGAACAGGTTTTGCGACGAGACGAATCTCGGGGAAAACGCTTATCACTGGCGTCGATCCAGCAGGGGTAGCAGCCCGAGCCGATATCCGCAACGGAGATCGGCTGCTTGCAATCAACGGGACCAACGCGGATCAACTGTCGTTCTTTGAGGTGCGAGACCTGCTTTTTGAGCCAGGAGTTGAGCTGACTTTAACGATTCAACGTGATGGTGAAACACGTGACGTCATATTGCAAACAACAAATGAACCCGATCCGTTTCCAGAAGGTGTCGAACGAACTGCAGAGGCACCGAGTTTTGATTTTGATAATTGATCGTGAGTGTCGTATTGTCAAGCAATTGGAAAATCTGTTAATCAAGTTCCTATTGGCTACACAGGGTTGATGTAACAGGAATCATCGAAACACAAGTTCGTACACCCGACCAGCATTTCGAACGGTTTTTGTATCAGTTTCCAATCGATGAGTGTAACGAAGTTGGGTTGGTCCCTAATGCTACAAGCAACCGCAACTGGGCTCGATTGTATTCTATTACCGCCGTCAGCAACTGTTGCCTCGCGCTGGCGAGGCGTGTCATACTGTTTAAGGCTTCTAATGGCAGCGATTCGCCAGAACGGGTTAGTAACAAATCTTCTTGAGCACCTCGTTCGGCTGCTGACAATTGAGTCCAAGTGACCGCAACCGTCCGACGCCGGGTACGAACCTGCATCTGGCGTTCTGCCACTTCCCGACGAATCTGAGCCAGAGAAATCGCCCGTCGAAAAATCGCCTGATCACGTTCAGCCTTTCGCATCCCCTGCCAACCGTGATTTCCTATCCCAAGATTCTGTACGGTCCAAATGGCCCAGAGATCCAGATCCGTTCTGCCCTGAGTGTTCGTGTAGAATGCTGGAACTCCCAAGTCTTGACGATTGCTTCCACCGCCGAATGCACCGCTGCTGAATCCGAGCGAAATCAAAGGGAGCCATGGCCGCATCTTTTCGTCTCGCAATCGATATTCAGCAGCTCCAATTTCTGCCGAGCGTGACACGACCTCGGGACGATGCTGGTGTGCTTGAGCGACAAGTCCCTCAACATCGGTGGAATCATCGACGAGATTCAACATTTCAATCGGTCCTGATGGCGTCACGAGGCGAACGCTCGGATCGAGATGCAGCAATCGACTCAGTTCTGCTGCGGCGACGGCGGCTTCTTCCTGGGCTTGTTCCTCTTCCAGTCGCATTAATAACAAATCGGCTCGAGCACGATGAGCGTCTGCGTCGCGTCCCTGCCCGACGCGGGCGAAATCCTTTTGAGACTTCTCGATCTGTCCAATTTCTTTCAATGAGACGAGCATGGCTTCGCGACGGGCTTCCGCCGCGACGAGAGTCAGATAACTGTCTGCAACATCCAGAAGTGTCAAATTGTCGATGGCAAGAGATTCATAGGCGCGGGCCGTCACCGTTTGTCCGGCGACAAGCGGAAGATAATAGGCGTCGCCAGCATGAGCAAAAATCCGTACGGCAGGAATCCCGATTGTCTGGGTACCAACGGTTTGTGTTCCACCCCCCAGGTAAAGAGATTGGGAATTCACACTCCGGATTTGACCGAACGAGGTCTGTAAAACACCTGAATGTAGGTGATAGTCAGTTCCTGCCGTCAGCGTCGGCAGCAGCAACGCTCGCGCTTCCTTGTGTTGTGCGATTGCCTCGTTCACAACTTCTCGCGCTAATGCCATTCGCGGATTCTGTGACTCTGCCAATCGAAGTGCCGTTCCCAAATCGATCACCATTTCACACGTTGGTGAAGGGATGATATCGAGTTGCAGATCATGATCATCAACAGAAGAGTTTTGTTTAGTGTCCCCTTCAGCAAATGCAGAGACTGACAGCATCAGACACATCAGAGCTGTCGCCGCACATCGACCGATTGACGAAGTGGCGGCCAACGTTGCTGAACAGATTGTGCGCCATAAGAGACATTCGTTTCGGAATCGCGTTTGAGGCAATATCAACATTCGTCACCTCATTGAGGGCTTGGGACGATTTCTTCGGTCGATTCAACGTCGATCGCATTTCGCACAAGCAGTTCAGACTGAGGCTGCCCGAGGGCATGATAAAGTTCAAACTGAGCGATGTTGTAATTGATGATCGTATTCAACAGCGCGAGCCGAGATCTGACGAGCAATCGCTGACTGTTTAGAACTTCAATTGGCAATCCATCGTTACCACGAATGCGTTTCAAATCCTCACGCCAGGAAAGCTCGGATTCTCGAATGGCTTCTTCAGCAGTCGACAACTGGTGAAACCGGGCATGAACGCGTACATAAGCCGTCGCAACTTCGGCTCTGACACGGTCCAGAACCATTAACTGCTGCCATTCTGATTGACGGACTCGGCTTTCGGATGCGGCGATTTGCGCTTTATTTCCGACACCCAGGTTGCGCAAAGACCAATAGACAATGGCGTCCATATCGGCGCGCGATTGAAAGTTGCCAAATCGTTCCTGTCCACTGGCGTTGGGAGTTGACCCAAAATGTGCAGACGCAAGATCACTCCCTCCTCCGAACGCACCTGAACTGAATCCAAGAAATACAGTCGGCGAAAAAGGGAGCATTTTGGCGGCATCAAGTGCCAGCAGTGTCTGAGAGAATTCCGCCTTTTGCTCAGCCAATTCTGGGCGCCTTAGTGCGGCAATTGTCAGAAGTTCGGGCAAAGATATCGGCTCAGGGACAATCGAATGTGGTACTGCCCACCGATCGGCAGGCACAAGGCGAACGGCGGTATCGAGGCCAATCAGCGATGCAAGTCGAGCCGAAGCACTGAGCATTTTTCCTTCCGCTTCGATGACATCACTGTCACGTCGAAGAAGTTCTACCGTTGCACGATTTTCATCGGCCGGTCGGCCTTCTCCAGCTCGAGCGAAGGCTTTCGTGATCCTGGCGACTTCGGCGAAATCCTGTCGTGCCTGCCAGGAAATGCTGCGAATCGCAGCAGCACGAACGAGTTCCAGGTACGCGGTGGCAACGCGCCGTTGAACGTCGTTATTGACGGTCACGGTATTCGCCGCTTTCTGACTCTGAACTTGTCGACTGATGAGATAGCGGTAATAGCTGTCAGAAACGTTGAGGTTCCAGACAATGCCTGGAACGTTGACGGTTCCCGCACCAATCGCGCTGGCACCAGCGCCGACGAATAATGCCTGACGGCTGACAGTCAGTATATTGCCCGTTGGCTGCTGAAGTGTACCTGTATGGTGGTCAAAGTTCGTTCCCAGGTTGATCGTTGGTAGCAATTGGACTGCGGCAAGCTGCCGGAGTGCGGCCGCTTCCAGAACACGCTGTTGGGCCGCAAGAAATTCGGGATTCTGGACACCAATTAATGAGAAGATTCCAGCCATATCGATCGGCGTGGTTTCTAACGACGGTGACAGCAACATTGATTTCGGGGCGGCGAAATCCTGGTTAATGGATTTCATTTCAGCGTCGTCTGCCCGGCCGCGATCGCAGGTCATTGCGGCAGCAACGATCAGAAATAGCAATGAGCGACTCATCATTTCGACTCCTCGACGGAGGCTAGCGGAATCGTCGGAGGAGCCGAATGGATTAAGAGATCAGCAGGAGGCTGACCGATTGCCACGTAAAGTTCGTAATGGGCCTGATTATAACTCGCGATCGTATCAAGGTAGTCTTGTTGGGCGATGGCGCGTAGCCTCAGGCTGTCAAGCACTTCGATCGGACGGCCTTCGCCAGCGTAGGCTCGTTTCAAGTCCTGTTGAAATCCAAGTTCACTGGCTGTGACGGCACGTTCCCGCAGGTCGAGCTGAGCCGCGCGCGCCTGTGTTCTCGCATAAGCATCGGCGACTTCTGCACGGATTTCATTGAACCGTTTCGTGCGATCCCAATCGGCTGCTGCCAGCCGTGCCGTCGCGGTTTTGATAAGCGCTCGATTGGCGAGTCCCATGTTTCGGATCGACCAATACAGGACAATGTCCACATCAGTTCTGTCACCGAAATCGCCGAACCGAGGGCGTCCTATATTGTTCGAGCTAACATTGCCTCCTCCACCAAACGTTCCGTCACTAAACCCGGCAATAAACTGCGGAGAAAACAATAGAAGTTTTGCACCGTCCAGTTCCAGCATGGCCGCATGGACTTCCGCACGACGCTCGGCAACTTCAGGCCGTTGGTAAAGCGCGATCGCAATCAATTCTGGCAGTGGAATCGGATCGGGAACGATCGAACGAGGTACGATCCAGTTTTCTTTCGATTGCAAACAGACCGACGATTCCAGATTCAGAATCTGTCCCAATCGAGCGGACGCTTCGATGATCGCGGTGTCGGCGGCGAAGATGTCGGCTTCACGACGGCCTACTTCGGTCTTGGCTCGTTCGGCATCTGATTGGCGACCCTGTCCTGCTTTGGCGAATGTCGCCGTAATTTTGGCCACTTCCAGAGCGTCGTCTCGAACCTTAACCGCGATCGCTCGCGTCCCTTGCTCTCGCACCAGTTGGCAGTACGCGACCGCAATCTGAAGCAATACGTTGTTTCGTGCCGCAGCCGCGCCTGCCTGTGCTCGTTCGGATTGCTGTCGACTGACAAGATATCCAAAATAAGCTTCGTTAACGTTCATGTTGTATTGCAGACCAGGAGTATTGACCGTTCCTGATCCGACAGCATTCCCACCCGCACCGACATAGAGCGAACTTCGCTCAACGCTAAGAATCTGGCCGCTGGATGCCTGAAGAGCACCCGTATGCGAGTAGTAAGTTGTGCCAAGATTGAGGTTTGGCAGCGCCTGGGCCGCTGCCAACTGCTGTCGTGCTGTCACGGCCAAGACGCGTTGTTGGGCCAATAGCACCTCTGGCGAAGTCATGCCGGCGAGTTGCAGTGCCGCAGGCAGGTCAATTGGAGTAACAGGTTCTTCAAAGTCCAGCGGAAACTCACCGGCAGGACCCGTCGAAGCGGGATCAAGCTTCAGCCTGTCAGGAAATCGCCGCAAGGCTGCCACGTCGCTCCCGTTATCGGAATTTGTATCCGTGACCTGTTGAACAGATTCTTTCTGAATTCTGTCTGTCGCGGTTGATTGTCTGGTTACGGTCAGCGAAGCGGGCGAAACATTCCGTTCGACTTTTTGCTGAGATTT
Source organism: uncultured Schlesneria sp. (assembly GCA_903858935.1). Classification (GTDB taxonomy): domain Bacteria; phylum Planctomycetota; class Planctomycetia; order Planctomycetales; family Planctomycetaceae; genus Schlesneria. Next base: position 6,716 of record CAIOKO010000165.1, on the reverse strand, counting down.
ACTGCTGGGACGAAAGCCAAGGCGACTCAATAGGCTTGGGCGGTCCGCCGATCTCACCACGTCATTCTGGGCAAACCAGATGACAATCAGCGCCAGACCGAAACTCGTCCTACGAAAATTTCCCGGCGAACGACGGAACTGTCTTCGCGAATTCATTCCGCAGACTGTGAGCATCCCGTCCATGGGATTAAACTCTTTTCAATTGCGATTCCAAACTTCGGATTGATCGCAGTCTGAGGCGTCTTCCTGACATCCCCAAGAAACCGTCACCAGCCATTGTCGACTTCGCCGTTACTCGTTGATCGGCAAAACCAGCCGATTTCCCAACGGATGTTTTTCTGCAATTGCTGCTATCAATCGGTATCGCCCATCGTCTGTGACATCCGCACTTAAAAACGGACGGAATCGCGATCGACGCAAAATGACCAGGTTGAACCTTGTCAGAGCGTTTTTTTCGGAACTGCTTATCCAGTTCATGATGGTAAGAGTTGTACCACGCGTTTGCCGCCATCCGATTTCCATGGGAAAAGGTTTTCCCATGGTTAAAAGTTTTTGTCAGTTTATTTGCCGTGGCTTCGTTTGATTTCAATAAATCACATCGAATCAGGCAACAAGCTGACAGGTTCGTTATACTGATGACGTTGTGTGTCGAGATTGGCGACATGGCATAGTCATTGCGATACAGCATCGAGTTGTTCAAAGTCGTGCACGCCAATATTGATAATTCGCGATTGACGAACAAGTAGACTGACGTCGAGCGAGATCGTTCTCTCAGTGTTTAACGAGAAATTATCAATGACTCGAATTCGTTTCAGACGTTTTTTCGTCGTATCAACAATGATCGTGATCGGAGGCTTGATTGCATTCTTGTGGATGCATCGTTCGCATTCTCAGTCGTTGTCTAACAGCGCGTTTGCAGCGGGGAATGAGCGTCATCCAGTGACACCGAATGACTCGCTGGTCAAAGTTGACGTCGTTAAGCCACATGCCGGAGGAATGGAGCGGACCTGTATTTTGCCTGGTTCGATTCACGCTTACGAAGCGGCTGAGTTATTCGCAAAAGTCCCTGGTTATCTTAAAATACAAAACGTCGATATTGGTGATCGAGTGACCGCCGGTCAGTTGCTGGCACAACTCGATTCGCCGGAACTTCGGCGTGACGTCGATCGGGGCAAGGCTGCCGTTGAACGAGCTGAGGCTCAAGTTGGGCAGATGAAAGCCCGCATTCTTGCTGCCGAGGCAGATCTGAATGCCGCCAAAACAGGAATTGCCAGAGCCGAAGCAAGCGTCAAACGGGACATCGCGGCGTTTGATTTCCGCGACAAGCAGTTTCGACGTTTTCAAGAACTTGTGAACGCAAAATCCGTCGATGAGCGACTTGTTGACGAGAAAGAAGATCAGCGGTTGGCGGCACAGGCAGCCGTTGATGCCTCGCAAGCGAATCTCGCGGAGTCGAAGGCCTTAGTCGCCTCAGCAGCGGCCAAAGTTGATCAAGCCAAAGCGGACCTGATCGATGCCAAGGCTGAAGTGGATGTGGCGAAAGCCAATCTGTCCAAGGCCGAGGTCTTTGTGGAATATACTCGCGTGACTGCGCCTTACGACGGAGTGGTCACATCACGCGCATTCCATCGCGGCGATTTCATTCGCGGTGCCGATCAGAGTGCCGCTTTACCGATGTTAACCGTCGAACGAACAGATATCGTCCGACTGGTCTTGTATGTACCGGATGGTGACGTCCCCTTTACCGAACCCGGAGATGAGACGGTCACTAACATTGATGCACTTCCCGGTCGTAAGTTTACAGGAAAGATTTCTCGAATCGCCTTTTCTGAAGAAAAAAAAACGAAAACGATGCGAACGGAAGTTGATCTGCCAAATGATCGAGGGCTATTAAGAAGTGGGATGTATGGTCGGACTAAGATCATGCTTCAGGCGGGTAACCCAGAGGCTTTTACAGTTCCGTCATCGGCACTGAGCGGGACAACGAAGGGTGGCAAAGGGACCTTGTTCGTTGTACGTGACGGCATTGCCCGCAAAACGCCAGTTGAGATTGGCGTTGATGATGGGGTTCAAGCCGAAATTACGAAAGGGATCACGTCGACTGACCTGGTGATCGTTGGGAACATTAATACGGTTAAGGATGGGCAGCATGTGGAAGTCCATGAGCTGAATTCGTCGGCACCGAATAAGCGGTGATGAGATTACTTTGAACAGAAACGAGAAGTTGAGTTGAACGCGTGCGACGACCGCAATTGCTCTGTTATTCCGCCAATCGACTCAAAATTCTACGAACTACTGTTCCGACAGGCTTATCTTCACGACTTTCTCTGATTGGTATCTTGCTCCATGAACGGTCTGATTCGAGCCTCGCTGAAAAACCCATATGCCGTCACGGTGATGTGTTTGTCAGTATTGTTAATTGGCACTATTACTCTGGCGCGAATTCCGATCGATATTCTTCCCGTCTTTCGCGCTCCCGCAGTTCAAGTTTTAACTTTCTACGGAGGGATGCCCGCCGAAGGAATCGAAAAAGATATCACAGGCCGAATCGAGCGCTGGACGAATCAGGCAAACGGGATTGCAAGACAAGAATCCCGGTCATTGATTGGGGCGAGCATCGTCCGAAACTATTTTCAAAGTGATGCCGATCCGAACGGGGCACTGACGCAAGTCAATTCTCTGGCATTAGCGGCGATGCCGACCATGCCTCCAGGGACGTTACCCCCCATCGTGCTGCCGTATGATCCAACCAGTTCCACTCCGATTTCAATCGTGGCAGTCAGTGGTAGCTCCCATTCCGAGGCAACGTTATATGACACCGGGCGCTATGAAGTCCGCCCGATGATCATGAACAATCCAGGGGCGATCACGCCGATTGTCTATGGGGGAAAAGTTCGGGCAGTAATGCTGTATCTCGATCGGATTCGCATGGAATCCCGTGGTCTTGCGCCGGTTGACGTCATGAAAGCGACGGACCAGTTCAACATCTTCCTGCCAACAGGCAGCGTCAAAGTCGGTGACACAGACTATGCGATCGATTCCAATTCGATGATCGAGATTGTCGAACGAATGGGGGCGATGCCGCTCAAAGCCGAAGCGGGAAATGTCAGTTACATTCGGGACGTCGCGACTCCTAAAGATTCATCGTTCGTCCAGACGAATATCGTTCGAGTTGACGGCAATCGCCAAGTCTATATTCCCATATTTCGACAGACCGGGGCCAGTACGCTGACTGTCGTTGACACACTGAAAAAGTCGCTCAAATCGATGCAGGACCGATTGTCGCGTCCTGGCATTGATCTGAAACTGGTGATGGATCAGTCTGTTTACGTACGCAGTTCAATTGCTGCGCTGGTACAGGAAGGTCTGTTGGGAGCCATTCTCTGTTCACTGGTTATTCTGCTTTTTCTCGGGCAGTGGAGAATGACCTTAATCGCGATTCTTACATTGCCGCTTTCCGTTCTGGGTGCCATTGTCTGCCTGTATATCACAGGCAATACCGTAAATGTGATGACGCTGGCGGGTTTGGCACTGGCGATCGGTCCGATGGTCGATAGTGCGATCATTTGCCTGGAAAATACACATCGACATTTGGGGCTGGGCGTCGCCCCCGAGGAAGCGGCCTACCTGGGTGCCAGCGAAGTGGCGCTTCCTGAGCTTGTTTCAACCTTATGTACATTTCTGGTTCTGGCACCACTTGCACTCATGCCGGGCATGGGGGTGTTTCTCTTTCGCCCGATGGCGTTGGCTGTCGCATTCGCCATGATCAGCGCGTACCTGCTTTCGAGAACTCTAGTCCCGTCATTCAGTGCATTACTGTTACAGCCACATGTCGGACACAGCGATCATCAGAAGCCCGCAGGATGGCTCCGCCGAATCTTTCGTCGTTGGGAAACACTGATAGATCGAGCGATTGCCTTGTACCTTCGCGGGCTCGACTTCGTCCTTCGCCATCGAATTTCAACCATCGCCGCAGGAGCTGCGCTGTTTTGCATTGTTCTCGTGTCGTATGGCTGGATTTTAAAGAAAGAATTCTTTCCGGAAGTCGATTCCGGCGCATTTGAAATGGTCATGCGCGGCCCCAGCGGTTTGCGAATCGAGAAGACGGAAGAGTACGTCGCTCAAGCGGAAGGTCTGGTTCGTGAAACCATCGGCGAAAGCGATTTGCAAATGATTATTTCCGAGATCGGTGTCGTCCCTGACTGGTCTGCCGCGTTTACCCCCAACGCAGGACCGATGGACACGATTCTCAGAGTACAGCTCAGTCCACATCGTCAATTTAGCGCCGAGCACCACATCGCCAAGATCCGAGCGAAAGTCGTGAAAGAAGAGCAATTCTCGCAATTCGAGTTTGGTTTTGATTCGGGAGGAATGATTCGCAGCGCGCTGAACGAAGGGAAGTCGAGCCCCATTCGAATTCGCGTGATCGGCAAGCAACAGAAGCTGGCTCACGAAATTGCGTCGTCGATTAAGCAAGAGATTTCCAAGATTGACGGCGTTGTTGATACTCGAATTCTGCAGAGGCTGAACTATCCTCAATTCGTGATTACGGTCGATCGTCAAAAGTCAGCTGATCTGGGACTGACGCAAGAGGATGTCATGCGGAACGTGGTCGCGGCGGCCAACAGCAGTATTTCATTCAACAAGAAAAACTTCTGGATTGATCCGGTCAGTTACAACCAGTACTTCGTCGGTGTGATGTATCCCGAACAAGATTTTCAATCAATGGAAGATTTGCTGGATATTCCTCTGACGGGCGCTGGTCAGCAGACACCGATCTTGTTGAGATCGTTGGCAACGATCGCTCGCGCTTCGGTTCCGACGGAAGCCACGCACGTCAATCTTCAGTCTTCGATTGACCTTGTGATGTCTGTCGCTGGCCGAGACCTGGGTCACGTGGCGGCGGATGTACATCAAGTACTCGAGAAATATGGCTGGGCTGAAGGCAATGATTCATGGATTCCCTTTGATCCAAATTCCACTGATCGCAACCTTTTGAAGGGGTTCAAGATCGTGCTCAGCGGCGAGTATTCGCGAATGCAAGACACGTTCACTAATCTTTTCAATGGCCTTCTGTTAGCCATTCTGCTGATGTATTTTCTGATGGTGGCTTTGGACAAATCCTGGATTGTTCCGCTGACAGTGATGCTAACCGTCCCGCTGGCACTGATTGGGATTCTGCCGTTCCTTTACCACACCGGTACCGCACTCAATGTTCAAAGCTTGCTGGGCATTATTTTCATTGTCGGAATCAAAGTCGCCAATACTGTTCTGCTGACGGACTACGCTCAGGAACTTCGTCGTCACGAAGGATTATCTCCCTCAGCGGCGATTCGCAAAGCGGCGTCAGTGCGAGTCCGTCCGGTGACAATGACGGCACTCGCCGCCTTCTTTGCCATGATTCCGGCGGCAATGTCTCTTGAACACGGTAGTGAAGCCAACGCGCCATTGGCACGGGCGATTCTGGGCGGGCTGATCGCAGGCGAACCTGCGACGTTATTTGTGTTGCCGTGCCTGTATTCTCTTTTGGTCAGAAATCGGCATATGCCGAAAGCGGCCGTGCATCATGAGTCGTCCGATATCGCTTCAGAGGAACTCCCAAAGAATTTACCGACAAACCCGTCTTGAGTGTTATTGAATATTCGACATCGAAAAAAAGTGCGAAAGCCGTTTTTATTCAAATATCGTGGAACGCGCTTCGCGATATTGAAAACCCGATGAAAACAACACGCGTCAGATACGAACGCTTGATGCCCAACGACAATTACAAGCGGTTTGCGACCGCGGCTATGTCCAAAGAACTCTATACTGTGGTTGAAAAAAGTGATGCCGACGATTGACCGACTTGGATTGGCCCGTATCACCTTTGTGTTCTACATTTCGGACAACGGGGTAGGAGGAGGCGAAGAATCAGGTTGAGATGTGGCAAAGGTAGTGTTTAGGACGTTGGTATCCGTGTACAGCTGATCGTTCGCGGCCCTTCTGTGAATCCAAACTCATGGTGCCATACACCTCTGGTTGGTTTCAGTTTGTTACCAACCTCTTGCCAATGAGCGAGGATTGATACGAACCGAATTCCCAAAGAGAGTGAAGAAGGACCATTGCCTCGTTATTGTCGAACGAATGTCAAGGAGAAGAAAAGCGTCAACGAGAAGAACTCGTCTTCCATTTTTCGCACTCCCAAAATGACGATGAACCGCAATCGGTCATTCTGCTCGGCAATTTCAAGTTGATAAAGCTCTACGAAGATCACCGCGTGATATTGTTCGATTTGTCGACGGATCTGAGCGTACGCAATGATCTCGCAACCAGCATGCAAGATGTGGCAGGCAAGTTGCGGCAAACATTAGAGAAATACCTGGTAGATGTAGATGCACAATTTCCCACGACGAATTCCAACTATGATCCAATTCTGACTCCCGCTCCTGCTCGTGAAAAACAAGGCGGGAAAAACGGCGCGAAACAAAAGAAAGGCGTTTAATCAAAGTTGTAGTCCATTCAGCGAATGTCCACGCTTATTTCCAATTCGACTGGAGTACGGTGGACCCCCAGGGCAATCGCATCTAAACCATCGATACTTTAGCAACGGGTCTTTTCGAATCAATGGGTGTTGACTGAATTCCTTCGTGTTCTGTTCCCTTCACGGAGGCTTTTCGATGACTCAAAGCATGAATGACATTTTTACAACGTTTGCAAATCTTACCGATCCGCGTTTG
>CAIOKO010000164.1 GCA_903858935.1 uncultured Schlesneria sp. | reverse complement strand
GGAATTGTGATTATGTGCCTTGGGATACCAGGTTGTGTCACTCGCTGGGTTGATCGAGACCCGTTAATGGCGAGTGCAGAGATCGACTTTGGTGGCGTCAAAAAGAGATGCCAGATGGCATGTGTTCCCGAGGCGAATGAGGGGGACTATGTGCTGGTTCATGCCGGGATTGCCTTGACGATTATCGACCGCGCCCAGGCCGAGCGAGTGCTGGCGAGCTTGGCGGAGATGGGTGATCTCGAGATCAGCGATTAACCGCAAACCAAACAGACGGCGACGTTAGTGAATGACTTCCAGTTGCACATCCATCCCTTTGCTGGTTGGCATGCCGGAGCCGTGTGTGTCGCCACCCATCAGTCGGCTGGAGATGTCTCCGTAAGCGATGAACAAGATTCCTTCCGGAAGTTCGTCCTGTTTGGCGGGTGTGACAGAGACTTCGACAACTTGACCTTGTTCACTCGTTAAGCGGACGCGGTCCCCATCCTTCAGGCCGAGCCGTTTCATATCGCCGGGCGCGACTTGCAAGGTGTTAATTTCTTTCTGGTATTTTTCAAGAAACTTACCTTCACTGATTCCGCAGCCCTGATCGCTGGTTCGGCCTGGGATTAAAATGAATGTTTCTGCCATGTTGTCTTTCATGCGGGCGGCTGGGTCTGCGATTTGGCTTGCATCAAATGGTCCACAGCCTTGTCCACTGTTGAGGTCAGATGAAAATAGTCACTCAACCTCGCAGTTTCAAAAACATCCGTAATCACGCTGTTAACACCACACATGGCCAGCCGCCCGTTACGACGATGCAGGGTTCGATGCAGCACGATCAATTTGCCAACCGCAGAACTCGTCAGAAGCGAGACTTTGCCAAGATCGAGCACAAGCCACTGACAGCCATAGTTGTCCACCAATTGATTCAGCTCAGATCCAAACTCTTCGATATTGTCTTCTTCTGAGAGACTCGACCGCACCATGATCGCTAAGACAACGGGAGGTCGTTCTTCAATCGTGAAGTGAACGGGTTTGAAATCATGCAATGACATTCTTGGAACCCTCTCGATCGGCTTCGAGGAACTGGCGCGTGGCCCGTACCCCATGGCCGCGACACATCCGTCCGATGTCGTCCCGTGTTCCAGGAAGTTCCACTGGAACGTAACTTCTGTCAGTTCCGCAAACCCACCCCTCACGCGTGGATAATCCTTCGACCATGACTTCTAAATTGCGGCCAACCAGCAGTCGATAATAGCGTTCTGCCATTTCTCGCTCCAGTTGTTCCAGCCGCGTAATTCTTTCCTGACAGATCGTGCCGTGAACTTGATCGGGATAAGTGGCCGCAGGCGTTCCCGTGCGCGGGCTGAAGGGGAAAATGTGAATCTTCATGAATTCGGCTCGACGGCATGTCTCGAGCGTTTCTTCAAATTCGGCGTCCGTTTCACCTGGAAATCCAACAATGACATCGGTGGCGAAAGCCGGTCGATCAATGGTTTCTCGCATGCGATCAAGTTTTCCAAGAAAACTTTCTACCGAGTACCTTCGTCGCATTCGTTGCAGGACCGTATTTGAGCCACTTTGCAGGGCCGGATGAAATTGCGGACAAAGGTGTTCACAATCGGCAGCAACCTTAATGAATTCTTCGTCGATTTCGGCCGTTTCGATGCTGGAAAGTCGCATCCGCCAATTGCCGGGAATTTTGTCGAGCTTTTTCAACAAGTGGGGAAGACGAAACGGAGGCACCCCCAGTCGGCCGCGCGTCGTATCAACACCATAGTGTCCGACATGGACCCCTGTAATAATGATTTCGCGGTAACCATTGGCGATCAGTCGCCTGACTTCGGCTTCGATATCTTCTGGCGAGCGGCTGCGAAGCCCTGGACGGACCTGCGGGATGATGCAATAGGTGCATCGTAAAATACACCCATCCTGGACTTTGACGTACGCTCGACGACGTCCTTCAAACCGACTGATCCCCGTAGGGATGTCGACGATACCATGTCGCCCCAGAATGTCGGGCAGTTCTCGTTTGTCGGTCACCACTTCAAACACTGATGGCAATCGCGCAACCGCGTCAGAATCTCGGGTCGCGTAGCAGCCCATGACCAGTGTTCTGGTCCCTGGATTTTGCTTGGCCAATTGACGGATCACCTGCCGCGACCTTGAATCGGCATTCGATGTCACGGTACAGGTGTTTACGACACACAGATCGGCCGTTTCGCCGTCGCGCGCTTCGCGAAAACCGTTCTTTTCAAGTGCCTCAAGAACGAGCTGCGTTTCGTACTGATTGACTTTGCAGCCGAGCGTCACCAGCCGGCAGAGTTTTTCTGACATGAAAACCTCGAACGAGCCCTATGAGCTTCTCGACAACTTCACTATCCAGACGCAGTCGGAAAATGGAAAGCCAAAACGACCGATTCATCAAGTACGAGGGCAATATCAGCGTCTTCTTGAATCGTCACGTCGGTTTCCATCACTACGACCGCGATGACCACGAGATTCATTTGGTGGGATAATCACGAGGTATGAAATCGCTTCTTCCCAGGTTGGAATCCCTTCGTAGCTGACGGGAACGACGACCTCTTCGTCGGGATCATCCGATTCGGAATCGACGTCTCCGGCCAGCATTTCGTCTTGTTCTTCGTCACCGTCTTCGTCGCTTGATGATTCCTCGTAGTCATCAGAATCGACTTCGGAAACGGGGGCTGCTTCGGTCCGACGAGTACGACGTCGACGGCGTCGACGGGGACGGCGAACTTCTCGTTCTTCGTCCTGATCGTCGTCTGTCGATTCGACTTCGGCAGATTCTTCATCCGATTCATCGAACGATCCGGTCTCTTCGGCGTCTGTCGATTCTTCGAGGTCTTGATCAGAAGTATTGGAGGTTGAATCTGACGTCGAACGGCCACGCCCACGTCGTCGTCGACGTCGTCGGCGGCGAGGAGGTGCATTTTCATTGTCGTCCGAATCGCCCTCAGTCACGGATCGCTCAGCAAAATCGTCGGATTCGTCGTCGATGGCTTCTTCTTCAAGATCTTCGACGAACAGGTCACCTTCGAAGTCATCGACGGGACGGGGACGCCTTGCAGCGACCGGCTTTCGTTGTGGAGGCGCTGGAGGTTCTTCTCGTTTTCGAACGGGCTGAGGGTGACGTGAACGAGTTGATTCGACCGGTTCGTCAACACCTGAACCGAATTCATCTCCAACGAATGCCGACGGAACTTCTCGAGTCCGTGGTCGCTCGCTCGGTCGTTCGGGGCGACGTTCCGCAGGGGGACGCTCGGCGGCTGGTCGATCCGCTTCGGGCCGTCGGGTTCTCGGCGGTTGCTCGCCGCGAGCCGGGCGTTCGCGTCGCGTTTCCTCGCGCTGCGATCGGCTCTTTCGAGCTTCTTCTTCGGATGACGTGGTTTCCTGGACAGGTTCTGCGTCTCGACGTCGTGGCCGTTCGGGGATTTCTCGTCGTTTTTCTTCTCGTCGTTTTTCGTCGCGTGGTGGTGATTCCTCACGTCGTGGAGATTCTTCTCGCCGGGCAGATTCTTCTCGCCGGGCAGATTCTTCTCGCCGGGCAGATTCTTCTCGCCGGGCAGATTCTTCTCGCCGAGCCGGTTCTTCGCGGCGGACTGGTTCCTCACGCCGTTGATGAGCTTCTTCGCGTCGAGGGGATTCGTCCCGTTGACTACGACGTGGTTCGGGGGCGGCAGGTTCTTGTCGAGGCCTGCGGCCACGAGAATCGTCGGACTTTTTGGGAGCAGCAGAACCTTTAGAAGATTCGTCCCAATTCCATGACTCAAGGATATCCCAGAATTCGTCGTGATCTTCGTTTCCAGGCACTTTACCCTTTTTATCGGGGGCTGGTTCTTCGGCCGCGACTTCTTCAACCACGTCCGCGTGTTTGTGATGGACGGTCTCTTCGGCAGCCTTGCTGGCCGCTGGAGCGATCACTGGGGAAACAGTAGGAGTTTTCGCAACGGGAGCCTGATCATCAGGGAGTTCAAAATCATCGTCTTCGTTGAATTGAATCCCAAACAAATCTGTGGCAATTTTGCCCCAGGAATCGTCGTCAGGAGCGGAACCGCGCTGTGCAGGATTGGCCATGTGTACTTGCTGATGCTTGTGAATTCGTTGTTCGGGTGGGCAACTTCCAATGAATACCCGCCGCAATTAACCTGAACTATGGCGATTCACGGAATCTTCTGCAACAGTGGCAGGCCGACACAGTGGCAGCCGCGTCAACATTTCCGTCATCAGAACGGACTTTCGTCCGTTTCGGCTGATGTTTTGTCGCATACCCTGACTATAAAAAAAGAGCACCACTTGCCGTGTGAATGGCAAGCGGTGCTTGTGTTGATTGCGAAGGATCGAAATCGCATTTCGCGATCAGATCACTTGTTGTTGATCGTAGTGCCTGGCCAATCGTCAGTGCGGAATGGTGTCAGAGGCAGGCCCGCTCCGTCGAACAGGTTGACGACAGGATTATCAGCCCAGCCATATCGGACGGCGACCGGGTTGGTGACTTGGTCACTGTAGACCTCAATCGTGTTATCCTTCAGCAAGTTTGCGGTGGCCCAGACAAATTTCTTGTCTTCACCAGCGATGGCAAAGCCACGTGGCTCTTTGACGTCGAACGGACGCCAGCCGCCGTCAACATGATCGAACGTGAGCACGATTTTGTTATCTGCCTTGGCGTGCGACTTGTATTGTGGGCTGTGGTAAGGAATGGCCACTCCGTAATCCTTGGCCAAAGCCCAGCGTGCGAGTCGTCGACCGACATCGACTTTATTTTTCGGGTGAATGTCTTTCCCTTCGCCGATGTCGATGATCACCGCTTCGCCAGTCTTCGGCAATTTCGACATCGTCATCGTTTGCGCTTCTCGTAATTCGGCCCAGGCACTTTCAACAGGTTGAGGTTGTTCGTTCTGGAAGTCTGCCAGTTGAGCCCAATAAAATGAGAAGTCGCCCTGACCCCAGTCGTCGCGCCAGTTCTTGATCATCAGCGGAAACAGGTCACGGTATTGGTAGGCTCGTCCTGCGTTCGATTCTCCCTGATACCAGATCGCCCCTTTGATCCCATAGCCGATGTGTGACTTCAGTACGCCACTGTAAATATTTGCCGGACGGCTGTTGCCACCCATTTGATTCTGCAAACCCTGTAGCTGCTTCTTCTGTTCGTCGTTCAGGTCATTTCCCTTTGCGACGAGTTCAGCATATTTGGATTCCATCTGTGTCCAGCGGTCCATCAGCGGTTTATAGAGTGGATCGGCGTTCAGAACGTCACGACGAATCCAGGCTTCGCAGGCGGATCCGCCCCAGGCATTGTTGATCATTCCCACAGGCACACCCAGGGTCTGATGGAGCTGTCGGGCGAAGAAGTAGCCGACGGCCGAGAAACCACCGACCGTATCGGGTGTACAGACCATCCACTTGCGATCGTCGTGGCTCCACTTGACCTCTTGTGTGCCGACTTGTGGGAAGTTGATCATCCGAATTTTCGGATATTTTGCAGCCAGTTTTTCGATATCGGGGTCATTCGAATTATTGACCGACCACTGCATGTTTGACTGACCTGAGCAGACCCAGACTTCGCCGACCAGCACGTCGGAAAACTTGATCTCGTTCTTGCCTTTCACTGTCAAAGCATAAGGTCCACCAACCGGAACAGGATCAATGAAGACGTGCCACGTGCCGTCTGCGGCGGCAGTCGCCGTCTGGTTTTGTCCGTTGATCGCCACGGTCACGGCCTCACCCGCTTCAGCCAGTCCCCAGACCTTGTTCTTTTGTCCCTGCTGAAGAACCATATGATCGCCGAAGACATTCGGCAGTTTGACATCGGCCTGTGCCGCCGAGCCAATGAAAACGGCCGCAATGGCAACGGCGAGCCATCCATCTCTCTTGACCATGGTTCGTAACGTGATCCCGATCCGCATTGTGTCGGCTCCTTCTCTCAAGCAAATTGTTCAAGGTTGATTGCTCGGAACCGAAGCCTCTCTTCGGCCCGAGAGAGAAACACGTAACGCGCCGTTGATGCGAAAACAACTGAAGGGAGAAAAATGGTCGTCTGCCAGGCTCGCGGTTCTGTTACCTCCGTGATGGCTAATTGAAAAAAAGAGATGAATCCATCAATAAATACATTTCTATTGTCTTGACACTTTCTGTACACTTTCGCAGACGAATGATTTCGCAGGAATGGACGTCTCGATCACTCTTCCCACAACAGGGCGAGGTCTGTATCCCGATCATCCCGAGACAACTCCATGAGCACTGACGCGACGTATTCAGTCGATCACGAGTTCAATTTGCTCGCGCATGATCTCCTCGACAACACTTCGACGGTCATCTATGCCAAAGATTTGCACTTTCGCTATTTGCTGATCAATCGCCAGTTCGAAATGTTGTTTCATGTGTCTCGTTCGCTCATTCTGGGGAAAACCGACTATGACGTTTTCGCGACGGAATTGGCCGACGCCTTCCGGGACAATGATCGATTAGTGCTGGAATCGGGCGAGCCCTTGTATTGTGAAGAGGTCGCTCCGCATGACGATGGTCCGCACCGATATTTTTCCGTGAAGTTTCCGCTTCGCGACCAGCTGGGCTCAATTTACGCCATCGGAGGGATCTCGACGGACATTACTGAAAAAGTTCGGGTTGAACGTGAAATCGCGTCGCTGGAATACCGCCACCATCTGATCTTGAATTCGGTTGCTGATGGAATTTGTGGACTTGATTCTGCCGGATGTATCGCCTACTTGAATTTGGCCGCGGAACGGATGCTGGAAATGACATCCGCCGAGCTTCTCGGGATGTGTCATTCCAGGATCGTCGCCCCGCGCAAGCCAAACGGGTTGCATGTCATTGACACGGAGCCCCATCCCGTGAAGGCCGTATTAAATGGAAATGACGCCATCACTGTGAAAGACGCAAAATTTCGCCGGGGTGATGGGACGATGCTTCCGGTCGAGTATACCGTCGCACCGATCTGCAATACCGGAGAAACGGTTGGGGCGGTTCTGGCATTTCGTGATTCCACCGCACGGCTGAAACAGGTCGAGATTGAACAAGAGATTCAGACAGCGCTGCGAATCCAGGTCTCGCTTTATCCGAAGCAAATGCCGAAGATTCCCGGCTTCGACTTTGCCGCGATCTGCATTCCATGCTCGAAAGCCTGCGGAGATTATTTTGATTTTATCCCCTGGGGTGAAAATCGATTGGGGATCGCCGTCGGAGATGTCAGCGGCCATGGCCTCGGACCCGCGTTGGAAATGGTGGAAACGCGAGCCGTTTTGCGAACCATGCTGCTGAATGAATCAAGTCCCGCTCAGTGCCTGACACGACTCAATCGAGTCCTGGAAGAAGATCTGCCGGATGACATGTTTGTCACGTTGTTTCTTGCTTCCCTCAATTATTGTGATCGAACGTTCAGTTATTCGGCCGCGGGGCACGATGCATTTATTCTGCATGCCGGCGGCGAATTGCAGCGATTGAAAAGCACGGGGACAGTGCTCGGCATGAATTCAGCGGCGGTCTTTGAAAGCGGAACCACGGTTCATTTGCAGCCTGGTGACCTTGTGCTGATCGCGACCGATGGGCTGGTCGAATCCATGTCTCCGGAACGAAAGTTATTCGGGCAAGACAGGATTGTAGAGGTGCTGCGTCGATATCAATCAAAATCGGCCTCCGAAATTCTGGCGGCAATTCAATCGGCCAGCGAAGAGTTTCGTGACCACCAACCGAATCGCGACGACATCACTGCCGTCGCGATCAAGGTCTTGTGATTTTGAAAACGGAAATGACGCTGGTCTGGACCGTTTAGCGACTTCCGTGTCTAATTCCGTCGTGTTTTGTCTCGACAATGGATGACGGTAAAATTCGATCAGCCAGTAAGTTGTGGCTGGAAACCCGATGGAACTGTACTTAAAGTGCCATTGGGCGATCGAGTCAATGACGAATCGACAAAGCGCGAACTGAATTTTGACAGGGATGTCGCCGTGGAAATTCTTGCCCGATTAATTCCGTTCGTTCTCAGGCAGCGCAGGACGCTGATCCTGTCTGTTGGGTTGTCCGTCGGTGCAGCTCTGTTCGCTGTGGCTCAGCTCTCGCTGGTCTACCCTGCGATGCAGCTACTGCTCGAAGGGAAAACCTACGATCAGGACGTCCGCATGAAACTTGAGCGGGCTCGTTCCGCTGTTGAGAAAGAGTCGAAGCGACTAGCCGAGATCGAGACGACGCTGCAAGATCCAAATTGGCAAGCGGCCAATTCCGACGAAGCGAAGTCAGAACTTCGACGAGACAAACGCAAAACTCGCGAAGATTTAAACAAGGGACAGTGGGACGTTACCAAGTATGGCTGGATTGATGCTCATGTGCTTCCATTCCTTCCGACGGACTCTTTCAACTTCCTGGCATATCTGCTGGCGGTGCTGCTCGTGCTCACGTTGTTTAAAGAAACCTGCTCGTACTTTCAGGAGATGTGCGTCGGCAGCGTCGTGCAGCGTGTCATGCAGTCATTAAGGCAACAACTGTTTCGCAATACGCTGAAACTCGACCAGC
The DNA here is from genome assembly GCA_903858935.1 of uncultured Schlesneria sp. Taxonomy (GTDB): domain Bacteria; phylum Planctomycetota; class Planctomycetia; order Planctomycetales; family Planctomycetaceae; genus Schlesneria. The sequence goes on along the minus strand of CAIOKO010000164.1, from coordinate 39,425 downwards.
AGACGCTTGCGCTTGAGACAACCCCGCAATTGATGTCGAGGTTTACCTTCGATCTCAATCAGGTCGCACACGGGATGGTGTTATTGGGTGGGAAGATCGTTGTTGAACCAATTAAAGCGGCTCTTTGTATTGGATTTGCCTTTGCTACCAACTGGCGGCTGACGCTGCTGGCGTTCATTTGCGCCCCGATTATGGCCTGGTTTTTCGGCGGATTGGGTAAGAAGCTGAAGAAGGCGACGCAAAGGCAGATGGAAAGCATGTCTCGCCTTTATCGTGTGCTGGATGAGACGCTCACTTCGTTTCGCGTCGTGCAGGGATTTCAAAACGAGCGATTGCATCGACGCCGTTTGGCTCAAGAGCATCGAACTTATTACGACAAGGCGATGCGTATCTTGCGAATCGATGCACTTGTCAGCCCGAGCGTTGAATTTCTGGCAATGTGTGCGGTATTCATCGCCTCGCTTCCCGGTACTTATCTGGTCTTGCGACATAAGACGTCGATCTGGGGGATTCAACTTGCGTCCGAACCAATGACTGTTTCGGATCTTTCGTTACTTTATACCTGTATGGCTGGTGTGCTCGATCCGGGGCGTAAGCTTTCGGGCGTGTATTCAAAACTGAAAAAGTCGGCCACAGCTTGTGCGAGGGTTTTCGCCTGGATGGATCGCGATTCTCTCGTCAAATCGACTCGACCATTTACAGAGATTCCTCGTCACTGCCAATCGATCGAATTCGATCAAGTCACCTTCCACTACGCACAGCTTGATTCGACTTCGCTGGGCCGAAAAGCTCTCAATGAAGTTTCGGTGACGATTCCCTTTGGAGCGACTGTGGCTGTGGTCGGAGACAACGGCTGCGGTAAGTCGACCCTGGTCAACTTGTTGCCAAGGTTTTTCGACCCTCATTCAGGACATGTCCTGATCGATGGCGTCGATTTGATGGATGCTGATCTCTCTCAATTACGAGCACAAATCGGTGTCGTCACGCAAGAGACATTACTCTTCGACTGGTCGATTGCCGAGAATATTCGTTACGGAAAACCGGATGCCTCGGACAGTGAAATTCAGGCTGCCGCTGATAAAGCTCACGTGACCGACTTCATCGGTCAATTGCCTGACGGGATGTTGACTCAAATCGGCGACAAAGGACACCGTTTGTCGGGTGGACAACGTCAGCGAGTCGCCTTGGCCAGGGCGATCTTGCGTGACCCCGCAATCTTGATTCTCGACGAAGCAACGTCCGCGATCGATACCCAAAGCGAACAGTTGATTCATCAGACGCTGCTTGAATTTGCCAAGGGACGAACCACGCTGATTGTCACTCACGCAATGACTCCGAGTTTGTTGAGCTTTGTCACGCATGTTCTGGTCATGGACCAGGGCCAGGTCCTTTCGTTTGGCCCGCATGAATCCGTATTAAAGACCTGCCCGCAATATCAGCGATTATTCCATGCCCAGACGCTGAAACGGGCGGGATGAGGACCGGCACAGCCGGTACACGCGCGTCGGATGACGGGTTTAGAACAGGGGAAACATTCGCGCGTCGGGTAAGTTGAGCCGGGCGGCGTCAGCCCTCGGACTCTTCGGGTTTCGTTCGGTTTGTGATCAAGGACGGTTGGAAAGAAAAAATGTCCGAGGGCTGACGCCGCCCGGCTCACCTCGGAAATCTCGCTGAAACGGGCGGGATGAGGTCCTGATGATTGTTGACGAAACCGCGAGCATCGTTTATCCGCCGGTATTTGCGGAGCATGTCGCCGAAGCATGGGGTTCGCTGGAAAGCCATCCTCCAGAACTCATTTCTCTAAGGTGTTTAACCAATGTGTTGGACGTTGCTTACCAGTCAAGTTTCCTGATGGAAGAAGGTCAGCCGGTTCGATGTCGGGTGATCGTTTCCGAGTTTGCCGACTGGAAGCAGGGCGAAGGGCCGCCGACAGGATTCCATGTTTTGCGATTCGCAGAACCGCGTCCTTTTACCGCGCAAGAAATCCGCAAGTTAGCGCCAGCGGCCTCTTACTATCGATCCATTCTAGGGGTTCGTCTGGACGAGGAAGAGCGATTAACAATCTGGGGTATTATTCAAACGGGGACTCGTTGGGTCAATCGCGTCGAAGGAGGACGTTTCGATGGCACTCCGCTTCCACCTCAGTTTGTGGTCCATATCCTGGGGGCTGGCCGGTTGATGGCCGCGTGCGGCTATCAGAGGTTATTGGAACTCAATAGCGGTCAAATCCTGAAATCCGGCTTAGACCCTTTTCAATCACAGTGGATGCCAATCCATTTTCGATCGTTTCGTGAGTGGCTGCTCGAGCGACTGAAAGCGACTCGCCTGGAAGGGGCTGAAGTCGAAGGGTGCTTCATTCGAACGATGGCTCAAAGTGTGGTGCGGCGGATCCTCAGCCTCGTTCGCAGTCGGGGCCACGGCGGGATGCTGATTTTTCTTCCCCAGGATTCGGCAGACATCAATGCGCTGGCGAGCAACTTACGGATACGGTGTCCGTTCGAGTCGCGACCGGCAACCGAACATTTCAGCGAGTTAATGCTCAGGGGGATGACTCGATTATCGCTCGTCGGACACCGGCACGGTTATCAAAGCGTGACCTGGTCCGATTACCAGAAGATTGACGATCCAACCCTGGCGGAAATCGACGAATCGTTTTATGAAATCGCGCATCTCTTCGCCGATATGATGGCCGTCGATGGCGCGCTTGTCCTCACGAAGCGATTAGAGGTCATTGGATTTGGCGGTGAAGTTCTTGGTGAACGCGCCGTCAGTGAAGTCTTTCGGTCGCTTGATCTGGAAGGTGAGCACACGGAACGCGAAAGGGCGGATAGTTCCGGAACTCGACATCGATCGGCGTATCGATTCGTGAGCGAGGTTCCAGAAAGTCTGGTGATTGTGGTCTCGCAAGACGGAGCGATCCGGTTTGTGACAAGTCGAGACGGTCGCGTCGTTTATTGGCCGTTTTTGCCCTGAGGCGAACCAGCCAGTCAGTGGTCCCGAGGGCGATCAGAAAGCGAAGAGTTTTTGCCACAGATGCACACCGATTCACACAGATAAATGCAATAAAAAATTGACAATCGAAGGCTTTTCTCTCGGGGGCTATACCTTCTTATCTGTGTGGTTCTGTGTGCACCTGTGGCTGAATTCTCTTGAATTTAATTGTTTAAAGTATATCTAGCTGTTCGTCGCGGCCTTTTGTTGACCAACGACGCCGATGTTGATGTAGGCGTGAACGTGTGGGGCGCCTCGGAAGTGCCAGACGAAGGCTGGGCCTTCGACTCGCCAGATATCCCACAGCTTGTCGTTCTCAAGATCGCCCTGTTGATAGAAGGCCATATGCAACTTGTCGACGCCGCCTGCCGCCTTGACGATCTCCATCGCCTCTTCGGCGTCTTCCTGTCGATAGGGGGCGAGCAGGACCTGCAACGTCTTTTCGACGAGTCCCTTCTGGTCAGACGACAGTTGACTGACGGGAATGCCAGAGAATTTTCCTGACGGTCCTTGCAGTGCAACGGCTGCTTCGTTGGGAGCGGTTGCGACAAGAGCGCTCTTTGCCTGATTGGCGTCGAGCGCTTTAAAGACCTCGTTGACCTGTTGCGTCTGGTAGTAGAACAGATTCTCTTTTGGGGTCTCTTCGCCATGCCCGTAAACGATCGGACCGCCAAATGCCACACCGTCGACGCTGTTTCCGTCGGCTCGAAGCGTCAGGTGGCGGCCGGTCAGTTCCCATTCAAACGCTGACGTCCCAGGTTCGCCGAAGACGGCGATGCTGTATTCCCGGATTCCTCCGCTGTCAAATTCCATCTGCTTTTGGAGTCGATCGTAACCATCTTTTGAGGTGACGTTCTTCACGATTTCATCGACGAGTTGACGCTGCTCTTTGCTATAGAAATCCGTTCCGACGGTTGGCTTGGTGATTTGCCAATTGGCGTTGATTTTTTGCCGAAGCGGGTCATTGAAGCCGAAGCAGATTGTCTTTTTTTGTTCGGCAGAGAGTGAATTGTAGAAGCGTCCTACCGCGGTTTCCGCAGCACTGGTGGGACTGGGGGCTGCATAGGCACCCGGAAGCGTCCAGAAACCCGAGCCAACTGCACTGAGGGTCGAGGCACTCGCCGCAACGACCTTGAGAAAATCACGACGATCGACAGAGTCACAGCATGAGCGCAAAGGTTTTGTCATCGAACAGTCTCCCCGAGAAATGTGAGAGGTCGCAGAAAAGTGAAAGCCAGCCGGTATTATTTCAACTTCGCCTGAAGATTGCGAATCGAGACACGAGTCAAAATGTCGGCAAATCCCAAGCGTCGAAAGAATAAATTGCGTTCGCTGAATTTAACGTGAATTTCAAAAGGGAATTTTTCGATCTTTTCCGCTGGATCGTCACGTCGGGTCGGGCTCGATGTCTTTGCTGTCGAAGCGGACATCGATCAGCGTTGTCACGCCGTTTCCCGTTTTGGGTCCGTAGCCTTTTCGGAAATGGACGCGCCAGATCACTTCGCCGCTCGGAAGTTCGACACTTTCCTGGGAAGGGATAAACGTTTCGTATTCTTCGTGCGGCAAAAGCTCGCGATTTGCCTCCTGTCCCACAATCCGCCATTCGCTTTCGGGTGGCAGTCGGTCGAAATTATAGAAAAATAAGCCATCTTTCTTTTTTCGGTCGACGTCACGAAAAATCACGTTGTAGGAAATCACGGGCGAATGGCCGCGTTGAAAATACATCAGCGTTGAATCGATCGGAGTGATGATCTGTTGATCGGAGACATTTTCAAACTTCAGCCACAGTTTCAAAACAGGATCGGATGGGGCTCGCTCGTTACCGGGAACATCTTTGAAATAGACAAACTTGATCGGGCCACTGGTGACACGTAGCGGGGTGATTCGAACGTTTCCGTACCGCTGCGATTGGCCCAATTTAAGCTCGTGACCTCGCGGCAGATCATTCTCCGGACGAGGTACTACTGCGCGTCCTCCCTGTTGGGGGACAGTCTTCAGATCTGGAAGGCTTTCCAATTGGTGAGTTCGTCCCAGAAGCGTCAAATAGGCTGCGTAAAACGTAATCAGGCTGGCGTAACTTCCCACAATCAGCAGCAGCAACCCCAGACACGATCCGCGGCTCTTGCCGGTTGCTGGTCGGCTGCTCGTGGGCGGAACAAATGTGGACGGATCAATTTCTTCATTCAGCGTCGAATTGTTAGAGCCGACAGGCGACGAGTCTGTTGGCAAACCAAACGGGTGTGTCGGCACAAAACTGCCAGCAGTACCAGCGTCCAAATGTCCCGATGGCGGTGAATTGAGAGGAATATCAGGGGTGCTAAATTCATACCCCGTCGCAGGAGGTGGCTCATTTCGTGTGACATTGCTGGTTGAAACTGGAGCGGAAGTGTTTCGTGGCACCGCTCTCTCCGCATTGGGGGAACCCAAGTCGAGTCCAGTAAACGGTGCTGATGGTGTTACGTGCGATGTGTGCGAGGGTTCCGAAGTCGACATCCACGAGAAATCCGGACCAGACTGTGGTTGAATATTCGGTGGCGCGGCTGGATGCGCCACGCCTGGATTCTGTACCACCGAATGTTGCACAACTTGATGTTGCACCACCTGATGTGCCACGATCGGATGTGTCACGACAGGTTGTGCTGCGGGTGGATAGTGTGTCGCGACTGGCTGTGGTACGACCTGGTGCGTCACGATCTCATGAGATACGAACTCAGCAGACTCGGGTGGATGGGGTGTCACGACCAGCTGTGAGGCCACTGGCTCAGAGCCCACCGATATCGATTCGACCGGGTGTGAAACTACTGATGGTGTTGCGCCCGCAATACTAGGTTCTTCGGGTTGGCTCGACGTTGGATTGACAGTGACGGAATCGGCATTTGGCTCTCTCTGTGCGAATCCGGTCGGCAATTTGAATGGGTAAGGAGTTTCGACAGTGCTATCGACATGGTGACCCGATGCAGGAATTGCTTTCGTTTGCTCATCAGTTCCAGGAAACGAAAGATGGACGCCACAATGGGGACAGGCCACGACGACTCCTGGAGTCTCGATCAGTAATATTCCGTAGCACTGTCCGCACCTGACTTCCATCGCCATTAAAAATCTCCCCTGGTCAGTTTACTTCATCTCGGCGATTTGATTTCCGCCATCGGTCCAGCAAGCGATTGCCAATAAATTGTGACGGACTGACCACCCTGATGCAAATCGAACTTCGTTCCGTGCGGAACAATTCCAAACACCGGGACACCACCACGGACTTGGATTTCATCGCCGTTTGTTCGATACGAGATGTCATTGCCGGAAGGGACGACTTCGTTCAGAACAATTCCTGCAATCGGTAATCCACGTGCCCGAATGGACTCTATCGTCAACAATGTATGGTTAATCGTCCCCAGGCCCGCTCGTGCGACAATCAGGATCGGCAGCTTCAATTCCTGGGCAAGATCGGCCACAGTGGCAGATTCCGTCAGTGGTGATAACCACCCCCCTGCCCCTTCGACCAACAGAACTTCTGCCCCGGAAAATCTGCGTGAACCATCCACAAGAAGTTGGAAATCAACGATGCGTCCTTCCATTTTCGCTGCGATCGGTGGTGCCAGCGGCGCGAGAAATCGTTGGGGACAAATCGTCTCATCTGTCCATTTTCCGCCTGTCGCGGCACTCAACCGAACGAGATCTTCCCATTCAACGTCGTTCTGATCAGTGGAAATCGCCGACCGCTTTTGAACGGCACCAGAACAAACTGGCTTATAGGCTGCGGTCTGAACTCCTGCGGCGATCAATTGACGAGCAATCAGGCAAGTGATGTGCGTCTTACCGACACCTGTGTCGGTGCCCGTAATAAATAGCCCACGGGGATTTACCGGTGCCGTATTGAGTTTCGCGCTCGTCGACGGGTCATTTGCAGAAAATCTTTCGGGGTCTGTATCCATCTCAGCCACCGGTCCCTTCCCATCTGGCGACAATACGTCGGCCGAAATCTGCCTGAAGTTCTTCAGCAGCACTCCCGTTGCGAATGGAAATTTCAAGTCGTCCCGAACTGCCGATTAAAACCAGCGGTTCACCTTCGTCAACGTCCACGTAGCAAGTCGAAAGTCCGCTGACATGAAACGACCCGATTTCGAATCTGAGTGATTGTGCATCGGGCGGCAACTGAATCGGTTCGATGTCCGTGACAAGATTTCCAAATCGGTCGATGTCGACAATCTGGCCGGTAAGCGACGTTTGCCCTCGCCGGGTACTCGCCATTGGCAATGTGGCAAGTGATGTTGTCAACGGCGGCCCGAGTTCCGCCAGGTCGACTCCAAGACTCCAGTGTGCGGCGACGGGAGCCAAAATTTCTCGACCATGAAACGTATTTGAGGCTGACTTTCGCCACCATTTGTGATTATCGAGACTAACGGCTCGATGCAGCTTCGTATTTTGCAGAATGACCGTTAACAAACCGTTATCGGGACAAACAAACCGGTGCTCCCCGATTTCTGCTGCAACAAGCTTGCGATCACTACCATCGCCGGGGTCGACGACACCGACATGAATTGTCCCCGCAGGAAACGCCGTAACCGAGTCGTTCCAGACGAAAGCTCCTCGCAGAATTTGTTGTGGAGGAATCTCGTGCGTCAGGTCGACAAGCTGAACTTCTGGGTTGATACCCAGGACAACCCCTTTCATCTGGGCGACGTATGTATCCCGGGTTCCAAAATCGGTCAGGAATGTGATGCAGGGTCGAAGAGACGGTTGAAATGATGCCATCGGCAATGGTTTTCACAAGAAACTGGTCGTTTAATTGCCTGGGGAGCCTGTCGCGGATTGACCACGATTTTGGACAGTCCTACACTGACGTGTGGATCTTCCGCAGTCAATTCACATTCCCAACCGTCGCGAGGAATGGTTATTGTGTGGAAGAGTACGCTGTTTTACGGCAGTGAAAGCCCGTCACAACAAAGAATATTAAAAAGCTGACACCCCGCATAAAGGTGGAGAATCACATGTCGAGACATTGGTCGCATTCGCCTGAGCTTTCATCGATCGGTAACTGTTCTCGCAAGAGGTTACTCGGTGTCCATCTGATGATGGCTGCAACGCTGGCATTCTGGATTTCGGCCCCCAGCTTGTTCGCTCAACAAAAACCCGCGAAACCGGTCGTTGAAGAAAAGGAATTGCTCACAAAAGACGATTTCAGACTGAAAATCTCGTATTTCAAATCGACTGGCGGGGCGGAAGCTCCCGTGGTTGTGATGCTGCACGGTAAACGGGGGACAAGGCTGCAATGGAAGGCTATGGCGACCGACCTGCAACAAAAAGGGGATTTCGCTGTTGTCACCGTTGATCTGCGGGGACACGGGGAAAGCCCGCTACCTAAAAAAGGGGAACTCAAAAAGACGGACTATCAAGCGATGGTCGCGTTTGATATGGAGGCAGTCAAGGATTTCTTGCTCGAAGAACATACTAAGAAGAATCTGAACATGAATAAGCTTGGCATTGTCGCCTGTGAATTCAGCGCCTCCGTGGCAATTCTTTACACGGAATTGGATTGGGAAAAGCTTCCTTACGACGAACTCGAACAGACCCCGCGCGGACAGGACGTTCAGGCACTGGCGCTCATTTCGCCTGATGCGAACACCCCAGGACTTTCCACGAACAAAGCCATTGCCGCCATCCGCGGTTTGAAACGCCCGATTGTCATTGCTGTGGGAGACAAGAATGCACATGACCTCTCAGCGGCGAACAAGATTTTCGACCAGTTGATTATCAAGAAGGATAAGGACAGAGAAAAAGAAGATCCTCCTTATTTGTGGAAGTACGAAGAAAACTTCAGTGGAATGGATCTGGTGACGAAGAACGCCAATGTTCGTAATCATATTTTTGCGTTTCTTGCGAAGTATGTGAAAGAGCACAAAAGCGATTGGCGAGATCGGCGAAGCCAGCTTGATCGCAATTGAGCTTGGATTTAACCCGCGATCTTCTTCTTGATTTGATCGGCAACGCCGGGAAATATCGTTTTCGAGGAAACGTGGGTTCTACGAAAAATCCTGCCACAGAATGAGGGGCTTTAGTAAAGCCTTGCTGAAGTACAAAGCGAGTCGTTGGCAGAGAGTTATCCCTAAGGCCCGCGCTGGACCCTTCATGGTGACTCTCTGACATTCTCCACTGCCGAGCGCTCGTCTTGTATAGGTTGGCGACCCTTGCCGGAAGATTGTGGATCAATGGAGCGTTTCTTGTGGAACCCCTGTTTTCATGACGGCAATTCCTGATGTCGCCTTCAGGGCGATTTGGACGTAACGGGCTTAGGTTCGCAGTATTTCATTGCCATTAACGTGTAGGCGGTCGCCAGGTTCGGGTCTCCTTCGTACCAGCGATCGTTTTTGTTCAGCCAACCACCGTTATCTTGTTGCAGCTCAAACAGGTGCTCGGCAAGTTCCTTACGCCAGTCATGCGGCTTACCCTCACTGTCAATTGCATAGTCAAGATTCATCGTGGACAGCGATTTGGCGAAAATCTGGAAGTAGTAGTACACCCCCTGCTGACCGAGTCCTGGATTTTCTGTAACCGAGTAATGTTTCGTGATCCATTCCAGCGCGGCTTTGACCCGCTTATCGTCCGGTGTCAGTCCGGCGAAGACCATGCTTTTCAAGCCGGCATAGGTCATGCTGGCATAAGAGCGTAAGCCGCCGTTTTCGGTGTTGCCTGCCTGAGAATTTCCTCCGGCCGCTGGGGTATAGTAAAAACCGCCGTCGTTCACCATCGATGAAAATGCCGTTGTATTGTGTTCTGATTCCAAATTCTGACAGCGAGAGAGAAAGATCAGCGCATTTTGCACAGCAGGGTCATCGGCTTTCGCTCCGGTCGCCTGCAGTGCATCCAGGAAGAATGTTGTGTTTGAAAGATCGGGCCGGTCATTGGTTCGGCCGTATCCTGCCCCACCAAATTTCGGATCAGATTTGTCTGTTTTTTCGCTCTCGTCCCATTGCAGCTTCCGCAGGTATTTATCGGCTTTTTTCAGTAACTCGTCGTATTTGCCACCAGTGTTAGCCGCATTAAATGCCAGCAGGCAGATTGCCGTTTCGTAGTTACTGTGATAACTCTTCGGAGCATAAATCCCTCCGTCAGGCTGGATAAATGTTTCGAGATGCTTAAGAGCCTTCTCCACAACGGGGTCACTGGCCGGAATACCACTTTGGAGAATTGAAAAGGTGACCAGGCCCGAGATCCCCGGTGACTGAGGTGACGTCCAGCTTCCATCAGCGGCCTGGCTCGTCTTGAGGAAATTCGCACCTCGAAGTCGAGACCTGGCCCATTGATCTGCCTTGGGACCAATCGTCTGAGCAGCCAGTTCAGGGCCCAGGCAAAGCATCACTCCCGCCAACAGGAACAAAGACAACACTGGAAGCATTCGAGGCATGGTTCACCTTTCAACATTCATTCGACGTCTTGATTCTGACGTGTGTTACTCGCTCGTATCATATCGTCGGCACGACTCACAGGCGATGGATGATATCAGCCGGTCAAACACGAAATGATCGTTTTCGGCAGAGTCTCGTGATTACGACCATGGGCGTGCCACGGCTTAACCGCTTTGGGTCAAGAAGTGCGTTTTGGACTTAAGCAACGGCACCTGGAAAAGAGACTGTTTCTCCGACGACGTCCGTTGCAGTGGCACACAATCCAGGATTCGAAATTTGACAACAAATTGTGTCACTTCGCGATCTGTAGCAAATGACTTCTCGAATAACCACGTCCCAGTTCGTTGAGGTCTCGCTGAGCGATGACGCGAGGCGGAAGCTGGGTACTGTCGATCATGGCTTCAATCCGTGAGACCGGGCCACCTCCATCGAAGAAACCGAGGACCTGAACTCGATAGACATCGCCATGTGACGTGATGTAGGGGTCCAGGTTCATCATGCCGGGAATGTCGACGATTCCTTCCGCATACAGCCAGGCGGCGGTTGTGTGCTGTCGGATCGTGTCGAGCGAAGGTTGACCATTCGAATCAAGACGCTGAGCAGCGACGATCGCGTTGATAATTTCTTCAGTCATTGTCGGAAGCCCCAGAAGTATCTCACGACGCGCCTGGTTGATATTGATCCGACCTTCGAGATATTCGTCTTTGGTCGTCGTTAATTTGTCGGACAATTCCGGTAGAACCGTCGAGATTGATCCTGCATCATCCGACCACGGACTGGTGAGTGTTGTCGGAGTGCCGTTGATCGAGACCTTGACCTTCGTTCCAATCAACTGCCAAAGCGACTCGATATTTCCTTTTGTTGCCCCCCCCTTTGACAGGTCAATACCACCTCTCGTAACGGATCCACCTGACTTTGTTACAGATGCCAGAAATTGCGTCAGGCTTTCGGCCGCTTCCTGGTCCTGAATTGATTTCGGTGCTGTCGACGTTGTCGTCGGCGAGTTCGCTGTCATCTTTGTCGATGCAGCAACCGGATTTGTTTTTGAGGTTGCCGTCGGGGTTGCTGGACCATTAATGCGATAACCAACAATGAACTTGGCGGCATCTTCGTTGAACTCTTCGAGCAGAGCATCATAAAGGTCGGTCAAGAATCCGTCGTTCACGTTAATCTTGAGCTTGCCGTCTTTTTTGCGGTTGGATTCCCGGCCGTGGACCGAAAAATAAGCAACGAACCCGTGGTCGAGCACTCCATCGGCGTTATCCAGGGGGGGGCTTTTGTCTCCGTCGTTTTCGTTTGGATCGAGTAGCCCGTTTCGGTTGGCATCCTCACCGTACAAAAGCGTCGGAGTGATCCCTTTCACGAGCAGCAATTCATCGATCGTTTCCAGGGGGCCGTTTTTCGCTTTGTACGGGGGATTCATCTGTTGATAGTCTTCTGACTCAGCCCCATAAGGGTTCTTTGTATCGTCGGCATCGATCCAATCGAGAATGGCATCGACAATCTCGACCGTCATCTGCGGAATATTTAACATCATCGTACTGATGTCGTCGTTGCTGAGCCCCATATTGGGGAGGTAATTGAGATTCAACTTGGCTGATTCGTCCATCAATCCATAACGAATCGCACCACTTTTCGAGTCGTGTTCGACCGGCGCGATGATCGTAAATCGACTGTTAGCGCGCAGATGCGGGGAAGGCGAGACGACTTTCCCCATAAAGAGCGACGGATTATGGATCAGATTTTCGGCCACCGTTTGATGACCTCCGAGCAGTGCCGCCACGAATTCAACGCCGGAATCGGCCGTGATCCGCGACTGGACATCCAGCGTGTACATCGAGGCCGCTTCCATTTCCGTTGTCATCGATTGAGCAAAGTTGAATGCTGCCAACGTCAGCATCGAAATCACGACGACAACAAGCAGCAATACGCTCCCCCAGCGGGCCGAGGGATTTGATTTCGTACTCTGATGACTGACACCACGAGCGCGTGATAACAATTGGGAATCCGCTTGTTTTTTCACTGTACGAAATCCTTCGGATAAGGGTCCGAAACCGGAATCAGGATGACCGTCCGAAATTTATTCATGGAACTGCTGACACCGGTACTGAAGATGGAACGCGGACGTTTTGGGGGAGGAAACGCGAACGAGACTTCGATGGCGCGCGGGATTCGTGTCAGGGTTTCGGTATCCCACGTTTCGGCCCAGGTGCGTCCATCAAAGTAACGAATCTGGAAGGCTGTCACTTCGGGGGCGAGTATCTGGGACTGCGACATCTGAGTCGCTGCCCCCCCATTCGCCTCGGCAACCTCAACCGCCATCCGGTCCCCCTCGGTTCGCACCAGCCCGCTCAGGGTGCCAGACCCCGACGGAAGAAACGTGTAAGAAACCTGCCGCAAGTCACTCGTTTGAGACGCTGTGGTACTCGCACCCGTACCCGGAAGGAGATCGCGTCTTGGCCGAGCGATACTGATTTCCAATTTTTGGTTTGTTCCACGAACGCCGAGACTTTTCGAATTCGGCCCAGTCGTTTCCGTTTCCGTCGTCGTTGAAGTCGTACTCGATGTACTGGAAGCCTGGGAGGCTGCTAAACCAAACGTACTTGAGGAACTGGACGATCCAGACGATCCCTTCGATCCCGACGAACCGCCCGACGAGTTGCGGGAGCCACCTGATGAACCACCACCACCACCTCCACCTCCTCCACCTCCACCTCCACCGCCGCCGCCACCGCCGCCGCCGCCACCAGAACCAGAACCGCCGCCAGAACCTCCTCCGCCACCGGATGAACCTCCCGAGCTGGAGCTACTCGTCGTGGAGCTGGACGAACTATCCGTTGCCGATTCGTCTACAGGCGGTGGCGGAACAAACGTGATCGCTCGAATATCGACTTCAATCTTGTGAATCAAAGCTCGCGCGAGCTGTGCCCGCTCCATTTCTTCGCGACCGCTGGCAGACACACGCCACGACTGGTCAATGGCTGCATAAATTCCAGCAAGTAACATTGCAGAAAGTGATAGCGCCAGCATCGTTTCCAGCAGCGTAAATGCTGATCGCTGATGGCGTGGCTGGACCTTGAATCGTGAATAGTGAACGAATTCCATCGGGCCAGATATCCGAAGGGAATTCTTCAAAAAGGAAGAGAAAGGCTGGGTTGCGCCAAGGAGATTATTTCGAACGAAACCAACATGTTGGCGTTTCATTCTGTTCGCGCCTCCATTTTTTCTTGTTCCTCTTTCGTCTGGGTTGCCCCCTGCACGAAGATTGTCTGCTCTCGTGCCCAGCGACGTAACGTGACATCAATACTGGCCAGACGGCTCTTGCTGCGATGGCTGACCGTCACATCAAGTTGTACCAGTTCGGCATGACTGCTCGGCGTCACCACCTGGCTCCAAGTCCAGCTGCTATCGTCCGGGAAGGGGACGTTCGACTTAGCCGCCATTTGTTCGACACCGGCCAGGATCTCATTAAGCTTGGCTTCACAGCGAATCGTGGCTTGCGTCTTCAGTCGAGCCTGCACGGTCGCACGGCTTCCGTTCCATGCCAATTGTGACAACGCAGCAGCAGCTCCGCAGAAAAGTGCCAGAGAAAGGACAATTTCCAGTAACGTCAATCCTGATCGGTGACCGCGACCGTTCATTACCTTTTCCCCGCAACAAGTCTTTCGATACTGACTGCACCGGTAAATGCACGGACTCCAAGTTTAATATGCTGCATTTTCGGATCAGAAACTGTGATTTCAAGATCGGCGCTTGCCGACCCGTCGGGATGGAACAGCACCGGGGTCGACCAGTTGGCACCCGCCAATTCACTCGCATTCGGGAGCCCATCCAATGATCCGGGCATCAGCTTGTGTGAAGCCCCTGCGACCGCTGTCGTCGCTGCAGACGCACCAGAACTTCTGAAACTGACCGAACTGAACACGATACCGGCCGGTAGCCGCCCAGCCGCACGACTTAGCAAAGTCGCCGCGCCACCCTGCCCCCCTGCCTGAGAATTGGCATGATCGGGTTCAAAGGGGACAACGACATACCGACCGCCGTTCGTTTCGCTGCAGAACTGGTAGATGATCCCCGATTCAATCGCCCGGATACGGGTACTTGCAATCGCCGAACGAACTCGTTCTGCCGCTCCTGTCAGTTTCTGCTGACCAAACATTCGCATCACGGACGGAACCGTCATGCCAGCAAAAATTGCCAGGACCCCTAATACCAGCATGACTTCCAGCAGCGTGAATCCGTTCCGGATTCCACTGAAGTGCGGCTGAGATCCCCTGCGCCCCCTCTTTCCTGCCTGGAAATGAGATGACACTGGCGGCTCAAATCGCCGGCCAGTGACACTCATTTTCGCAGCTTTCCGTTTCAAAATCACTTTATCCCTGGGATCAATTATTTAATCATCAGATTGTATGGCATCACGGTGAGAAATTTCTCCCGAGCCAACAGATCATACACATCCAGATTCTTTAATTGTGATGAAATTTCGGGCGGAAGTTGATTCAGCCACGATTTTGCCATCCCTGCGCCCAATCTTGCGGCGGGATCAATCGGGCCGAACAAGGCTTCGAACGGGCTTGTCGGTTTCGGCAGGTTCAAGCGTTCGAGTTTCGTTTCCGGATCGATTCCCGCCAGCTTTTTCGCGTGAGCGATGGCGTCATCCAACGTCCCCAGTTCGTCGACCAACCCCAGCGACAATGCCTGCACTCCAGTGTAAACACGGCCGCGAGCCATTTTTTCCAGTTTTTCGTATTCCATCTTACGACCGGCAGCCGCCTTTTTTGTGAACTGTGCATAGATGTCGTTCATCATCTTCTGCATGGCGTCCCGCTCGGTATCGGTCCAAGGTTTCGTGGTGCTGAGGACTCCCGCATTCTTACCCTTCTGAACGACGCTCGATGTGATCCCGACTTTAGCGTAGAACTTTTCCAGGGCAATTTTTCCACCGACGACGCCAATCGAACCTGTCAGCGTTCCTGGCTCGGCAAAGATTCGATCGGCACCCATGGCGATGTAATAACCACCGCTCGCGGCAGTGTCTCCCATGCTGACGATCAGAGGCTTTTTGCCATCGAGCGTTTCCAGTTCGTGCCACATCAAGTCGCTGGCCAGCGCACTTCCACCAGGACTGTCGACACGCAGCACAACCGCTTTGACTGTCGCGTCGTCGCGTGCTTGTCGAATCGCCTTGATCATCGTTGTCGACCCCATCGACTCGTCACCGAAGAAGTCGCTCTGGCTGGAACCTGACATGATCGGGCCAACTGCACTGATGACGGCAATCTTGGCGTTCGACGATTTGCGCGAGGTTGGTTCAATCCCCATCAGCATATTCATCATCTTGGCCATACCGGAAAAGCCGCTGAAATCGGTATCGAACTTCTTCTTACCGTAACTTTTGGTGTATTTGACCTCGACGTCTTTCTGGTCACCCTTGATCAGGGTTGTGATGTAGTCCTCATACCCGACATGATCGATCAGTCCGACCTTCTTGGCTTCTTCTGCTGAAAACAGGCCGGTATCGATGATTGAGGTGACTTGTTCCGCTGTCAGTTTGCGTGAGGTCGAGACCATTTCGACGATCTGACGGAAGTAATCATCGATGATGGCTTCCATTTCTTCACGAAACGCGGGACTCATTTCCGAACGGCTGTAAGGTTCGGCCGCCGATTTGAATTCGCCCACTCGCAACATCTCGGGTTGAATCGACAGCATGTCGAACAGGTTTTTGTAGAACGAGATTTCCGCTCGCAGTCCCGGCATCATGACCATCCCCGATTCAGGGATGATGATCTGGTCACAGGCCGATGCCAGCAGATAGTCCTTCGTGTCTGCTCCTTCCAGCCATGCATAAACTTTACGGCCCTTCTGACGAATCTTGGCGATTCCTGTCCTCAATTCGTTCAGTTTGGCCCAGCCAATATGAGGTCCGTTAATGTGCAGCACCACCGCTTCGAGGTTTTCATCACTGGCCGCCTTCTTCAATCGTTGCAATACGTCTCCCAGCGTTTCGACCACTTCGCTGAACAGCCCGCTTCCACCAGCCCCCTCGGAATAACTGCCGGTAATCTCGATATGAGCCACCGTCAGTTTCTTTTCCGCCGGCTTTTCTGCGACAGGTGCCTGCTCCTTCTTTATAGTCGCAGTGGCATCGGTCTGTGCCTGAGCAAACAGAGTAGAAGTCATCCCGAACAGGAAAAGAATTGCGAAACAATGGCGCATGAAAACCTCCTGAAAAATTCGAAACACTCGACACCTTCCAAAAACCTCGAAAGGTGCCGGGAGCAATCTTTGAAGCATTGGTCGACGACTTGTTTCTCCAAGTCGCCATCAATCGGATCGGGTCGGTCACTTGTTCGTCGTATTTAATCGTTTTTTCAAACGGGGCGACTGACGAATCATTGACCGACACGATAATCAGTTCTAGCCAGCATCTCGTGATCCGTCCAGCGGAATGTGACATCAGTGTAACGAATTGGCATCCGACATCGCGTGCTATTACGCAGGTTCAACCTTCTTGAATGGCGCATACGGAATCACGTGAGTCCCGTTCAGAAACCGTTCTTGAATATCTTCAAGATGAGCCTTCTTTACGGCTTCGCTTCGACCAAGATTCATCAGTCGTTCAATCTTGATCTGACTGGCGTCGTCCAGTGTGAATTCCCCCGAAGAGACGGTCGCATCAATACGATGCAGACGCCCCTTCGTCAGCAAGCCTGCCTGCTTGACCGAGGCTTCCACCTGACCTTCAAACATCACATTCACAAGCCCCATGTTCCACTCAGCGGCCCCTGCCTCGGCATGATTGGCGATCGAAAACGGTGTCGTTGTCGTACCAATCGACAGGATATCAATATCTTCCAGATTCGCATCGCAAAAGGAAACGGCTTCGACCAGGGCCGCCATTGCGGGGCAATTGGCCCATACCCCGCCATCGACGTAACTTGCATGTTCATGTTGCGGAAACGCAGCAGCTTTGAAATACGTCGGGGCGGCCGATGTCGCGAGCGCAACGTCGACGGCTGGTGCTTCAATATCATGAATGAACCGTGGGTGATGTGCCGTTTTCATCAAAAAAATGCGGCCACCAATCGCATCGTAAGTTGGTATCAGCAGACGAGATTTCGATTCGCCGAACTTCCGCTGCTGGAACACTCTGGTCAATTCCTCTCGCAGGACATCCCCTGAGAGTTTGGGCCCCCAGAAAACCTGCTTCAGGCTGGCCATCGTCTTTTGGACAAGACTCGTATTCGGGAAGATGACCGGTCCCTGCGTCTGATAGAAATTGGCAATATCGCGAGCCGACAACCCAAGTCCCAGACCGATCGCAATAATGCCCCCGGTCGAAGTTCCGCTAATCAGATCGAAATGGTCGACACAACGTTTACCGGTTGTTTCTTCCAGAGTCGCCAGTGCCGCAGCGCTGAACGCACCTTTTATCCCGCCACCATCCAAAGCCAGAATTCGAAAACGGCCCATCGTAAAGTCCTTTTGAGGAATTGACTTAGTGATTTTGACGCGAACAATCTCCGACTAATCTGACTGGCACGTTGAATTTCTGCAAGTTGCATTACGATCGACGAATCGATCGTAGCCCTTTCAGTACCAGATAGATCATTTCGGAAATATGTGGTGTCTCGAACAGACGACGATTTTCTTCCGGAGAAAGGCCATTGCTGGCACTCAAAGCACGAAGATTATCGGCCCCCGCCGCTTCGAAGACGGATTGCAAAATGTCATAGTCAATCAGTTCGAGACCGTGCCTGACCGCACGATTATTAAAGTCCATGACCCGTTGTTCGTAGGGCGACTTGGCCTTGCCAGGATTTTGAGTTCGGTATTCCTGATCCAGGCGGACCTGGCCATCGAACGTGATTGATTCTGGTTTACGACCTTCCACGGCATCAATGATCGCACGCGTACAACCGCCGAAGGCACCGATCAAGTAGGTTGGCAGATTCGCCTTCAGCGCGAAGCAGGCTTCTTCTACCAGGCCGGGGTATCGACCGGCATAACCGGAAAGCGGGCCACCTAACAAGATGCGAGCATCAATCGTATTGTGTGATTCGGCCGGTTTCTTGAGTTGCATCGTCTCACGCATCGCCATGAAGCTGCGGGCGGCAAGATATTCATTTTCGGCAAGCGTCAGCGTTGTCGGTGGTGGCTCCTTGGGATTGAGGTTCAGTTCAGCGACGAGGTCCGCCGGTAGTGCCAGTCGCCGCATGCGGGCATTGGTTTTCAGTCCCAACAACGTTTCGGACGGCTGAGAAATATGAGCGACCCAGGCCAGAAAAATTTCCACGCGCAGTGCGGCATCTTGAGTCTGCTCGCTGTACTGTCGGGCGAGTCCATGAAGCCGTTCGGTGAATCCCCCTTTACGTGGATCTCCTCCGTAGGCCAGGTTCATCCCGCTGGCCAGAAGATACCGAGCCAGCTCATTAAAGGCATCTTCAAAGTGAGACGGGAGAAATCCGAGTCGCTCTAACTCGGCCGCGAAATGTGGCCCCTGCGCGGTTTCGCTCAGCGACAGTCCAATCAACGGAGCGGCGCCTGGGTTGGTTGCCGCGTTGGCCACAAGAAACATCGGTGTGATTAGCCGACTGTTTGGATCACTGCTTTTGAGCAGTTCGATCTCGTGATTACCCAGTGGTGGGTCGGGATAGACCACGGTACGGGGTTTCTCAGAAGGGGGAACCAGATTGATCAGCTCGGGTGACTGCGACAGGATCAATGCATCCTTCAGGTCGACTTCGAACAATTGCCCCGTTCGTCGCGCCTGCTTTGGAAAATATTCGGAACGTAAGACCTCAAGCAGCAGGTGTCCGATGATTTCTTCGATGGGTGTTTCGGACTTATAACGCAACGTCGGGACGTTTCCGAGATAGGGAAATGAGCGAGTCTCACTGTGTTCGACATGATCAAGCACCAGAACAGGCCGGCGATACTTTTTGGCGAACAGCACTTCTTTCTGGCACCATTCACGTGTGCTGTACGCATCTGTTTGAAGAATCAGCAGGGCTGACTCTTTGGCTCGCTTTTCGATATCCGCGCCGAAATCGTCGGCGTAGAAGATTCCGTTGCGATCGAAGAATGTGTCGAGTTGCAGTTCGTTCTGAAGAAATGTTTTGAATTGGAGGGTCAACTCTTCGCCATCTTTCTTGGCGTGACTTAAGAAAACCCGTACTGGTGCCTGAATCGGTGCGTCTTCCGATTCGTAGTTCACCGGGCTTGAACCGCTGAGCAGGCGGCAAAGATCATGCACGATTCCAATCTGAAGCCGCTGCTTCTGTTGCGAGACCGGCATCTGGCGATTGATCGGAAGGAAGTTTCGTTTGCGGAGTTCACCATGCAGTGAGAAAGCAGCCTGTGACAAATTGACGGGGATCAAACGATGTTCGCCCGTTCTTGCCCCTTGCACTAGGGACTCGGCATACTGTTCCCAACCATCATCGCGAGCCAGTGTCATCTCGTCGTCAACCAGCAACACGACAATTGTATGCTCAGCCTGATCGAACGGCACGAGTTCGGGCAGTGAATCTGAAGCCGTTGCCGTTCTCAGGTAGACGGGAATTCCCAACCCACGTGCCAAAGGTTCGTTCGCATCCCGAGTCAGACGGTCGGACAAGTAGGCCGCGAATTCACGCCCCTGCACGAAATCGGGATGCCAGACCACATAAACAACCATTTCAGGGCGATAGGTCTTTTGCATATTCGTAGTGCCCACCTTCGACGAGTGCTTCTCAGTCTTAAAGATTATTTAACAGTCTCTCTTCGCTGGCGTGCCCCGAAAAGAATCAGCAGGATTGCTCCGATTGCGATCAGGGCAACGAGGCAAAAGCCGAACAAATTTGGAAGCGATGGACGTTGTCGAGCTTTTTTGGGTTCTTTTACCTGTAATAAGTTATCGCCCTTTTCAGCCGTGCCAGCCAGATCGCGATCGGAACCCATTTTTGCAATTTCTTGATCAGGGACATTACCTGAGGTGTGGTCGCTTTCAGCGGCAGGTTCGGTTTGACCAGCGGCACGCGTTTCGTTCCAAATGATGATGTCCGTGTCCTTGCTGCCACTGACGATTCGATTCCCTTGCGGTCCGAAGGCCACGCAGAGTACGTCGTCCGTGTGCTGCTTGAGTGAGCGCAGGAGTTCGCCGGTGATCGCATCCCAAACCTTCACGGTATTATCATCACCACCGCTTGCAATCCGTTTTTCAGCATCGGGACTGAACGACACGCTGAAGACCTTGCCGGTATGTCCATCAAGAGATCGAACAAGCTCGCCATTGGACGAATCCCACACTTTCACGGTTTCGTCATCGCTGCCACTGACGATCAATGTCCCTTCTTTGTTGAATGCAACACTTCTCACAGGTGCCAAGTGCCCATTCAACTTCCGAATCTCCTCGCCTGTGACCACATTCCAGAGGATCGCTGTGTTGTCGTCGCCGCCGCTCACAAGGCGTTTTCCATCCCGACTGAACGCGACACTGCGGACGATATTGGAATGGTGCGTCAAGTTCCATTTTAACTTGCCATTTACTACGTCCCACACTTTTATGGTACGGTCCGCACTGCCGCTCGCGACGTGAATTCCGTCGGAGTTGAACGCTACCGAGTACACGACGTCTGTGTGTCCAGCCAAAGTTAGCGTTGCTTTGCCAATATCGGCATCCCAGATCTTCAACAGTTTGTCTTGTCCTCCGCTGACGATTGAATTCCCGTCAGCACTGAACGCGACAGCGTTGACGCCCCCATCGTGGGCTTTGACCGTGAACGATTCCTGTCCATTCGAGGCGTCCCAGACCCTCATTGTTGTGTCGTCACTTCCGCTGACGATTCGCTTACGGTCGGAGCTGAACTCAACACTTCTCACAGAACCTTTGTGATCCCCAATTGTCAGGGTCGCTTGATGCGAGGAGGCATCCCATACTCGTATCGTGCCATCCTCACCACTGCTGATCATCTTTTTGTTATCCGGGCTCATCGCGATGCTGTAAACGGGGCCTTTATGCTCCCTAAGTGTCATGATCGTATTCATCGTCAACGCGTCCCACACCCTCACCGTACCGTCCTGACTACAGCTAAAGATCCGTTTACCGTCGGCGCTGAATTCTGTCCCAGTGACGGCTAAATCGTGACCTTTCAGTGTCCCGATCGACTCGCCTGTCGACGAATTCCAAATCCGTAACACATTCTCGTAGCTGCCGCTGACGATCTGCTTACTATCTGGACTGAACGACGCACACGACACTGTCGATTTGTGGCCGTTCAGGGTTCTGAGATAAGTGAATTTATCCTCAGAACAGTCCCATATCTTCAGGGTATTGTCGTCGCTGCCGCTCACCATCAACTTATTGTCGGGACTAAACGCAACAGTGTATACCGCTTTGTTATGCGCATTCAGCGAGCAGAGCAGCATTCCGGTCGACGTATCCCAGATATTCACCCGATGATCTTCGCCGCCGCTGGCGATACGCTTGCCATCCGGGCTGAACGCCACGCAATTCACTGCATCGGATTGCTTGGGCAGTGTAAGGATTTCCTGGCCGGTTGACGCGTTCCAGATCTTCACCAGTTTATCTTTGCCGCCGCTGACAACCATCGTTCCATCGGGACTGAATGCCACTCCGTATATTAAGTCGTCATGGGCATTCCAGTTCAGCGTTTCTCTGCCGATCGAAAGGTCCCAGATTCGAATCGTTTTGTCGTCGCCGCCACCTACGACCCGACAACCGTCCCTGCTAAAGGCGGCGTAATTGACCTGCCCCGTGAACACGGGATTTTCCTGCGAGTCGCGAGCATTCCAGATCTTTATCGTGTGGTCATCGCTGCCGCTTACAATCCGATCACCATCGGCGGTGGTTGCCAAACTTACTACAACTCCGGAATGCCCCTTGAGAGAGCGTATTTCCGCACCACTCTCGACATCCCAAAACTTAAATTTTTGATCAGCGCTTCCGCTGATGATTTGCGTCCTGTCTGCGGTAAACGCCACGCAGTAAATTGCAGTGGTCTGGTCCTGTCCCTTTGTCGTCTGAATTAAACTTCCGCTTGTCGCATCCCATATTTTGATTTTGCCAGAGTAGTCGCCGGTGGCGATTCGGATCCCATCGGAACTATACGCAACATCAAAGCCCCAACTGCCGATCTCGCAGGCGAAAATCTTCTTGCCATTTGCTGGATCCCAAATCCTGAGAAAATTGTCGTCACCGACGCTCGCGATCTGCTTCCCGTTGGGACTAAAAGCCATTCTGTATGCAATCTTGTTGTGTCCGGGAAAAGATGCGAGTTGGATGCTGGTTGTCGCATCCCAAATTTTTATCGTATTGTCTTCAACGCCACCGCTGACGATGCGGTCGCCGTTGCGACTGATTGCCACACTCTGCACTCCGTTTCTATGTCCCTCGAAACTGTTGAGAAGTTTTTTGGTTTTTACGTCCCAGACCTTGACGGTCCCGTCTTTGCTGGCGCTGATGATCAATTCTCCGTCCGCACTGAAGGTCACGTCGAGGACTTCGTCCGAGTGCCCTTTCAACGTCACTATTTCGTCACCATTCGTTGCGTCCCAGACTTTTAAGAAGTTGTCCTTACTCCCGCTGACAATCCGCTTTCCTTGTGGATCGACTGCAATGCATCGGACGATATCCGAATGGCCTTTCAGTGTGGTTTGGTTTTTGTTGAAGCGAGTCCAGAGATAATCGTGCTCCCAGCCTCTTAGTTTCCACGGTGCGGCGTTGAGATATTTCCAGGCAGCTGAAGCCGAGCCCTCGTCCCAGGCTCGTTGAGCAGTGTCAATAGAGCCGAAGTAAAGCGTTTGTTCGGCGCGTTCCAGCAATCTCGCTTCTTTCTCTTGTGACGCTTCGGCAACCTGTTGTGCTTTTTTGGCGTTATCTTTCTCCCGAATAGCCTCCTGTCTTGCATCATCAGCGAGTTTCTTCGCCGAAATTGCTGACTGGGCTTGCTCATCAGCCTTCAGGCGTTCACTGAGTGCAATCTGGCGTTGTCTGCTTGCCGTACTCGACTCCCAAAGGGCGAATAAAAAACCGACGAGTGCGAGAGCTGCAACCACTGCCACGGCGCGAGCTCGAAACCTCATCTTTGTGGCAAAATCTTCCGCTGCTGCAATCTTCGCCTGCTGTTCTTGCAGCTTTTCCCGTTCTTCTTCGGCAGTCTGGGCGAGGCTTTTTTTCAAAAACTGTTCGACAGGATCAAACGAACCTTCAAGGCACGCATTGGCCCACGCACGGCTCGGTCGAAATGCCTTCCACCATTGATTAATCACTTCCAGTTCAGGATTTCTCAACAAGCCAGCGGTCTGCTCGTTCTCGGTTGCTTCCGCCAACCGTCGATATCGCCGACGCGAAATTTCCTCGATCTCAAGCCAGGATGGTGGCAAATGCGCGTTGGTGGATTGTCCGCCTGGTGCTCCCAGTCTCCGCCATTGACGAATCAACGCCTCGTGACTGATATCCAACATCGTTTCGGGCATGAGGTCGCTTGTCCCTGCGGACAACGCATCGGAATCGGGTTTTCCGGGTGTTAAAAAACACCGATCCTTGCGGCGGAAGACATCCACAACCGTGATCACATCGGTGACTGAGCAACCGGCGATTTCGGCGACATCCTTGACCTTGGTCGGTCGACGCACATAAGCGCCACTGGCCCCCCTGACAGCCAGGCTGCGAAACAACATCTGAGCGATCAATTGTTTTCGGGATGGCCTATGTCCAGCGCCGTGATCAGCACTGGCGGGAGAATCGTCAGCCAAACTGAAATGGGCTTCGTCGAGGTGTTGCGACAAGGCGTTCGTTTGCGACTCGTACGATGAAGCCAGGGAAGGCTTCCCCTCACCGTGCGCCCCTTTTCCAACCGTCGAACTAAGCCCCTGTGATCGCCTGACCAGACCACCTGTTTGCTCGTAATCGTCCAGACGCAGCAGCAGGCCCGCAGATCTGGCCTTCGAGCTGCCGTTAAGTCGGTTCCAGATTCTTGATAATACGTGCTGGATCAGTGGCAACTGGTCCGAATTTCCTTCGGCATCGTTGATCAGGCGATTGACCAGTGAGGGTTCGACCTGCGCGCCGAAGACTTCGGCAGGACTCTGAATCGCCTCGGCGAGCTGTTCGCGAGTCAACCGGGGACACAGGTATTGCGAGTCGTTCAGCATTTCGGGTAGTCCGGGAAAATTGGTACATTCCCCAAGAAAATCCGTACGCATTGTCAGCATCACGAAAATCTTCGTTGATTTATCCTGGACCGAAGTCAGTAACAGGTTGACGAAGGCGAGTGCCTCGTTCGGGTCTTGCTGCTGAAATCGAAAAATTTCTTCAAATTGATCCGCCAGGATCAACAGATTCGAGTGCGGTTTCAGCTCAGCCAGACGAATCAATTTCACCAGTGAGAGATCACTTTGCCGAAGCGCGGCAGGCAGCAGTGCCGCCGCTTCCGGAGAATCGGTCCAGAGCGGACCTAAGACTCCGCATCTCGCGAGTGCATCCGCCAGGTTCGTCATTGGCGCATCGCCGGGCTTGATGTCCGCCACAAACCACGTCGAACCTAATTCGCCCATCAAGCCACTTTCGAGCGCCGGCAGGACACCTGCGCGAACAAGCGACGACTTGCCACACCCGGAAGATCCGACGATCGCAAGAAACTCACGCTTTTTCAGCCGAGACAAGACTTCGTCAATTTGTTGATCACGGCCGAAAAAGACCATCGACTCTTCGCGCAAAAATGGGCGCAAGCCGGGGTAAGGGGCATCGACGGTCGGTTCAAATGTAATACTCATTGGGCACCTCCGCTTCTCAGTTGCTCGATCCATTGAGCCAGCTGTTCGCGACTGGTGACGTTGGCCAGGTCGATAAACTGCAATCCCGGGGCATTTATCCCATGCGCCGGCTTCTGAATCGGCTCGCCGTTACAGATGGCCATTGCCTTGAGAGGTGGTCTGGGTGGGTCTGACCGATTCCGTTTTGGCATGATGCGGGGATAAGTCCGAAACTGTGCCCGAACCCAGTCGGGTGGAATTTGACCGTAAAATACGATCAGGACATCGCAATCCAGTAAATTATTTTCGAGATCGTTGCGGATACTTTCTGGTTCACCCGTTGTCAGTGTTGTAAAGACGGTGCAATTCAGCTCGGTCAGCTGGGCCGCAAGCAATTCTGCCTGTGGCATGTCTTCAATTCCCGAATGAATAAAAATTGTGAGATGTTCGTCGTTTCCGAACACAGGGCTCTTCTTTTCGACGACTTTTTCTGGCGGAGGCGGAGTAGAAATCCGTTTGACTTCGGCTTTAAACGCTTCCAGCGTACATTCCATCGCCGCTGCTTTCGCGACAAATTCAAGATGTTCTGGATCATCAATTTCTCGTTTTAGAAGATCGGGATCTCGCCATTGGAGGATCTTCTTACCTCGCTCCTTGGCTAAATCGTGCTCTAAACGGACGATACCGTCCGGCGTCGGGAACGCGGAACTGGTGGTCTTGCAGAAATGCAATCAGTTCTTTTCGTGCCCGCGACAGATCCTCACTGGTCTCGGCAACATAAACGACGGGGCCGGTAGATGCCGGTGCCTGAGAGGCTGCGACAGTGCTTGATGTCTTCATCTGACCGGCATGCGAAACACCACTCGCTTTAAGCTGGTCAAATTCCTCTTTGATCCGATCTGCCAGATATCGAACGGTGTCGTAGAACTCGGGATGGTCTTTGGCATTTGGTTCAGGAAAACCCAACTGGCGACGTCGCTTCCTGTCGTCGGCGGTCCAGAAACCGAACGGCTTGTAATTTGAAAAGGCTTCTCGTCGCTGCTGTTCGGTGACACTTCCAAGGTCGACGACGAAGATTCGGGAGTCCGCTCGTCCCTGACGGGCGGCGGCTTTACGGAACGTCTCCAGTTCTTTGGGGCACCACGGAGATTCGAGAAATCCTGGCGACAGAACAACGATCAAGCAAGCAGTCCGCTCCAGTGCCTGTTCGATTTGCTTGTCGAGCGGTTGATTTTCGGCGAGTTGCGTCCGATCCCACCAGGGTTCCAACCGGCCCAGTCGACCGATCGCCATACTGAGGCTGGCCTCCAGCGATTTGACAAACGTCGTCACCCAGCCTTGTTGGACGCCCGGATACTTCACATCATCAACAATCGCATAACTGACAAAAATGTCGTTTTCAAAACCAGGTACATAAGCCATTCAATGCGGCCCCTCGAATGCCTTCAGACGTTTCACAGCCTGTTCAAAGTCGGTGGATGATCGCCCGGAAAGAAGTGAGCCTGATTTTCACCATTTTTTGACTGTTTTTACGAAGACATTAACATAGTCACTAAACGTGATTCGCGATAGGAATCATCCCGTTCAGATGACACCAGCGACGGGAAGGCTTCGAATTTACGCCAGGAGGGATCTGAATGAACGAACCGATTCGACCAACATCTGTCGGGCGCGGGGCGCAAATTAATCCCAGTAATCGTTTCGCACGAATCGAATACGTTGAGGACCTGTCACACCTGGAAGATGAGGACGCTGCCGATATTTCGCGAATACGGACGGAATACTTTTCGGATGTGTCGAAGTCAGTGGTCTCTGAGAATGACAGTCCGGATGTGTTCTTTCGTTACAGCGTCAATCCTTATCGCGGATGTGCGCATGGATGCAGCTATTGCTACGCTCGACCGACTCATGAGTATCTTGGCCTGAGTGCCGGTCTGGACTTTGAAGCAAAGATCTTTGTCAAAGAGCGTGCGCCGGAACTGTTTCGTGACTGGTTGGCCCGTGATCGTTACGAACCGGAGTTGGTCATGATGTCGGGCGTTACCGACTGTTATCAACCGGCGGAAAGACATTTCCAGTTGACTCGAAAATGCCTTGAAGTGGCCCTGGAAGCTCGGCAACCCATTGCTGTCATCACCAAGAACGCGTTGGTGACCCGTGATCTGGATTTGCTGACGCCGATGGCTGAACAGAACCTTATCAACATTGCACTCAGTATCACTTCGCTTGATCAGGCCTTGACCCGAGTGATGGAACCACGGACGAGCAGCCCGGCCGCTCGTTTGCGTGCGATCAGGGAACTGTCTGACGCTGGAATTCCCACTCACGTCATGGTTGCCCCGATCATTCCTGGTCTGAACGACTCGGAAATTCCCGCCATCTTGCGAGCGGCTCGTGATGCGGGAGCCACTTCTGCGGCGTATGTATTGCTCCGTTTGCCGCTGACCGTCAAACCCGTGTTTCTGGAATGGCTTGATCGACATCTGCCAAATCAGAAAGACAAGATCGAATCACGTTTGCGTGAGACGCGTGGCGGACAATTGTATGAAAGTGATTTCGGGACGCGCATGATCGGACGGGGCGAGATTGCCGACCAGATCCGGCAGACATTTGAAGTTTTTGTGAAAAAGCACGGTCTGATCCACGGACATCGACCGCTTGATACGTCGCAGTTCCGCCGGCCGGTTCCGAAATCGGGGCAACTTCGGTTATTTGATTGAATTTGAATCATGATGCGCTGGCACTTCGTTACTTCGGTGACTGTTCAAATACTTGTCCCCAAAGAACTTGGCCGATATATTCGATTCTGGGTTCATGGAGTGTCATCAGCGCCGCTCAACCCCTCTCCTTAAGGGACACTGTGGACGTTACCGTTTTATCATCATCGGTCGAGGGTGCCGCTCATCAATTTGCTGCCTCCTACATCGTGAACGGCTCGCTGGTGATCGATGCTGGCAGCATCGGCTTTGCCAGTCTGGACCGGCAAAAGGCCGTTCAATCGATTTTGATCTCTCACGCACACATGGATCATGTCGCCTCGTTGCCGATTTTTATCGACAATGTCTATCAGCCGGGGCCGCAATGTCCAACGATCTATGCTTCCCAGCATGTCGTCGACAACCTGATGGCACACTTTTTCAATGACATTATCTGGCCCGACATGATTCGCTTATCGGCCGAGGAATCTCCATTTGTCCGTTTTGTCCTGCTTGAAGACGGCAAGCCGGTACAGATTGACGGACTGACGGTCACACCGATCGCCCTGAATCATGTTATTCCTACCTTCGGGTTTATTGTTGATGACGGCGCAACGGCGGTGGCATTTATCAGCGATACCGCCCAGACTGAGGCGATATGGGAATATGTTCGCAACAATCCTCGAGTGAAAGCGGTTTTTCTGGAAGCGGCCTTTCCGAATTCGATGGGATGGCTCGCAGAAAAAGCGAAACACCTGACCCCTTCGTTGTTTCGTGACGAGTATTCCAAAGCGGGTCGTTTGCTTCCGGTCGTGGCGGTGCACATTAAACCCGCCTTTTACTCCGCCGTGGTCAGTGAGTTAAAACAACTGAATCTTGATAAACTGACAATCAGCCAGCCAAATCAGACATATTCGTTTTAGTCCCGGCTCGCGTTAAGGTTAGAAGGATTTAATCAGTATGGCCTCCGCAGTAAACATCACAATTTCTGGTCAGGATGCATCCCAGAGATTGCTGAAGATTCTCGAAGACCAGGAATCAGTCCGAATCGGGCGCACCGCAAAATTGGGTTGGGAAATCCCTTGGGACCAGATGATCTCGCGCGAACATGCCGACGTTTTCTGGGGCGATGGAAAGTTGCGTGTCCAGTGCCTGGAACAAGCCCGTAACCCGATCGTTGTCGGTGGAAAGCCGGTTCGTGAGGCGGTACTCGGGGTTAACGAATGGTTTCAGATTGGCACAACGATTTTTCACGTCAGCTCTCTGATCGCCCGAACAGCCGCAAATCCGGAACCAGAAGCTGGAACGCACAGAAACTTCGATGACTTCGAATTCCGTGAAGAGGAAAATCGTGAAGGCTCAGAACGGGCCTATTCGTCTGCAGAACTACGGAAAGTTGCTTTTGGCAACGGCGAACGGCAAATGGAATTGCTCGAACAGCTGCCCGACAGGATTGCAGAGTCGCATTCGGATGATGACTTGGGGGTGATGTTGTCTCGCCTGCTGATCGAGGCGATTCCAAGTTCACTGGCCGTGGCCGTGGCACATTTCGACGAAACACAACTACCTGCGAATGTTGCTCAGATCAATTCATTTCCCAAGCCACTTTCGATGCGCGTCGAGACTCGTGAACGTTTTGAAGGGCGGTTCGTTCCCAGTCGGCGCATGGTTCTCAAATGCCTGCAATCTCAATCGAGTGTTGTTCACGTTTTCGAAAATTCGGAAGAATCTCAGTTTACAATGAGCGAAGGATTGGGATGGGCTTTTTGTGCACCGATTAAGGCCGAGTCGAGTAAAGGATGGTGCCTGTACGTTTCCGGTCAGGGCGCGACAAACGGCGGCATGATGGTCACCGAAAGCGATCTGTTAGGAGATCTTCGGTTCACTCAGCTGGTTGCGCAGTTTATCGGGTCGATCCGTCACGTCCGAATGCTTCAAGAGCAGAAGACTCAACTGAGCAGCTTTTTCTCACCCAAGGTCATTGAAGGCCTGACTGCTGGAAATTCCAAAGATACCCTCAGCCCCAGCGAGCGAGAAATCTCGGTTTTGTTCTGTGATGTGCGGGGCTTCTCCAAAAAGGCCGAAGCGCTTCAGAGCGACCTGCTGACGCTGCTGCGAAGTGTCAGTGCAGCTCTCGGAGTGATGGCGGGAGGGATTGTCGAGCGTGACGGAGCAATTGCAGACTTTCAGGGTGACGCCGCACTGGGCTTCTGGGGATGGCCAATCGAACTGAAAGAAGGGCCCGTTCCAGCCTGTCGTGCGGCACTCGCAATTTATCGAGCCTTTCAGCAGGGAGTTATTAAAAACGACAGCCTGTTGTTCGGCTTTTCGGTTGGCATGGGGATCGCGCATGGTCGCGCTCTGGCAGGCCAGATCGGTACGAACCAGCAATCGAAAGTCGGCGTGTTTGGCCCGGTTGTGAATCAGGGATCTCGCCTTGAAGGTTTGACCAAGCAGTTTGCGGTTCCCATCTGCGTTGACGAAACCACGGCTGAGTATGCCAGAAAGTATTTGAATCCCTCTGAGGGGCGGCTCCGTCGTCTGGCCCGGGTCCGACCGAAAGGGATGGACACCCCCATCAATGTTTATGGACTTCTCCCGCCATTAGAAGAGATGCCCGAGATCACGACGGAAATCATTGCTAACCACGAAGCCGCCGTTGAGGCTGTTATTCGGGGTGAATGGTCCAAGGCCATGGCGCTGTTGCAACAGATTCCCGATGGCGACGGTCCGAAAGCGTTTTTGCTCAGTCACATGAATCAACTTGGCAATGCGCCGCCGCAGGACTGGGACGGTGCGTTTTCGTTGGCCAGTAAATAATTTCAATGCGTTTTCGATGCGATAACAACCACGACAGAAATTGCAGTGAATCGTGCGGCGACGCAAGAATCTCGCTCTTCGGTCAGACCGGCCGGCGAACTGATTACGCCGTCAACTTGCCGCCCCCATCGAAGACCCCCCGGAAGAAGCCGAGGATTTTTTTCTTAAATTGATCGGTCAGGGAATCCGATTGCTCCTGGAGTGAGTTTGACGAACTCAGTTCTCGAGCTTTATCGGCCAGCCGTCGTTCTGCGAGGGATCGACTGAGGTCATCAACCAGACCAGGACGATGTTCGAGCAATCTCACCAAAGCCGACTTTTCGATGGTCAAAACAATGGAATTCAAAGCCGCTCGAATCGTGGCCGAACGTGGTTCCCCGGTCAGCAACGACATTTCGCCAAAAAAACGCCCGGTTTGAATCCGTGCAACTCGAGCTTCAGAGTTCCCTTCCCCGGTTCGGTAGACATCCAACAATCCTTCGACGAGGACATACATCGAATCGCCTGCATCACCCTGGCGAATCAGTGTGTCTCCTTGGGCAAATGATTGACTCGACGCCGATTCCGCCAGCATGTCAAATTCTTCGTCATTCAACGACCGGAAGAGCGAGATCTTTCGCAAGATGCCGACTCGATTGAATTGCTGCCCGATGTCGACGTAGCTCGGTGCCGTCCGGGAATCGAAATTGATTAACTTGGGAATAGCTTGACCAATCCCCGCGAACTGCAGGTTCTGCATCACATTCGCAAGGACCAGACTTGATGCCGTGGTTGGCGAGAGGGGATTCCACGGTTTGATCCAGTAGCGTACGATATATTTCGCGCCCACTTCGTTGAGTTCTTCCAACAGAACGACCGGGGCAGGTTCTTCCAGTATTCCTTCAGTACCCTTGGCCGCTGCGAGCAGCACGTGACGGCATCGCTCGACAGGTACGGCAGAATCTAAACGAACGGAAATCTGAAGACGAGTCGGAGGATCAGGCTGGTTGTAGTTAGTGAAAATCATCTTACCGAGAATACTGTTCGGTACGATGACCAGTTCGTTCGTTTCGGTCAGCAGACGCGTCGTTCGCCAGTTGATTTCTAAGACTTTGGCATCCGTTCCCGCCATTTCGCCATACAGTCGGATCCAGTCGCCAGTCGAAAACGGCCTGTCGAAATGGATTGCTAATCCAGTGAACACATCGAGAATAATCGTCTGTAACGAAAACCCGAGCACAATACCGAGCAGCCCGGACGTTGCGAGGATCCCGGAAATGTTTTGCCGGAAAACACCGGTCAGCACACCGGCGATGGCAATCATCATGATGACGCCGGCAACCATGTCCCGGATCAGCCGTGGAACAGGGGCACCAAGGTACTCAGCAACAAGTTGCTCCCAGACAAACACCTGTACCAGTTGAATCACAGCAATTGCGGCCGTGATCCAGGCTGCAGACTGTAACCCAAGGCTGATAAATTGACCCGCAGTGCCATCCCCATCGACAAATTCCGCGATCTGGCCACTGTAACAGGCCGCGAGAAGCGTACAGACGAACAATACCACAGGAAACGCTAATGATTTCGTCCTGCGCACCGAGATCGTCCTTTCGCTATCGTATCAATAAAAAATCTGCGCAACGGGGATTGGCGAGACTGATGCGGGATGTTATCACGGCAAGCCGGTTCAGAAAAGCGATCACCGTTTGAAGGCTCATCGCAACGACGTCTGCAAAATGGCTGAAAACAATGCGGTTTGACCGTCGTGAACGACAACAGAAAAGCCTCTTATTCGCAGATTACTTCTTATTTAATCAGCGACGGCTGCGTAAATTTATTAACACAATATTCACGCTAAACCCACCATTTCTTCACGCCTCAAATGACGGCATCAAACGCCAAATTCTACGACCTGTTTCACCGGAGTCACAGTGGCCTGTTAAAGACGACAAGGCAGGCCTCCTTGATCAGAAAGACTGCTTCGAAATCACCACGTGTACTGAAAACCTCCCGATCCGATCAGTGCGGAATAGCCTGATGCGACCTGAGTATCAATCATTCCATAAATGCTGAAAGAATTAGTAACGTATGCCGTGGCACCGAGAGTGAACATACCTAAATCACGCCCCGTGTGGTTACCCGCTGTCACGAACTGAACTGTGGGGGCCCCTGAAAACGATGACGTGACCAGATTGGTGCCGTTTCCCCATTCGTGCAGGTAGCGGGCTGCAAGTGAAGGAACGACCAGAATCCCACCCCAGGTGGTTTCGTGATAAAGTCGACCACCGAAGCCAGTTCGCACACTATTAATGATTTGACTGCTCGTCATCAGATCGAGGCTGCCGGCGCCGGACTCGTCATATCCTCGCTGATCCAGGTACAGGTACTGCAGACCTGCGAATGGTTGTAGTCGAAGCTCATCAAAATCGAAGTTCATCCCTCCTTCGGTGTAATGAGCCCATTGGATTCCACTGCTGCTGGCGCTGGCGGTCTGTTGAATGTTCCCGATAGTCAGCGGGCGAGAAACGTTGTACGAGTTGTTGCCGAAGGCATCGACGTTTGAAAGATACAGATTGTCACGGCGATGAAGTTCGTACAAACCGACTTGACAGGCACTGATCTGTGCGCTGGAACTGTCCTGGCGACTGCCGACCGATGTCGCGGCATATCCACCGAGCACTCCGATCATCGTATTCTCGTCGAACCATCGTTCCACACCGAACAGGGTTCCCCCCAGTCGATAATTGAGGCCACCAGCGTTTCCATCATTGGCAAAACTGCCGCCAAGACCGTAGCCCTGTGCCCATGTCGTCCATGATTGTGAAACACGTCCTTCGCTGGAAAACAAGGGAGACTGGACCGCAGGACTGCCAGCCCCACTAGTTGACCCATCATTGGGTGGCGAGTTACTCGCCTGGCTCGAAACCAGGCGAATCCCATTCATCCGTTGTGCCACGCTTGGTAAGGAAGCCCGTGTCCAAGCCAATCCGGCGAGGCGGTTACTGAGCAATTGCATCTGGACCGTCGTCGTCTGGATTTCGACCGTGCCAAGACTTGGATAGATATCACCAGAAAGCTGATTTAACGCGCCTGACAACTGACCGGGTCCCAGCGTGGTCAATTGCGTCAGCGCATTTGCGTAGTCGCCGGTGGCTGTACCACTGGTCCTGTCGAGGACCGATGCAACCGCAATGAGATTTGGTGATTGAACAGACTGAGTCAGGTTTGAATTGACGATCACCTGAAGATTGTTCGAATTGTATTGTTCGGTGAAAACAATGTTTTGGGTCGTTGTGGTTGGCTGAACAAGAGCATATTGCCCGGACAGGCCATTCGTTGCACTCAGGATTTCGTAATGCTTACCAACGGTCAGTGTTCCAGGATCGAGGTTCAAGTTCAGCTTTGTTGCATTACTGATCTGAGCCGTCCCGTCCACAGCGATTTTATCACTGCCAGTCGAATTCACTTCGACCGCATAGGTGCTTCCTGCTCCCTGGACAAAGTTGCCTTTGATGTTCAGCGGGGTTCCCACGGTTCCAGGTGCAATCGTCCCACCCGCATTCACTGACGTGTTGCCTGCAATCAGGCCAGTACCCATCAGCGTACCGCCGTTATTGACGTCGACATTGCTGGTAATCGACCCGGCAATGATGAATGTACTGTCATTGTCGATCTTAGTACCACCGGTGTAAGTGTTGGCTCCAGAGAATGTTACTGGCCCGACACCGCCGATCTCGACACCACCTGCTCCCGAGATAACCCCGGCATAAGTGCCGCTGGTGGTCTGATTAAACTGGACAGTCCCGCTGTCAAAAATCGTCCCTTGCAGGCTTCTCGTCGTTCCAATCAAAGTGCTGCCGCCGTTGATCGTTGTTCCACCCGTATAGGTATTCACTCCCGAGAACGTCACAGGACCTGTTCCAGCGATTGAGACACTGCCATTGCCAGTCATGTTACCTGCATAGGTTCCCGCGATTCCCTGATCGAATTCAACAGTTCCGTTATTGACGAAATTGCCCTGAACGCTGCTTGTCGTACCGATCAATGCCGCCTGTCCTTCAACGATCGTCCCGCCCGTATAAGTGTTCGTTCCTAAAAAAACAATTGGGATGCCTCCACTGATATCAACACCACCTGTCCCCGAGATATTGCCTGTATATGTGGCACTAGGCCATGAAAACTGAGGATTGGCGATCAAAATGTCAGGGGTAAATATCGGAGTCCCGCTCAAATGGGGAGGATAGAAAGTGTTCAGAGGGAGAAAGCCATTACTAAATTGCAGGAAGCCATTGTTGACAATGTTACCCTGCAGGCTGGCAGTGGAACCGGTCAAACCGGTTCCACTGTTGATTGTCGTTCCACCGGAATAGGTGTTATTTCCGGTGAATGACGTGATATCACCGCCACCAACTTCGACCTTTCCTGTACCAGAAAGGACTCCGTCGTAAATCCTGGATGTGCCCCAAGCGTTGCCGACCGGGCCGGAGTAAATTGTCGGGTCGACGGGCGAAACCGGTTGCTGGGGGAACGATATCGCTATCGCAGTCACGGTGTTCAGGCTGTTGTCAAATTTGACAACTCCATTGTCAATGATCGCTCCACGCAGGCTGTCGGTATTACCAATCAGGGTTCCTCCAATGTCGACCGTTGTGCCTCCGAGATAGGTGTTTTTTTTCAGCAACGCTCCGAGCGTTATTGTTGCATTGCTGAGTACTTCCACCTTGCCAGAACCCGAAATACTGTAGTCGTAAATACCGTTCGCACTTTGACTAAACTGCACGGTACCATTATCTGTGATCCCGCCTCGCAGGCTGGTCGCGGTGAGGATCAGTGTGCTGCCATGATCGACCGTTGTTCCACCCGTGTAAGTGTTAAGTCCCGTAAAAGCGACCGGTGCTGGGCCATTGATTTCAACGCTGCCAGTCCCTGAAATATTACCGGAAAATGCTCCTGCCGCGACCTGATTGAACTGGACGGCACCGCTGTTGTTGATCAAACCTTGAAGACTGGTGGAATTGCCGATCAGTGTGCTGCCTTGATCGACAACCGTCCCTCCTGAATAAGTATTCCGGCCCGTGAACGCGACTGCCCCACTGCCGCTGATCTCGACCGTACCTTTACCTGTCAAATCTCCGCCGTAACTGCCGCTGGCTGTCTGATTGAATTGCAAAGCGCCGTCAACGTTAATCGGCCCTTGCAGACTATTCGTCGTTCCAATCAGCTTGCTGCCAGAATCAACTCCTGTCCCCCCCTTGTAGGTGTTCAAACCCGTTAAGGTGATCGTGGCCCCCCCGCTAACCTGAAGGCCACCGCTCCCTTGAATAACCCCGTTATACGTACCGCTCGTCGCCTGGTTGAATTGAATGGTACCCAGATCGATGAATGATCCCTGCAGGCTGTTTGTCGTTCCAACCAGCGTGCTGCCTTTTGAGA
The DNA here is from genome assembly GCA_903858935.1 of uncultured Schlesneria sp. GTDB lineage: Bacteria > Planctomycetota > Planctomycetia > Planctomycetales > Planctomycetaceae > Schlesneria. The sequence goes on along the minus strand of CAIOKO010000164.1, from coordinate 3,346 downwards.
CCAACGTTCCGCCCAAATAGCTGTTGGTACCGGAAAATGTCACTGGACCCGCGCCATTGACAATAACACCTCCGTTTCCGGACATGTTACCGACGTACGTCGCACCGGTGAGATTATTGAATTCCACCAGGTAGTTATTGACAACAGGCCCTTGAAGGCTGCCAGTCGTATCAATCAGCGTTCCCCCGTTGTTAACGGTGACAGGCTGCCCCGTATTCACAAGATTCAGGTTTTGTAATGTCACCGTACCGCTATCGATGACCAGCGGCTGGTAAAGGTTTGCTGCATCAATCGTATTCGAGTTCCCCGACAATATGATGGTCGAATTGGATTTGAAATCCAAAACCGACTGGCTCATCGTAAACCCGTTGATCACATTCAACGTGTAGTTGGTACCAGGATTATTGTCGATCGTCTGAATGGCGTTGCTCAGGTCGGTTGAGCTTCCCACGTTCAGCGTTTGACCGTGGACGAATGCTGTCGAAAAAAGACCGAGCAAAAAACACGTGATCGAAGATCGGAGCAACATCCTCGCCTTTTCACCGGAGCGAGTTAACTGAACCGCGCGGTCACAACCACGATAATCGCGACTGCCGAATATTGGGTTCATAAGTTTTCGCATTCGGATTCTCACCGTTCTGAAGGGACGAGAACAATCAGGCTTCGCTTACCAGCCGAACATATTCTGTTCACGAGTTTCCGCCTCATTCCGCACGCCGACCTGCGGGCGGTCGCTTTCTACTCGACGCCTCGATCGGGAGCAACGCGAAATGAGATTGGCACTCGAAATCCTCCTACCAAGTGGGCTCGGCGCAACCCCCTGCCGCAAAGGCATGTTACGGCGCGACACCGCACGGTTTTCGAGGCGTCGGAGATCAACCTGCGATCAAGGAATTCGGAGGCACACCCTTCGTCCGGCAGAAGTTGCCACTTTCTGGTGTCTTTTCGAAAAAAGACGAAATATGCGAAGCGGTTTTTGAGTCAAGGATAATCTGTATACGACTTGGTTTTGGCGAAGCTCCGTTGTAGAACGTCGGTCATACGGAGATGGGCTTTCCTCTGGCTGCGATTCGCATCACCAACGAACAGCTCGCGCGGTCCGAAGACTTTTTTAAAGCAGCGAAAGTATTCGCCGGTTCCGCAGGGACCCAATCAGTCGATCGACTGAAGAAAAAGATCGAAACCAGCTTTCAAACGTCGCTCAAGGAATTGAAGCCAGCAATGTTACTGGAACTGCTGGCGGGACAATCCTATCGCACGCCTGATGATCAACCGGCCTCGGCGATGACACCAACTAATGCTCCCAGAGAGCCGATTGACCTGCTGTTGTTGGTCGAGACTCGTGATATAGAAACGACTCACTTATCTAGCGCGTTTGGAACTCTGGTCTCAAGAGTCGCTAAAAGTCCAGATCTGTTCGCCAGAGCAAAAGACGCACTTGGTGATGTTCATGTAAGCCAACCTGACGATCTTGCCGTTCAAGTTCTGGCAGTCCAAATGTCGCTGATCGAGAACCAGATCGATCAGTCACCAGCGAAAATCAATCGACTGCTCGAGTCGGTCGAAAAGGTTCCACTTGATCCGCCACCAGCCAAGGGAAGTTTTTCAATTTCGCAACGGTCGGCAGCGAAACCACAAATGGCACTCTGGCTGGTCGCTCGTGAATGTCTCAAATTAAAATCATTGCACGGACAAGGAACGAAACTGGCAGAACGCGCTCTGGAAGCCGCGCGCCGACAACCTGACACCGCTTACGTGATGGCGATACTTTGCGAATGGGGCCAGTTAGCCATCGAAGCGGGCGATAAGGCGGCAGCAGAGCGTCATTGGAACGAAATGCTGGAAACGGTGATCCCCGTGCCACCCAAACAAGCAACGCCGTGAAACAAATTGTCGTTGGACTTCTTCTTGACCTGCCTCCGCTTCAGCGGCCTCGGAGCAGCGGTGCTTGTCATGAACACTCAAGTCGACTTGCGCACGATCAACCTCGGCGCGCAATCAATAACACCGGCGCACTTAATCACCAGCGATTGCTTGTCAAGTTGAACGATACTTCAGGCTTACAGGAATCTCCCTCGATTCGGCCGCAATTTTCTGAACAACCGTCAAAGCGGCAACTATCAGGCCACCATGAAGGACACGAAGAGCCCGGCGCGGGCCAGGCCTGCAACACATTCACGAGAAGAATCTGAACCACAGGACAGACGAAATACACCAGCCGAGGCGAGCCGTGGTACGTCAGTCCGGCTTTGCCGGCTGGGTGCTAACTCACAATGGCTCGCCGCGTTCAACGCGCGAACGATTCACCTATTTTAAACCCTTCGTGCGACGCGCATTAAAAGACGTGTGTGCCGACTGGGTGCGTCAGTCCCCGGATTCTTTTTTTCTACGAAATCTTCGCCGGGCGCGAAGAACCTAGGCATTCGTAGCACGAAGCCCGATTTCGGCGACCTTTTCAATCGCGTGTCAGGCTGTGTCACGAGGTTCACCGAATTAACACCCCCCCGACGGAGGAGACGTCAAGCGTTTCGCTATCTGATTCCTTCGTGTTCGGCGTGTCTTTCGTGGTGATCTGACGCGTCTTCTTCAGCCCTCAACCGCCAGGCCGTTTTCCAGCCGGATACGGCGGACATCGGAGAGAACCTGATCGATCAGATCGCCGTTGCGTTCGAGTGCACGAAACTCAAGCCAGTTGACGTACAAATTGGCCACGATCGTCGTGATTGCCACAATGGAATGAATTGCCCCTGGCGAATATCCAAACCAACCCTTGGCCTGCATCGGTGACGCAGGATCGGCAGCAGCACCAAATGCTCCCGTGATCACCAGCAGGAAAAAGCACAGGACCATGAATGGAATTGTGCGATATTTGATATTTTGACTTTTCTTATGAATGCTGGCATCGAGGCGGTAGGCATTTGAGGTTTCTTCAATCCATCGGCCCGTTCCCATGAAATAGGTCAGTACGATTGCATGCACAAGAGTCGCAAAGACCAGCGCCGCCAAGGCTGCCAGAAAGTGGTATTGCACCCCCGCTTGAACCGCAACCGTTCGTACCTTCGGGTCATCAATGGATAAACCCAAAACCATGGCAAGCAGTAACGACGCGGTACTCAGAAACGCCAACGGCAGAAAAATACGAACCATATTCATTCTCAAGTTAGCGGACGATTGGGCACGTCATAGCCCGAACAGGGCTGACCAACAGGGCAATTGCGTCTTATTCCGCTTTAAATCCTGTGATAATTCGTTCGAGGACATCAGTGGAAAGGGACGCTCGGTATCTTTTTCCTCGGACATTATCTTTAACCGAAGTGTCTCGTGACAAGATGGACACTGCCAATCT
>CAIOKO010000163.1 GCA_903858935.1 uncultured Schlesneria sp. | reverse complement strand
CGCAGACGTCATTCAAAATCTGACTACCGATGCCGCTAAAAACAAATTCGCGGCAAACGGAAAAAGATTTCGGACCGCCGTTTGAAGCCATCCTCGCAAAAAAATGACGGCCTCGGAGCGATGATGGCTACTTTGGAAGAAATCCTGAGACTTGGCTCAATGAGTCAAGATTCAAACCTCAAGAAGTCCAAGACCGTGCCACCCCGAGTTTCAGTCGCTTTACCGTTCATAAGGCGCAACAGCATTACCTTGTGCTGGTTTGTCCTTTTCATGAGACCAGCCCAAGGCTACCGGCAGTAACACTCGATGCGGTAAACATTCTCGGTCGGACCTACGTTGTCGCTGGCAACGTCCCAGCCGAGGCCGTCACAGGCTGTCGTGTTTCTACAGGAGATTTCGCGGCATTCGTTGTGTTCGTCCCGAAATCTGCCGGCGGATTCGAAGTCCGCGATAACAGGCCGTACGCTAGCCAAAAGTAGCTCGGCGAAGTCGCTAGAATTGCCGCATAAAGGCTCATCAAGGAGGTCGCGAAACCCCCAGCGATGTCTTGATTGGTGAGGTGAAGATCTGGCGACGCTGCGATCACGCTTAACGAATTGATTGTTCCAGAAATCCAGCCCGAAATACTGATGATGACCGGAAGTGGTAACAGGACGAGATAAGCAGCCAGAAAAGCCGGGCGGCGCTTTGACGCCAATAAGTAACACGCTCCGAAAAAGATGAGCGCCGCCGATAGCAATGCCAAGGCTGAGGAAAACGAGCTGAGAGCGCCGAGAATCACTCAAGGGTGTGATGTGTTGGGTGGAAATGCCTGAGCAAGAACAGCGAGCGTGGTCATTGTCATGATCAAGTGCTCCAATTAACGGAATTCGCAACACAAAAGTTTGTTTGGGTGGCCGAGGAGGATCAGCAGGCAAAAGACTTTATCGCCTCGAGAATGGATTGAAGACTCATTACAACGATAAACGTGAGTGATATTCAAGGGAAACGCATCTTGACGAAAAAGGGGTTCACATCGGCAACGTCAGCGTCTCGACCGAACGAGGGAAACGCAACGTATCCGCAGCCACCATTCAAAGGTCATTCGCGGAACTGCGGGTCAGACTTCCAATCGATGTTTGTCACGGCCTATTTGCTCTGCCTGAGGAACACGCCGCAACTGACTTTTTTATGTGCAGTGCTCCTATTCTGTATTTTCCTTCAATCGAAGATTGCGCTTAAGCGAGGGGTTAGGGCGTATCCTGGGAAGTTGCGTCCATTTTGCTCCTGTATCTACTCCTGAAACCCCAGATGTAATACGAAGGCAGACGCTTCTTGATGCCAGAACGATAGATGCCCACGCCGCTGGTAAGCCTTGCTTCCCCAAGGTGCGGAGCCTGAATTGCGTGCGCTAGATTCAGGACTTCATGCTCTGTGAACGACTCCCCGTTCGCCGCATGAACAAGGATTGCAGGTTTACTGCCGTCTCGCGGGCCGAAGGGTTCGAGGAAGACGGCTGGCGTTTTGAGAACAGGTCCGGGAACCTCCGCCCGGGTGAGTTCGTGCCATGGCTCGTACCATGAGAGTTGTGATCGTTGCGCAAAACCAAAGGGCAAGTCTGGTCTGTGAACCTTTTGTTCTTGCTCCGAGTACGGTTCAGTCTTCAGGTACTTCAAGTGAGACTCAAAGTACAGGCGGGACAAACGGTAGTAACTGAACGAGCCATGCAGCGTGCTCATCCCCCAGGATTCCGTGTGCGGCCACCACGCGTCGTACATGACCATGCTTTCGTCGAATGCGATGACACGCACAAGGTCTGTTGACCCCTGCGCTTCAAAAACGGCTCCGAGTTCGACAGGAGATGTATTCATGTGACCTGACATTCAAGGTAACGCGGGCGTACCCACCTCGCGTTGACCGAATTTTCGGTGATTTTACCGGATTTGTCCAATCTGCAAATTGCGTTCATTCCGCTATGCAGCAAACTGCAAACGTTTCGTTTAATTGGACTTATCTCCTTTTCTGAAACCCAACATTGTTTTCAGAAGGCGCACGGTCGGCGGCGCCGGTTGAACTGATTGTTAGCGGCCTTAGTACTGACTCATGATGGTTTCAGGTACGTCACTGGGGAGAATGTACCCTTTTAGCTTGATCTCGACCTCGTGGAACCTGAACTCCAACTTCAAGTCAAATGTTGATTTCGGAGCACAAAGTAAAACCTGATGCCCGACAGTCCCTGCGTCCGCGTCTTTCAGCCAGTCGATCAATGAGGAAACAACAACTGTTTCATCTGTCCAATTCGTGACGGTAAAGATGTGCTGGAACCGTTCTTCTGCAATTTGCGAGCAATCCTTGAGCACAACGTGCAATGGGCGGTCGGCGCGAACGTTTAGCAACTCCTGCAGCAGTGTTGTTTTTTCCTTCTTTGGCAATGAGTTCGCGGCATCGAGAATTTCCCTGAGTGTATGCATTTGATTCCAGTAGCCATCGCTTTCACTATTGTGCCGTCGTGCGACAGGATTCATCTCTTGCCGCTAAAGTACAAGGTCAGCCTGTGATACTCCACACGGCTGGCCCCGTTTTTTCGGCTTTCTCCAAGGTACGAAGCACTGAATGAACGGCACCGAAAAGCAGGACTGCGAGATCGCTTGATGACTTCTGACCGCGTAGCTTTGCTCAAAAGATTGGCTGCCGACAGGTTTCAGTCACACCACCAATAGACAACGCCGATCGGATCTGAGCGTAGAAGAACGATTGCGCCGACCCACAATGCGACATTGAACACAGCAAAAGCGATCCCTGTGGTTAGCGAACAGCCGCCGAAAACAAAGCGACCCGCCATACTGGCAACCGCCACGGCAGCACCCATCGGCATCAGAAGAACGACGATTTCGCTAATCCAATAGATCGCTCCGACTGCCTCTGCCGGGTCATCGAGCGATGCTCGCGGCGGATGTCCAAGCGAGAGCCATGCCGAACACCAAGTTCCATAGAACGCCGTCACCAACATCGCGGGATAGAGTAGTGCGATCACATTTAACGTCCGCAACAGTCCACTACGAGCTTCGGCGTACGGTTTGACGGGTGTTCCCTCCATTATGGCTACCTTCCTCACAGGTTTACGACAAAACTGAAAACGAACCTTCAAGGTAACTTGCCCGCGATGAACAACGGGCTTCCGATCAACACGCCAACACTTTGAATCGTCAGCGACTGCAGGTCAAGTTGACCGCTTCGATCGGCCGTGGTTGGAATCAATTCAATTCTGGCCAAAGTTGAAGAATTTAGAGATCGTTGTCTTCGCCCGCAACCTTCGGTTCGCTATTAACCATTGTGCCAACATCCGCCAATTGATGTCCATAACTGGCGAAGTGCGCACAGAATCCCGCTAATGCTTCAGTGATTTCGGCTAAGTTTGGATCTGCGACTCCGTTTCGGATAAATCCGAGCGGACTTGGTGCTTTAGTTATGCTAAGTTTCCTTTTGAGTTTCTAACCACGAGTGATCTGATCGCAGTCGCCAGCGCGGCATCGTGAACTTAGTCAAATCGGAAAGTTTGGTCATCGTGAATGACACTCGACCGCCGTTCAATTTTCCCGTACTCACCGTCATCAAGGACACTCCACCTGTGGGCCTGGAAGTGGACCCAATCTGTGGAATGTCTGTCGATCCGAAGACGGCTATCTCGTGCGAACGGGATGGGAAGCATTGGTATTTCTGCTGCGAGCATTGTCGTGCCAAGTTTCTGAATCCGTCCCCTGCCATCACAGAACCGCCGCCGCCCGGTACCAGCTATTTCTGTCCGATGTGCCCGGGAGTGAAGAGTGATCATCCGGCAAGTTGTCCCGTTTGCGGAATGGCACTGGAACCGGATCTCACAACGGCCAATCCATCGGATCAGGACGAGGGACAAAACGACTTGTGGCGTCGTCTTGTCGTCGCGACAGTCTGCACCGTGCCACTGTTCATCCTATCGATGGGGCCGATGGTTGGAATCCCGTTCGATCGAATCCTGTCGCATTCAACTTCAGCGATCCTGCAATTGCTTTTGACGCTACCGGTCGTCGGATGGTGCGGCATGCCATTCTGGGTGATTGGAACCAAATCACTGGTCACACGCCAATTCAATATGTTCACTCTGATTCTGTTAGGGGTCGGTGCGGCGTTTGGTTTCAGTATGTGGATGCTGATTGCGGGGTCTGGACATCATCACGATTTCTACTTCGAATCTGCGGCGGTCATTACAACGCTTGTTCTTTTGGGGCAAATTCTCGAAGGTGCCGCACGTCGGCGAACGGGACAGGCGATCCGGGAACTGATAGAACTCGTGCCGACGACGGCACACCGTATTCGCCACGGAATTGAAACCGACGTTCCTTTGGCAGAAATTGTCGTAGAGGATGTCTTGCGAGTACGTCCAGGCGAGCGTGTTCCCGTCGATGGAATCGTTCTCGGCGAGTCATTCCAGACGAGTGAAAGAGTGTCTGCCGATGGTCAGAGTGCTAAAAGCAATCTCGATTCAACGTTAGATTCAACTGGTGTCGTGAAACCAATTCTGACGACGATTGATGAAGCCATGTTGACCGGTGAATCAATGCCGGTATCGAAGCGGCCGGGAGACACGGTCATCGGCGGAACCGTGAATCAGACTGGATCGTTTCTGATGCAAGCCAGGCGGGTCGGTCGATTGACGATGCTTTCCCAGATCGTTGACCTGGTGTCCAAGGCTCAACGAAGTCGCGCACCTGCCCAGCGTCTGGCCGATCAAGTGGCCAGCTGGTTTGTACCGGTCGTTGTCTTCATCGCGGTGGCAGCATTTTTCTGCTGGCTGACGATGGGGCCGCCCCCCCGCTGGAATCACGCGCTGACGAACGCAGTTGCGGTTTTAATTATCGCATGTCCTTGTGCACTCGGACTGGCGACTCCGATGGCCATTACCGTCGGGATGGGACGAGGAGCGCGCGAGGGAATTTTGTTCCGTGACGCTGAATCATTGGAACAGCTTGGTCGCGTCGATACACTCTGCATCGATAAAACCGGGACGCTGACTGAAGGTCAGCCCTGCGTCATCGCCGTCCTGCCTGCAAAAGGGCAGTCGGAAAATGAAGTGCTTTTGCTTGCTGCTTCCGTCGAACAATTCAGCGAACATCCACTTGCCCGCGCAGTCATGGATGCCGCCCGCGTTACGAAGTTGACCTGCAAAAATGTGACGGATTTCCAAACGACCCCGGGAACCGGCGTCAGCGGTCGTGTTGATGGAAAAGTGGTGACAGTGGGACTCAGCGACAACGATTCAATGTCTACGAAGGGTCGCGCAATGGCGATGATGTCAGCCGCAGTTTCCGTCGACGGCCGCGTGGTCGGCGAAATCAATTTCTCGGATTCTGTGCGAGCGACCGCACCACAGGCAATTCGGGAACTGAAGTCGCTGAATGTTCGGGTCCAAATGCTGACGGGGGATCACCCTGACGTCGCTGCCCGAATTGCCACGCAGCTTGAACTCAACCATTCAGAAACCTTCGCTGGCCTCAAACCAGACGACAAGCTTTCGATTATCAACAAGTCAAAAAAGGAGGGGCACTGTGTCGCAATGGCGGGCGACGGAATCAACGATGCCCCGGCGTTAGCCGCGTCTGATGTCGGCATCTCACTGGGAACCGGAACCGAAATTGCCAAGCAGTCGGCTGGTGTGATCCTGGTTCGGCCAGAGCTTCTGGGAATCCCCAAAGCGATGCGGCTCAGTCGCCAGATCTCGGTCAATATCCGCCAGAACCTTGTTTTTGCTTTCGCCTACAATGTGATCGGAATCCCGGTGGCAGCCGGGATTCTGTATCCGATCTGGGGGATCACGCTCAGTCCAATGATTGCAGCAGCAGCGATGAGCTTAAGCTCAGTTTCAGTGATCGCCAATGCACTGCGACTGCGATCGTCAAAACTCTTGAGCTAAGGCAATACAGCACAAGAATTGCCAAATCCCGGATTCATAATCTAAGTAGGCTTGCTGGCAGCCGTAATGGCATTAGCCGGATACGGCCATTCAGGAGCGACGGTTGGTAGTGGCTTCACATGAGTCCGAACAGCAGCATCACAGATTGCGTATCCCCAGTTAATCAACAACTCTTGTGTCAGATCGGTCATCTTCGCTAGTCGAGTCGGTATGTAGGCAATTCGCGTGGTCGCTCCAAACGAGTTTTTCAACAACGCGTCAGCAAGTTTAAATTGGTCGATATCACCTTGAATTCCCCAATAGGCGCCTTCCCGCTCCTTCTTGACAAGAGAATCCACGATCTGACGGCGGCGCAAATTCGAAACTTCGTGTTGCAGGAGGTCAATCAACCGTCTGGAATGCCGTGCCCAATCAGTTGCTGGAGAGGGGTCGTCATCCATTTTCCTGCCTCCATCGCTGACGAGTACTGTCTTGTAACGCTTCCAGACCGGTTCCAGCCCAAGATTATCGTAGACCCCACCATCGGTCAGAACGGCACTCGACCTTAATGATCGAGGCGGTTCTACGCTGGGGATTCCTGGTTCGAAGTCCACATCATCCAGCGACATCGTCATCGGCGAGAGAAAAGGGGGAAATGCACTGGATGCCGCAACCGCAACTGCGAGCGGCACGGTAGGGTGGTTGATTTTTCCAATCCTCCAGTCGGCCATATAAGGCCGCGAGAACCGCCACAATGATCCCGTCTTGACGTTCGTCGAGGTGAGAATGAATCGCGGACCTTTGACCCCGACCTCCGTTGAGTCGGTATCTAATGGCAACGACTGCAGTGTCTTGCCCTTGAACAGGACTCGATCGTAGGCCGCCGCGACCTCGTCAGAGATCGAAGTAAACAGATGGGCAAGTCCGTCCAGACCAGCCCAGATGTCAACTGTCGTTCCCGCTAACTCTCTTAGCGGTGCGACGAATGCCTCATCGAGTTTTGTCGCAATTGTTCGGCCGTCATTTTGAAGTTGAAAACCCAACGCTCCCCAATTAGCACCAAGAACTCCTGCAGTTATTGAACCACCCGAAACGCTGGAGACACGCTTCAGCTGATGCAATAAACCAAGTTCGTTCAACCGCTGTACGGCTCCGACATGGAAGAGCATCGCTCGAAAACCGCCCCCTGACAAACAGAGGCCAATCCCTTCACCCAGATTTCCCGGATCAATTTCCGATTCATTGTCAACTTGGACCGAATCTTCTGCCATCGCTGTTTTCCTTCAATAAATTGAAGTTGTCCCGTCGCCAGTCGCCACAGAACAAATTTACATCAACTGAATGTCAACTGCGATTCAAACAGTCAGCTCATTTCTATTTGGATCAAATATTGCCGACCACCGTTCGAGGAGAATTCAAATGAAACTTGCTGCAAACACTTTTTCGCGTTGACTCTTTGGAGACTCTCGGTTGCTCGGATGACTTACGAGCTTATGGTCCTCAATTCTCGATGGAAAATCGAGTCAGTCTTTCGTTGATTCAGTGTCAGGTTCGGTGGGTTCGACCTTTGAGGGAACTGCAGTACGTTTGGCTTCCGGAACCAGCTTATCCAGGATGCCGTTCACGAATGAGGCGGACTGGGCTGAACCGAAGCTCTTGGCAAGCTCCAAAGCTTCATCAATGACAACCGGGTGTGGCGTGTCGGTGTACAAAAGCTCAAATGCGCCAAGTCGAATGGCATTTCGATCGGTTGGAGGCATCCGACTCAGTTTCCAGTTCGACGCAACCGACTCGATTTTCTGGTCAATCGCCTTGAGTGACTCAACCGTCCCGGCAAACAAACTCCAGGCAAACCGACAATTCTGCTCATTGTTCTCAAGCATTTCCTGCATTTGTTCACGAATCATATCTGCGGAAACGTCAGGATTCAGATCTTTTTGAAACAGCATTTGCAAGACAACTTCACGGGCTTGATGACGGCGGGATGACATACGGATGCTCAAAGGAGGTCGAGGCGAGTTCTGCACAACAGATTCAACGGTATAAAAAGAATCACCTCTTATTGTAGTCGATTTACCAATGATTGTGAGGCGCGTTTTTTTACCCCGCGTTGCATTTCAAGCAAAAATTTCTTTCAGGCACTTAGAGACAACATCGTGAATCGGGATTTCCGATTGAATCGACCGAACAGTCTTGCTTCGCGGTCCTTATGTCACAGCGAAAGCAACGAAAAAGTCATCCGGGCCGTTGAAGGTTGATTACAGACGCCAATTTTGGGTCGGAATAAACTGTTAAGTCTCGTCCCACCGAATGTCTAAGGCAACGGCGCCGTAAAGCCCACCAAAAACGTCTTTCTCGGATTGTGGATCAAACGTGATCTCGACGCTAAGTTCGTTAAACTCCTTCAGTCGCGAAGTCACGTCGAACTCAACCGTGTCTCCGATACTGATGAACTCAACAAGCAGATCACGATTCAACCAGACTTCAAACTGACCGCGAATTCCCGTAAAGACCAAGACCACGGTTTCGTGTGATTCCACGTTCGTCGGGCGATGGAATTTTCGCCGAAATTCCGCCGTCCCCGATCGATCACCAAATATCGATTGCCAATCGCGCGGCATGGTGACCGTTCCTGATTGAGTCGTCGGCGCTATTCCGTGGATAACGGAAGATTTCCAGTCAAAGTCCCAGGGACCTTTTAACTGAATCCTGTGCGACTTTGTTGATTTCATCGCGATCGAAAATCCCTTCATTCACCCCTGGCGAATAATTAAATCCCAACAACCAAGCAACGTTACGACACAACAATCCGTGTCTGAAGTAAGTCCGATACTTTTACGAAACAATTAAAAACAACGCGAGAACGATGCACCTATCTTGAACGCACGCATGCCACGCACAATCAATTTTTGGTGAAGGATTCAGAGAAGTTGAGGAGGTTGTTGATAACGACTGTCAAAGCAGCGTGGTCGGTTGCGTCGATGTGTTCGTCGCGCAGAGTCTCACCAATGGAAATAAACTGTTTGGCTTCGTCGGGAACCGAACTGAAATAGGTTTTCTGATCATGGTAGAGCCGATTCAGGATTTCGATTTCTTTTGGGGATGGCGATCGACTTGTCAGCATTCGGAAGGCCTGACGGATTCGGGATTCGAGGTCTGAATCAGGTTGTCTGATCAGTTTTTCAGCCAGGACACGCGACGCCTCAATAAATTGCGGGTCGTTGAGTAGTACCAGTGATTGAAGTGGAGTTGCCGTTCTTTCGCGTCTTGCAGTGCAGACTTCGCGACTGGTTGCGTCAAAGGTTCGCATACTGGGTGGAGGAGAAGTTCGACGCCAGAATGTGTAAAGACTTCGACGGTAAAGTCCCTCACCCTTGGATTGAGTATATGTTTTTCCGGTTCCAGCCTCTTCCCACAGCCCGGCAGGCTGGTACGGCATCACGCTCGGCCCCCCGATTTTCGGTACCAGCAAACCACTGACCGCAATCGCGTTGTCGCGTAGTTGTTCAGCAGAGAGTCGATATCGAGGACCTCGCCCCAGTAGCCGGTTCTCTGGATCTTCGTGATAAAGCTTCAGATCTGAAGGTCGTGACGATTGACGGTAAGTCGCTGACAAGACGACCTGTTTACAGAACTGTTTGACGTTCCAACCGTGATCCATGAAGTCGCGCGCCAGCCAGTCGAGCAACTCTGGATTCGACGGAGTTTGTCCCTGCCCTCCGAAGTCTTCAACTGATGCCACCAGACCGCGGCCAAAAAAGAGGCTCCATAATCGATTAACGGCAACGCGGCTGGTCAACGGGTTACGGTCGTCGGTCATCCACCTGGCCAGGCCCAGGCGGTTTCGAGGATATTCTTCCGGAAACGGCAGAATGCTGGCAGGAGTGTCCGCGGTGACCAAGTCACCGAGTGAATCATAAGCACCTCGTTTGAGAACGTGCGTCGGACGCGGCTCAGGCATTTCCTGCATCGTCATGATCTGCTTGACGAGTGTCACGAGTTCGTTCTCCTGACTGCGGAGAACCTGCAATTCTTTGCTCGCGGTCTGATATGGCTCGTCGTCACTGAGCAGGTAATGCTCGAAGCGCGCCGCGTTGCTGAGTTGGATTGTTGTTTCGCCAGCGGGCGCGCCCGGGGCGCGAAATTCGCGGCTGAGCTTGATCACTTCCAAAGGAGAAATTTCATGATCATAAACAGCGAGTTCGTCAATCGTGCCGTGACGAAAACCGACGTCTCGGAAGCGGGCTCCCAGCGACATCTCGACTCCACCAGAATTCGAATCGCCCCATTCAGGCCGATACCTTATGTCGCGAGTTAGCTTATCTTTAACCACGTTCACATCGGCAGAGTTGCCGTTGACATAGAGCCTCAGTCCCGCTGCATGACTGCTGCCATCGTAGACGATCGCAATGTGAGTCCACTCATTAAGTGGAATTTGTCGTCGCGCCTGGATCTGGATCGCATTTCCTGGCCAGAAATGGATCAGTGAAAATTGAGGGTGGCCGTTATCGAGGATCAGCGAATATCCTCGGAATGCAGCATCTTCTGCCGCGACGCACTGATGCAGTACGGCGACACGCGGCTTGTGTTCGGCGGGTTTTAACCAGAGCGAAATTGAAAACGGAGACATCCGGCCGTACTTGCCTGAACCAGGGCACCCGAAAGGGTCGTCGCCACTGAATTCCATCGCCTGGCCGGCGATTCCCGGCACCAGTTTGTTCTCACCATTCGGTTTGGCGTCGTCGAATGTAAAACGAAGCTTGGGTACGAACGCCGTATTGGCCGGCAATGCCGGAGCATTCGCTTCTTTTGCAGGGGTGGCTGATGTGTTGCGATTGAGTACTTTCGACAACGACTTGACGTCGCTGATTTCCAGCATTGATAACGGATGCATGGCGAAGCGCTGTTGAGCTTCTTCTCGAATCCGCGCCAGATTTGATTCGCTCAATCTGATTTTGGCCAGCAGTTCTTCATGGCGAGTTTTTTGATCACCTTCGTAAAGAAGCAGCGTCGGTGTTGGGGCGGTCTCGGTGAAGTGGGAATAGAGGCCATGTTCATCAATGTTCGAAAAGAATGCCGCCAATTTGTAGAAGTCGGCCTGCGCAATCGGGTCGTATTTATGATCATGGCAGCGAGCACATTCCATGGTCAGCCCCAGGAACGCTGTCCCGTTTGTAACGACACGATCGGCAATATACGACTGACGAAACTCTTCTTCGATACTTCCCCCTTCGTTCGTTTGGCGATGCAAGCGGTTAAACGCCGTCGCCAATCGCTGGTCACGAGTTGCATCAGGAATGAGGTCACCTGCTGTCTGCCAGGTAATGAATTGATCGTAAGAAAGGTTACTGTTGAAAGCGCGGATGACCCAATCGCGCCATGGCCAAAGATGAGTCTCCCGATCCGCTTGATAACCGAACGTATCTGCATACCGAGCGACGTCAAGCCACTCATTCGTCATTCGTTCTCCGTAGGCAGGTAATTCCAGCAATCGATCGATAGCCTGCTCATAGGCGTTGGGCGAGGTGTCATGTAGAAACTTGTCGAGATCAGCCAGCGACGGGGGAAGCCCGGTCAGATCGAAACTCGCGCGGCGCAACCACGTCTCCCGAGACGCCTCAGCCGCCGGCTGCAATCCCTCTTGCTGCAGACGAGACATGACGAACGCATCAATCGGATTTCTGACCCAGCTAGCCTTTTCATTCAGTTTTGGTACGTCAACCTGTTTTGGGACGGGAATCAGGGACCAGTGAGGATGATATTCGGCTCCTTCAGCGATCCAGCGACGAATCAAAGCTTTCTGATCATCGGTCAGCGGTTTGTTCGACTTCTTCGGAGGCATGACAGTTTCGTCATCGGTAGAAAAAATCCGCTCGATGACGGCACTCATTTCCGGTTCGCCGGGCACGATCGCTTTGGTCTCGACTGCAGATTCCCGTCGATCAAGGCGCAGATCGGCTTTGCGAGCAAGCTTGTCGAGACCGTGACAGGCGAAGCATTTATCCGAAAGGATGGGCCGAATATCCCGATTGAAATTCACCCCTTCCTCCGCCGCGACCAGCGACGAAAGCGTGACAATCAAAACCGGTAGCCAGGCAAGACAGCCTGGCAGGACTAGAGCACGTTTTTGGGTCATGTTGTTTCCATCCAAGAGCGTATAATTCGCAAACCCGATTATCGCGCTTGATGGCTGGATTCGCCAGTCCCAGGGCTCAGATGAGATCGCTCAGGCGATTGACTGTCCGAACCTGCGTCGCTACATTCCAGTTGCCGATTGTGCCGATTATGAAATTTACGCAGACTTTTCGGATAACAGGGGAAGAAAGCTCAACTCATCGCGTTGATTCGTCGATACATACACTCGCTGGCTCCGTGGCCAAGTGGCTAAGGCAACGGATTGCAAATCCGTCATCGTCGGTTCGACTCCGACCGGAGCCTTTTCAGGAAAACCCTGAGAAACACCATGTTTCTTGGGGTTTTTCTGTTTTCCAGAAAACGCTCGTGACAACCGAGATTCTTCGCCAGTCTTATAAAGACAATGCCTCTTCGTGATTTTTCAGGGCCAATTGAAGGCCATTGGATCAGGCGGCCGGCGAAATTCCGATTACGGCTCCCACTTCGGCCTGCTGCTTAGAGCGATCGAGGGGAACACTTTCAAAGCCTGAATCCTAGAAAACATCGTCGTCAGAGTCGCGTCAGGAGCAGTTGAGGACACCGTTATTTCGTAACGAAGGGCCTTACGTTGCCGATGCTGCCAATTCCCCGACGTTTATATACGATTTGAGGAGTCTTATTTTCGATTTTTGGCAGGAGTTCGAAGTGATGTCCCTCCAAACTGCGTTTCAACGCGGGACGCATTAGAGCGAAGAGGAATCGCCGTTCGTGTTATTGGTCACGATCTTCGAAACGGCCTGACGGCATCTGCGGTATCTTGGCCGCACCACTCGAGACTGATTCCAATGTCAACAACGGTTCCTCCAAACCATTTCGACTGCGACGTGGGGGAGGTACTGATGCGTCGGCTACGTCTATTGGCTCACGTTCGACAGCGGTCCCTCTAGCCTTGATCGGCTTAGGTTCACCCAACTTGGGTGCGTCATCCGTAGACTGGCCACGGATGATTGGCGAGTAGGATGGATTTTGATCTCGGGTCGCAACTTGAGATCCGGCCGGAATATTCAGTTTTGCACTACCCGCCATGACCCATTGATCCCATTCTTTTTCCAGAGCGTCAATGCTTTTGTAACCATAAAGACTTTTCAAAGCAGGTTCCCAGCCTCGATCATAGGCCAGTGCCATTAATCGCAGATACTGAGGCTTGCTGCTGTTCTGGATCAGAAAGTCGGCGAGCGAATGTCCTTCGGCATAGAGTGTCAAAACATCCTGTTTGTCCTGCGGATAGTTTTTGATATCCAGCAATGCTTTCAGCGGGATTTTGCGTCGTGTTCCCATGACTTTGCTATGGATGTCCCGCAAACGATTCCGTTCAGAATCATGTTCAATCAACGATGCGGCCCCTTCATCTGCCCAGCGTGGCAGCGGACGACGGAAATGGCTGGCGAAAATCGTGTGGTTGATCTCGTGTGGAAGCACCGAATCGAGAATCCGTTGCTCAGTCCCCTGAATTTCCATCCTCCAACCATAGACCTCCCCTGCTTGAAAATTGAAGGTCGTTGCACCGCCAGCACCGATGTTTCCCACTTTGACTGAAATGGGACAAGGTTGCTTCCAGTTCCCTGGCAGTGGTTGTCCGGTCCATTCGATGGCCAGTTCCTTGCGGTAAATTTCCGCCGCCTCACCCACCTGTTTTGCAAACTCAGCAGTGGGGGCTTCAACAACGAAGTTGGGCGTACGAAATCCAGCCCCTAGTGACGCCAATGCGCCGACTAATAGAAAACCACGGAAGAAAGCGTCCATGCTGATTCCGAATTCTGATTGAAATGAATTTGTCGTAGAAATGGCATCATGCCATTTGGCGAAGGGTATTCGTACGGAAAGCAACTGATGCACCAATTTCGCTTCGGCAGCTCTTGCCGAAGTTAATTTTGTGCCGCAAGCTCCTTTCCGCCAAATGGTTATAAATTTTCAAACCAGTCGTCATTGCGTCAAGTGTACGGCGAAATGTCCACCAAAAGATTGTAAGCCTTACACGCCTGCAAGATGCTACTGGTTGTTTTGAATGCAGAATCGGTTCAATCCACATGCTCCGACAGATGCGGAACGCCTGCAAACGGTGCTTGATTGACCTGATTGAACCGTGAATAGGCGTGACACGACAAGTCTCACGAGTTCCGCTCGGCTTTCGAGACGATTCACCCGATATGTATGTGGTCGCGAACCTGAAACGCGACAGGCTGGTCATCAGCCGTCGGGCGGGATGGATCTCGCAGCATGTTTTTCACCGAGATCCATAGGCATTTCAACCGGAGTCCGCCATCTTGGCCCATTCGCATTTGCTGGTACAGCACCTTCTGAAGCAACTCGAACATCGCCAGCGAGATCGACACGATCGTCAAAGACGCCCTGAGTGGCTGACAGTCCTGATCCACCAGACGGCTGCGCTTTTCACCCCGCTGACCGGAGTTGGCCGGGTCGGCTCGCAATGCGAATACACAAACGACGGCTGGGAAGCACGGCTATACCTGGGTTCGACGGAAATCGTCGGGGGAAAAGACGATGGCCATTCTCAACTACTCGGTTTCGAACTGGACATGTCCCGCCTGACCGAATCCTTTACGAAAGTTGATGAGTTTCAATGGTACGTCGGTGCCTCGGCCGACGGAGGCAATTCATCATTCATGTCGGTGACCGGCAGCGTGGATGACAATAAAATCTGCCTGAAGGTTTACTCACGCCCTCCGAAAGAAGCGGGGCCAGCCTTCCGTCAGCACGCCGATGGCTCGCTCGACGCGGTCTGCTGATTGTCACAGAGTCTCTGGCAAACTTCGGATTGAGAATTCTGCGCCACAGTAACACAGTAGCTTGAGTGGCGGCGTCTTCTCCTACCGTCAGTCAAAGAGCGACTGCTTGACCAAAAAGCAGGTCAGGCAGTCGCACGCGAACTTAGATGACTGACAACGTAAGGGTTTGCAGGTTGGCGCTCCCGTCGAAATCTAGCCGCCCGAAAATCAAAGAAAACCGTTTGATTGACGGGTTGCAGGCGTTTCACCACAATCATACCCCTACCGGAAAGTCTGATGCTGTTGCCCGAATGACGACCCAACCGATTGTGCTTGAGGAAAACCTATGAACAGTTCGCCATGCGATTTTTCGAAACGCTCATGGGTTTTCACGTCGGCGGTTTTTTTTCTGTTTGTGGCAGGTTGTGGCTTTGCCGAGTACGAAGCTCGATTGGCAGAAACGAAAAAGTATTACGCTTATCTCGATAAAATCGAGCAATCGCTTTCTCCAAAATGGTCGGCTGCGAGCAATCTGATTGATTTGCGAGTCCCCAGCCAATTCACGCCCATTCCTGCCGCCGCGTTGATTCAAAAGGACGACGGGACGTTCGAACAACCCGCGATCGATCCGCGTCAGCCCGACTATCTGAATTTGACATTCCCCGAATTACATGGCGCCTGGGAATCGGTCTTTAAAGTCGCGAAAGGGGGTGGCGTCTTTGAAGAACGTAAGGGTTACATTTATGTCCTCAGTAATTATTGGGAACTGGCTGGTGAGCACGCCACTGATGCGGGCGAGTTTGTAAATAATCTGAAAGTCTATTTGTCTGAAAAGCTTCGAATTTCCCCTTCGGACGAGACGACGCAGGTCCATCCTAAAGTCTCTCCAGCCTATCAGATCCAGTCCACATTCGATGTCTGCAGCTTCAAAGGGAAGGACATTGATGGAACGAACTACACCTTTGAAGTCTATGGAAAGAAACTCGGTAGTGTGATCGGTGTTATCGTGGTGGTCTTGCCTGAGGGAATCGAGAACGCTCAAAAGGTCAACGAGCGAATTCCGATGATGCTGGAATCGTTCAACTTCACGTCAACACCGCCAAAGGTAGGAACCGACAAAAACGCGGCCCAAGCGAAACCAGCTCCCGCCAGCGGATTTTAGATTTTTTCTGTCACGATTTCAGAAATGTTTGAACTACGATTCTGACATCATTCCATTCGGGAAGTCTTAAGATCGCTCAATAACCCGCGGTGCGGCGACACACTCAATCTCTGCCTGAACACTTCAGTCGTCCCATGGCAAAATCGCTAAAAAAACCACAGTTTCCATTCTGTGGGAAAATCGTCACCCGCGTTGAGCGGCACGTCGGCACCGTGAGCTTCGAACGACGGTCCGGCAAATTTCTTGAGAAGATTCTCGAAAAAATGCCATTTTTTTGAAAAATGGTATTTCCTCAAAATCCCGACTTCGCATATATCACGCCCCGCGCCGACGGACTTCAGACTTTGGCTGGGCGGTTCTCCCACCGGTACCAGCATTGTTCGCCGGTCACATCTCCCCCTCCCCACATCCTGTCTGCTGAAAATTTGGTTCAAAGGAACACTGTATGTTCAACAAGTACGCATCGGTAACTATGGGTTTGATGTTGGCCGTGTCATCGGTCGGCTGCTGCATGAGCCGCGGATATACCGCTGGTTACCCTATGGGTGGTGGCTGCTCTCCGTGCAACAATGGCTGCTCACCTGCTGGCGCTGGCTACGTCCCTCAAGGTGCACAACTTTACCAGGGCGACATGAGCCAGACCGCTTTCGCGCCAGCCGGATATACCCAGTCGGCCTACGTTCCGCAGCAGACCGCAGCAGCTCCAGCTGTCATCCAAGGAGCTCCGATTTACAATACAGCAGTTGTTCCTGTTAACAGCTTGCCTACTTACTGATCCAGGCCCAGGGATGTGTTGATTGTTTTCAGTGTTCAGCTTGTCGTTTTCACATGAAAACGACAAGCTGAACACTGAAAACTCAACGGGATTCGATTGAGGCCTACTTCACTTCCAGCAATTCGACCAGGAAGTGCAAATCTGCTTTCGGCGGAATTCCGGGTCGACCCCGTTCTCCGTAAGCAAGATCGTAGGGAACTTCCAGTTCAATCATTCCCCCTTCGCCGATCAATTGCATTCCTTCCGTCCAACCCTTGATTACGCCACTGAGCGGAAATCCAATCGATTTCCCTCTGCTGTACGAGCTGTCGAAAATCTCGCCATTATCAAACCAGCCTTTGTAATGGACTTCGACCTTGCTGGTTGCCACCGGCTTTTTACCATTTGATTTGCGACGGATCCGATATTTAAGGCCGCTTGATGTGGTCGTGAATTCCTCGGGTGCGTCCTTGTCAACCGCACCAGGTTCAATCGGCTTCGGTGAGGGAATCACCTTCAGTAATTCGACGATAAAATGGAGTCTGGCCTTGCCGGGAATCACCGGCGGGTGCCCTTCAACTCCGTAGCCTAATTCGTAGGGAATTTCGAGTTCGATCATTCCCCCTTCACCAACCAATTGCATCCCTTCAGTCCATCCGGCAATGACTCCGTTAAGCGGAAACTGGATGGCCTCCCCGTCCTGGCCGTACGACTGATCAAAGACTTTTCCACTATCAAGCCAACCTTTGTAGTGGACTTTGACAGTATCCTTCGCGGTCGCTTTGACACCTTCGGTTTTACGCAGGACTCGGTATTTCAGACCACTTTTGGTGGTCGTGAATTCTTTTGGTGCATCCTTGTCCGCAGGACCAGGTTCAAGGGCATTTCTGTCGGCAGCATTCATGGGCGTTCTTTCTGAAAAGAAGGCGAGCATGCACAGCAGACTCGCAACCAGGATCGATCGGCGATTCATCGAGACCTCACAATAAAGACGGTAATTTTGCGACAAACCAGACTACTTCACGTTTAACAATTCGACCAGGAAGTGGAGCGTTGCGTTTGGCGGAATCGCCGGGGAATACCCATCCTTGCCGTAACCAAGCTCCGGGGGAACTTCGAGTTCGATCATGCCCCCTTCTCCGATTAACTGCAGTCCTTCAGACCAGCCTTTCACAACTTTACTCAATGGAAATTCAACCGCTGAACCGGTTTTTCCGTAGGTCGTGTCAAAGAACTTTCCGTCGTCGAACGTTCCACGATAGTGAACACGTACGCTGTCTTCTGCAGTTGGCTTTTTCCCCTCCGATCGACGAAGAATACGATACTTCAATCCACTTTCTGTCGTGCTGAATTCCTGAGAGGCATCAGGGTCGGACGGGCCGGGCACGACTTTGATACGATCCTTATCGATCAATTCTTGTGGCGGAGCTTTTGGAGCATCAGCCGGTTTCGGTGTTGATCCATCACAGCCGATCAGTCCGATCAGAACTGCGAACAGGAAAAAGCGGTTCATATGGAAATCGATTCGAAAAAGAATTTCGGCCTGCCAAAGTGCACTGTGTGACCGACGACAGTCGTGAACTAGCACCCTGATAGAGAAGATTGGCAATTCACTAGCCGTTCCAACAGTCGGGGCGTATCATCGGCGACGGTTCACCGATTTTCCACCCTCAAGGGACAAGATCATGTCAACATGGCCCATTGGAGTCTTCGCGAGCGTTGATGCCGGATTAGGCGTTCACCTGGATGTTGCCAAAGAATTAGGGATTCCGACGGTTCAAGTGCATTCGCCTCATGCAGGAACGAGAACGAAAGCCGCGGCTGAAAAATTTCTCGCCCAGTGTCACGCTGCCGGCATCACAGTCACCTGCGTATTCGGTGGGTTCGATGGTGAAAGCTACGCTGACATCGAAACCACAGCTCGCACTGTCGGGCTGGTTCCCGAAGCAACGCGAGCGGCGCGAGCTGAAGAAATGAAACAGATTTCGGACTTCACGAAACTGCTCGGATGCGACACCGTTGGGATGCACATCGGATTCGTCCCCAGTGATCGAGCTGGCTCCAGCTATCGAGGGTTGATCGAAACAACTCGCGACTTGCTCGACCACATTGCCAAAAATGGCCAGAAGATGCACCTGGAAACAGGCCAGGAAACTGCCGAGCATCTACTGGAATTCATTCACGACGTCGATCGGCCGAACCTGTTCATCAACTTCGATCCCGCCAACATGATTCTGTATGGGACTGGCAATCCCATCGAAGCTTTAAAGAAAGTGGGCCATCTCGTTCGTAGCGTTCACTGTAAAGACGCAAAGTGGGCTGTTGAACCCGTTCGCGGTAAAGAATGGGGATCGGAAGTCGCTCTGGGCGAAGGTGACGTTGGGATGGAAACCTATTTGAGGACTCTCAAAGCGGTCGGCTATACTGGACCTCTGACGATCGAGCGTGAAATTGCACACGATCGTGAGCGTCAGCGGCGAGATATTGGAACGGCCGCAGCGTTATTAACGAAGCTGCGAACCGAGATCCTGTGACGCAAAAATCGCGGCGGTGGAAACGCTGGCTGACAGCTCCTTTGATCCTGATTGCGTCCCTCGTAATCTGGATCGAGGAGACGTTGTGGGACGGCCTTAAGTGGCTGACTGCGAAAATCGCGTTGCTCACATGGGTACAGCGGATCGAGGCATTGATTCGGCGGCTGCCTCCCTACGCAACGATCATCGTTTTTTTGTTGCCACTCACGATTCTGCTTCCGTTCAAGCTTCTTGCCGTTTACTGGATGTCTCAGGGACATTGGTTCGCAAGCCTGGCAGTGATCATCGCGGCGAAAGTGCTTGGGACAGCAGTCGAAGCACGGATGTTCGTCATCTGCAAACCGCAATTGATGTCCATTGCCTGGTTCCGTCGGCTTCATGACTGGCTAATTGCGATCAGTGATCGAGTCCACGCAGCACTTCATGAATTGCCGCTGTATCAGCTCATTCGAGCCAGACTGATTGCGATCAAAGCCACCTGCAGACAATACCTGAACCGAGTGAAACAGGCGCTGCGAATTATTCGACTTTGGTATCGTAGAAATAGAACTCGTTAACGCTGAGTCTCAAAAGCCATTAACGAGTTTTCATTGGGCAAACAGTAACTTGAAAAAATCCTGCGCCGCTGCTTGGCGTCTTCGACCAAGCAGTGATCTTATGATGTTGCAACAAAAGAGTTATTTCACCAGATAGTTCTTACCACGAAGCTTGATCAGCAATTGCTCACCATCGCGCTGCTGGCTGAGGATCTGATTTTCAGTGGCGGAATTGGCTTTGACGAGTGCGAAATAGGCTTCACCATAGCGCTCGATCGTTTCAATCCTGGCTTTATCTTTTTCCAGATCGAGTTCGGCGGTCTCTGGTGTCACGAGAATTTGCTCTTTCTTTCCTGGTTGGTTTCGTGCGTAAACCGCTTGATTGCCGTATTGGCGAACGTTATCGATCGGCAAGCTGGAATCCGTTTCGATATCGTGGAGCGAATTGACAGCAGCAGGCCGAGGACTCGCGGCAGAGATGCCGTTTAGTCTTTTTGCTCCGCCCATCATCCCTCCAAGCCCTCCTCCCGTTCTGCCGGAAGTCGGCAGACCACCGCCGATACCTGATTGACCCGGCAAAGCGCCTGCGACCGGTCCTGCCACATTCTCTGTGTATTGGAATTTCCCCTTTGCCGCACGCTGAGCAACGCCGCTCATGCCTGAAGATTGGTCAAGTATCGACAGATTGTTGTTTGCTCGACGTAGTCCTTCCGTATTCGACAACAGCGGCCGCATGGTTTCGTCAGCAAGGAACGATGTATACGGGGTCAGGATTCCATGTTTTGTCGACAGTTCTACCAGCTCTTTAACAAGCTCGTCGTTTTTGCCCACAAGATCAATTTGGTCAATGATTTCTCCAATCCGGCGGAAGGCCCATAATTTTTCGACGAAGGCATAGCTCTCGTCGCCGCTTTTTTCGATCAGGTTAGCCGGGAAGTCGAATTTCTGTTCCTGATCACCGACTCGACCTTTGATGACAACTTTTGCTGCACCGGGCTTCTTATACCGACCAACAACAACCAGCTGTTGCCCTTCAAACAAGTCAAAATTCGCCTTGGGGTAGACTCGATTAACCGGCATACCCTCCTCGACTTTGATCCCGTCCATCTCGAAATTCATCGCGACATCAGTCAGCACCGGAGAGCTGATGTTGTTGTAGACGGAACTGACATGAGCTTCGATGTCTTCATCGGGTCGAACATACTCGGAAAGACCATTTCCGTCTCGCGAAATTCTGTCGAGAAGTCGCGAATTCACGTCGTACCCAACCCCGAACGAAAGGAGGCGTGCGTGGACTTTGTTTGCGTCCTTTGCGGCCTGGCAGATTTGTCCTTCGTTCGTCACACCAATTGTCGGCAGGCCATCCGTCAGGAACAGGATGTAGTTTGGTCGGCTATTGTCTTTCAATTGCCCCAGAGCGGCAGTAAGCGATCCATGAATATTCGTGCCACCACCAGGATAAATTCCTTCGACAAAACCGATTGCGGCTTTTCGAGTTTCGTCGTTGTACTTTTCAAGCTCCGGCCGAAACGATTCGACGTTTCCGTCATAAGCGACGACATTGAACAGATCCCCTTCTCGCAAATTGTTGAGAACAAACTTGAGTGCCGCTCGAGCCTGCTCAAACTTCTTGCCACTCATACTTCCCGATCGATCCACGACAAAAATGACGGTCTTCTTCGGACGTTCGACATCCGCAGATTTCACCTGTGGACTCGCCAGCAAAAGAAAGAATCCGTCTTCGTTCGCCGAGGGCCGGTAACTGATGACACTGGCACCGACCTGGCCTTTATCGACGTCGAAAAGCAGTCGGAAATCAGTCGTGGGAACTTCGTTTTCTCGTGAATAGGTGACAACCGCGTGATTCGCGTCGGGTCGCTTGATGTCGACCGTGTGTGTCGGCGAATAAACGTTCTTGATGTCGATTCCCGATTCAATCGCAATCCGAATATCAATTTTTTCGACCGCGTGCGATGTGTATTTTGCGGTACTGAGCGGAAAGAGAAAATCAGTCAACCCGCGATCTTTTCGAAGCAACTGATTGTAGTTTAACGTCACTTTTCGCTCGGCACCGGGGGGTACGGGAAAGACGTTCGTCTGAAACAGTCCCGTCCCAATCCATTCCAGCAGTGCTGGATCTTTGTTCGATCGGACAATCGACTCGTAGACAGATCGAGCCTCTTTCGCGGGCATCAATTTTCCGGGAAACTCTTTTCCATCAACCAGTAACGTCAGCTTGTCGATGGCTCCGTCATAAGGAAGCGGAAACAGGAATTGAACTTCGATCGGAGAGTTGCCCGTGTTCACGAATGACTGAGAAACCTGTACCCGGGCTACTTGATCGACCACACGCGCCTGAACGCTCAATTCCTTAATTTTGTAGGAAGAAGCAGGCACAGACGCTGTCGGTAACGGATGCGAATGCCACGCCGGTCGCGGTAACGGAGCGGGATGGCTGGTGAATATTAGCACCCCTTGGGCTATGGCCAGAGAGTTTGTCAGTCCGACGAAAAGCCCCATCACGAGAGCGAGCGAACGTTTCATGGCAGCCCCTTGAAACAGAAGGTCAGACAGATGCGGATCACGATGACGAGGCGCGAAACGCGCGACGAATCTTGTCCACAACAATCACACACACTTTCGACGCTTCAAAGTTGCGAAAGTTCCCGGCCTTACCAAAAAAGATTCGCCTGAGTACTCGGAATCAGCTCAAGACCCCGCAGCTTACCAAAATCATGTTCGACAACACGCGCTTCTTACCGACGGGTTTACTCAAGTCGATAAAGCGTTCCATCGGATGCCACGGCAAACAGCGTCTCTTGAATCTGCCGCAGTCCGATTGATAACGACTGTGGCACGGCAATGCGACGCACTTCAACGCCGGACTCACGATTCAAGACTATGACCGTTCCATTTTGGCAGGCTAGCCAGACTTGATCGTCTTTGAGTACGACAGGGCCAACGGGATCGAGTTTCAACAAGTCGAACGACCATTGTTCCATCAACGTTTTGCCTTCAGCGAGACAATGTAACTTTCCATCTCCCGCCTGGACAAGCAGATTCGCACCCACCGGCCAGATGTTTTTGATCGGCGCAGTTAAACTCGTCTGGCCGTCTGTATCAAAAGAACGAATATTCAATTGACGGATCACACCACTTGCATCAGCAACGAAGAGAAACTCGCCCTGCAAAATCGGTTTGACATCCACTGGTTGGCCGAGTTGCAGGTCGGCAACCTCCGCAAGATGCGGGACATCTCCTGCACGATACTGGATGCGCGACAGCCGGCCGCCTCCATCACAGGCAATCAATTCCTTTCCGTCGATACGAATCAGATGTGCCCAGCGATGTTCCTGCTTTTCTCCAACGGGAAGCATTAAATCCTGGACCGACTTCTTTACCGCCGCGAGTGGAACCATTTTCAGTCGCGATGGCAATGGGAATACCAGGCCTTCGTCCAACATCAAAGGATCTGTTTCGGGGATTTCGTTCAATTTGAATTTGTCTGTCAGTTGACCCACCTGGTTGATCAGGTAAGCAATGATGGTCTCACCAGCTGCGACTACGACGAGTCGTTGATCGGGCAGCGCACTTGCACGAATTCGATTTGTCACGTTCTGCGGAAGTTCCAGATCGGTTCCCGCTTTCAATTCAAAGCCGCTTTGTATCAGACGATTCTTTCCCAGCGAGTAGACAGTACCACTTTCGCCAATCCAGATGACACCTCCGTCACGAGATGAAACCATCTCTAAGGGAGCATCACCGACAATAATGCGCCAGGGACTCGTCAACTTTTCCCGTTCGATCGCGGAAAATGTCACAGCGTCGCTGTAGATCGCCTTTCGACCGACGCAGAATTGTTCTCCTACAAGCTGTAGCGGCTGCGAAGCGATGCCGGGCGCCGTTGAAACCGAGTCCATTCGAATGGTGTTACTGTTGATCTCGAACCTTCGAAAGGCGGAACCCGCGGACCAGAATTGATTATCAGGCCCGACAGCCACAAATAACGGTCCTGCAATCGTGTTTGCTTTCGTGGACTGGTTTGCCTTGTACTGGCCATTGGGAGCGATCCCTTCATGTCCAGGCTCGTCGGTGACGACAAAGGCGGCAAACTGTTCGCCCGACGAAGGAACGACCAGTTGATTCCCGCGAAGGACAGGTGTGTCGTGAACCTGTCCGATTCCAACGATTCGTGTCGACGGCAATTCAATCAGCGATTCTGCCGGTTTTTTCGCATTCCATAAGCGCAGCCGGGCACTGTCCGCGAGGTCGTTTTCACAAAGTAGAAGAAGGTCCCCCATGACTAAGGGGGAAGCAGAAATCGATCCTGCCGCGTGGTCAGTAAATGTGGTCGCCACCGCAGATAATGCTGGGATTGTTGCAGTCGTTCGTAACGTGAGTGCGTAAATCATTGCCATCTCGCCAGGGACCAGCAGGTAGTTTCCGTCTCGGGAAAGGACCGGACTTGTCGCGAGATTCTGAGAAAACTTCACGATGGCAGACTGTCGTCCGGTGTCCAAATCGATTCGGACTAACGAGTTTCCTTCGAGTGGAAGATAGATTTGTCCTTCGTGTATCAACGGCTTTCCAATGGCACGCGCATTCAGCCGCTGCCGCCAGATCAATTTTCCCTTGGATAATTGACATGCCAATAGGGAATTGTCGCGTGTGTCAAACATCAGTACGGAAGATTGCGAGCCAGTTATTTTGATCGGAAAAAAGGGGGAACGAGCGCCAATCACTCGTTTCCAGACGAGCTCACCCGTGGCCGGATCAACGGCATAACACGAATCTTTCGCCGTCACAAATACCACCTGCCCTTGCGAGTTATCCTCGGTTCGCGACCGCGAATACATAATGCCGAGAATCGGTTCGTTCGTCCGCGGCGCCTCGTCATTCACTTCTGCCGGATGTTCGCTCTCGTCGGTCGCCACCACTGATCGCTCCAGATCAAGCGATTTCTGCAACGCCTCTTTGACTCGTTTGGACGTGATGAATTCAGGAAAACTTTTCACCAGCCGTTCACGTTCTGACAATGCCGCCATCGGCTTCTTGTCAGCAATAGCCGAGTCGACTGTCTTCATGGCGAGGTCGAATGTTTTCTGCTTTTCGATGGCATTCGTCGCTTTTCGTCGTTGCTCATTAATCCGTCCGATCGTCCCGGCCGGAGGTGCCGAAGGGTCCGAATATCGTTCCAGCAAATCTTGAGCATCCTTCGAAACAATAAGCAGATCTGCATCGCGATTCGCTTCTGCTGACTTTGCAGCCCCCATCGAAATCTGTTCGGCGTATTGAAAAAGGGTTGAGTGTAACGCCGAAAAATCAGACTCGTTTCGATGGGCTTTAATCAGCTCGTTCAGCCTTTCCAATCCGCGCTTCCACGTGGGAGAGGCACCCGAAATCTCTTTCTGGACATGAGCCTTCGCTAATCCGCGATCCGCCTGCCGACGCAACCCATGGTTGGGATACTGGGCAATGAAACGTTCGAACGTCGTAATCGATTGCGTGAACTGGCCGTCATTCATTTCTGCAACCGCACGGTCATACAGCCTGTTCGATGTCTCACGTGAAATCAAAAACCAGAAAATTCCCGTGACCAGCAAAAGAACCAGTCCACCACCTGCGAGCCCGAGAACGAGCGGAGATTTCAAAATCTCTTGTTCGCCTGGTCGGACAGGTCGTCCGATCAGACCAGCATCGGCTGGCTTTTGCTTCGGCGATTTTCCAGGAAGCGGCGCGGCATCGGCAAAGAAGTCTTCCTCCGCTGCCTGCAATGCTTCTAACTCGGCCTGCGACTCAGTCTGGATCTTTCCCTCATACAACGGGAGATCTTTCGCAGATTTGTCGATGTGTTTTTCAACAGGTTCCGTTCTGCCCCCCGACTTGCGAGAACCCTGTGATTCATAAGACGTATCCCTCGCACCTGGCTGCACTTCTTCGAAGATCAAATCGACGCTGCCGACTCGAATCATGTCACCCGAATTCAGCATCATATGAGCTACGGAACCGGAATTGACTTCAACTCCAGCGGATGTGGCAGCGGTAACTTCGAACCCCGTTTTATTCCAACTGACACGACAGTGCATTGGAGCCACATCGGGTTCGGAAATGCAGATATCGTTAAATGACTGCCGACCGATTGTCAGCGGCTGAGATCGAGATAATTCTCGCTGTTCCGTTGATCCGTCCAACCGTCGAAGTGTGAGGGAAGCTTTTGTCATTTCAGTCCATCTTCTTCTTCGAAGTCATACGGATCTTCTGCATCCCGACCTCATTCGCCGCATCAATGACCGCGATGATCGTCCGGTGGAGAGATTGGTTATCGGCAGTGACCAGCAATTCGGTTTTCTGTTCACGTCGCATCTTGTCTCGCAACGTGTCTGCCAATCGACCCACATCCCCGAGAGGTTCGTCATCGATCCAGATTGTATTACTGGCATCAATTTTCACGATAATCGAGGTGCCATGCAGGTCGTCGATTGTCTGAACCTGCTGGCTGGCCCCCTTCTGATCAGGATCGGGAGTCGGCACCTCAATACTTTTCTGCAGGCTGAACGATGCTGAAACCATAAAAAAGATCAGCAATTGAAAGGTCACATCGACCATCGGCGTCAGATCCATTTCATCATCAAGGTGATTATGTCTTCGTATCGTTAACGGGGCGTCACCACCATCATCGTCATCACTGGTATCGCCCGGAACGAACGGTTCTTCAACGGATTCAACATCGCGTTCTTCCGCTCCCGATTCAGATCGTGATTCCAGGGGAGCAATTTCATTCTGAAGAGCTTTTTCTGAAGAAAAGGGCTCTTCCAGGTGAGGCTCGGAGCTCACACTTTGTTCTGAAACATCCAGGTCGGACGGATCGAATTCGTTCTGAGTCCGGGGCGGTGGAACGATCTCCAGCGAAAATGAGTCTTCCAGCGGAACAAGCGTTTTCGCTCCGCACGTCGGGCAATCAACGACGGCGCCCGCTTGACGGCTCGAGATGGCCATCAGGCCTCGGCAATTCGTACAGCGAAAGCGGATGGGCATCTTGGTAACTGACGACTCAATCAGAATATTCGATGGATGATTGGAATAAGTGGAAGTGCCTCACGTGACATTTTCCACAAGACGTTTTATTTGCAGAATTTCCTTACCTGGCTTGTTCAGTCCTTCGGTTTATCTCCCACTCCCATATACATCTCAACCCCTTCGACAGACTTGATCGCCTGGGCGACATCGTCAACCAGACCGTGGGTGACATCTCCTTCCGCTTTAAGCACGATCCGTTTCTTGCCATCACGGACCGACTCTTCGACATAGCGACGAACTTCGCTCAGGTCAGCCTCGGGGCCTTCGCCATCCCCGAGCACAATCCGAGAGGGCTCCGCGGAGCTTAATGGGGCGAGGATCGTCACGATCGCTGCTCCTGCAGAATCAACACCAACACTATGTTCAGCGGGGGGAACATCAACGTCAGGAGTTCCCTGCATCGTCGATGCGACCATGAAAAAAATCAGCAGCAGGAATGTGACGTCAATCATCGGAGTGATGTCCATTTCACCATCGACCAGTTTGCGGCCACCCCCAAACGATCCTGCATCAGAAAAAAGTCCTCGTCGAGCCATCAGCGAAGTTCCCGGGCTGTTTTCGAGACTTCGCTCGATCAAACCAACGTCATGTAAAAAGTATCAACATCAATGTTTATCGAAATCAAAACTTTGCTCACTTTCGTTTTGCCATCGCTCGTTCAAGCTGATCCAGGAATTTTCCAATCTGATGCTGAACGCTATCTGTCAATCGGCCAATTCGAACCTGCATCGACGCCATACACATGACGAGAGGGATTGCGATCATCAAGCCGACGGCAGTCGTGATCAGTGCAAAGCTGATGTCGTTCGCCAGTGATGCGGGATTGACCCCCGCAGTCTGCTTGGCCGCGATCTTGCCGAACGCGGCAATCATCCCGAGAACCGTCCCTTGAAGGCCAAGCATCGGCGCCGTCTTGACGACAGTGTTCACCCAGGACATCTGGTAGTCCATTTCAGCCAGCACTTCACGCTCAAACGTTTCGCTCAGAAGCTGCCGCAACTTGTTGATTGGCCAATGGCGATTGGCCATCGCAATCAAGATCAGTTGAGGAACAGCTTTTGACCAGTACGGCGGTGAATCGCACAATGCGACGACGTCGTCGAACTGTCGTTCCTGCAAGCGTTCACTGATTTGATTCAGAAAATCATCCGCGACCGCCTGTGATCGAAACTGTTTTTGACCAATTCGTCGAAAGATCAGCACAACCAGAAACATCCCGTACACGGCGGCAATGCCTTGCATGGGGTAAATCAAGTTGCTCATCAAATCGACAAGCGCGGTCATGTCCATAAAAAATCCCCAACCGGGAGGTCAATCAGATTTAAATTTGTTCGGAAGAAAGCAGATGATGAGGCGGCTAGCATATCACGTCGTCAGAACCATCGAAACCAAGTATATAATGTTCCTGACATTGATTGAGTTTTTGAGAACTCTTACTTGCCAGCGGAAGATCATATTCTGGTTCATCAAGGTGTGACGCGGCGACGATTCCTGAATCTTAAACGTTTCGGACAGGAAAAAGTCGCCAGAAAAAACGAGGACTATGTTGGATTTCTCAGAAAAAAACTCGCTTCTCGAATGCCTGAAAGAACAGCCGTTTAATGAGTACTATTG
The DNA here is from genome assembly GCA_903858935.1 of uncultured Schlesneria sp. Classification (GTDB taxonomy): domain Bacteria; phylum Planctomycetota; class Planctomycetia; order Planctomycetales; family Planctomycetaceae; genus Schlesneria. The sequence continues at coordinate 15,910 of CAIOKO010000163.1, read as the reverse complement.
CAGCTGTACTTCCGATGGGCATACAGCACCAAAATTGATCGTTAAACCTCAATTAACGAAAATGGGTGAGGACGCGTCACAATAAAAAAATTGCAGCAGAACAATCCTGTTGCCGGTGGAACAGACTTCTTCGGGCCTGAAACTCGACTCGTTGAGACAAGTTTCAGGATTTCTTCCAAAGTAGCCATCATCGCTCCGCGTGGTGAGCATGCGTCGGAAACGATTCAAACGTTGCCGACGCATCGGGACAAATATTCCGTTTGAATTTCTGATTTGAGACCATGCGGATTGGAATTTGGCAGGTTCTTGAACAATGCTCATCACGCGGAGCGATGATGGCGACTTTGTTCTATTGCATAGCCTCACTGGACTCTAAGGTTGTCTTAGCAACCACACTTCCGCGACCTGGCAGCCTCGTCCGTTTCCACCGAGTCCGAGTTCCCTTGTCCACTGAATGTCGAGGAGACCATCTGCCGTTGCTGCCGGTGGTACATCAATTTCCACCGGCGTCATTTCATCGGGTTTAACCGTCCAATCTTGTAACGTCTGTCCTTCGGCCTCCAACTTGACTTTGACTTTTCGTAACGGCTCGGACGAATAGACAAATTTGAGACGATATCGGGCGGTCGGATCGAGCCCCTCGTAATGCATTTTCAGTGCCCCGTCATACAGACACAAGACGTTCGTCCACCATTCGCGAGGGCGATCAGCTCGATAATCGAAACTCGTGAAAACGGACTTGCGAAAATCGGGATTCTCAGCAAACGGAACGACATTCGGTACCAGATGCGGCTGTCGATTCGGGTCGCCCAGATCATCATAAAAACTACCGGGACCTGCGTCGGTCCGGTTCACTAACGTATTTAACGACTTCAATCGTTCGTCTTCTTTTTCTTGCAGCCTGACTTTGGCAAATTCACCTTTCAGCCAGAACCGATCGTTCAACGGACGATCGATCGTGTCCTGGGATGTCCCGCGACCATATTCCCCCGCGTGCAGCTTGCTGTTCAATTGCATGCGAATGCTTTGAAACAATGCCTCGGCAAGTTCATTGACTCGATTCCGACGTTCTGGCGAGACCTGAACCAACTCCGCCTGATCAAGCACAGATTCTGCCTGCGTCATTGCGACAAGCGATCCAATTCGACTCGCTCGACGAAGCAGGTCTGTCGCTTCTGATCGCTGCGCCGTTTCCGCAATCAGTCGATCTCTTAATCCCGCATCGTAATAGGCTCGATAAAGAGCTTGCTGGAATCGCCAGTTCAACAGCAGCTTGGGCCCTCCAGTTCGCTCCATCGTCTGAAACTGTTGAAGAGTTGTTTCGACTCCGACGTTTGTCAGCAAAGGACCAACCCAGTTCCGTTCCAGTCCTAGTAGTCCTTTAGCGAACTCATCTGCGAACTGATCTGCGATGAAATACCGACTGAATTGCCTGAGAATGTCGATGATCGGGGTCTTGCTGTTCCATCCCAATCCGCTCCAGACAAACTTATTCACGTCGTCGTTACAACCTTCGGAATAGGTAATGAAACCGATCGTGGCGGGCTGGTAGTACCGGAATATCGCAGCCTGCCCCAGGGGACGAGGATTAATGACTTCGCGTGCCTGGGTGATCCCATAGGCCACGTCCCATTCGGGGACCGCATGCTGGCAGTTAATACTGTGTGTGATATCGGGGTATCCGCGAATCGGATACTTCGCGGGAATCGCCTTGCGAACGTCATAAAGTCCCATGCGTACTTGAGGACCAAACACAATTCCATCGAGCCACTTCGGTTCCGTCTGCATGAATTTGTAGTACTCGTCGTCCCAGTCTTTGTTAAAACTTTGGGGCGACATCCACATCTGCGCCTTCGGATGATACTTGCGCAGCAATGTCGCCTGCTTTTCCAACAGGGCCATCAACGTCAGCGGATGCGTGTGACCAGGATCACCACCCGGAACGAAAATCACGTCGATTCGTGGCAAACGCTTATAGACTTCTTCCCACTCGCGCAGTGCAAACTCAACGGTCTTCGGATCTGAATAATCCTTGTCCATGGCTGGATACCAGATCCAGACATCAAGACCATACTCGTCAGCCACGCGAGACATGTCGACCATCATCTCCATCGGTGGAGCTGGAAAATGAGGACTGTCATCCTCATCGTCTGATCGAGGAGGAATCAATTCGATGGCGTTCGTGCCAAAGACGGCCAGGTCTCGGTAGTACTGTTCCCATTGATGAATGTCCCAGGCATCGTAGGAATTTGTCTTCTGCCGATACCCTAACTGATGGCCTCGCAATACGGTTTCGGGAGCCGATATTTCCTGAAATCCGGCGGGGATCTCGATTCGTCCCCGATTCATGCGCAATTCACGCAGCAATCGGCCGACACCAAACAAGACTCCCCGTTCGTCGTTACCGATAACGGCAACCAGAGATCGATCCCTGGTCGTGACAATCTGATAACCCTCGGGCCGCACGGCTTCACTCGCAGCGGATAACACGACTTGATTCGTTGGAAGCAGCGAACGAAGTTTTTCTCGAGTTCCGACTAGAATCACTGGCTGATCTGATGACTTCGGAAGTGCGGGTTGTTGATCCCAACGAATCATCGTACGTTTGTGAACTTCATCAACGAGCATCGCAACCGCTTTTGACTCTCGGCGAGAAAGGTTTTCCGGCGCAACGACGATGGCCTTTTTGAGGTCAAGCATCCCTGACGTCAAATTGGATTTAAGATCGGCCTGTGCCATGAGTACGGAGGAGACGGACACAAGCGAAATGATCACGATGAGCAGCGAACGAATCATTTGTCACTTTCAAATTGATGCGGGAAGATCAAGAAGTCCTGAGAGAGCGGTTTCCAATAAATCCATTCGTTTTAAGTCTGTACGCAATAGAGCAGGGATTTTGGATTCGCCCCAATAAGCCCCGGCCAGCTGGCCACAGATCGCTCCAGTTGTATCCGCATCGTCCCCAAGATTGACCGCTTTCAAAACGGCGTCTGAAAACGATTCGGCATTGTGAAATGCCCATAACGATGCTTCAAGGCTTTGGACCACCCAGCCCGACCCCTTGATCGTGGGAGGTTGCTTCTTACGAAAACTTCCCCGTGCAATCTCTTGAATTAAGGGATGCAATGGTTTGATTTCGTTGAGCTGTTGCAATGGCTTCCAGTCAGGAGCGAGAACCGTTTCGCGATCTTCGCCATTGATCAGCGCAGCGAGAACGACTGCAAGGTATCGGCAGGCAGAAAGACATTGCGCACTGGCATGGGTCGCTAAACTGGACTCTTCCGCCATACGCGAAATCACGTCGATTTGATGGGGATACTTATCCGCGAAGTGGATCGGTACCGGTGCCAGTCGCATGATCGAACCATTGCCGCTGGCTCTTTCTGAAGGGTCACCAGACTGAAGTGCGTCTTTTGTCGTGATGTAGTTCGCGAGGGCAATTCGGGTCGTGATCCCGATATCGAAACATCGTCCGATCACCGAATACTTGCCCGCTTTCCACCATTCGACATAGCGATCAGCCTGATCATTCAGATCCCAGCCCACTTGGGAAATACTATCCGCCAAAGCCAGCGCCATGCTGGTATCGTCGGTCCATTCCCCGGCGTTTAATCCGTAGGGACCACCACTTCGATAGCCGGTCACCTCAGCAAAGCGACCTGGCGGTTCAAATTCGACCGCAGCGCCCAGGGCGTCGCCGATCGCCAGACCAATCAAAGTTCCCCGGCAACGGTCGCGGTCACGCATGATGCTTCTTTCGTCGTTTGCCTTCGTAGATGTTGCAGACTTCGATCATGCCATCGATCTCAACGGGAACCAGAATCCGCAGGTAATCGGGCCCCTCGAAATCATCAAGTCGATCAAAATGCTCGCTCAATCGCGGGGCAGAAAGGACCATGACCGAAACCGCAGGCTCTGAGACATCCCAGGTGAATTCTAAATATTCTCCCGGTTGCTCTACGATGCCGTGAACCGTCCCCTCGAGCCATTCACCTTCAATGCTTGACAGTTGGACCGAATTCGAGCCGCTGGGTTTCAGTGTTCCATAAACAGCCAGTCGATGTGAGGGATGATCGAGCATATGATCAAAAAACGCTTCGAGATCTGCCGCAGCCACCTGCGTGTCAAATACCTCAAGTTTCGGCTCAATTTCGACAGCCGATTCACCTTGCCTCACTCTTAATTCGTGATATTGAACCAATGCGTTTCGGAGTTTTGTGATCGCATCGAAAAGGTCTTTGCGACGGTCTGACGAGGTTTTTTGCTGCCTCGAAGAATTGACGCCGCCAAGAACTTCGTCGATCGCAAATGAGGGCAATTCTCGCCACCAGCCTGCATGCGTTGATCGATCAGATCTACGCACAGATTTGACTTTTAACGCTGTTTCGTGGTTGTGCGGATCTGTCATGGCTTCGTTCGACTTGATTCAATTGGAACATCACAGAAGGTCAACGCTGCGATGCCATTTTTTCCGTGAAGAAGATTGTCTGGATTCCAACGCTCGCTGTCGAGATAAGTGACTTTGCTGGCCTTCGTGGCCGACTTCAATTTCAACGTCAGACGATTGTTTTCCGCAGACCCTGAAACGATCTGTCCGGCGACGCCATCGAGTGAGAATTGACTGGTTAACTTTTCTGACCAGATGACGTCGCTGTCAAACTCCAGCACCAGTTCATCTTGTTTCGAAGTCGAGTACGACGCTCGCATCAGATTCGGTGGAGTGATGGGTTGTTCGTGTTTCTTCCCGTACAAATCCCGTTCAACGAGCGGGTCGATCAAACGAGCGAATTCGGCATAACCTTCTACCGGGAAGTGGCAGCCGCCGGGAGGCTTGATGCCGAGTGTCGACATGACACTTAAGTTCGAGAAGTACCGTGGAAGTGTTCTTTGGATTTCGCGTAACTGATTGTCTGATCCCTTAATCCCCATCGCGCACGCCTTCGGCCAGATCTGAAACACGTAATAATGTTGAACGTTCGGATAGTCTTCTTTCCAGTCGGCGGCCATATCGATGAAGTTTTGACGATAAGTCTCCCAACCGAACCCGCCGCTGGGACCATCCGCTCCCTGATCATTCTCACCCTGGTGCCATAGGACGGCACGAATACCATGAGTCAATTTGGCCTGCTGAATACGCCACAAAGAACGTCCATAGATCGTTGAAACATCGGTTGGATCTTTGTCGTTTCGCTGATGCTGATCGATGCGTGATCCGCCCACGGCACCATTGATAATGCAGATCGGAAGCTTTTGGCTTTCGACAAGCTGCTCCGCCAGTTTAAATCCCCAGTAACCAATCTGAGCTTTCCCGCCGCGCTGATCGCGGACGACAGCGTTACTCCAACGATTCTGTCGACCACCCGACGGGTCTCCCCCCATGCTGCCGTAGCTGCGAATCCAATCGCTGGTGAACCCGGGATCTTTTGGTCCGACATCCGTCGCCTCGGCATTCGATTGGCCATCGATCAGAAAAGCATCGCCACAAATCAGGTTTTGCGCCGTGTGAAGTTCGGTCTCGCGATCTCCGGATTTCGAACCGAATTTCGTCTGATAGTGGAATAGACCCGGCTTCAACTTTGCTGATATCGAGTACACTTTTTCGGACGAAACATCACCCGTCACCGTCTGAACAAGCATCCCGTCAGCGTAGACCTTCAAAAAGACCGAATCAGCCGCAGAGGGAAGTGTTCCCGAGTAGTAGACAGTTCCTTCATTTTTGTCGTTGCGAGCGAAAAACTGGTTGTCTTCCGGCTGTTCAGTTTTCGCTGGCGCTCGTTCAACCCAGAGGTCTCTGGAAGGCTCTTTCACTGAAATGACGGTGGAACCGATAACTTTCTTTCCTCCGTTATCGATGGCAACGGAGACGGTCATTGAACCACTGTTCTGGGCACGTTTCAGTATCAATTTATCAGCAGTGACCTGTTTTATGTCAGCAACGCCATCAACAAACCATTCCGATTTAAGTTCGGCTGCGAACTTCGCCTTCATCTCAGCAAGGTTTGTGATGTCGGGAACGACCTCGATTGACTGACGTCCGTCCCAGTTTGTCGGGGCACGCAGGGTGAATTGCGGCTCGGGAATCGCTTCCTTGATCGTGATCGGGACAATTTGTGATTTTACGTGATCCCCATAAATCGCCTTGAATTGCAGAGCCAACGACGAGTCGCCTGTCACGCGTCCCGCATGCAGCTTGTAGGAAAACCGGTCCGTGCCGACGACGGTCTCTTGGCCATCGCGATCGATGATCCAGTAGACTTTTTGCGCACCACCGGCACGTGCGGAAATGGTGACGCTCTCCCCTTCGGCCACGGAGACTTCTGCCGGAGCGACAGAGAACTCAGTACCAGGATGAATCACGGTCCCAACCGCTGTCTGGTGTAGCTTCTGATTTTCGTACTGGAGCTTGATCCAGTCTGCTGACCTGGCAACTCGCGAAATACGGACCTCGTCAATATCGCCGACGAAGTCAAAGTTGTCATACCAACCGCCGATCCAAAGTCGCGCCGGACGTTTGATATCCAGTCTTGGCTTAGCGGTCCCGTCCAACTTCCCGTTGATATAGATTTTGCCGTCGTCACGGTCATAGGTATGGACGACATGAATCCATTCTCCAAGTGGCAGCCTGCTTTCGCCTTTGACATCAGAAAAGTCGCTATCAATGTGGACATGCGGCGGGCTGCGGAATTGCATCCTGACCTTACTACCACGTCCGCCCCCTTCATTTCCCCAACCAAGAATGGTGGTGTTCGGTCTGGCCGGGCGAAACCAGGCTTCAGAGCTATGGGAGCTTGAACCTGACGGATAGTTTTGAATTTTTTCGCCGCCGCGAATCCCTTTCTGGCCGGGGAGATGTCTGGCCATTCCAATCATTCCTTCGACCCAGGTTGACCCGTTGTCGAAGCTGGAAAGCGTTCCCACTTCATCCCGGTCGGTTTCGTTCATATGCCAGACACTGACATATCCATTCGATTCGTTGAACACCGCTTTTCCATTGGATTCGCTTTCGGCCTTCGCATGGCCCCAATGGAGCTTAATCTCTTGCCGTGAATTTCCGTGAATCTGCGGCACCCGTACCCAGACGCTCGCCAAAAGATTTGGCAGATCCCAGTCCTCGATTTGATAGGAAAGTGGTTCGCCACTTGGCAACGAAAATCGAAGATCCTCGCCGTTTTGCCGCGCCTGATGAAAATCAATGCTGTCGCGATCCAGTCGCACGAGCAACGGAAAACCGTCGAGCGATGCCGACGCTGGCAGGTCTGCACCCTCAGGCGTCGTAAGTACAAATATCGAACCTGAATGCTTCCATGCCTCATAAACTTTCGAATCTTTGGCTGGCGGATCAGCCCCGAGCGTTGTATGAATTCCGGCGAACTGAATCGCCAGGATGCCAAACAAGGCCAGTTTTCGGCGAAGGCCAGTAAGCTTGAGGTGATTCATAAGACGCCTGTTTTTACGTCAATCAATTCCTGACCGATTTCCGCATTCCGACGCGATGAGTCACATAGTATGCAAGGGCCGCGTCAAGGTGCTGGCTGGTACGGATCGTCTGAAAGTCGATCATCTGACGGGCGCAGTTTCGATTCAATTCTTCGACAAACTTCGTGACGGCCGCGACGTATCCGTCACGCAACGAGCGAGGATCACAGATCAGATCTCCCGCCTCTTCCATCCCCTCGAACTTGGTCGTCCCCGAATAATTAAAATCGAGTTCCTGATCGTCCATCACGTGCATGACCATCACGTCGTGACCTCGCGTTCGTAACAGCTTCAGCCCTTTGAACAGGCCGTCTCGATCCACGAATAAATCCGAGATCACAACAATCAGCCCGCGTCGAGTCTGCTCGTCCGCTACCTGAGCCAGCATGCGCTGCAGGTCGGTCTTCTTTGCTGGTTGATCGTGTTCGAGCGTCGCAAGAATGGCGTGCAGATGGTTCTGTTTGCTGCTCGCCGGAACTCGCGAGCGGATTTCGGAATCAAACGTGGTGATCCCCACGCTGTCCTGCTGACGCAACAACATGTAGGAAAGGGCCGCCGTAAGCTGGCAGGCGTATTCATATTTTGTCAGCTTGCCCGAACCAAACTGCATCGATTCCGACAAATCGACAAGCAACGTCGTGCGAAGATTGGTTTCTTCTTCGTACTGTTTGATGTAGTACTTGTCCGTTTTGGACCAGACCTTCCAGTCGATACGACGAATGTCGTCACCAGGTGCATACTCGCGGTGCTGGGCAAACTCAACCGACTGACCAAAGTACGGACTTCGGTGCAGGCCGGACAAAAAGCCTTCAACCACGTTACGAGCCAGAATTTCGAGCCGTGAGATCCGGGCAATGGCCTCAGGCGGCAAAAATCTTCGCGAGGTTTGGGTCACGGGTCAGTTCGCCTTCTTTCGACGGAGTCGACTTGATCAATTGCGCAATGACTTGGTCCGAAGTAATCCCTTCGCTTTCAGCCGAAAAGTTCACCACGATCCGGTGTCGCAACACGGGAGCCGCCAGAGCTTGAATATCGTCAGTCGAAACATAAGTTCGACCATTCAGCAGTGCTCGTGCCTTTCCTCCCAACAACAGGAACTGCACCGCTCGTGGACCGGCACCCCAACTGAGCTGTTCGCTGACGAACTTAGGGATACCAGCTTCGCCAACCCGAGTCTGTCGAACCAGCGCCAAGGCATAGTCAACGACATGATCGCTGGCAGGAACCTGCCGCACCAGTCGTTGCAAAGCCAGGATCTCTTCGGCATCGAGAACTTGAGTGATGATGTCAGACTGAAGCGATGTTGTTCGCTTGGCAATCTGTCGTTCTTCGGCGAACGAAGGATACTTCACGAAGACCTTGAACATGAAGCGGTCCTGTTGCGCTTCAGGCAGCGAATAGGTCCCTTCCTGCTCAATCGGGTTCTGTGTCGCTAACACGAAAAACGGATCAGCCAGAACGTGGCGCGTCTGGCCGACGGTCACTTGCCGTTCCTGCATCGCTTCCAACAAAGCGGCCTGCGTCTTGGGCGGAGTTCGATTGATTTCGTCCGCGAGAACCATGTTGTGAAACAAAGGTCCGGTGATAAATCGAAACTCTCGTTTGCCAGTATCGCGGTTCTCTTGCAGAACGTCAGTCCCGGTGATGTCGGCAGGCATCAAATCCGGGGTAAATTGAATACGCGCGAAGCTCATCGACAGACATCGAGCCAGCGTGCTGATCATCAGGGTTTTAGCCAGTCCAGGAACCCCTTCCAGCAAACAGTGACCACGGCTGAAGAGCGCGATCAGCAGTTGCTCGATGACATCGTCCTGGCCAACGATGACTTTGGACATTTGATCGCGGATCGATTGATACGCTGTACCAAGTTTTGCAATGGAGGCTTCGATATCGGCTTGTGACACGGAGTCGCTCATGACGACGCGGTCTCCCAAATGTGAAGGAAAAATAAACCACACGCATGCTAGCGGCTGGCAGAACCGGACGCGACCCCCGCCACTCGGTTTTCGTGGCGCAAATTGAAACGCAAGCACGAACAACATTAACGGATTCTGAACAGCATCCTGTTTTTCAACTGGACGACTCTGACCAATTGCTGAGAAACTCCAGTCGGTTTCGCATTTCTTCCGCACTGATCGTTGAAAACAATCGTAAGTGACGCCGAAGCCGTGTTTCTGTCAGATGAACCTGCTTTCCATTTGGATTCGGTTGCTTTTCAAATCGGTGGCCGCATGATTAACTTCCCGCCACCGCGATCAACGTTCCTTTAACCTTAATGAAGCTACCATGTCGATCGAGTTTCCGTGTAAGTACTGCAGTGCGACGATTCGAGTGCCGGACAGCGCTCGGGGTGGTCAGGGCCGCTGCCCGAAGTGTGGAATGAAGATCACGGTCCCACGGAAGTCGCCGCCGAAACGGGAGGAAAAACCTGCCGTTGAGGAAGAGCCCTTTGTGCTTCCTTATGCGGAAGAACAACCTGTTCCAAGCCCAGCCTCACTCGCCCCGACCCCATCATCAGTCGACATCCCTATTCCGAAGGTGGTGAGTCCCCCACCCGCATTTGTGCCCGTTCCTGGAAATGAGGTCCCGTCCCCGCCAGCGATTTTCGATCCCGCCGCATTAACCAAACCCCGAATTGGTGAATTGCCTAAGATTGAGCCTCCTCCCCCCAAACCTGTTGCCAAACGTTCCAAAAAACGGAAACAAAACAACAACTATTTGATCATTGGTGGCGTCGTTGGATTAGTGCTTCTGGGAATCGTCGGATACGTCATTGCCTCATTGTTAATGGCTGAACACTTAAAGGGCGATTTAATCGCGGGAAGCTCCGAGAACGTCGAATTACGTCCAGCACTGATCGATAAGTCCCATTTCAAGCTTTCGCCAGACGACGTCGCAGAACTCTTGAAAAAGCTGGAAAAAAAGCCGGTGCCGCTGAACAGTAACAGCATGCTGGTCGAGCTTGCTGGAAGTCAAAAAGGGGTGCTGGTTTCCGTTGCGGCGGGGACTCAGTCGCGGTTTTACCGCGTCAAAACAAGCGGAGTCGATGTCATACAGAAATATCTGCGTAAACACGGCCCTGCGCTCGACGATCAACGGTCCAAAGAGGTCAATCGGGCTGCGACCGAGTTCATGGAGGCTTATCAAAACGTGTTGGCCAAGAAGGCCCCCGCCGAAAGCATTACTGTCTTCCGAGATTCGCTCGCAATCCCCTCGCTCGTCGGTGGGTTTGGGCATCAACTGGTTGCGGCATCTGGCAGAACTCTTTACCCCTGCATCTATGAAGATTCTGAAGGGGGGCTCTATTTTCTGCTTCCTGCCGGAATCACCGGTTTTGAAGTCATCGGACGGGAATCTGCTAACGGTCGAACCGTGGTTCCCGCTGAATTCAAAGTGAAGGTCAAAGGAGAGATTGTTCAACCAAAATCGGCAGAAAACAAGAAGCCCGAAGCAGAAGACTCCAAATCTAAGCCCATGAAAGACGCGGACGAAAAGAAGGCCGACGATGATGAAATGAGCGAAAAGAAGTGATAATCACTTCGTATCAGAATATCAGGCGAGATTCTCGCCAGGAGACTGGACGGCTGGGCAAAACCGCCAGGATTTTTGCATAAACAAATCGGACCGGGCGAGCCGCCATCGTCATCACCGGATATATCGGGGTTAAACGACGTTCGAATCCCGGTTGCTGTCAATTTCTCAAACACGTCAAGCCCACTTTCATGACGCGTCGAAATTCGTCTTGGAGGAACTGGCTTCACAATTTACAGTTCGCTTCTCTCCCATCACACAAGAAAATCCAACGGTCGTTTCAGGCAAGCACATTTCCATGCTGGGTCTACGCTACTGCTGTCACGTCACAAATGGTCATCGCATCAATGCGCGCCTTTGGACCTGCGCGCAGATTCTCTGTCTGACATTCGTTGTCAGCGGGTGCGGCACGACTCGAATGTCAGATACGTTGCGAACGGGAACCGAGCAGATCCTGTTGTCGGCTGCGATCGATCGGTCGATCAGCGAAATGGATTTCTCCGTGTTGAACGGCAAGGATGTCTACTTTGACCCACAGTATCTGAAAGGGGTTTCGGACGAAGGGTACATTGTCAGTTCCATCCGACAACGACTTCTCGCGGAAGGGGTCTTTTTAAAGGCCGCTCGCGATGACGCAACGTATGTGGTCGAAGCACGAGCCGGGGCGATTGGAACGAACCGTCAGGACGTGTTGATCGGTATCCCTCAAACAAGCTTACCTGCGGGTGCATTGGCAACGGGGGTTCCGTCGGTGATTCCCGAAATTCCGTTCGCGAAGAAGACACTTCAGAAGGGTGTCGCCAAGATTGCGGTCTTTGCCTACAACCAGACGACGGGGCAGGCGTTATGGCAATCCGGCGCCAGTCCGATTACGGCCGATGCTCGAGACACATGGGTCCTTGGAACCGGCCCCTTCCAACGAGGTTCAGTCTATACCGGCGCCAGTTTTGCGGGTCAGCGAGTCAGCTGGTGGAAGTCGTCAGGATCGTCAACCCCGCGGCCGCCAGCGTCAGGTATTGCTACAAACGTCGCTCAGACTTTCCCGGAAGATCCCAACATCGTACCCCCTGGGCCACCAAAAGCCTTGGCTAAGAACCCCAGTGAAAACAAGGCAACGCCGGCATCGTTTATCCCGGGTGTGGCACCCAGCCTGCCACAACCAGGTCGAGTTCCGCCGACGACACCACCCACGTCGACGTCCCCTGCAGCCTCTTCGGGATTCACATCGAGCACGTTCAGCATTCATGGCACAACGGATAATACTGGCTCATCAGGCGGAAACGCCGCTGCCGCAGGTGCTGCCGCCGGGATGATGATGTTCAAGTCACCGCCGAAATAACGGCTCGTCGGCGAATCTGGTTCTTCGCGGGCCTCCTGACCCTGCGGAACCAGGAGATTAACAGAGAGTCACCACGAACCTGGCGCAAGCTTTGCCCGCACCCCAATCACGAGACGAATCCAAAACACGAAACACACGAAAAAAAACAGTCGAGGCGAGCCGGAGGGCGTTAGCCGGACTATTTATTCGGCGAATTCGGACTGCTGATCGTTTTTCGTAACCCACTCCCACGTTTGCGTGGTTAACTCCATCATGAAACGTGACGGACGAAGTGTGCGGGGGGCTAACGCCCGCCTCGTTCAACGCGCGAAAGATTTTCCTACTTTATCCATCCTTTTCCCGAAGAGCGGTTCGCTCGTGATTATCCATAGCCAGAGCCTTATGCGATAATTCTGCACGTACGGATCTGAGCGGAGGGTGGTCAGTTATGGCGACCGTGGTTGACCATTGATGGCGTTCGTTGATCAGTGATATTGGGCTCACAAAAATGTCTGATCGACGAACGTGCAAGTCATCACCGCTCGTAAATTTTTCCCGGCATGGAGATCTCGATGAAATCAACCTGTCTGACAATGGCTGTTCTGATTTCGTGCATTGCTGGTCCACTCCCCGCATTCGCCGCAGATGACGCGCTGGATTGGAAAGTGGGGGTCGCAGCGGTCTCGATTACGCCGAGCCAGCCGATGTGGATGGCCGGATATGCCTCGCGGACCAAGCCGTCTGACGGAGTCCTTTCGGAACTGCATGCGAAGGCACTCGTGGTCGAAGACACTGCCGGAACGCGCGCGGTTATCGTCACCACCGACCTGATTGGCATTCCTCGGCCACTGCGTCAACAGGTGGCCAAGGCAATCGAAACCCGGCACAAGCTGAATCCCGCAGGCCTTTTGCTGAACTGTTCGCACACGCATTGCAGTCCCGTCGTTCGCGACGACCTCGAAATGTCAGTGATGTATCCGCTCGACCCCGAGCAACGACAGCGTGTCGAAGCGTACTTCGTGGAACTGCGTGATAAGCTGATCGGTGTGATCGACCTGGCGATGGAAGACCTGAAGCCGGCGAAACTCTCATACAGTCACGCTCGGTGCAGCGTTGCCATGAATCGCCGATTGCCGACGAAGGAGGGCTTTCAAAACAGCCCGTATCCGGATGGACCTGTCGATCACGACGTCCCGGTGCTCCGTGTCGAATCTCCGGATGGCAAACTTCGGGCGATCGCGTTCGGCTATGCCTGCCACAATACCACGACCGCGCTGCTGCAGTTCAACGGCGATTACGCCGGCTTCGCGCAGACCGAGTTGGAGAAGGCTCATCCGGGGGCGACGGCTCTGTTCGTGATGGGCTGTGGCGGCGACCAGAACCCGTACCCGCGTGGTCAGATCGACTGGGCGATCACTCACGGCAATACACTGGCGACCGCCGTCGAAGCCGCACTACTGCCGCAACCGAAGCCGCTCCGCGGCCCGTTGAAATTCGAGTACAAAGAGATCGATCTGCCGTTCGAACAGATGACTCATGACGAATTGATGGCTCGTCGCAATTCAAAGGATCTCTTCGTGAAACGCCGAGCCGAAGCGTTATTGGCCGAACACGACAAGCACGGCAAGGTCCGCGAGAGCTATCCGTATCCCGTTCAAGTCCTGCAGTTTGGCGGCGAGCTGACGATGGTTACGCTGGGGGGCGAGGTCGTCATCGACTACGCGCTGCGGCTGAAGCGAGACCTGGGCCCGACGCCAGTCTGGGTCGCCTGCTACAGCAACGACGTGATGGCCTACATCCCCTCGGAACGAGTCCTCAAGGAAGGTGGCTACGAAGGAGGTGGCGCCATGAATTTCACCAACCTCCCCGGCCCCTGGCGACCGGGTGTCGAAGACTTGATCATCAACGCGACCCACGACATCGTCAAACGCTTGCGAAGCCCGTGACTCACTCCGGCTGGTGCATCCGCGCACGTACAACGAATGGCTCGAGACTTGGGTGAATGGCGAAATTTTACCTTGTACGAAACTTGCATTCGCTCCAAACCTCTGACTTTTGCTGGCGCACTGTGTCCCTAAAGTCACTACAAAGAGAATCGGGCCGATTTGAAATCACAACTTGAACGAACGAAACAAGCCGATACATCCATCAAAGAAATGTTGTTTTGGGCCATGGAATATTGACTCCCTCATATGCTGTCGGAGGGGCGATTGAATCCATCGTCATCTGAAACCATGTTTGAGGCGAATATCAGAGAGGCCAAACGCTATCTCACAACGAAAGCACTATGAATGGCTGCATTTCGCAGATTCCATTTCACAAGGCGAATTAGATCGTTTAGAGGCGATGAACCGGTGAAACTCGTTTATCGCGGAATGAAATCATGACTATCGCAAAGGTGAACAAAGCGGAACAATTCAGGCGATCTGTTTGCCAGACGAGTTTCGACTGCCTGTTGACGAGGTTTATCTGACGCGGACCGCCGAGGGCTTCCCGGTGACTTCACGCGACCCTTGGGACGCTTTCTTTGAGGAGGTCGAAGAGATCTCCGAAAGCTTTTTTGAACCTGGCCGAATTCAGCCTGCCGTCGAACAACGAGATTGGAAGGAATGATCTACCACTTCGACACCGATACTTTGATCTTCATGATTCGAATCGATCGGCCAACCGATGGGGGCGATGGACCTGCTGATCGCGGCGCATTCGGTCAGTCTTCAAGCAACATTGGTGACAAACAACACTGCTCACTTTTCCCGGATCACTGGCCTGAGTATTGAAAACTGGAGTTAGATTCTGTCTGACGCGAACACAGACCTTTTGCCACAAACTTGCGCATCGATCTCCCCTTCTTCGACCGATCGAACTCCGAAAAGTTGGATGTCTCGCGGATCTCCCAGCTTCCGCGAGAATTGTTTCCAACCATGCCAGCGTTCCTCAACTCTGTCCCAGAGGTCGGAATTGAATCGGTGACACGCAATCGGGTTCAGCGGGGAGTCCGCCGTGTATAGGTTATCGCCCCATGATTTTTTTCCGGGTTGCCATCGTCTTTTTCCCGAAGGGGATACGGATACCAGCCCAGTGGCAAGCGAGTCTTCGAGCGCCGCCCTGGGTTGCGGTTGAGGGAATTGCAGGTGCCCTGAAGGGGCACGGGAATGCAATGTTCGCGATTCGGGTCAAACAATTGATGCCGGAAATGGTGTATCGCTGGTTCCGTTGCCCTTACAGGGCAAATCCGTTTTTTTGATCGTGACCCAGGGCGGCGCTCGCGGACGAGCTTGCCCTGGGCTGATATCCGTTCCCCCTTCAGGGGAAAGAGACGGAAGGGATATGGTTATCATGTTCTCCCAAAGAAGTGGTTTCTCACAGAGCCGCAGAGGCACGGAGTGATGAGAACGCAATCGATGCTTGTGGAGTTTCGGCACGGTGCTAACGAAAAGAGCATCACTCGGGCGATCTGTGGGGCACGGCCAGCGCATATCAAAGTTGTTGATTTGTCAGTACTTCGGTGAGGAAGTCTGGATTCATCATGCAGCGTAGCATCTTTCCCCGGAGGCTGTCTATTGCCGGATGGCGTTTCAGCAGGGT
>CAIOKO010000162.1 GCA_903858935.1 uncultured Schlesneria sp. | reverse complement strand
GTCTCGATACGGGGCGGCGAAATCGCCGCGCGATGTTCCGTCAAGCGCGCAATTGCGGCTTCGCCATCACTAACATATATCAGTTCGAGACCGTTCGCGCCAGACTACCCTGTTTACCTACTTATGCGCGCTGGCCGTGGTAAAGATGAGGAGTCGAAAGACGAACAGAAATGGAAAGATCGACGTCTTCAGGTGCCATTCGCTCAAACACAGCCCATTCGGCCAGTTGTCCTACGAAGCGAGAATGAGCGACTGCAGAGACCTGAACGCGACCATCAGAAAGCTGACTAATATTCAGATCGTGAAGCCGACCGAACGTTCTAGCCTGGATGTGATTCAGAAGAGTGTCGATATAGACGTCGAACTTGGGTAAACGCGATTGAGTCATAGATTCCAAATGATAGGGCAAATGTCATTCCGTCTGTTGCAGGCTTAATTCACGTGCGGGAAAGTTAGCACGTTAATATGAAGTAATCAGGAAGCCATAGTGAAAAGTTGGTGAATAAAAATTGAACCAAAACAGCATCCACGAGGGTCAACTCCGTCCGGACTTGGCGACAATCATATGATTTTTTCCTTTACTTAGAGTTTTTGCAGCGAAACACAACAATCCGATCCTCGATTGCGAAAACGAGAACACGTACTCTAATTTGACCTGACGAGATACCCACTCGCCAACCGTTGAAAATCCAGTGTCTGCTCGCGTTGCCACGCTTCGTCCCGTGAAAGCTCTCTCGCAACTAGCCTCGCCACTGTCGGCGCCATTTCAATGGCGGCTCGCGCGTTTAAAAAGAGTGCTCGCGTTCTTCGGGCGAGGACATCTTCAACCGTTCGAGCCATCTCGTATCGGACTGCGAATATGACTTCGGCACCAGTATAAGGCAGTGCGTTATTCAGCCTGTTCGCAAGTTCAGATTCATTTTTCGAAATCTCTCGAATTTTACGGGCGTCCGATCCGTAAATTGCCATTTCGTGAGGCAGATTAGCCGCGGAATTCGCAACCGAATCAGAGCCATGAATAGCCAGGCTCTTGGTAACACAGGGGCGTTCATCCAACTCGGCAAGGGTCACAGCGTGATCCACACAGTCCTCGGCCATATTCCGATATGTCGTCCATTTTCCGCCGGCGATCGTCAATAATCCTGAAGAGTCAATGTGGATCGTGTGGTCTCGTGACAAAGACGCCGTGTTTTTTCCATCGCCCGCTCGAACCAACGGCCGAATCCCGGCAAACACACTCAGGATATCCAAACGCCTTGGGGGCCTCTCAAGATAACGACCGGCTGTTTCCAGGATAAAATTAATCTCGTCGTCAGTCGCGAGCGGTTCGATCGGTGTCTCAGTTATTGCGACGTCCGTGGTGCCGACCAGAGTATGATTGTGCCAGGGAATCGCGAACATGACTCGCCCATCAGGTGTGTGCGGGACCATAATCGCCGTATCGCTGGGAAGAAACGATCGATCAAACACTAGATGAATCCCCTGACTGGGCGCGATCAGTTTCGCCGCGACAGGATCAGCCATTCGTCGGATACCGTCACAAAATGCACCCGTCGCGTTGATCACAACTTTCGCGTCGATGTCATACTCCTGAGAAACTTCCCGGTCACGAGCGATGACACCACAAACGAATCCATCATTATCGCGGCGTAGTTCTGTCACCTCGACGTAATTCAGCAGAACGGCCCCCTGTTCTGCCGCCGTCGCAACCAGATTAATCAGCAATCGAGTATCGTCAAATTGCCCATCGTAGTAGACGACGCCCCCTTTGAGTCCTTCCGTTTTGATGTTTGGAAGTCGCTTCAGAATCTCCTCCCTCGAAAGTCGGCTGGTCGGGCCAAATCGGTATCGACCCGAAAGCATGTTGTAGACCTTCAGTCCAAATCCATAAAACGGCGATTCCCACCACGTATAACTCGGGACAACGAACGCCAGGTCATGCACCAGGTGTGGAGCGTTTTTTCGCAAAAGCCCGCGTTCCTTCAAAGCCTCCATCACCAGCGAAATATTTCCCTGTTCCAGATAACGCACTCCGCCGTGAACGAGCTTCGTACTGCGACTGGAGGTCCCTTTGCCAAAATCATGCTGCTCCAGAAGCAGGACATCGTACCCGCGGGAAGCGGCATCAACGGCGACGCCAACACCGGTCGCTCCGCCACCCACAATGACCATGTCCCACACTTTGCGTTGATCAAGACCCCGCTTGATCATTTCCTCCCGTTTCATGGCTGATCCTCACGTTCCCAATCCCGACACCGACTGATCGCTCGCTGCCATCGCGCGCGCGACCTGGCAACGAGTGCTGAAGAAAGTTGCGGCTCGAATCGCCGGTCGATTTGTTCGAGTCCTTTCAACTGAGCAACCCCTGTCCAAACACCAACCGCCAGACCAGCCAGGTATGCGGCACCGCGAGAAGTCACTTCCGTCACCGCCGGACGGATCAGTGGCACCTGCAACAAGTCCGCTTGAAACTGCATCATCAGATCATCACGAGTCGCCCCGCCATCAACTCGCATTTCGGTGAGTGGAGCATCGGAATCCAGATGCATCGCCGACACCAGATCGGCCACCTGATGAGCAATCGATTCCACCGCCGCTCGAGCGATATGAGCAACCGTCGTTCCGCGCGTCAACCCGATGATCATCCCCCGAGCGTTCGCATCCCAGTACGGCGCTCCTAACCCCGCGAAAGCGGGAACAAACGTTACGCCACCGCTGTCCGGAACTGAACTTGCCAGTTCCTGAACGTCGGCCGACGCCTTGATCGCCCCCAGTCCATCACGCAACCACTGCACCACGGCACCACCAATGAAGACGCTCCCTTCCAGAGCATAAGCAATCTGACCCATCGGTGCGGCAGCGATCGTCGTGATCAGTCGATTTTGCGAAGTGACCGGAGTCTCCCCCGTGTGCTGCAACATGAAGCAGCCGGTCCCGTACGTCGTTTTCGTCTCCCCACGCTTCATACAAAGTTGACCGAAGAGTGCCGCCTGCTGGTCCCCGGCAATCCCTGCGATCGGAATTTCTGAACCAAACACTTTCGCCGAAACCGTTGCGCACAGGCAACTCGATTCGCAAACGTCGGGTAACAAACTGCGAGGGACATTAAACAGCCGCAAAAGTTCGTCATCCCACTGCCGAGTGTGAATATTAAACAGCAATGTCCGCGACGCGTTGGTCACATCGGTCACATGCGTCGCTCCATTCGTCAGATTCCAGATCAGCCAACTGTCGATTGTACCAAATGCAAGCCGTCCCGCTTCCGCCCGACTTCTGGCTCCGGAAACATTGTCGAGTATCCAGGCAATTTTGGTCGCGGAAAAGTAGGGATCGAGCACCAGCCCCGTTCGTTCACGGACGACTGATTCGCCACCCTCTTTTCGCAATCGATCGCACACAGTCGCCGTTCGTCGATCCTGCCACACTATGGTGTGACAGATCGGCCGGCCCGAATCCCGATCCCAGACAACCGTTGTTTCACGCTGGTTCGTTATTCCAACAACCGCCACGTCGCGACTATGAAGACCAGTTTTCTCAATCAACTCTCGCGCCACACGAAGTTGAGCCGCCCAGATTTCATCCGCGTCATGCTCAACCCACCCCGGTTGAGGATAGTGCTGTTGGAACTCCTGTTGAGCGATCCCGCACACAGCACCGGTCTCATCAAAGATCACCGCTCGACAACTCGTCGTCCCTTCGTCCAGGGCAAGTATGTAAGGCATCGAAAAATCCACTCTCAGAGTATATTGAAACAGCGAACACGCCAGCCAACATAATAAACGGTGTGTCCACATGGGTATCGTAACAATCGGTAACAGTTAAATGTCGCGTTGTGTGTCACCGGCGTGCGTCTTCTTTCGCCAGCTCTCTTCGATTTTACAGGCAATTTGAGTCGTAGCCATCGGCGGCATCCACACTTCCACGGTTAGGCAACTATGGGTGTTTTTGGGCAACATTGATGTTTTACCCTCCTTTTTGGGTATTTCAGTCGTCGGAAGGCTTAGGCAACTATGGTTGGGCAACTATGCCAATGCTTGGACAACATTGATGGTTTACGGCCCCTTTTCGGCAATTCTGTCGTAGGAAGGTTCAGGCAACTATGCAAATGCTTGGGCAACATTGATGGTTCACGGTCCCTTTCGGCAATTCCGTTGTTGGAAAGTTCAGGCAACTACGGATGGGCAACTATGCAAATGCCTGGGCAACATTGATGGTTCACGATCCCTTTTCGGCAATTCAGTCATTGGAAGGTTCAGGCAACTTTCGATGGGCAACTATGCAAATGCCCGGGCAACATTGATGGTTTACGATCCCGTTTCGGCAATTCCGTTGTTGGAAAGTTCAGGCAACTATGGATGGGCAACTATGCAAATGTCTGGGCAACATTGATGGTTCACGGCCCCGTTTCGGCAATTCCGTTGTTGGAAAGTTCAGGCAACTACGGATGGGCAACTATGCAAATGCCTGGGCAACATTGATGGTTTACGATCCCTTTTCGGCAATTCCGTCGTTGAAAGGTTCAGGCGGCTATGGATGGGCAACATTGGCGGCGTTTGGGCAACTATGGTGTCCGTGAGAATCACTTCGGATGGTCTCGGCCGAAAGAAGCAGTAACCGATTCTCGTTTTGAAGGGTGCCGTCGAGTCTTCAAAAACGACCGCCCCGCGAGTTTTGTTATCGGGAGGGCGAGATTCAATCCCGAGCCGCATTATGTCAATTCAAGAATCTTGCCTGATTGTGACTGTGACCTCCCAATCCCGCACGTATAACCGACGGAAGATCTCCTCTGAGTTTCTTCACTTCGCTACCTTCCTTAACCTTCTGTTCAAAAATCTTCTCTTCCGTTCCACGACAATCCGGCAGCAGACAAATTTGGTGTCACAGTTCGATCAAGTTCGAGCGACTTCGACCATTCCTCGTATTTCATAGGGTTTTCAAAGCTACTTTCCATTTTTCCGTCGTAACAAAGTTCACCCGACTTCGCCCGACTTCACCGGAGTTCGATCCCGTTCACCTTGCGTCACTCCTTCGAGGCGAGCCAGGCGGTTTCAACCCGCAGATTCTTTGTCCTTTTCACTCTTGAGGAACTTGAAATTGTAAGTGTCACCAAAGTTCCTCGGGTTCATGGAGCGGAAGCTCCTGGCGAACCGCTTGTGGAGGCTCACGACTTACGACTCGCTCGGCGCCTCACCGCCCCTCGATCCTTCTTGATTTTTCCACTCACGACTTTCAAACCAACTTTCTGGCGGCTTCGGCTCGACCCTTGAATACCTCTTCACACTCACCACATCTTTCTACATAAAATTACAAAAAAAATTATCGCCAGTCAATAGAAAAGTCGAGAGGCTTTCTTAACGTTTGGAAGGCGCTCATGAAAATGATTTTCTTCATGTGGATGCAGCATGCTCGTCAATTCGCTGACTTCGATTGCTGCAGCGAATTGGCGGCCTGAAGACAAACTTCGGTCGCAGCAGAATCAAGTCAGAGTACAAATCATCTGAAACCAGAAACGCTCTCGATAACGAAAGTGCCGCGTCCCCTACGGTCCAATAGCACGCACTGCTTCCGTTGACCAGGCAAACGCCGACTTGGAAAGTGTGCGACGCCCCCGTTTTTCCTTCCTCAACCGATGATCGCGGAATTCAGTGGATCGCCCATAACTGACTCCCTTGCGTGCCGAGTCCATTCACCGGAAAACGAAGTTTTCCAGTCACCGCAAACAGAGCTTTTCCGTTAACGGTTCCGAACGCAAACAAGGCTGACTACGATAGCCCCGAAATCATAGAGCCGCTTCGTTCATGATGCATTCTCTTCTCGCTTCGATATTCAGAGTCACTCGGCGTCAGTACAATCCGCATGCGCTCAGAACATCCATTTTAGCCACCTGAAAACCATCCGGTGCCAACTTAACTTCAATAACCAGGCGGGATTCCACATCCTTCATGAGCAACCACAATAGTGATCTGCCAGAGACTTCGTCTGAGCCCAGCAAGGAAGTCGCAAGCGCCGCACACACCGATCAAGCCCACTCCCACAGCATGTGGGTGCGAATCCGCGAGGCGACCGGGACCGTTTATGGCGATATCGGGACTTCAGTCCTTTACACTGTGATGGAAATCACTCGCGAAACGATTCGCCTCAAAAACCACCACCTGCCAGAAGAAGATCTTACTACGCTGATTCAGCAAGGCGGCGCCGACCTGCTCGCTCGCAATGACCTGCTCGGTGCCCTCAGCCTGATCTTCTGGGCCTTGATTTTTCTCACCGTCAAATACGATCTGCTCGTAATGCGAGCGGATGATCGGGGAGAAGGAGGAACATTCGCACTCTGGAGTCTGCTGCTGGGGTACACAGGTAAGATCGCTGGCGTCACACTGCTAGGTTACCTCGTGGTCGCCGCCGCGGGATTACTGGCCGCCGATGGAATTATCACTCCACCCATCAGTATGCTTGGTGCATTTGAACCACTCGGAGAACTTCCTGCGATCATCATCACGCTCTGCTGCCTGTTCGTGATGTTCAAAGCGCAGTGGCGCGGCACAAGCCAGATTGGTGGATTGTTTGGCTGGTTTATGCTTCTCATCTGGTTTCCCTGGATCGCGATTAAAGGCCTCCCCTGGATTTTCAAACACGTTGAAGTATTTGAAGCGGTGAATCCACTTCTCGGGCTCCATTTTTTAATGAGTTTCCCCAGCGCCGGCGCGTTTGTCATTCTCGGTGTCGTTGTCCTCGCGATTACAGGAGGCGAGGCGAAGTTTGCCGACATCGGCCACTTTGCCATCTCAAGTCACGAGCATCAATCCGAAAGTGTGAGCCTGCCAGCTGAGTTGTCCGGTCGGCGTCCCGTTATGCTTGCCTGGCTGACATTCGTCATGCCTTGTCTCTTGCTGAACTACGCGGGACAGGTCGCATTCATGCTCGAGAACGGGATTCCCCCCCGCGCCAACACGTTTTATGCTCTGACCCCAAGAGTCGGAGTCGAAGCGATCGACTTTGGCATCTTAATGATCGACCTGTTTATCTCGGCAATTGCCGCCTTCATTGCGTCCCAGGCATTAATCACCGGACTGTTTTCCATTACCAAGCAAGCGATTGTTTTGGGTTTCATGCCTCGCTTCGACGTAAAATACACAAGCCATGAAGCTGAAGGCCAGGTCTATTTGCCAGCGATCAACTGGCTGATGTTCGCCGGTTGTGTCGCGGTGACACTCTTGTTTCGAAATGCCGGAAATCTGGCCGCCGCATACGGTATTGCTGTGACCGCGACAATGGGGATCACCACGCTGATGTTCGGCTACGTGGCCCATTATCGTTGGCGCTGGCCGGTCTGGTTAGCCATCGTGATTTGCGCACCGCTAATCGCAATCGACCTTTTGTTTTTCGCAAGTAACTTGCTGAAGTTCACCAACGGCGGCTACTTCCCCGTTCTCATTGCATTGATGCTGACGATCATCATGCTCACCTGGCAATGGGGCCGCACGCAGATCAGTTCGGCGTTCTATCACTTCGGCGTCCGCGAAGGGAAGAAAATGGACTGGTTGATCGCGCTGCGAGATATGCTCGACGATATGCAGATTGCCATCCAGGAGAACCTGCCCTTAGCCAGACAACTTGTCCAGGGACGCCGTCGCATCGTCGAAAGCGATCGCGCCGCAGTGTTCCTCTGTTCCCGGCCGATACGTTCGCAAGAAGACTATGTACCGGTCGTACTGCGAGTCTTTCTCAAGAAATACGGTGTACTTCCCTCATACGTCGTTTTCATGCACGTCAAGCAGATTTCCCGGCCCTATGCGAATCTGGCATCACGTTACGAAGTGATTCCGATTGGACACCATATTGCGTCGGTCGTTGCCACCTACGGCTACCTGGAGCAGCCGTCTGTTCGTGATGCCTTGCGCGAGTTGAAACTGGCGCATGCCATTGAAATCTCGGCCGATCGCTGGATTGTCGAAGTTGGTGAAGAAGAAATTATCGCTGGGAGTGATTTGTCGCTCGCAGAACATCTCAGGCTAAGCGTGTTTCGAGGGATTTTGCGAATCTCATCCCCGGCCCATAAATATCTGGGACTGGTCTATGACGCCGCAGTCTCCAAAGAAGTGATTCCAGTCGTTTTCTCTAAGGACTCAACAAAAGTGGCACTTCCGGAACTCGAGATCGACTCGCACCCGCATACAGCCCCTTTGACCCCGTAGTGACCTGCTTTCCGTAATGGCTCGACCAGGTGGAAGCAAATTTGGAAACCCGACACCGAGCAGTCCCCCGACGCCCTGTCGTGCTTTCCACATTGGCTTGTCCTAGTGGGAGCGAATTTGGCGAGGTCAGACGAATGTTGGTTTCCAAACGACGTCACGACGAGACAAGCTCAGTGGCGGGCGGTCCTCTTCGTAACATTCTGGACCTGGACACACGCCGCAGTCCAACACGAAACCAATCTGACATTGCCTGTTTTTTCGCGTTTTGTTAACAGGCGCTTTCCAAAGATCCAGCTCGTACACGTCTCTTTGCTCAAATTCCTGTCGCCGCAAATGGATGATCCTTATGCGACTTATACTTCTACTGGCGGTGACAGTCCTTTCGCCGATTATTTCTGTGGCAAACGATTTTGCACTCGGTGATAAGGTGTTTTTCAAATCCGGTGCGGATGCAAAGAACGATGACGATGTTGTGATTGATACCGAGTTAATTCGCGAACCGGCGATTGTAGAGGATCAGCAAGGCCATCTCGTCTGGCTGGGACGCGGCTGGGTCCGTGCCTCGGATCTCATCAAGGCTTCCAACGCGTCAAACTATTTCACGGACCTCATTCGTCAATCACCCGAGAAATCCTCGCTTCGACGACGTCGTTCCATCGTATTTTCGGAAAATCGTCAGCTTCCTGAAGCGATTGAAGATTGTCACGAAGCAATCCGGCTCGACCCTCAGGATGCCCGGAACTACATCGCTCGCGGCTCGGTTTGGAGCCTGATGCATGAACTCGACAAAGCCATACACGATTTTGATCAAGCAATCCGCCTTGATCCCTTGAATCCGAATGGGTTCATCGGTCGTAGCCAGGTCTTGGATAAAAAGGGAGAGCCGCAACAGGCATTAAAAGACCTTGATGAAGCGATCCGTCTCGATCCGAACGATGTATTTGCACTCCAGCGTCGAAGTGTTGTATTGACGAAATCAGCGGAAACGAAAAAGGGACTCTTCGATTGCAATAAGGCCATACAACTCGATGCGAAGAATGCCGAGTCTTTCTCCATGCGTGGTTTCAATTGGGCCGTCAGGCAGGATTTTAGTCAGGCCGAAAAGGATCATGACCAGTCCATCCGACTGAATCCTCAATCGGCAAATAGCTATGGTCGCCGTGCGGCGATGTGGCTGATGCAAGGCAAAATCGAAAACGCATTAGCGGATGGGAATCGGGCCGTGGAGCTTGATCCGTATTCGGCACAAAACCTGACCCTTCGCGCAATAGCATGGATTTCACGAGGGGACGACGAGAACGCATTCGGCGACGTTACCAAAGCGATTCAGCTCGATCCCTATTTTTCAGACGCATATAACTGCCGTGGCATGATCCGAGTGAGGCAAGGGGAATTGGAACTCGGTTTGGAAGATCTGTCCGAAACGATCAAGCTCGATCCGACAAATTTCACGGCTTACTTGAATCGCGGCGGCGCCTGGATGAAGAAAGGTGACATGGAAAAGGCGCTGATTGATTTCAATGAAACGATACGCCTTAACCCCCGTAATTTTGACGGCTATCTCAATCGAGCAGTCGTCAAAGCATCGCAAAAAGAATTTGAACAGGCGTTGGTCGATGTGAACACGGCAATTGTGCTGAATTCTCAACACGCCGGTGCCTTAGAAAATCGAGGGGTCATTTATCGTGGGATGCACGACACGGAAAATGCTCTAAAAGACTTTAATGCCGCGATCAAGATCAACCGGAACAAGGCGTCTGTTTACATGAATCGTGCAACAGTCTGGTCTGACAAAGGGAATCTCGACAAGGCGATTCAAGATAATACTGAAGCCATTCGGCTGAATCCCGAGTATGCTGCAGCATTCAGTAGCCGTGGATCTGATTGGCTTGATCAAGGTGAATTCGAAACCGGTCTCGCGGACCTGGAGACCGCTTTCAAACTCGATCCAGACGACGCACGGACCTGTAAATCGATCGCATGGTTTCGGGCAACCTGCCCCGATGACCAGTACCGGAATGGCCAACAAGCACTGGACTACGCCACCAAAGCCTGCGAATCCACGAAATGGAAAAACGGTTTCTACATCATGACACTCGCCGCTGCCTGCGCAGAACTGGGCGACTTTGACAATGCGGTCACTTTGGGTGAAAAAGCGATCGAGCTGATCACCGACGACAAACAGAAAAAGGAGGGGAAAACCTACCTCCGACTGTTTCAGGCCAAAAAGCCGTACCGAAAGTTTGTCGCGAGTAAACTACCCGACTCACTCGTTGATGAACTCGATTTCTCGAAACCGATTGAGTCAACCGCTGCCGATGAGCCCGCTGTAGCGAATTCGAATCCTGCGCCAGGCAACTGGGACGATTCGACCAACGACACCAGCCTGCTTGTGACCGCAGATCCGTGGGTCGGCAAACGAGTTTTCCTGAAACCGAATGCCGAAGTGAAACACGTGGATGAGACTGAGAGCGTCACGAGGATTCCGTTTCCAGCGGTTGTCGTCAGGGTCATCGATGATCGTTTTTGGCTGGAGAACGGCACGGTCCTCAAGAGCGATGTGATGCTCGTCGATGAAGCTTTGGAGTTTTACGCCGAGCAAATCCGATCTGAACCGACGCGAGCTTCGGCATGGTTTCTTCACGGCGAGGTCTGCCGGGAAAACGGTGATTTCGATACGGCGATCAGCGATTATAGTGAAGCAATCCGGTTGGATGCCCGCAACGCGTCGGCATTTGCGGCTCGGGGTCGCGCATGGCAAAAGAAACAAGAAGTCGACAAGGCCCTGAGTGATTTCAACCAGTCCCTTCAGATCGATCCCAAAGACGCGTCAGTCTTTGGTGATCGAGGCGACATCTTCAACATGAAGGGAGACTTTGTCGCAGCGTTCAAGGACTACACCGAAGCCATTCAGCTTGACTCGAATAATGTAAGAGCTCTCATCGGAAGGGGTGAGATCTTCTTGAAACGAAACGAGTTTGACCGGGCGATGGTGGATTTGGACCAGGCAATCCTCCTGACCCCTCGTCACGTCGAAGCTTATTGTCTCCGCGGTCGGGTCTGGATCAAGAAAAAGACTCCGAACAAGGCGATCAAAGATTTCAACGAAGCCATCAAGTTTGATTCCATGAATTCGGAGGCGTACTGCTATCGCGGCCAAGCCTGGGGAATGACAAACTCAGGTAACAACTTCAAATACGCGATTGAGAATACCACAAAAGCGATCTCGCTTGATCCCAAAAATGGACTGGCTTATGCCGTGCGCGGTGAAAACCGGATCAAGAATAAAGAATGGAGTCT
The DNA here is from genome assembly GCA_903858935.1 of uncultured Schlesneria sp. Taxonomy (GTDB): domain Bacteria; phylum Planctomycetota; class Planctomycetia; order Planctomycetales; family Planctomycetaceae; genus Schlesneria. The sequence goes on along the minus strand of CAIOKO010000162.1, from coordinate 13,106 downwards.
GGGGTTCGACGACATCAACGATGCGATCAAGCTCGACCCTTCGATTCCAGACCTTTATCTGCATCGAGGCAACGCCTGGAAAGAGCGAGGCGAACTGAAAGAAGCGATGGCCGACTTTGATCAGGCAATCAGTGCCAATCCATTGAGTGCTTTATCCTATCTCAATCGAGGAATCTGCTGGTGTGAAGTAGGTGAGTTTGAAAAAGCGATCACGGACCTTGAAACAAGTTTGCGATTAGACGGTTCCGACTTCCAAACCTGGAATCAAATTGCCTGGCTGAGAGCGACTTGCCCCGAGGATCGCTTCCGCAACGGCCAACAGGCGATTGAATACGCCACGAAAGCGTGTGAATTGACGGGTTACGGGAACTGGTGGATCGTTGACACACTGGGGGCCGCCTATGCAGAAGCCAGTGATTTTCCGAACGCCGTGAAATGGCAACAGCGATCCAAAGACCTTTGTACGGACCCCAAATCACGAGAAGCCACAGCCGCCCAGGAACGTCTGGATGGTTACAAAACGTTTAAACGCCCCTATCGGGAACCGGTTAAAAAACGGCTCGCGGCACAACAGAAATGACTTTTCAACGGGATGGTTTCGCTAGTAAAGAGAGTCTTGGTGAGCCGGGCGGCGTCAGCCCTCGAATATTTTCTCTTCTCAACCCGTGATGATCACAAACCGCGCAACGCCAAATGAGTCCGCGGGCTAACGCGCCTCGGTCAACACGCTAAGGGTTTCCCTATTCTGAACCCGTCGTGCGACGCGCATGAATCGGCTGTGCCGGCTGTCTCACCTGAATTTCTTGTTCCGGCAATTTCACGGCACCACCCGTTCGTTTGGTGTTGGTGTTCGCGATTGTAGTGTTTCATCGAAACCTCCGGTGCTGAAAATCCGAGCCGACGTGGTTGATTCCCTTTCGTATTGCATCAGACCTTCTGCGGTCGATTGCAGCGGATCAGCAGGCCATGAATCTACGTAGTCTGGTATCAGATCGGATATCTCTGAGGGGAATTCGCCGTGTTCGCGAAAATAGATCTGTGCGACGAGAACCAGTTCCAGACCGACTCTGCGAGCTCGATCACGAGTGATCGTGTTGTCATACTGTATAAACGGCACGATGACATGTTTTGCGACAATCGACCGCTGAACCGCTCGTTCGATCGCGGCAGGTGGAAGCGATTGAGATGAAACTTCTCCCCGTGGAATGAACAGGCCAACTGTCTGCGTTTCTGCCCTTGGGCTGCGTTGAGCGAGCGGTTTATCAACTTCGCGCAAGTGGTTTATCAGGACATGAGTGACCGCCCGGCGGGCAACCTCCGGCTCACCCGTGATCCATAGAAAGGCCTCCATTCCCGTTGAGGCATACGGTTCGAATTTCTCGTACTTTTCGGTGAGCCCCGTCTCTTTGCACCATCCCGTCTGAGATAATGAACGGATTGCGGACAGATATTCGATTTTCCATGCGGTCGACGGCGGTTCAACATGTTGATTCATCGCCCTGACCTGTTTCATTACCGAGCGTAGTTCCTCGGCACTCAATCGCGAGTCTTCGGACAATTTCATAAGTGGTCCAATTGCCGTGGAATTAGTCCCGACGCCAATCAGATTTTGAATGATGCCACCGTGACGACGTACCAGATCACTGCTGCGCAAGATCGCCAGATAAAGTTCCGCCGCTTCGAGCAGACGGTCCTCCGATTCCAGCCGAACGGCGTCAAGCTGCGCCATTCGAGCGAACGATCGCAACTCTTGTGCGACTGGCACGGTTTCAGACAAGCTCATTTTACGAGGCGAAATAAATAATGAGTCGGAACATTCCGTTCCGCGACGCCAGACCTGCATCGCTTCGCGATTGTCGAGCAACCATTGCTTCAGCGAATCTGTTGCAACAGACCACCCGTTCGCAATCACGGCATTGTCGTTCCACTGAAACTCTCTGCCATTCGCTTTGTAGTCAGCCGCAACGGCCGCTTTCAGACGCGTGGCTTCACTGAAATAGTCAAATGCATTTTGTCCGGGCTCAATTTCGATCCGGCAGAATTCGTCAACGTCGAAGGGAATCGGGGCGGGAGGAACTTTGGACAAACACCACAGGCGAATCAGCAACGGCGAAATCACGAGGAATGCGACAACCAGATTTCGCCAAAAAGTGAACGAGCGAAGAAACGGCCACCGAACAGCTTGCGGACTCGAAGCAAAACCTGATTCATCTGGCGGCATAAAACAGCCTTATCATTCGTTGAGGCGAAAAGATAAAGACATTGTGTCATTTCAAGGCCGGTAGTCAATCGGAGGGGAACGAGAAAACAACTCACACCGAACCTGCAACCCTGTGAAGATTTTCGATCGCGAAAAACGAACCTGGAACGAACGTAAGTTCGGCATCAAGACACAAAATTCAGGCTCTACACCGACCTTGCGTCAGTGGAAGCAATGACTCGACAGCTATTGAACCGATTTATCGTATCGTTCGTAAGAAGAATTCAACTATTCGGTCGCTGCACCCACCGATGCGAAATCGGTGTAGAGCGATACATTTTTCTTGAGTTCACTCGGTTTAGCCTTCCAGTGGTTGCTTCCACCAACACAGGGTTGGTGGAAGCATTCTGCGTAACCGTCCCTTGCGATTACTCTGTATCCTCGACAAAACATCCTTCACCGCGTTGCCTGAACCTGCCGGGGGTTTTGCGTGTCATGAGGTGATTTGAAACTAACACTCGATTATTCATGACTGAAAACGGATTTCCAAATGAAAGACATATTCCAACAGGCGGCCGATGCGATTCAGACGGCAGATGCTCTTTTAATCGGGGCGGGTGCCGGGATGGGTGTTGATTCCGGATTGCCAGATTTTCGTGGACCGGAAGGATTCTGGAAGGCCTATCCCCCGTTTCGTGGACAGGCATTCTCGGCCATTTCAACTCCACACTGGTTCCAGACCGACCCGGCCCTCGCCTGGGGCTTCTTCGGTCATCGATTGAAGTTGTACCGCGATGCAATCCCTCATCGCGGATTTGAGATCCTTCGTAGATGGAGCGAGCGGCCCCAGTTCGGGGCGTTTGTCTTCACCACGAATGTTGACGGACAATTTCAAAAGGCGGGTTTCTCGGAAGAACGGCTGATCGAATACCACGGGTCAATTCATTACCTGCAATGCAGTCAATCGTGCGACCCGTCCGTCTGGTCATCTAAGGGTGTAGAAATTAAAGTTGACGAGGAATCGATCCGGGCGACTTCCGAGTTCCCTCGTTGTCTGAACTGCGGTGCCATCGCCCGGCCGAATATCCTGATGTTCGATGACTGGGAATTTCATCAGACACGGCACAAGGTTCAGTACGCAGCCTACCAGAACTGGCTGAGCGAGGTAAAAGGATCGCGGATCGTGTCGATTGAAATGGGTGCCGGCCTGGCAATCCCGACGGTTCGCAGCGAATGCGAAAAGCGAGGACAAATCCTGATCAGAATCAACCCCCGCGAGGCCGAAACCCCCGCTCACGGCATTTCAATCCCTCTAGGATCATTGGAAGCGCTCGAGAAAATCGACTCGCGACTCACCGCCGATGAAACAAGTCGTTCGGGGTAGTGCCATGCATGCCTTTACCCCAGCCAAAAACGCAACCCCACCCCCCCTGCGGGGGTGGTTAACGGGCCTTTGCACCAGGACGTTGGTTTACATTGGACATTGCATTGGCTTTACAATCTTTTGCCTGACACTTCGGTGATTCGTTTTGCGAAGCGAGCCGTTATGACCAGGACCGTTGAAATGAGTGGCAGCGGACAAAAAAGTATTGAAAAACGATTTTTTTGAATGAAGTCGTTTCGTTTGGCACTACCGACAGAAGTGCTGAGCCGGGCCACAGTTGCCCTCTCGCCTCCGCCAAAAGGATTGCCGAACTGCTAACAAGCTCGGAAAGGTCTGAAGCCGCAATTTATCATCAGGTGAATCGCAATCCGCCTAACTTCTCGGCGGAGCGAGAAGGCGACTTTTGGTTGACCACGGCCGATAACACCCGCGGAGATTCCAAACTCGCAACTACAGAGAACGAGGCGATCCGGGTGGCGTCAGCCCTCGAATTTTTCCCTCGGCAATTCGCATTCAGATTCGATAAAAGAGTCCGAGGGCTGACGCATCACCTGGACTTTATTTCTAGCGAAACGATCCTCCGTGTTTTCGATTTTTCGTGGTTTCGCGATCCGTCTTCGTATTCCGTTCGCCGCCATTATTGACATCGAATTCAATTCAGGATTTTTGACTGCGGATAACACTGATGAAGACGGATAAATGGGAGGACATTTTTCTTGTCTTTTCATATCCGCGTTCATCGGTGCTATCCGTGGAAATACCTTCTTTTCTTAACTTCGTTTCCTTCGCGGCCTTCTGTTCAAAACTCTGACTATCCGAATTGGATTACAGGACCCCGCGGACACCACCGTGTTCGCTTCGGTGATGATGAAACCAGTATTTGTCGATCCACCCCCAAATTTGCTACCACCTGGACGAGCCAATTTGGAAAGCTCGTTACGCAGAGCGATGATGGATACTTTGGAAGATGTCCGCTCACGTGGAACAGATACCTCGTTTTGAAGTATAAAAAAAGCCGTCGTAGATTCGAGGCAACTTCACACTTGTTGCGTTAGAACGCTCCCGCGAACAAGAACTAATCGTCCGATGGTAGAATATATCTGGCAACCCGAAAACCAAACAGGAACTTTTCGGCTTTTCGTTTCTGGTGATATCGCGACGATACGCGAAGATGCATTTCGCGGGTTTCATGTGCGCCGCCACGCAATGCTCCTTCATCCATCTTTTTTGCATTTTCCTCAATATCGGTTTGATTGAGATCCAGGTTGTCGAACTCGAGGACGATCTCGTTGGCATTCCCTTTCGGACTGAACTTGCTATAGGGTTCCTGGCACCACTGCCATTCATTTCCAAGCATGTCGAACAGACCGAAATCATTTGGTTTCAGACGCCCCACTTTACCCGGTACGTCGTTGGAGTTTTCAACAGTCCAGGCATATTTATGCATCAATTCTTTTGTTTGACCATAAAATCGGGCAGTCACCGCGCCCGCTCTGGCAGCATATTCCCACTCAACCTCGGTCGGCAATCGATAACCCAATAATTCGGCGTAACCGGGCTTGTACTCAATCGGCGGCTTTTCATCGACCTCGTCGTTCTCTACATAACACCATTGATCTTTAGGAATTTCTTCCTTTTGACTTAACCAGTTACAGTATTTGGCCGCTTCAAACCAGTTCACACCGGTAATTGGTTGTTCATTATTGTACGCGTTATACTCCTTTAGTTCAGCATAACGCTTATTAAACTGATTCTCGTAATTTGGCTCATCATTGAGTCGCTCTTTGTCAAAACGCATGAATTCCTCAACAGTGACAAGCTTAGCAGCGATGGCGAACGGTTTTTTAAACTCCCTGTGATGATACGGTTCTGAGCTAATATTTTTGTCCACGCCTCCCACTTGAACTCCCATCCAGAAGTTGTCAGGACCGGGAACAACGACCATTGTCTGCTTCTCACGATTCACGTACCAATTGAGCTTGTCATGTTTAATTCTCTTCAGCCGTAACTTATTTACTTGCCTTGACGATAATTCCCCATTTGCTTCATGCAACCACTTTTCTTGATCCCACGTTCTTAGTAACCACTCGATTGCGGCATGAAGTCCAGGATCAGTGTCCGCATGGTAGCGTAACATCAATTCATTTTCGAACTTTTCTCGAACCCCACCCGGAATTTGTTCTTTGTCGAATTCCCCGAGACTCATCAACAATGCCCGCTGGATGCCGATATTCGATTCGGAACGAAACTGATTCAATAACGTTTCGGGATTTGCGCCAAGTGTTTTAAAAGAATGGATCAAATAACTTCGGACGCGGGGGTCTGGGCGATGCTCAAGCATCGCCCAGATACTTGCCGCTTTCCCCACTCTGAGTAGTAGCACAGCGGCATTCGCTGCCTCTTTTGCCAAAGTCTCACGACCTGAATCGCTGCTTTTATTGGCATCGCCAGAAAATTCTGCAATAACATTCTTGATTCTACCTTCCAAGTCAGTTAGCGCAGCCTGCAGGAAATTAGGGTTATTAAACGTTGGATAGACGATATCAAATTGAGTTTTATCTGCCGCAACCATTAGCTCGACTAACAACTTTGGGGCGGTTTTCAGATCTTTATCATTCAAGTAATCATTGAGAATGTACGTTTCCAGATACCTTTTGCTCCCTTTTGGAGTTTTTTCGTAATTCCTTTTCAGCGGAAAGATAAGCTTCTCTTTAACGCGACGAAACAGCTCAATCCAGGTTTTCAAGTCGGGTGGATCGACAGAAACGAGCTCGGGAACGATCACATCGGGAATGGGTTTGTCAACCGCTTCTTTAGTCAAATCCCAATCAGTACTCTCACTATCGAAATTCGCCAGCAATGCAGCCGCTCGCAATCGTTCACCGCCGCTTTTTGGTTTCTGAACAGTGTCCCAAAGCGTTTTCCCTACCGTCGGGTGGCGGGCCAAGTCGAATTTGCACGTGACCAAAACATTTTTAGCCATGAGCAGTTCATCTGGCTCAGCTTCGAGCAATTGTTTGAAGAGGTCTTTAACCGGCTCGGACTCATCGGGGTTCAGGGAAACGAGTGCAAGAGTGACGTTAAGTCTTTTCGTAGAGTCGGTATTTTTTAAACTCTTGTATCTTTGACGGAGTCGCCGAGTTACCATCCATTTATTTCCGCCGGTCATGTCTTTAATAGCACTCTGCACAATGTCGACTGAGGCGCCATCAACATTTTTCACAAGCCCGAGGGAATTTAAGTAAGATACAGACATTAGCGAGATGATTAGCAATAATACACTTCCCGCTTGGATTCTGGCGTAATACCAACTCGCCTTTGCCATCATCTTCTGCTGCAGCTCAGTCCACTTCCTCTTCGGTATCAGCCAGCAGATGCTCAGCCATTGCCAATACGAAGGAAGCTGCCGGTTTTCCTGTCGTGAATTCCAGATTGTGGCTCGATCGGCCAGGATCAGTTCCGTACGACCTCGTCGTGTTTGTTTCTGCTCATATGTCAACCAGTCGCGCAGCGAAGGGACAAGATAGTCGTGGGCCAACTGGTAATATTTCTGGCCAGGTATTGTCTGTGTCGTGACGCCATCCGGCTTTTCATTCCCTTCGGGATCGGTGGGGGTGATCAAACGGATTTCGTTGTCGAGAATCCGAATCAATTCACCAAAATCCTTGTCGCGGTCTCGATATTCCGCTGCTTCCTTGAGCTCATCGGATGATCGCATATGCCCTTTGATCTCGGTATCCAATTCCGGGAGCAGCGCCTTCAAGGCACCTCGGGCCGCCATTTGGTGATGGCGGTGTTCTGGCGGAGCCGTTGCCGAACTGAAGGTCTCTTCGAGAAACGCACGTCCAACCCCCTCCGCACCGCCGACGTCGATCAGGCTGGCATTGGTCCAGGGTTTCCCTTTCATCATTTCGGCAAATAACGCCAGGCGGACGGAGATCACCTTTCCGTCCCGGGCGAGTTCTGTAATCGCTCGATCCAGAAACTGTTTCTGCTCTTTACTCATCTTACGAGCCGACTCGGGAAGCTTGCCAAACGCTCGACCGAATGCCGCCAGGACTTTCTTCGCGTGGTCGGCATAGAACAGATCAACAGCGGCAGAGTTCTTCCCCTCAATGAGTGGGATTTCCAGCGCCCGCATAAACCGGGTCGCCGCCATCCAGAAGTCGTCACGTACCATGACCAGACACTGCACTCGACTGCCATCACATTGCCGCAACGCCTGAACGAGTTCGCAATTTTCATCGTCGGTCCAGGCATGCAGCCACTGTTCGAACTGATCGAGCACAATCACGATCTTCGTTTCCGTCGGACGGCCCTTGCCGAATCGCAACGCAACCAGTGTTTCTTTGAGCGACATCTTGTCGGATAAGACGGGACACCGTTTGCGCAGTCCGTTCAGCAGTCGAGTTTCGGTATCGCCTGCGGTTGCCTCGACATAGACGGGAATGACCTGAGCTGACAGCCGGGGAAGCAAACCCGCTTTAACAAGCGACGACTTGCCGCAACCACTCGGTCCATAAATCAGCCCGACCGAAAACGTCTCGTCGGAATTTGTTTCTTCCAGGCGAGTTTTCCAGAACCGCAGACTGTCGGGTAACCCCTCTCGATCACGAGGTCCGGGGAGCAATTCCAGAAAGAAGCTGGAATCGTGTGCATCGAACGAACGTAAGCCTTTCGGTACGATCTTGAGCACCCGGCTGCTTAAACTGACCGATATTGACGATTTCGAATCGTTCAATGTCGCCAACGTCTGCCGTGCTTGCATCGAATGAGAAACACCGCCTTCGGAATTTGTTGACACGACAAACTGGTTCAGAAAATACCGTAAGTCGTCGGCCATTTCTTTCGAAACGGAATATCGTTCTGCGGCTCGCTTCGCCAAGGCTTTCAGACAGATTCGTTCCACTTCTTTGGGGATCGTTTCGTCGATCTGTCGCGGCGGACACGGCTCGACTTGCGTGATCTGCTGCAAGAGATCCTCTAACGTCTTGTCTCGAAAAGGACGCACCCCCGTCAGCATTTCATAGAATACCGCTCCGAGACTGAAGATATCGCTACGGCAGTCAACCCGATGCCCCTCGCCGCGCGCCTGCTCGGGACTCATGTACGCGGGGGTTCCTGCGAAAGAGGTTCCGTTCGCCGCATCCTGCTCCTGCAGCGCCATACCGAAGTCGACCAGAAAAGCATGATCGCTTTTGTCGAGCAGAATATTTCCCGGCTTCACGTCTCGATGGACCAGTCCATGCCGGTGAGCGAAATCCAATGCCTCAGCGATCGTCGCAACCAGTTCGACCGTCTTCTCGATGGGCAACCGAAACTCTTTGAGCCGCCGGGCCAGATCAGTTCCTTCAATGAACTTCGAAACGATGTAGCATGGGAACTCGGACGTACTTCCGACATCATACACCGCCACGATATTCGGGTGATCGAGATTGGCAACCGTGCGCGCTTCGGTCAGGTAGGCACTCAAATCCTGCGGGAATGAGATTCGATCGGCACGTGGCACCTTGACAGCGACCGGACGAGTCAGTTGATCGTCATAGCCCAGATAGACAATGCCGAACCCCCCTTCTCCAATGATCCGTTCAATTCGATATCGCCCCACGTGATGAGGTATCGAGCGGACAGCCAGGGCATTGCCTTCCGGCATTTCACTTTTTGTAATCTGGTCATCCTGTGTCTTCAGAGAATCATCCGACAGATCGCTGTTCTCGATTCGAATCGAAGAGCTGGCAGGAGATTTGATCGACGTTTCGAATGTTCGGCTATGACCATTCTCGTCAACCACGAAATATTCATGAATGACAAACAGTCGTTCAAGCCGCTGGGCATTTTCCGGAAAACGACGCAAATATTCTTCCAGCATACAGGTCTCGCCGTGCTCAGTCCGCAACGTAATTTCGGCATAGATCAACTCCATCAGTTCGTTCTGGGTCAGCTCTGGCGTGACATCATCAATCAATGCTTCGACGAAAATCAGTTTGCCGTCTTGCCATGACTGGTACTGTCGTTCCCGTAGAACCTCCATCCGGCAAGAACTGTTATTTTGATCATCAGACATCAAAGCTTCTCCAATGACGCATGTGACTTATCATGAATGTCCGAAAAGTTGCCGCGATATGAACAGAGAGCGAAATGACATTTCAATCTTATGGCGGTGACCAGCCGCAGTGATACAAAGACAGGTACGCGCTACCACGTAGCAATTGAGTCAAACCAGGGGAATTGCAGAGAAGAGACGCACGCCACGCGACGATCATCACGGTTGCCAATCTCAAACGATTGCGGCAACATGACCCGAAGTAAAATGCAACAACATTTAAACGATTGGGGGTCGAGACTGGATCACGATTTATTTTTTGTAACGAAAACGAGGCGAGAAGAAAATGGATTCCAGCAAGGATTTCGCAGGATTCATCCGGCGAATTCGAAGCGGAGACGAAGCGGCTGCACGTGAGCTGATTCAACAATACGAGCAGGAGCTAAGGATCATTGCGCGAGTTCGACTCAACGATCCACGGATGCGCCGCGTGCTCGATTCAATGGACGTCTGCCAGTCGATTCTTGCTAATTTCTTTGCTCGTGCCGCCGTTGGACAATTCGATCTTGAATCGCCACAGGACCTGATGAATCTGCTGGCGACGATGGTTCGGAACAAAGTCACGGATTATGTCAGAGCCCAAAAGACACAACGACGAGATACCGATCGTCTGAATCCGCAAAGTATCGAAACTTTGCATCTGGCGGGAGTTGACGAAACACCGTCAACGATCGTGTCAAACCAGGAGCTTTTGGAGAAGGTGCGTGAACGCCTCTCTTCAGAAGAACGCGAGATCGCCGACTTGCGACGCGAGGGTCAAACGTGGGAATCAATTTCTGCAAGTATCGGAGAGCCGGCGGAGGCTCTCAGAAAACGTTTTTCCAGGGCGATTGATCGAGTTTCGGCAGAACTGGGGCTACAGACGTTTTTGGATTGATTGATCGATCGCATGCTGGCTTCGGTCGAGGTTTGGTAATTCGAGAGGATCTCGTTTGCCTTTGACACTAACCACTCAATCAGGTTTTCAGCTTCAGGAATGGAGCCACCCTCCCTCATCATCTCTATACTGCGGTCGCAGAACACAACGACTACCGCGAATCGTAGAGAGGCGTTTTTGACTTACACAATTTGACAATCTCGAGATTCAGTGAGATCCACACTTCCAGAAAAATCTTAACTTTTTTTCACTTTCTTGTCCGGCATCGCACTTTTCGACGTTCTTGATCATAACATCAGATACTCACACAAGATCGTACTCAAATCAACCAGAATGGATCATTGGGCTATTCAACGTGTCGATCACTTGCCCCCAAGTGTGCCCAAGAGAAGCGGGCGTAGGTCCAATCAGGACGGGTGGCCGGTTCGTCCATTGGATATTGCGATCCCAAATAAGTGACGTCTCTACAACATCGGGTTTCCCCGAATAAACAATAGCTTTTGAACATCAGTTCTTTGCCACCACCCTGCTTTTTCATCGAAGGAATTTTCTATGAGACCTGCGACAAAGATCGTTTGCCGGTTATTAACCGGCCTTCTTCTCACAATCAGCCCATCAATAACTTTCGCACAAACTCCAACCAATTATGGGAAAACGATATTTGTGGTTTATCTCGACAATCAAAGATTCACTTCAGTGGCTAACCCATCCAATTTCTTGCACTTAATCGATACCGGCAAACATCCGTCTGCGGAATTCGTACACAAGAACACTGACATGCACTTGAGTTTGATGGCCAATAAAGATCCGTTTATTAGCTATCAAATGGACGTCACCAATAACTCACTTGATAACCAATTTTATATGATCGGAGTTGAGATGGACATAGCGCCACTAGGGACTCACAACCTCTTTCAAAACGATCTTACCGTAACGACTTCAGGAACTGGCTCGATTAGTCTTTTTCCGACTGATGATGGCGTCAAACTCTCATCAGGATTGCAACGGGAGCTGATGTCGCTCGACGGCGGCGCAACTTTTAACACTGCTGACGAATTCGGACCGTTGGGAACGACGATCACGACCGGGGGAACAACGGTCTCTCCAACGTTCATGCAGGAATACACTAATACTCTCGCTTACAATTACATGGAACTTCGAGTCGGATTCAACTTATCAGCGGGCACAACGGCAACTTTAGTCGGAAGTGAAACGATCACGCCGATCCCTGAACCCTCGACAGCGCTCATGGCCTTCTCGGCCGTGATCATGCTCGTCGCATACAACATTCGATCACACATTAAGCTACGGCACCAGAATGGAGTCTATTCCAATTGATGAGCCGTTTTACAAACGGGATCTGACGTGCTGCGTCAGGAGGGTTCTGCGGCTCATGAAGGCTGGTGGCTGTCGCCATTGAGGAAGACAGTGATCGGCATGGCGTCGACCATTGACATTGAACCGAGCTTTAGAGGACTGAATTTCGGTCCGACTGAGTTTGAGGGACGTACGCGGCACGAAGTGACTATCAAGCTGGCCGATCAAATGATGTGACACCCGGGTGGGACGTTGCCACACAAACTACAGTGTGTCAAAGACACGGGGATAAGTCCAATCAAGTCTGATAGTCAGTTTCGTCAATTGGATCTCGCGAGACCAAATAAGTGACGTCTCTACAACATCGGGTTCCCCGAAGAAACAATCGCATTGAGACACACTTTCTTTACCCCCGCCGAGTGCTTTTTGATCGAAGGAATTTTCTATGCGACCTGCTACAAAAATCTTTTGCCGGTTATTGACTGGCCTCTTTCTCACAGCCACACTGTCAATAACTTTCGCACAATCTTCGGACGGGTCGCAGTCGCCATCGAATGCGGGTGATACGACCATTGTCGTTGACGTTGATAATCAATCATACACTTCGGCGGCAAACCCCTCATTTTTCAATACGTTAATCGACACTGGCAAGTCTCAGTCTGCGGATTTTTCTCACAGTGGCCAATCTGACGAGAACGGCACCTTTAATGCCAATAAAGATCCGTTTATCAGCTATCAACTGAGCGTCACCAACAACTCAAGTCAAGACAAATTTTATTTGATCGCTTTTGGTCTTGGCATCGCGCCACTCGGAGCTGACAACCTATTTCAAAATGATCTTACCGTAATGACTTCGGGGACCGGCCCTATTAGTCTTTCTCCGACTTATGATGGGGTCAATTCTTCATCAGGATTGCAACGGGAGCTGATGTCGTTCGACGGTGGCTTAACATTTAACACGGCTGACGAATACGGACCGTTGGGATCGACGATTACGAGCGCAGGAACAACAGCCTTTCCGACGTTTCTTCTGACAAACAGCAGCACTCCAAATTAGCCTGCTCACCAGAATTTGTGGGTAAAGTTTGGCTCTGGTAGCTTACCAAGTTGATGATACAAAGCGATTTCGATCGCTTCATAAGTGCGAAAGCCATAGGCTTTTTTGGTAGTCAATTTCGCCTTGTTGTTGAATCCCTCGACGATTCCTGAGGACATCGTTCCTCGT
>CAIOKO010000161.1 GCA_903858935.1 uncultured Schlesneria sp. | reverse complement strand
TGCCTATGGAAGCATCGGTGCTCAACTGGAGGCTTTCGAAGACATTCCTGGTCCGCCCGTGATTGTTTTTCAAGACCTCGATGAACCAAGTGCTTCGGCGACGTTCGGTGAAGTGATGTGTTCAACCTACAAGCGGTTTGGAGCACAAGGCCTGATTACCTCAGGGACCGGTCGTGATCTCGCGCAGGTTGAAGCATTGGGTTTTCCCACATTCACGAATGGCGCCTGTGCGGCCCATGGATATTGTCATATTCTGACCATCAATGGCCCGGTCACGGTCGGTGGAATGATCATCTATCCCGGCGATCTTCTGCACGGTGACCTGAATGGGGTCACAACAATTCCTGCGGAAATCGCCACAGAAGTCCCCGAGGTCTGCCGTGAGATTGCCCGCGCGGAAGCAATTGTGCTCGACTATCTCAAAAGAGAAAACGTCACCACAACGGGATTCAATGCCGCTCGAAAAGAATGCGGTGATGCGATCAATGCTCTTGGCAAACGATTACGGGGCGATTGAAAAATGGGCCGCGTTCTGACACGGAATGTCGAAAAGAGCTGCTCTTCGTTGTTGACCTGGCTCGCCATCTGTTTTGTCTGTATTGGCGGGCTGGTCACAACATACTATCTCTTTGTTGAGGCCCCACCTCCGCGTCGACTTGTCATTGCGACCGGTGCCAGGGAGGGGGCCTACTTCCGATTCGCGCAGCGATACGCCGAACTGCTTAAACCTGAGGGAATCACCTTAGATATTCGCTGCACCGAGGGGTCTGTCGAAAACCTGAGACTGCTGATGGATGAACGCTCGGATGTGAGCGTCGCGTTTGTTCAGACAGGGATTGCTGATCCCGATCAAAGTGAGTCGTTATATGCACTTGCCAGTCTCTATCGAGAACCGCTGTGGATTTTCTTTCAGGGATCGGAAGTCATTGACCGACTGACACAGCTCAAGGGTCGGCGAATCGGAATTGGTTCAACCGGGAGCGGAACACGCGGCATCGCGCTTCAGCTATTGAAGGCCAACGGGTTTGAAGAAAACTCAGACTTGTTGTTAAGTCTTGGTAGCAACGATGCCGCCGACGCTCTTGAAAATCGCGAAATCGATGCCGCGTTTTTTGTCGCTGGTATCGATGCCAAATATATTCGACGACTGATTACAAATCCGGACGTCCATCTGGTGGAATTGGCGCACGCCGAGACTTATGAACGCCAGTTCCGATTTCTGACGTCCGTGACAATCCATGAGGGATTGCTCGATCTCCAGCAGAACATTCCATCGAAAGAGATCGAATTAATTGCTCCCGCCGCAACGCTCGTCGCACATAACTCCCTCCACCCGGCGCTGGTGTCATTGTTGCTGAAAGTTGCTGGCAAAATTCATTCAAAGGGAGATCTTCTGTCGAATGTGGGTGAATTCCCTTCCCCGCAGATGACTGATCTTCCGCTGAGCGAGGATGCGGCGCGATTCTTCCGTACAGGGCCTCCGGTGCTGCAGCGGTACTTGCCATTCTGGCTTGCCTCACTCGTTGATCGGCTCAAAATCATGATCATTCCTTTGATCATGCTGTTAATGCCCCTATTGCGAGTTGCTCCTCCACTTGTCCGGTGGCAGACACGCCGAAAAATCTATAAGTGGTACGCGGAGTTGCGGCAGATCGATCAACGGTCAATCAAAGGGATGTCTCGCGAAGAAGCGACTCAGTCTTTAGAGCATCTCCAGCGATTGGAACAGCGGATCGCACGAGTCGGTGTTCCTCTCAGTTACATGGAAGAATATTACAACTTAAGGCTGCATCTGCATCTTGTTCGTACTCATGTCAATTTGATTCTCAGACCAAACGATGGTGTTATTTCAGGAGCTGCCAGGTGAATGCCGCGATCAAGGACGATTTTCCATTAGGTATTGCAGGTTTCTCATTTGCCGACCTCTACGCACCGCAGCGATTGCGCGTCTTGCACGACGAATTCTGGAAGTATGCAGCCAATGTTAGTCCCGATCTCGCCCCACGGTTCAAGAGGCTTGACGATCCCACGCTGACAAAGCCAGAAGCGTCCGAAGTGCTGATCGATACGGCTGGTATTCTTGGTGATTTCCTGGGACGTTTGTTCGACATTCGTAGTGACGTCGAACGCCTGGCCGACGAGACTCTCAACTACGAGAAGATCTTTCAATTCAAGCAAGACTTCCTGCGAACTCGTGTCTTCAAACATTTTGGAAAGACATGCGTTGACGACGTGGCATTTCAGCCACTTGACGAGGAAGTTCAGCGACTTGTTGCCGCAGTTCCGCCCCAGCAAGATCCGGAGATCCGGTTTGCGGATACGGTATTGACCCTGCTGCATTGTCAGAATTTCTTGCTTGGCAAAGCAGATGACTCGCAAAACGCAGCCGCGGAAAGGATCTGTGCCCATCAGACGGAAGAGACGCTCAGCGAAAAAGTTGAAAAAGCCCTGAATGTTTTGGGAGAATGGTGCGTTCAAGTGAATGCCACGCCGCAGCGACGACACCGCGTCGACGGGTGGGTTTCGTTTACGCGACCGGAAACGCTGGATTATGAACACCTTGTCCAGATTGAACGACCGCAAGACGATCTTCAGGAACTGATTGTCGGGCCGCACGAGCATCGCCGACTTCGCGACGGGTTCAAGCTGACTGATGCTCGCATGAATCGCAAAGAGTATCTGCGCGAGATCGACTATTGCGTCATCTGCCACCCGCGTGAAAAGGACTCTTGCTCGCATGGCTCTCGAGACAAATCTGGTGGATTGCAGCGCAACCCACTAGGGATCGCGCTTGCGGGTTGTCCACTCGAAGAACGAATTTCCGAGATGCATCAGTTACGTAAACGAGGGGCAGCCATTGCTGCATTGGCCATGATCATGCTCGACAATCCGATGTGTCCTGGAACGGGACACCGGATCTGCAACGACTGCATGAAAGGTTGCATCTTTCAAAAGCAGGACCCTGTCAACATTCCGCAGGCGGAAACCGGCGTCGTCAGCGACGTACTGAACCTCCCACTGGGGTTCGAAATCTACAGCCTGCTGACGCGATTCAATCCGCTCAATCGACATCGTCCGTACGCACTTCCCTACAACGGCGTCGATGTCATGGTCGTCGGTTTGGGGCCTGCCGGTTACACGCTGGCTCACTACCTGGCCAACGAAGGGTTCGGAGTCGTTGGTATTGACGGGCTGAAGCTGGAACCAATTTCTGATTCGCTGACAGGTCATGGCAAACCCGTGGCGACGCCGATCCGAGACTTCGGGATTTTGAAGCAAGAGTTGGATGAGCGAGTCCTGGCGGGGTTTGGAGGGGTCTCTGAGTATGGCATCACTGTCCGCTGGGACAAGACATTTCTCGCCGTGATGTATCTGACACTCTTGCGACGTCGAAACGTGCGATTCTTTGGTGGTGTTCGCTTTGGTGGTACGCTGACGATTGATGATGCCTGGCAGCTTGGTTTCCGCCACGTGGCATTGGCCACGGGAGCCGGAAAGCCGACGATCGTCCCCATGAAGAACCACATACTTCGTGGAATCAGGACTGCCAGTGATTTTCTCATGGCGCTTCAACTGACGGGGGCCTTTAAAAGATCGACGCTGGCTAACCTGCAAGTCCGGCTTCCTGGAATCGTCATCGGGGGCGGATTGACCGCGATCGATACCGCGACGGAGATGCTGGCCTACTATCCCGTCCAGGTGGAAAAAACACTGGAACAGTTCGAGAAGCTGACTGCCGAATTCGGCGAACAAAGTGTCTGGAGTATGTGCGATCCAGAAGAAACGGAAATTCTTCAAACGTTTCTGGAACATGGCCGCGCGGTGCGTGCTGAGAGAGAATTTGCTCGAAGCGAAGGGCGACTGCCGGATCTTGCTGGTTTATGTGACAAGTGGGGTGGTGTTTCGGTCGCGTATCGTAAACGGATGGTCGATTCACCCGCATATCGTTTGAATCACGAAGAAGTCGCCAAGGCTCTGGAAGAAGGGATTCGGTTCGTTGAAAACGTGGTCCCCACGGAAGCTATTGCCGATTCCTGCAACGCGGTGTCTGCCCTTCGATTCAAACGGGTTGACGGTCAAGAAGTCGTACTTCCCGCCAGGGCGGTCTGTTATGCCGCCGGAACGACTCCCAATACGGTCTGCGAACGCGAGGCGCCGGGCAGTTTCCAGCTGGATGCCGAAGGACGGTTCTTCCAGAAGCACAAGCTGGCTTCCGATGCCGATGGATGGAAGCTGGAGCCTGTTCATGACGCTTCGCGAGAAGCATTCTTCCTGTCGTACGAAAACAAGGGCCGATTCGTCTCGTTCTATGGCGATAATCACCCTGACTTTGCTGGAAACGTTGTTAAAGCGATGGCGTCTGCCAAGCATGGGATACGTCAGGTGACCCGCCTGTTCGCGAAAGAGATTGCTCGTGCAGAACACGAAACGACGCCGCTCGACAAATTTAACAACTTGACACAACGTCTCGACGAAGCCCTCGTTCCTCGGGTGGTCGAGGTCAAGCGATTGAATTCGAAGATTATTGAAGTCATCGTGAAGGCTCCCTATGCCGCTCGCCGGTTTCAGCCCGGACAGTTCTACCGCCTGCAAAACTATGAATCGCGAGCACCTTTGGTCGATGGGGTCCGGATGACACTGGAAGGAATCGCACTGACGGGTGCCTGGGTCGATTTCGAACGTGGTTTGCTGAGTATGATCGTGCTGGAAATGGGGGTCAGTTCTCGTTTGTGTGCAGTACTGAAGCCCGGGGAACCTGTTGTTGTGATGGGTCCGACGGGTGCGCCGAGTGAAACTCCGGCCGGCGAAACCGTGCTGCTGGCAGGTGGAGGACTTGGTAACGCCGTGTTGTTCTCGATCGGCAAAGCGCTGCGTGCACGTGGTTCACGTGTCATCTATTTTGCCGGCTACAAGGACCACGAAGGCCTTTTCTTTCAGGAAGCGCTCGAAGAGGCGACCGATCAGGTTGTCTGGTCCGTTGATAAGGGTGAGCCGATCATCCCGCACCGGAAGTCAGACTTGTCATTTGTCGGAAATATTGTGCAGTCGATGCTTGCCTATGCCAGGGGAGAACTTTCGGGTACGCCGATGATTCCATTGAATGAAGTCGATCGCATCATTGCGATTGGGTCTGATCGCATGATGGCCGCAGTTTCTGAAGCCCGGCATACGGTCCTTAAGCCTTATCTCAAGCCGAATCATGTCGGTATCGCTTCGATCAACTCGATGATGCAGTGCATGATGAAAGAAGTCTGCGGTCAATGTGTCCAGCAACACGTCGATCCGACCACCAAGTCTCCCACCGAAGTCGTTTTCTCGTGTTTCAATCAGGACCAGGAAATGGACTGCGTTGATTTCGCAAACCTGAGACAACGGCTTCGAACTAATAGCCTTGCAGAAAAGCTGACCAACCGTTTCCTTGACTTGCTCATCGCTCACGGGGACCAGGAAGACCAGAGCCTGCAGAACGCCCAGCAATAATATCGTGTGAAAAACCGTTGCTTTGCCAGTCGTCTAAAGCCCGGAGTGTGCCACTGCATGACCGTCTTCGGTCACGCAGTGCTCAAAGTAGCCATCATCGCTCCGCGTGATGAGCATGCGTCGGAAACGATTCAAACGTTGCCGACGCATCGGGACAGATATTCCGTTTGAATTTCTGATTTGAGACCATGCGGATTCGAATTTGGTAGGTTTTCGAACAATGCTCATCACGCGGAACGATGATGGCTACTTTGGTCTGATAATGAACCTCTTTGGTTTCTTTACTCTGCGCCTTGGCGTCTTTGCGTTAAATACTGATTGGTTTTGCTTGATGTTTTACGGAACCCGTAATCCAAACCCGAATTGCGCAACTTCAAAACTGCGCGTCGGGCTAACGAATGATTAGTCAGAAAACGGTCGCGTTTATCCGCGCAACAGCTCACTGATCGGCTCGCCGAATGGAAGGATTGGCATCGGTCGACCACGATGATCCGGGAACGAATCGGTATGGTCGATTCCCAGGTGCCGATAGACGGTGGCCCAAAGATCGTTTGGCGTTAACGGGCGGTCTGCGGGGTGTTCTCCTTTGGAGTTGGTCGAACCAACGACCAAACCGGTGTTAACGGCACCGGCCATGATGAACGACATCGCTTGTGGCCAGTGATCGCGACCGGGCTGACTGACACCGGTTTGTGACCCGACAGAACTTTCCAGTCGCGGCGTTCGACCAAATTCACCCGTAACCAGGATCAATGTCCGGCGATTCAAGCCACGCTGTTGTACGTCTTCAATCAAAGCGGTTACGGCCTGATCATAAATCGGCAGCCGGACTTTCAAGTCATCCCAGATATGGCAGTTCACCGCGTGCGAGTCCCAGTTGTAAACCCCTTGCTTAAGCTGTGGCACTCCCGATTGATAGGGGTTTTCCATGATAACGGTGACGAAATTCACACCTGCCTCGACCAGACGACGTGCCATCAATGCCCGCTGGCCCCAGCAATGTCGTCCGTATCGATCTCGTGTTGCGTCGGATTCCAGCGACAGGTCAAACGCTTTTTTCGCCCGGTCACTTGTCAACATGCTGACCGCTCGCTGCTGATAACGGTCCATCGATTCCATCAGTCGCGAGGCATCGATCTGACGTTCGATGCGGTCGAGACTTCCGAGCAACGACATCCGATCGCCAACCCGTTTACCGACGCTTTCCAGCGGACTGATATTCGGAACGACGAAATTGGGAGCTGTTGGATCACCTTCGACAGTGAACGGCAGATACGACTGTCCGAGATACGCCGCACCTTGAGCGAACACATCGCCGGTTCGGCCTCCTGGATTCAGTGACACATAATTCGGAATGCCGGTGTTCTGACGCTCCCGAATTTTAGCCACGATCGATCCCGTTGCGGGGGCGTCATTGACGGTATCAACCGGAGTCAATGGGACTCGACCTGTCATCATCCGCTTGTGACCGCCGCCGTGATCGGCAAAAGTGTGAGCCACCGATCGAATGACCGAGTAACGGTCGGCCATCGCAGCATGTCGGGGCATCAGTTCACAGACATCAAGCCCGGCGATGTTTGTTGGAATCGGATGAAACGCACCGCGATACTCCGCAGCGGCGTTCGGCTTCATATCGTACATGTCCATATGAGGCGGCCCGCCAGGGAGCCACACGAAGATGACCGAGGTTTCCTGGTCGATGGGCATTCCCGCATCGGCAGCACTGGCTCGCAAACGAAACAGATCGGGCAGGCAGAGACCACCCGCCCCCAGCATGCCGGCAGACAGGAACTCACGTCGTCTTACCGGTCCCGAACAAAAACGAGTCATGAACGCCATGAAAATCTTCCGAATTTTTTGGTAGAAACCTTGTATTGTTTTGCTAAGCGAGGCCTCGTCCTCGGAATGGCGAGGGGCCGGCCGAGCCGCGAAGCTGATACTTGCATCGATTCAAAAGGAGTGACGCTCATTATATTCAATCGTCGATTCTATCCGATTTTCCATAACGCATCAGCCCTAATCCATGTAATCGGCTGAAAATCCGAGCTTTGATCAATTTTATGGCCTGGTGACGTTTGAAGAGGATTCGGCTGGACGCCGATCCGCCTGCGCCGCTGGCTTCGGGATAAGCGACGCAGAAGTCCTCCTCGTTTAACCGCGCCTCATGGAGAAGCGGGAGCTTCGCGGCGGAGTTGCCATGAGCCGAGGTGTCATTTCTGGGTGGGGCGATGCGAAAAGTCGAGGCTTGGGCCAATTCCCGAAGAAATCGGCTGGGCGCCGATTCGCCTGCGCCGTTGGCTGCGGGTTAAACGATGCGGAAGTCCTCTTCGTTTAACCGCGCCTCGTAGAGAAGCGGGAGCTTCGCGGCTGCGTTGCCGTTAGCCGCGGTGTCATTTCTCGTTGTGGCAATGCGAGAAGTCAGTGCGTGTACAATGCCCGAAGAAATCGGCTGGACGCCGATTCTCCTGCGCCGTTGGCTGCGGGATAAGCGATGCAGAAGTCCTCCTCGTTTAACCGCGCCTCGTAGAGAAGCGGGAGCTTCGCGGCGGAGTTGCCGACAACCGCGGCGTCATTTCTGTATGGGGCAATGCGAGAAGTCAGTGCGTGGGCAACGCCTGAAGAAATCGGCTGGACGCCGATTCGCCTGCGCCGTTGGCTGCGGGTTAAACAATCAAGAATCGTTGTCAGTGGTTTCAGTGATTCACTTTAATGGTACGTCACCCACCCAGGGTCAAGTCCCTGATAAGGAGTCACCCAAGTCCAATGTTGTCTGGGCTTTCCTTCTTCGATCGGATTGTTTTCGACATATCGAATTGCATTTATGATCGCTTCGTCATTATCAAGATAGGATTTCCAGCATCCGCGCGCCCAAATCGACGGCAATTCGCCACTTTGTATCAATTGCGTATGTATGGGATGACGAGCTTCTTCCACAATTTGCCGAGTCGCGCCACCTTTAAGTAACGTCGCGATTTGTTCGACTTTATATGTATGCCGCGCAATGACCAGATGTGTATGCTGAGGCATTATCGCGCACGCCCAAACGGTATATCCACCCTTTCGAACAACCTCGGCAAACCCGGCGGCAATCGCTTTGACCTGGTCGTCATCGAGGGTTACCGCTCGATACAAAAGAGATCTTTGTGCTGCACTTCGTGTGGCAACCTCTTGGGGCGTCAATTCTGAAAGTGATTTCTTCAAAAGCGTACGGCGGGTACGTCCAAATTGGACGAGTTCCCATCGCCCAACGAAATCGGACCAGCATCCGCGTGGATCATTCGGAAGCCAATTACCATACATTGTCAGAATCAGGTGATAACCGTGGATCATTTCAACAAGACGCCGATGACAGTGCATTTCCGATCACGAAAGCGCTCCCGCAGCCGCCGTAGTATAAATCAAAAAAGCACGAAAACCACTCCTCCTCGTTTCACCGCGCCTCGTAGAGAAGCGGGGGCTTCGCGGCTGCGTTGCCGTTAGCCGCGGTGTCATTTCTCGTTGTGGCGATGCGAGAGGTCAGTGCGTGTGCAATGTCCGAAGAAATCGGCTGGACGCCGATTCTCCTGCGCCGTTGGCGTCGGGTTAAACGATGAATCTGTCCTCTTCGTTTAACCCCATTTTCCGCACCCTGTAAAATACCCATCAAATTGAGCTTGCGCATTTTACCAAGGCCATCCAAAATGTTTGCATGAGCATTACATATGGCGGTCAAATCGATGTTGTGAGCGCGG
>CAIOKO010000160.1 GCA_903858935.1 uncultured Schlesneria sp. | reverse complement strand
CATTCATGCTTTGAGTCATCGAAAAGCCTCCGTGAAGGGAACAGAACACGAAGGAATTCAGTCAACACCCATTGATTCGAAAAGACCCGTTGCTAAAGTGTCGATGGTTTAGATGCGATTGCCCTGTCCCTGGCCCGAAGGAACTTTAGCAACACTTCCGACATCAAGCTCTGTAATAGTGGCATGCCAATTAAATAGGATTTCAGCGAAACGACTACGGTAGTAATTGCCCGTACAGAGGAATAACACGTTACCCATTTCTTTTTTTGTCTTATTCACACTGTTGTTCCAGCGAAACTTGCTTGCTGACTTTTCCAATTCGATGAAATCAAATTAGTCTTTGATTACACGCTTTGAACAGTCCACGGACCGAATCTCTGCCCATTGTTTCGGACTTTGGTTCAATTGTCCGATCTATAAACGTCGCTACGTAAAGCGCGCTTGTCTTTGCGTCTTGCAGCAGTTTTCAGGAAATCCGCAAAAACGTCTGATCGTCAGGGACATAAAAACGAGCTGGAATGCACGATATCGGGTATCGCGCGTCGCGATGCTGTTGATCCGTATGAGTGTCGCACAATTCCAGTCGTATGCATCAGGTCGTCGCGGAAGCGGAACGCACGACGGGGACATTCAACAACTTTAACGATCGCGAACGTGAATGCAGCGGATCAGGCATGTATCCCACCACGCGTTGGCAACCGAATCTGACTTCTACGCTGGAGGAGGCCACAAGGGAATTAAGTGAACAGTGTGATCGACTTCCTGTCTCTCGCCCGAGGGACGCTTGCCGATTCAAATGCAGCGATCGAATAACCTTATGCCTGGGAATTCAACGAACCTTTTCATAATTGGCTTCAATCGGGATCATCGCTCAGGCAATGGCAGCGAAGCGGGCGCAATCGACGGCGCACTTGAAGGAAACGTGCCGTAGTGAAGCTGCGAGTCTTTTACGTCCCGTTGCAATACACAAGATCCGGAGGTCGATACACAACGCCAAACGTTTACTACCGCTGTGATTCAACAAGCATCTTGTTTGTCCATTCGACGAAGAAGGGAAGATTCGGGCCGCTGGTGTGGCCTCCGTCGTGCTGTCGCCAAGCGAGTATGCCATCGAGCAAGCCCACGTTAACGGCTGGCATTTTCTCGTTGAGATAGTCGTCGGAAACACCTAACGTTCCAGCACCAAACAATCGGTAGACTGGCTGTGCTGCGACCGTTGCCATGTAACTTCCCTGCTGGTCGAGCCACTTCGCGTCACCTTTTTCCGGGATGCCGTAGCTGATGAAGACCGGTCTTGGGGCGCACAGGGCGATCAATTGATGTGCATCAACCGGAATATCACCAGCATTCCTGCTGCCGAAATCAGCTTCGGCGGCGCCGTACTTTAAGAAATTACCGGCCATCCAGTGGTATCCGCCTGAACCTGTCAGATTCTCGACCGCTTCACCGAAGTTGCGACGATGGAGTTTGGCTCCTCCTTCACCCGATGAGGCGACCAGCGCGGCAGCAAATCGTTGATCAAAGGCCATCGTGACGAGAGCTGCTTTACCATATCGCGAAACCCCCTCGATACCGACTCGTTTTGAATCAAATGCGGGATTGGTTTCGAGGTAATCTAAAGCTCGTGATGCCCCCCAGGCCCAGGCCCGCAATGCTCCCCAGTCATCGGGCTTTCGAGGTTGACCCTTGTTGGTCAGGCCGATAACCCCACGAGTCAGTCCTTCGCCATTATCGGGTTGGACGCTGTTTGGGATCAGAAAGGCATAGCCCCAACCCGCTTTGGCAAGAATCTCTTGAGGCAATGGACCGGGAAATCGAAAAGGGGGGCGAGGAGAAGCGGGCGTACCGGGACGGGGCCATCCGAACATGCTGAACATCATCAAGACCGGAACCGGTTTGTCTGCTGACTTCGGTCGACCGACTTTGAATTGAATTTTGACGTCAATCTCAGGACAGCCCGTGTTATCAACAACTCCTTCCAGAGTGGTTTCCATCAACGGAATTTCACCGATCGTGATTTCCTTTTCCTCAAGGACGTTCCACGTCACTTTCGGTGTCGTCGCTGGAATGCGCCCGATCACCTCTTTCTCGAAAAGTTCCACAATTTCCGGACGTCGGCGTTCGATCCATTCTTCCTTTGTATTAACGACCGCTCCGTCCAGGCAAACGAGCAGTTCGGGAAGCTTTGGAAACGGGTTCGCGAGGGCCTCGTCATAATTGGCGTGATTGGGGGCCGATTCATTTCCATTCGGGCCGGGACGCAACCGGGTGATCCCAAGCTGCGTCAGCATATTCTGATGATCTTCCTTCGTCGTGAATTTCACGATGCTGGGCGGCGAATTGTCTTGAGCCCTGATCGTGGCAAGCCAGATCGGCCCCAGGCCGACGCAGGTGACCAGAATCAGTAAGCGTTTAGAACTATTCATGAATGGCCCTATTTTAAAGACTGAAGATACGCAACCAGGTCTGCCAATTGTTCGGCGGTGAGATTGGCGACAAGACCTTCAGGCATCGCCGAGACTTTTTTGATCAGCCGTTCTTCGACGTCAGCCTTCTTGATCTCGCGTCGGCCGCCGTCCGATTCTTTGATAATCGTGGCGTCGGCCCGTTCACTGACGACGAAGCCGTTAAAGACTCGTCCGTCCACCAGTACAAACTGATAAGTTTCGTAACCTTGCGCGAGCTTGGCACTTGGTTTCAACACCGATTCGACCAATTCACCCGTTTTGTATCGTTTGCCGATTTCGAACAGATGAGGTCCCTTGGGGGTCTGACCATCGGCTGTCGTATGGCATGCCACGCACGATTGGGCTTTGAATATCGCTTCGCCCTTGCTCGGGTCTCCGGCTGCTGTCAGCGCTCGTTGACTGGCGACATCGATATTCATATTTCCAATCTGATTGGGATTCGCTGGATCAGGCTTGGGGACTACGATTTTGATTTCGGGTTCTTTACTCGATAGATCCGTCTCATTGGGAATCCCGCTTAATGAGACGCCGTGCCGAGAGAGTTCTCGTTTGAAATAGGCAATGCTTTCTGGATCGCTGACTTTGATTGCTGTCGTCAGGACGGTGCCAATCCGTGAACTCATTTTCCATTGGACGCGATCGAAGTATGGTCCGGAGTTGTCCGGTCGAATGCCCCACCATGAGCCTTCATAGTCCGCTTCACGGTTGTAAAGACGGATCAACGTGACAAGGATTCCTCGTCGGAGTTCGGGTGTACGAGCATTACTGAGTCTCTTGATCAAGCCCTCCACTGCGTTTCCGTCATGAAAATACCTCATGGCCCAGAGTGCCCCGTCAGCGTACGGGCCATCGAGGGCTTCAAGGCACGGATCGACGGCCTGCAGAGCGACTAATGCACGGACTGCCAGATGAGGCACTACGCGACCGGGGTCAGGCTGGTTCTGAAGCGGCCGCTGCGTCGGCATCGCCGATCCTGGCTCGCGTGCCGTCAGCGGAAGAATCTCCCCGGCGACAGATGAATTATTCAGCCGGCCGAGGCTGATCAGCGCTTGTGCTCGAACTCGTGGCGAAGAATCGCCAAGTGCCTCAAGGAATGGTCGTGCTTCAAGCCCTTCCAACTCGGATTTGCGGTCGGTTAAGGCGCGGAGAACGAATTCACGCACAGCGGGGTCTTCCACAAGTGTCATCAGAGCGGAGTGTGAATTGCTTCCTTCCAGTTGTTTCAAGGTAAAGATCGCTGCGACACGACCCTCTAATGGCGAGTTGGTATCCGACGCAAGAGCCACTAGATCTTTTGTTGCGTCATGCCTTTTGCCGCGAGACAGGATTTCCCCTTGCGCGTGATGCCGGGTCACGGACTGTGGTGCTGAAAGATGCTTTATCAGATCGCTGGTCGAAGCTTGTTTCAAATCGGGAAACGAAGTTGATTCCAGTCCTTTGGGTGTAACGCGAGCGACGAACCCGATGTTCGGACCGACGTAGACCGCTGCTTCCCCTCCTCGCCAACTTGCCACGTAGAGTCGACCTCGTCCATCAATGTCCATCCCCGTTGCTCGAGGAATCTGAACGAAGACTTCCTGCTTCAAATCAAACGTTGGGCCGTTTGCTGTCAGATCATGCCGATAAACTTCACTACGCCCCCAGTCGCCAGTCAGCAGCGTATTTCGAAAGGGGTCGGGCCAACGAGGGTCTTGAATATACAGCCCACCCGTTCCGCCGCTGTTACCAAATGTCCCCAGAGTGGGCATGATCTCGTCAGTGAAGTTCGCGAAAAGCTGAGTGTAACCGTAGAGTGCTGACTGTTTCAGCAGGCTGACACGAGTGTCCCAACCAGCTCCGTCGTTGGTGTTGTCGCGCGTGAAAATATTCAGAAACGGATCGATCGCCAGATCGAACGGATTTCGCAGTCCCGTGCAGTAGATTTCCAGTTCGGTCCCGTCTGGCCGTACTCGAACGACTCCTCCCCCTCGCAGAACGAGCGTTCGTCCATCCTTTCCCTTGGCCTGCTTGATTCCATAGTCGCCGACACCAATGTACAGCCAGCCATCGATTCCCATTCGCACGCAATTGGTAGTGTGATCGCCCCCTCGGTCGGCGATCTGATTCGTTGTCAGTCCTGTTACCAGCACATTCTGTGAATCAGAGACTCCGTTGCCGTCTGTATCCTCGAAGACAGACAAATCTGGAGGATGCATGACCCAGACTTTTCCGTTGCGAAAGGTCACACCGCGCGGATGTTCGACCTTTGCGAAAACGGTGACGTCGTCGACTTTGCCGTCGTCATCGCGATCAACGCAGCGAAGAATCCGGCCTCCGCCCGGTGTCCTCCCAAGTGATCCCTGTTCATCGACCGCAACATAAATTGCTCCGGTCGGTTCGCAGGCAATCGCAACCGGATAACTGACTTTAGGCGGAGCCGCAAATAGTGTCGCTTCAAACTCCGGCGGAACGTGGACATTTTCTCGAAAGCCCGCTTCGTCAATGGGTTGGGTCGCCGTGTTGTTTCGTTGGGGCGGACCAAAATTGAAAGGCTGGGGAACGTATCCCTTACTTTTTCCGTTGAGCTGCGTCGCGATGGAGGCAAACCGCTTCTCGGCAAACGTCTTGATGTCGGGTGGCTGCGGCCCGACTGGACCTGGTCCAAATCCGCCTGCTGGGGCAGGCCGTGCGGCAACGGCCTGTTGTTCCTTTTCGCGAACTTCGTTGGTCGCGTTATCGACCATCGTGGCGGCTTTAACGAGCTTATCCTTGGTGAAGGCGGTCGTGGTCAGCACACCAAGCAACTCGCGATACCGGTCCGCATTGGCTTTGATGGAAAGGAGTCGATCCGGCAGTTTGTTTTCGCCGGGATACGGCTTCATCACACTCAGATCCATCAATTGATCGGGCGACCCGAACAACATGAGATTCGCAAGGGAGAATTCCAGGTCACCCGGGATGAAGTGGAATTGTTTCGTCTTTGGGTCAAGATACAGCGTGTAGTTGTGTCCGAGTGCAAGGAAGCTTTCCAGATTGGCATTGAGTGCGTTCGCGGCCATGAATTTCAGGAATTCATCGACATCAATGAAGGACGTGATCTGCTTTTCAAACTCTTGGTCTGAGGCTTTATTCACAATCCTTGCGAACTCGATGACTCGCTTCTGCTCCTCGAATGTCGCATCACGTTGAGGTCGATATGTTCCTTTGTAGGCCTCCCAATTTTCTCCGAGATCATCGATCCCTCGGACACGAAACGGCTTCATGGCCAGGCCACCATCGGAGCCGAACTGTTCGCCTAAAAACCTTGCGTCGACATCTTCAACGACGGTGAAAAGTCCGAGGTATTCCTTTTCGTACTTACCCGTAACGGTCAGCGTCACTTCTGCGAAGGCAGTTCGCGGCGCAGGGACGCCGCAGGCACGAAAGAAGAAAAACGCTAATGCCTCTCGCGACTTTGACGGATCAAGCGGCATGGCGTGAAGATTGACTGAGGAAAGTCCATAAAAGTTATGCTTTTCAAACCGGTCGAACGCAATCTTGAATGGTCGTTTTACGTTCGCCGCCGAAACAAGATAGGTAATGTCTCCGGCGTACCTGATGCCGACCGCGCTCAGTGTTTGATCGCCTGCATTGAAGTCTGCCTGTGCCCAGCGGAACTCCGTTCCGAACAGACTCAACTCGCTAGGGCGTTTTTCATCTCCTTGACTTTGTGCTCGGGGCGGAGCGCCCAAGTTTGGCGGAGCTCCACCAAAACCGCCGGGTTGCGGAGGTTGCATTGCATCAAACTCTTTTGCCGGGATCTCGAGGTGAATCGACCAGACCTTTGATGGCCCGAATAAGTTCTTGTCATCGCCTGACGTTGGCAGCTTCACCTGAGCCGAAGCGATTGAGGCGAAACTGACACCCAGCATCAGCGCAACTGAGAAACGAAACATGCTCGCTCGAGTCATCGAAGTTTCTCCTGATATAGTCGTTTGTTTATTTTAAAGAGGCGAAACAAGTTTGGTTAAGGAAGAAATGAAAAACGCCTGCCGTTGTCGGCAGGCGTTATATTTTCAGTTCAATCGGGAAATTTACGCCGGGTAGTCGGCGACGTAAATCGCCTTGACCTGCGTGTAATCAAGGAACGTCTCTTCGCAGTTCACCCCACCGCCGGGACCACCGGAGATGCCCTGGCCACCGTATGGCAGGCCGTAAGCGATCGAGTTGTGGCAGTTGACCTGACAGGTTCCGTCCCGGAACTGTTTGGCGAGGCTGACGCCTCGCTTGATGTCTTTCGTCCAGATACTGGCACCCAAACCGTAGGGAGAGGCGTTGGCCAATTGGAGAGCTTCTTCGGCTGACGAAACCGGACAGATCGTCGCGTAGGTGTGGAAGACTTCCAGCGGATTGATGTTGAGGCCCGGTTCTGTGCGATACAGGGCGGGCTTCAGATAGAAACCATTCTTGCCAGCAACAACCGCTTCGCCACCTGCAAGAATTGGCTTGCCTCCGCGTTCGACGGTTTCCTGCTGAGCCGCAAGAATCCGGCGACGCTGGGTCGGATTGATGACAGCACCGAGTTGCGTTCCGGCGTCAGCCTGATAACCGATCTTCAGCTCTTTGAAGAATGTACTCTGGGCGTCGGTGAAGTCATCAGCAATCTTGCGGTCGACGAAGATTCGGTGAATCGTACAGCAGGTTTGGCCAAAGTGCTGATTCGTGTAGCGTCCGATCATACGAGCCACCACGGCAGGATCGGCATCCGCCAGCACGATGGCAGCGCCGTTTCCACCCATTTCACGTTTCATCCGAGTACCGTTTCGATCACACGTCCGCAAGATTGCCTGTCCGACACCTGGCGAACCCGTGAACGAAATGAATCGTACGCCAGGATGTTCAGCGATGCAGTGACCGGTGATTTCGCCACGACCTGGCAGTACGTTGATCACACCCGGTGGGAAGCCTGCTTCCTGAGCCAGTTTGCCGATGTAAAGTGCTGAAAGTGGAGTATCCTCAGCGGGCTTGATCAGAATCGTATTTCCCGATAACAGAGCCGGGAACATAAACCACGCTGTTAGCACGATTGGATAGTTCCAGGGAATGATCCCTGCGACGACTCCCCAAGGCTCACGATACGTAAAACCCTGAACGCCTGGCGCGACCTGCATGGAAGGTCCGTCACCCATCGCGATTTTACGTGCCACGCCGCAGAAGTATTCTGCACAGGCCCGAATCTGACCAAAGTCCCCCTCGGCCAGTTCTGAAACTTTGCCGCCGTCCAGGATTTCGCAGGCGAGCAGCACATTCTTGTCACGTTCGCACAGTTCAACCAGCTTGGTGACCAGAGCGATCTTCTTTTCGACGTCGACGTTACGCCAGGCATGAAAGGCGTGAGTCGCAACGGAAACGGCTCGGGCAACTTCTGCTTCGCCCATTTCACTGATCGTGGCGAGAACTTCCAGTGATCCTGGATCAATCGTTTGGAAGGTGGCATTCATCGATCCTGGCGTTTCTTCGCCGCCAATCAGGCCACCGAGTGGCTTCCCACCATTACGGCAAAACTCCGTAAACTTCTCAGGAGTCTTAAATGCTGAAGCGGTTAACGCGCGAATTTGGGATGTCGTGCTCGCCATGAAAATTACCTCTAAGTGTGCCGGAGAAAAGAAACGGTTCGAAGTTACCAAACATGCGAAATGAGGTCGCGGAACGGGAGTGCGCCGCACCGTCATCGGAACAGACCAGCAGCATCGAAACCGAGAAGCGTGAAAAAACGTTATCAAAAAATTGTACGTCTTCTCAATCTGAATCACAACATTCAGGATTTTCTACAACCGCTTCCCGGGCTAGGAACTTTTGATTTCATCTCGCTTGTATCGTTCGACTTTAACGAGCAACAAATACGCGGAGATCAACATCAAGGGGATTTCGATTGACCAATAGGGAATGAGAAAGATTGGACCGTTCGGTTTCTCAACTCCCACAGCAAAACCACAACATTGAAATTGCCAAACAATATCTTCAAGCGTAATCCATTCAGGATTTTTAATGAATCGGTCGGTTCTCACCCATGGAAGACTCGGTGGGTCGTCATTCGGATCGGCGCGAATGACGATGATCAAAGATTGATCGGCGGAATAGACCTGCTTCGGGAGTAATGTCGTCAGCAACATTCGACTCGGAAGATGCAATGAATCGGTCACCACGAGACTTCTAATCCATCCAACCACGAACATTATCGCGATCACCAGCGTCAAAAGCCCCAACTTGTGGCGCCAACCATGGAAAAAGTCGTCCATGAA
The DNA here is from genome assembly GCA_903858935.1 of uncultured Schlesneria sp. GTDB lineage: Bacteria > Planctomycetota > Planctomycetia > Planctomycetales > Planctomycetaceae > Schlesneria. The sequence continues at coordinate 25,264 of CAIOKO010000160.1, read as the reverse complement.
TTACGGTCTCCGCGCCGCTACTTTAACGTATCACTGACACCGTTAGTTCCCTGACTGGGTGATGGCAGCGGATCAACATACGTATAGAATCCGATCATCATTTCTTCCCATGTCTGCTCACCCCAAGTGACCAGTTTTGTGGGATCGGGATTGCCCGGATTTTCGCTGGAATTGTCGAAGTGTGCCACGCAATCGATTCTGGTTCCAGCCGGAATCTTTTTTGGAGTGGAAAGTCGATACCGGTGCTGCCATTGAAAATCGTAGTTCGGCACGTTCAGTAAAACTTCGCTTTGACCATTCGGGTAAACGGCGGTGAATTTAAAGTCTCGACCACGAACGTGCATATGAGGCATCAGGCTCAGCAGTTCAATGTCCGTTGGAATCGTCGTTGTTGACAAGACTTCACAGCGTGGATCGCCAGGTGGAATGAAGAATAAAGGGTTGATCGCCATTCCCAGATGTACTTCGCGCTGCGGCGGTTGTTTGCAAAGGATGACACCCACTTCGGATCGATCGATCGCCTCCTTGCCATTGGGAGTGTAATGCACCTGAAGGATCAACTCATAACCCTTTGGGATTTTCATGCCGGTTCCCTCGGGCATGATGACCGGTTCTTCACCGACAGCCATGCCGCCGATGGACGGAAGTCCTTTTTGCTGTTTTGAACCGATCTTGCGCATGTAGACGATAATGTGGTGTACTACGCCACGGCTTCCCGGTCGTGGCTCAACCGCCTGGACCCAAAGGTCGTGATCGACATTCGTGGGGACGACGAAATACTGGTATTGAACTGTTCCCTTAGCAGGGACGGTGAATTCTTCCTGCATTTTAAAAACCATGTCAGGCTGACCGATAATCCAGCCACTGGCAAATTTGGGAGACTCAGGAAGATCTTTCTCGTCCCCCAGGGGTGTCCCTTGATCGATCCATGCGAGCAGCGTATCGATCTCGTGCTGCTTCATTCGCAGATCGTTTTCGAATTTGCCGTGCCGGGCGTCGGCGTCCCACGGGGGCATCCGTCGATCAGCAACCACTTCGCGAATCATCTCGGCTCGTTCTTTGGAATCATTGTAGGTCAGCAGTGAGAACGGGGCTGCCGTGTCGGCGTGATGACATCCCGCGCATCGTTTGTGAAGGATCTCGGCAGCCTCCTTCGCATACGTTACCGAGTGATCCTTCGGCAGTCGTGACTGACGAGTGATCTTGCACCCGTCGACTTTCGTCTGAGCGACGGAGACTTCTTTTCCCGCCAAAAGTTCTTTGACCGCTTCTTCGAGATCGGATCGTCTCGCCGCATCGCGCTGGAATCCGATTCCAACCCGGTCATCAAAGCGACCGACGTAACGGATTCGCCCCCGGCGATCGAGAACGAATGTCGTCGGAATTCGGACCACGCTGAACAGATCGGCGACAGTCTGCTGATTGTCGATGAGCACAGGAAAGTCGATCTTGTATTCTGTCATATGTTTCTGAATCGATTCCGCAGTGTCCGAAAGCATTGCGTTGACGCCAATGACCTGCACCGACTGATCGCGATACTGCTTCTGGAATTCAACAATGTCAGGTACGTAGGCATTCCCGACGGGGCACTCGGTCCCCATGAACACGACGACTCGGACACGTGTGTCGCGGAAGTCTGAGAACGCCACCTCTTTACCGGTGGTGTCCTGAAGCACGAAATCCGCAATCCGTCGCCCGATCATATCAGCGGCGCGTACCGTCACGTCATCGGCGCCTGCGGCGGGCCGAACTCCGCTCGATAGAGCGAATGCTCCTACGAGGAAAGGTAAGGCAGTGATGCCGGACAGAAGACATCGCAGCGAACAGTTCGACAAGTAGATCATACTCAAGCTTCCAGTCAATTAGTGATTGTTATTGTGCGCAGCACGATCACCGCTCGTGTTGTGATCTTGAAAAGTTATTTGAAACCGATTCAACATCAAAGTCTTTCAAGCGAGTTTACTCAACCAATGAAAAAAGTTTAGTCATTTTTAGAGTTGTGAGGAGTAACTGTGATGAATTGATGGCCGGGAGAATACGACACTCGAAGTCTGTTTTGCTCGCATCAAATGTGGTTTCAGGAGGCTTCGTTGACGGAAACTCTCAGATCACACGCACTTTCCGAAAGTACCTGTCTTGGATTTGAACTTCGACTCGCGTGCAACGATGTGTGCCCCTACAATCGACGACACACGACCGGTATCGAGATTGGTTTGGATGCCGGAGTGATGAACCGCGAAAATACTCCGGAACAGACCTAGAGAATGATTGATCTCCACTGTCATATTTTGCCTGGCGTAGATGATGGCCCGACATCTCTTAATGAAAGCCTGAAGCTGGCGCGATTTTTTGTGGCTGATGGCATTACCGTCGTCACCGCGACGCCACATTGCCATAAATTCATTCATCTGCTCCGAGCCGACATTCTGCCACATGTCGCAGCCTACAATCGCGAACTGAAAGCAGCGGCGATTCCCCTGACCGTTTTGCCTGGTTCTGAAATACAGGTCTATGATTCCGCCGTTTATCGTCGCGAATTTGATGAGGATGTCTTCTGCCATCTGGGAGATCGGCGGACACACACCCTCCTGGAATTCAGTTGGGACGCCGATAAGTTTCCTTCGGATTCGGTCGAGTTAATTGAATGGATTCGTTCCCGAGAAATGACTCCGATCGTGGCTCATCCCGAACGGCATCATTACTTCCGCGAACAGCCCAAGTTATTGCAACGACTTGTGGATGCGGGGGCTTGGGTACAAATTACGGTCGATTCGCTCTTAGGTAACTTCGGACCAGAAGCGAAAGATTTTGGTCAACAGTTCTTGCGAACTCACCACGAAGCGATCCTGGCCAGTGACGCTCACAATGCGAAACGATGTTCAGGTCTTTCGGCAGGGTATGCTTGGGTAAAAGAATATCTCGGTCCGGATCGTTCACGTGACTTATTTGATCGGGCCGAGCGAGTACAAATAAGCTTGATGTCAGACGAGGTTTCGCTTCCTTCGTTCCAAGCCAAGGCAGGTTAGTTCCCTCCCATTTATCGTAAGTTCCGTTCAGATCTCCTTCGTTCCCTGGCGGCGCCAGTTCGCTGATGTCTGGTATGCGTAGCGGCGAACGCGGTTGATCCCCCCAAGTGGCCGATGAGCGGCCAGTGCATGCCAGACATTGAATGCAAGGGTCTTGAAGGCCTGATCATGCCGCAACGGACTGATGTCCTGGCGTGGTAATAACAGATGGCCGACCGTTCGATAGGGGGATTCACTTTCCGGCCATGCGATCGTCGGATCTTCAACTGGCATCGTCGTCTCAGAAGTTCGCAGTTGTACTTGAAATTCGAATAGCGACTCCTGATTCCGCAATGTTTCTTCGAGAACGAGTCGCATCGCATCCGATTCGGTCGCGAGTTTCGTGATCAGGTCGAGATATGTTGTCTGAAGATCGTCGATCGGCTTCAGTCGGCATTTGGTAACGTAATTTCCGAATCGGATCGGGGACATCGTGTAATAAGTCTGGCTCGCCGGATGCGTGGGCAGTTTCCCCACGATCGCGGCTGCTGTCAGCATTTCATGCCAATGCCAGTAAAACGGGTTCCAATTCCCCGCCGTGATTGTTTGTTGCGCTGCTCCAAGTAAATTCTCGTCCGCTTGCGCAATGATCTTTTCTAACCGGAGATAATCCTTCACGTTTCGAGCGAAGAAGACAGGGTGATTGATCATCACAAAATCCTGCGTCGGCCCTCTAGATCCATCGACCAGGATCGTTTCGCCTTTTACGTCAAACACTTTGACTGCCATTCCACGTCCATCTGGAATGGCATCAGGTTGTATCTGGCTGGAAGCATTGGAGAACCGTACAACGGCCTGGTAAGCCCCTTCGCGTTCAAACAAGCCCTGAGCCAATTCATCGGGCAAGTTTGGCAAAACCCGCAACTCTGCCTGTGCGTACCCATGCGTCTTCACGTGCACATCCGCGCGAAACTCATGAGTCTTCAATTGGGTATTCTTAAGAATCTCTCGCAAGTAGCGTATCACGGTCTGGATATCATCCGCCTCATCGTGAGGAATCGTTTCCACATCGTCCCGGTAAGGAAGTGGCAAGTGAACGTGGGACATGCGATAGACCTTGAATTGGAACGAGCGGCTTCGGATAACACGGAATTCGTTTCTATTGACTGTCTTACTCGATCGCTGCGGTTTGTCGATACGAGGTTTGATCATCAAAACCAGGTTGCAACGAGAAACGGATCCAAAAAGGGCTCATGGTTCGGCACCAATCATGAAAATGTGTACTCTTGAGGGGGGCCGGTCGCGACTTTTTTACATCGGGCGTCGCGAAAATGATTCAGTCTTTACGAAAGGATTTCCGTGAATTTCAAAGCAATCTTGTCTTTGCTGCTGATCGTGACTGTGACAAGGTGTGTGCATGCCGAAATTGCTTCGGGACCGAATGTTGGCACGGTTGTGTCACCACTAAAAGTTTTTGCCACGACTGGTGATCATGCGGGAAAAGAGCTGGACTTTACAACAGAACGGTCCAAGAAACCGACAATCTATCTTTTTCTCCAACATGAACGATTTGATCGACCTCTGGCTCGACTAATCAAGGCGCTAGAAAAAGGTGCAATCGAGGCGGGGAATGACTCCGGTCTCGTGACCGTGTTTTTGACCTCAGACGAAGTGAAAACCAAAGAACATCTGCCTCGCATTCAGATGTCGCTGCAGTTTACCTCGAATCCGCTGGTCATTTATCCTAGCGCAACAATGGGGCCCGATGGTTGGTCCGTCAACACGGACGCTCAACTGACCGCCCTGGTTGTTAACGAAGGTAAAGTGACTGCATCATTCGGATACCGCTCGGCCAATGAGACGGTTGCACCTGAGATTCTCACCGCGTTAAAGAAAACGCTGGGAAAATAGACCCTGCGTGAAGGCATTTTTCGTCCGACAGAACAAATCGAACCTAACCATTTTATTTCGAGAAAGGCAATCCTTTGAATTCAGATATTTTCCAGGGCTGTGTCCCCGCGCTGATGACGCCGTGCCTGGCAGATCGCACACCGAATTATCCGGCCTTGGTTAAAAAGGGGCAGGAAATGATGGCCGCAGGGATGAATGGTGTCGTCTACTGCGGTTCAATGGGTGACTGGCCATTATTGACTGACGGGCAAAGACAAGAAGGGGTACGTCGACTCACGGAAGCTGGGGTCCCCGTGATCGTTGGTACTGGAGCACAAAATCCGGTTCGAGCCGCGGCCCATGCAGCTCATGCTCAGAGTGTCGGAGCGAAAGGGTTAATGGTAATACCTCGGCTGATGTCACGCGGTACGTCTCCAGCAGCTCAGCGGGCTCATTTCGCGGGAATTCTTGCCGCGGCTCCAAAGCTTCCCGCCGTAATCTATAACAGTCCCTACTATGGATTCGAAACCAAAGCGGACTTGTTCTTCGATCTCCGACGCGAGTTTCCAAACCTTGTCGGTTTCAAGGAATTCGGTGGAGCAGACTCACTGAGCTACGCTGCAGAACATATCACTTCTGCCGACAAGAATGTACTGCTGATGGTCGGAGTGGATACGCAAGTCTCCCACGGCTTTATCCGCTGTGGTGCCGTCGGGGCAATCACGGGAATCGGAAACTGCCTTCCTCGTGAAGTTCTGCACTTGATTGAACTTTGCAAGCTGGCAGCCACCGGAGACGCCGAAGCCAGACGACTGGCAAGAGAATTGGAGGACGGACTGGCTGAGTTGTCCCGGTTCGATGAAGGCCCCGACCTGGTGCTGTACTATAAGTATCTTCTCGTCCTGCTTGGTGACGTAGATTATGAATTGAACTTTAATGAAACCGATCGACTGTCGCCGAGTCAAAAACATTTTGCCGAAGCTCAATTGAAATTGTTTCAACAGTGGTGGGCCGACTGGCCGGGAAAATCGTACCACAAGTAATCGATCGCGAAGAGATCGTACTTCAAGCCACTGGCGAACCAAGGTTGCGCCAGTGGCATCTTAATTGTGAACGAAGAATGCTCGAGACAACGCAATGCGAAAGAGTATCCATTTTCCTATGGCAGAAGCGATGACGAAGCACGGCTCCATGGCCCACAGAACAGGCCGTATTGTATGCCGCATGATGCTTTACTTTCTGATTGTCGGTACCTCGTTGGCAGCGGATGGTGACTCGGCGTTACCAGGTAACCACCCGTTGACTCTATCTCAAGCAGGAGATCTTTTGATTGTTGAGCTGCGATGCGCCGCGTGTCATAGCGGAATTGAACGAGGCACGTTATCGGAAAAGTTGGCACCCGACCTGTCTCAGGCAGGGGCGAGGATATCACCGGAATACCTGAAACAGTTCATTGCCGCACCGTCATCAGCCCATCCCGGAACGAAGATGCCGGACATGTTTCCAGGGACACCCGAGGACGAAACTCAAAGCATTGCAGAAGCTCTGACTCACTTTCTTGTCGCTCAGTCCAATCAGGAATTTCAGTCAGAAATACCTCCCGATGACAGCATGCACCTGGGTAAGACTCTTTATCATTCGGTTGGCTGTGTGGCTTGCCATGGTCCCAGGGAAGCGATCGGCGAATCACCACTGGTGAACAGAGCAGACGCCGAAGTGGAAGATGAGGACAAAAAAGGGGACGAGAAAAAGGTCATCAAGCCAACTGCGGTCAGCCTGGAGCATCTCTCCACGAAGTACGGCTTAAAGTCTCTGAGCGAGTTCCTGTTTCAGCCATTACGAGTCAGGCCGTCGGGCCGAATGCCGGATATGAAGCTGACTCCGTCCGAATCTCTGGCCGTTGCCTGCTACTTGATTGGTAATCATCCGAAACGACAGACAGCACTTCAACCCCAAGATTCCATGGTGTCACTCGGCAAAAAATATTTTCAGGAACTGAATTGTGCTGCTTGCCATTCGCTTAACAACATCCCCGCAGCGCCCTTGGGCAGTTCGTTAAGGAATGCTGATCTGTCTCGCGGATGTCTGTCAAAAGCGGTGGGTAAGAGTCCGAAGTTCCTGCTTCATGAAGATCAAATTCGAGCGATCAAAGCATCGCTGACGTCGGAACCAAAAGTAGAGACCGATACGGTTGTGCTGGCGAAGACCTTGACCGCCTTCAATTGTATCGGCTGCCATATCCGAGATGACTTTGGCGGCGTTCCTGAGCAGTACAACCCTTACTTTGCGACCAGCGAACAGAAGCTTGGCGACGACGGTCGGATTCCACCACCGCTCACACTGGTTGGTGCCAAGCTGCAATCAACATGGATGAAAAAGGTTCTTTTCGATGGCGAAAGTGTCCGCCATTACATGACGACACGAATGCCACAATTTGGCACGGCGAATCTTTCTCACTTGCCAAAGGTGTTTGCTCAACTCGATGTGTTGACTCCTCCTGACTGGACGATTCCAAGTCCGGAAAGTGATTCTGAAAGTGTCCGACAACGAGAAAAACTGCTTCGTCCTGCAGGGCGAGAATTGCTTGGCGACAAAGGTCTGAACTGTATCGCCTGTCACAACTTTAATGGGAAGCCCGCACCCGTCAATAAAGGGATTGATTTGATGACGACCTTCCAGCGAATTCAGCCAGGATGGTTCAACAGTTTCGTGCGAAACCCTGGTTCCTATCGCCCGCGGATTGTGATGCCAACCGCCTGGCCGAATGGAGTCGCAGCACACAAGACGATTCTGGACGGAAATACTGATCTGCAGATTCAGGCCATCTGGTACTATTTGTCTCTTGGCACGTCTGCTGCGGATCCACCTGGTATCCGAAATATTTCCACAAGGTTGACTGTGGGAAATACTGCCAGAACTTTTCGTGGCCGCAGTCGGGTCGCGGGATTTCGCGGGATCGCCATCGGTCTGCCCGAGAAGTGGAATTATGCGTTCAATGCCGAAACGGGAACTCTGTCCGCCATCTGGCGAGGCGACTTCATTTCCGTCAACTGGAATGGCCAGGGATCCGGAGACTTCAATCCTGCCAGCGAGCCCATCTTGCTGGCTCAAGATGTCTCATTTACGACACTGGCAGACGAAGATTCCCCTTGGCCACTGATGCCGGTGATGACGAAAGATGCACGGGTCAACCCAAACCCGCTTTATCCGAAAAACCTCGGCTATCAATTCCGTGGCTATTCATTCGGCCAATCGTCAATTCCCACGTTGATGTATCAATGCGGGACTCTTGAGATTGAGGATCGTTCGGAGGCTATCGAACAACGCGGACTGAAACGCGTCATTCAATTCGATTCGCCGACACCGCAGACAATCTGGTTTCGCGGCCTCACTGGAGACATCCGTAATCTGACTGAGTATGTGTTTCAGGCCGGTAGATTGCAGGTGACCGTCCCGAAAGTGCAAACCAAAATAAGGGGGTTTTCAGATGAACCAAAGCGATCTGAATTGCTGTTGCGGTTGGAACTTCCTCAAGGCAAATCAAACCTGGAACTAATTTATGAGCCGCTTGAGAAGTAGTCATTTTTTACGACTCGTGCTTCTAGTCCTGATCGTCACAGCAGGTCTCAGTGCTGTGCGCGCAGAGGAGGTTGGTGATCGATGGGGAACCGAAGAACGAGAGCGCGAATTCTATCCGATCGTCAACATTCCACTACCTCCAGATACGGTTATTGAAGCCGGGGCCTTTGCTGTCCTGCCTGATCAACGAGTCGCTGTTGGAACACGTCATGGTGAGATCTATCTCATTGACGGAATCGATGGAGCAAAACCAAACCCATCGTTTCATTTATTCGCGACGGGCCTGGACGAGATTTTCGGTCTCACTTGGAAAGACAATGCGTTCCGCGTGACCCAAAGCTGCGAAGTGACTCGAGTCATCGATACAGACAAAGACGGTGTCGCTGACAGGTTCGAAACGATCTCGGACGCCTGGGGTTATGCCAATTACCATGAATATGCCTTCGGCTCGAAACTTGACGCTGAAGGGAACCAGTATGTCGCGCTCGGATTGTCAGAGTCCTATTATTCTCATGCCTTGAACCGTGGCTTCATCATGAAGATTTCGCCCGAAGGAAAATCGACCGCGTTTGCCAGTGGTCTGCGCAGCCCCGGTGGCATTGGATTTGATGAACACGGCTCTCTGTTTTATGTTGAAAGCCAGGGGCCGTGGAATTGTTCATGCAGTTTGAAAGCGGTCTTACCAAACAGCTTTCATGGCCATCCCGCCAGTTTCGAATGGTACAAATTCGCATCCGAGCTAGGGCCTGTGCCGGAAACCCCGAAATCAGGAACTCGGATCGTCACTGAGCGTAAACACGTGAAGCAACTGGTCCCCTATGCCGTGATATTTCCCTACGTTCGAATGGGGAGGTCGATTACGGCTTTCACGGTAAATATGACACGGGGTAAATTCGGCCCGTTTGAAAACCAGATGTTTCTCGGAGATTACACTCTTTCGATCCTGATGCGCTCAACGACGGAACAGGTCAACGGAGTCTGGCAGGGAGCCTGTTATCCGTTTCGAGAGGGGCTTTCCACCGGAATTGTGAATGTCGAGTTTACTCCGGAAGGCAAGTTGCTTTGCGGAGGGACAAATCGTGGCTGGCCAGTACGAGGGATCAAGCCGTTCGCACTGGAACGTGTCGACTGGAGTGGCAAGATGCCCTTCGAGATTAACCGGATCACCATTGAGCCAGATGGATTCAAGCTCACGTTCACCAAGCCTGCCGACCTCGCGACAGGGAACTCACCAGACTCATATCTGGTGTCAGCGTTTACCCATCCTTATCACGGTGGGTATGGAGGTCCGGAAGTCGATCGGTTCAAGTCTGACGTGAAAAAGGTGTCGCTGGCTAAGGACGGGCTTTCAGCAAATATCGTTCTGGACAAGCTGACTCAGGGATTTGTCTACGAATTTGATTTGGTAAGTCTCCGATCCCGGGATGGAGACGAACTGCTTCATCGCAATGCGTACTACACAGTGAATGAAATTCCACCCCCATAATATCCGTCGCTTCGCTGACGAATGAAAAAAACTTTTGATTTATGAGGATATGGAATGTTCTCGGCGAATTCATCAGCCCGTCTGACGACATGGATCCTGTTCGTGATTGCCCTGAGGTTTGTGAATATCGGGGATGTTCACCGATTGCTCGCGTCGGATCATCCTGTCCCCGAAAGTCCGTTCTGGCTGACCTATTCTGGTGAAAACGGGCCTGGCGAAGGCAGGCAGATCATTCTGGTCGCTGCCGATCAGGAATACCGCAGCGAATATTCGATGCCCATGCTGGCGAAGTTGTTGTCAAAGCGTCACGGATTTCACTGTACCGTTCTTTTCTGTTTAAATCAGAACAATGAGGTTGATCCGACTCAAAAGATTCGATGGGAAGACAAGTCGGTGACACACAACATTCCCGGCCTTGAGTATCTCGAGAAGTGCGACCTTCTGATTCTTTTCAGCCGACTCATTTCTTTACCGCCGGAGCAACTTCAACACATTTATCGTTACCTGGATTCAGGAAAACCGATCGTTGGCATCCGCACCGCCAATCATGGCTTTATCGACTTTGACTATCGTGTTAATGGCAAGAGAATCGATTTTGGTGAAAACATTCTTGGTGGTTCGTTTCGGAACCATCACGGTCGCTGGCAGCAGGATTCGACTCGTGGAATCATCGTCGAACAAAACAGAAGTCATCCTGTTTTGAATGGAGTTAACGACATCTGGGGGACTTCGGATGTGTATCGCACGTTCAAAGAAGGAGGCCGCCTGCCCGAAGACTGCACGCCATTGGTTGACGGACAACCTTTGATGGGACGTCGGCACGATGACGCGGTCAATTCGGAGCTTGTGCCACTTCCCGTCGCCTGGGCCAAAGCCTGGACCGGCAATAATGGCCTGACATCGCGAGTGTTTCATGTCACGATGGGGAGTGCTCAGGATTTTAAGAGTGAAGGTCTTCGTCGTTTAACTGTGAATGCCATCTACTGGTGTTTGAAGATGGAGACTAAGATCAATCCGAATTCCAACATGCAGATTGTTGGCGAATATCATCCGCCAGAGAGTGGCTTTGAATACAAGAGACTTAAGATCGGTCCGCAAAAGGCCAGCTTCTACCGATAAAAGCAATCAGGAACGCGGCGACCGTCAGCACGGCGACACCCGTCAGGTCAATATCCAATCTCTCGCGACCGCTTGTGGTTTGCCAAACAGCAAACGTCAAAAAGAGCACCTGGGCTTCAACGGCCAATCGAACTAGAAATGCGGCTTGGTAAACTCGCCAACTTTGAAGCAACAGAGACAACAGCGGTAGAGCCTGAATCGCATGCAGCGCGGCCCCATGAGGGTATTTCAGGACACCCGCTTTACCCCAGGTTTCAGGTGGCAGGCCTGCAGCGAGATTGATTTGGCCTGCGATTGTGATCAGGAAGCCTAATCCGCATGAAAAGAGAGTCAGCCACAAGCCAGCGCGGAGGGAAAGTGCTCGCGACTCAGGCATCGGCAAAAGTTGGCGTGATCTGATACATAGCCAGCAAATCCCAACTGTAACGAGCAGGATCAATCCAAGCATGATCGACTCGATCGTGGCATCGAAAGGGGTCGCACGATTGAAGTGCGAGGGGACTCCGCGCCACTGTTGCATGGTAATCAATCCCACTTCTAGAAGCAGGCCAACAGACATCAGAGAGGCAGAAAGTCGGTCGTTGCGGCGAGGAACAAGCTGGGTGAAAATCCAGGCGATCGACCAGACGGTCATTCCGGCAGAAACTCCGAAAAGCCCTGGCTTCCGTAGCGATACTGGTCCTGACCAGTCAGCGCTTGTTACCCACAACAGCACAAGATGGTAAAGGCCACTTGCAATCAATATCCCGCCAATCACAAGCGAGAGGCGGAAGGTTCCGAGAAGTTTGGTATTAAAAAATGAAACGCCCACGGAGTTGGGGAAGTTGATCGTCTGGCTGTCATAGTCTGCAGACCCAACCACGGCGCGTGAATTGGTAATCGATCGAGCATGTTCAGTGTGAGTCATGTGGTCATTCACTTTCGCGGCAAGACGTGTCGCAAACACTGCTTCTAACATCTTCTGGTCGCGTAAGTCTCTGAAAAAACGCTTTCCAATCGGAATTTGTTGTTAGTAAATGGGCCCAGATGGGCCGGGAGGTGTAAGCACTCATGACGGCACAACCGGCTGATGCGCGTCGGACGATTGGTTCAGAATAGGGTTATCGTTCGTGCGTTGGCCAGCTCACCTCGTCGTTTTCAAGTCCTTATGAAATCAACGGGTCCAACGACATTTAAAAGATCAAGGCATGGAACCAAGTGGTTCCATGCCTTGATTGAAGGTCTGAATCCATCGTGTGCATGAACACGGCACGCACTCGGTGGGGTCTACCGACGATGAGCAGTTTGCATCTGGTAGGTGATGACGCGACCGGTCTGCGGACAGACATAACTCCCGTACTGAGGTGCAGGATGTACATTCACATATTGTGGAGCAGGATGTATGATCTGAGCCCCCTTTGCCGGTGCGGGTGGTGGCAACAGGACGGTGTCGATCACGTGAATGACTCCGTTTGAAGCGTCGATGTCTGTCGCAACGAGGACAGCTCCATTGATAGATGCCACTCCGTCCTTCACAGCGGCAGTTAAAGTTCCACCCTGAACCGTTTTCAACTCTTTCTTGGCCAGAACATCATTGGAATACATGCGTCCGGGTACGACGTGGAATTTCAAAATTGCGGCAAGCTTATCTTTGTTTTCAGGTTTCAACAGTGTTTCAACAGTACCTACTGGGAGCTTTGCGAAGGCTGCGTCGGTTGGGGCGAAGACTGTCAAAGGTTGGTCGCCAGTTAACACGGGGGCTAGACCAGCAGCTTTCGCGGCAGCGATCAATGTTTTGAAAGTTCCCGCCTTATCAGCGGTCGTCACGAGATCGTCTGACGATGGGAGAATGACTTGATCGATGACGTGAATCACGCCGTTTGAGGTCACGATGTCAGTCGCGACCACGTTTGCCTGGTCGACCTTCACTTTGGCACCATCCACCTTGATATCGACCCGCTGGCCGTTCACTGTGGGAGCTGCATTCAGCTTCACCACATCGGCTGCCAGAACCTTCCCCGCGACAACGTGATAGGTCAGGATCGAAATCAGTTTCTGCTTGTTTTCTGGCTTTAATAACGTCTCAACGGTGCCAGCAGGTAACTTGGCGAACGCTTCATCAGTTGGAGCGAACACAGTAAATGGACCTTTACCCTGCAGGGTCTCCACTAATCCAGCAGCTTTCACAGCTGCAACCAGCGTCTTGAACGATCCAGCCTCGACGGCCGTAGTTACAATATCTTTTCCCGATGTCCCTTGAGCGAAGGTACCCACCGAAGATGTCACTACGAAAGCCGCAGCGGCCATGCCACAAATCAATCGACGAATCATTACGATCTCCAAACTCTGAACGTCCAGTTGCACGCGAACAACGAACGATCACCAAAACCGTTCAAATCATTCGACAGGTTAAGTACCGCAGCCGGGAGGGATGATTAACTCCGATTTTTAAGAAAAACGAGAAATATCCAATTCCGAGTGAACACACCCAATCCCGTCTTCATGAGTTCTTTATAAATGAGCATGAGTTCTGATCAGGACAGGGCGGCGGTGATCGCCGAATTTCGTTGACAAAGTTGCTCATTTTTGTGATCCGCAACGGAACGATCGACGTTGCATGATCGACGAACGTTAAAGCAAACTGGAAGAGTCACCATGAATGAAGACTACGACAAGAATGCATTCCGATTGGACACTCAAGCGAAATCGTTTCAATTAACCGGATTTCGCTGGCGACAGACACCGGGGTTGCTGTTGGGTCTTGTCCTGACTCTGGCTTTATTGACAGCAGTGAACTTTGTCGCCGATCGCAGTCTTTCGTTTCTCGATCGAGAAACCAAGCTGCTCGTCTGCGGTACGCTTATGGGATTCGGTGCAGGGGTCTGGGTCGGCAGGTGTTTGACAAAAGTTCTAACGTCAACAGATTGCACGAGTACCTCGTCTAAGACAAATCCGCAGCCGGACAATGTCAAATCAACCGCATGATAGATTGCTTAGGATCGGTACCTGTGGTGTTATGTCATTCCGTCAGGTTTACAACTGCAAAACGAAAAAGAACAGACGCTGACCTTGGGCATTTACCCACGCATTTCGCTTTTGTGCTTATCGCTCTTCGATAAAGATCTCTAGCTTGCCGGATCGCACGGATTTCATCAGAACATCGTGATCTTGTTCGCACTGATCTGCGTAAGCCATAGAGAAATCGGCGATTGCCAAATCGAATTTGTCTCCTTTACCCAGATAGCCGCTGATTTTTAGTGGCTCGCCAGAACGCGCATGTGCGTGTGCTAACGTCCATCCACAAAGTTCCGCATATTGCAGCATCACACTTGGAGTGAAGATCTCGACGATCGGTTTGATCTTCATGTCTTTCAACTGGCGGATGTAGTAATGCCGTCCAAGCTCTCCGACGGTCCAGCCCAAAAAAAGATCGCTCGCTGATTGCAACATCCGGCAACCATGCACGACTCGCTGACCTTCGTTGTCATGCGGACTTTTCGCGGTAAAGGCCTCAAGGACTGACGGACGTGCCTGCTTGATCTGCAGGAATAGAGGATCATGTTCGCTTGCCATCATCAACATGATTCCGCAATAAGTTCCGACGCTTCCCACTCCGACAACTTTGATCGCAATATCCATGACCTTAAACCGGTCGAGCAACAATCGTCGATCCTCCTGCAATGATTCGCGATAACTTGCGAATGCCTTCTGTACATTCTCGGCGTGCCCCTCGTCTGCGAGTTCTCGTTGGTGAAAGATCAGAGGTGGGTTTTCTCGAATCACCGGGGCAAATCCGGCCGTCGTCACAAGTTCGGGAAACTCATGTTCCAGAACACTATGTTCCCTGGCCTTAGCCAAACGCTCCTGAGCTCGTGCCCGCGCTTCTTCGTCTCGGATTGTTGGAATCAGTGTTTCCGCATCAATGCTCGCATACCATACGTCGAGGACGGTCATTTCTGCGTATTCCGCCATCCGTTTGCGGTAAGACCGCACACAATTTAATACCGCATCGCGAGCATTATTGTCGCTAATGCCATTATCGCGACAGGCCAGTACGAAGCTGGCTGCAAGTCGTTTCACATCCCATTCCCAAGGGGCGGGAAGTGTCTCATCCAAATCATTGATATCGAAAATGACGCGGCGTTCCGGCGTTGCATATGAGCCGAAATTCATCAGATGACAATCACCACAAACCTGTACCTGGATGCCGCTTACAGGCGTCCCAGCAAGGTCCGCTGCCATATTCAGCGCCGCTCCGCGATAAAACGTAAACGGCGACTGCAACATGCGGCCATGACGAATGGGAACAAGATGCGGCATACGGCCCCTATTCGCTTCGTGCATCATCACCAAAGGATCAATACGATGGTGAGGCGCCTTCCAGGCGGCATGCGAATGTCTCGGGCACTTGTCGCGCAGGCTCTTCCCTATCTCATAGACTTCATCACGCGTGGGGTGGGATCGAAACGCAGGGCTACTAACCAGCGTCGATTTCTTTTGCGATGTTTTTTTATTTTTTGTCACGTGAACAGATCCTTCTCGACGTAATCGTCCTTTGGGCGTAAGTCGGTCAGTAAGATGTTTAAGCTTACGACGAGCACCCATGTCGGAAAAATAAGCGCGATCCAGGCGAAATTGGTGATTGTTAGAAGCAAAATCATTCCACCGGCAAAACCAGAATAAGTGACATTGTGACCGAGGACACCGGTCCTCAACCCGATCGTCGACGTAACAAACATAAACACAGCCGCCATACGTATGCCAAACGTATTCATCAGCGCGTAAGCCTGACCGCGAATGACATGGTATGCCTCGCTCTGTCGTGGAACGCCAATCCCGTTCCCGAATGTATCCATCAGCCCTGAGGAAGCCGCTGCGGCGGCGAACAACATGCCTACAAACAGCAGGCCGCTGCCAAAAAATACCGTGGCGAAGACCTGGTCTTCATAAAGTCCGATGTGGCTTCTTAACGCTGCCATGAACCAGAGAAACCCGATGCCGGCAAATGGAACCAGATTCAGTGAAGCGCGGATGCAGTTGCGTCGGAATGGGTCCGCCAGCCAAATTCCAGGTTCCGTCGGATCAGCAGGCGTAGCCAGCCGAATCAGAACCAGGCTGATAACGTATAACGCCGCGAAGATAATGCCGCTGATTGCGATGCCTTGAGGAGGAGACGCAATCTTCCGAAATTCTTGCTGAGCAGGGTTCATCGCATCCTCGAAACAAGCTTATCGGAACGAGATATCGTGATTTCAGTTGACGTCCAGGTCATGACTCAGTGAAAAAACAGAGGCTTGCCAGGGAGCCATATCCAAGTACAGCCCGCGTCCATAAAGCTCGCTCCCATCCCGTACGTAGCATGTCGGGCTCAATTGATCGATGAGTCTCCATTTTAAGGCGTCCAGATCCTCAAACGGCAGGCGAACGTAGCATTGACTTTGATGGGATGAATAGTTCACAGCGACGACGAGAGTTTCTTCAGCCTGGCCGCGCCACGTCGAAACCAGAAAAGCGTCGTTCGTCCCGTTCCCGTCCCAGGCTGGCGTGCATTCCAGTAACTGCCACTCGCCATCGCGAACGGCAGGCTGCCGCAGGACAGTCAACAAGCGATCATAAAACCGCTTCAATTCGGCAACGATCGGTTCCCAGGGGGCGCGTACAAGATGCGGCGAAATTCGTTTCTTTCGACCTTCAAACTGACCGTCGTGAAAGAAACGCAGGCCAGGTGAAAGAAACGAGATGACGGCTGCCGCCTGATGCACGTCATCAGAAAACGTCGTCGCCGCACGAGACTCGTCATGATTTTCCAAAAACCGAACAAGTTTGTTCTGAAAATCCAGTCCCGCATGGAAATGCTCGCGCACCGGCCGCGCATTCCCATCCCGCAGGCGATCATATAACCGTTTATCGTACGTGTAATCAAATCCCTGTTGTTGTAGTGTCCATTCCAGGTCCCAGTAAACTTCGGCGACGAAGACAAACTTGGGAAAGCGTTCATGTACGCGCTTTATTGCTGACGGCCAGAATAAAGGGGCTCGCTTACCCCACGTCTTTTCGAAGACTTCAGGAAGGACAAGCATCGCCATATCACAACGCACTCCGTCACATTGACCGCCGATTCTGACAAGTTCACCGACCATCGCCAACTGCAGCGCCGAATTGGCGTAGTTGAGCTGCAGCGTGTCGATCCAACCGCCGAAATAGGGATCGCGGCCATGAGCCAACAACAAATCTCGCTGTCGACTCTGCACCCAGACGTAGTTCTGAGGAGTCTGTGCCAGATCGTTTCCCGTTCCTTGAATGAAATAATCAGGATGGCTGTCGACCCAGGGATGAGCAAGTCCCATATGATTGGGGACAAAGTCGAGCAACAGTTTCAGACCTCGCTGATGAAGTCGTGCCCGAAGTCGCGCCAGTGCGGCATCTCCTCCAAGATTTTCATGCACTGTATATGCAGTGATCGCAAAACCCGAACCTTGGATATCCTCTTCTGTTAAATCCGTCAGAGTCTCTTCAAAATCGGCTTGCCATTCAGGATTAGTGCGCGACACTTGCCGCGATCGCGGTCCGGTCTGCCAGACGCTAAGAAACCACAGCCATTCAAAGCCCAGGCTGGCCAGGCGGTCGAGTTCACTTTCAGGGATATCATCCAGCGTCGCCGCTCTTCCCAGCTTTTCGGACAACTCCGTCAGCCAGACGCGAGTATTGATTTGATAAAGCATTGGATAAAGAGATGGGCTCATAATGGTTTTTCTTAAGTCATTGATTACCGCGCCGCAGGCTGCAGGTTTTTCAGTACATCAATCATGGGCTGCTGGCTGACTCGTAGCAATCCTTCTTGCGGGCGATCCAAGTCGACGTTTAAGAATAGGACTCCCGCGAACGCCAACACCAGGATCGGCATTTCCGGCGATCTTCTTGGCGAGTTCTGTCCCGCCTGGTAGCCGACGGATGCCATGCCAAACAAAGTCAGGCTGAATAAAGCAATCCAGATGGTGACGGGAATTCGGCTTTGCAGCCCGACAAACACTCGTTTGCCGTGCTGGTTAATCGTCTCGTTAAGTGATTGAAGAAACAGGTTCGTCATGATCGAACGGGGGTCCTGATCCACCGCCGCCATGGACGTTGACCAGAGTTCTTCGTGGAATACTCCCGACTGAGTCAGCAGGTCGTCGACCCGACCCGTCGCAACTTGTTGAATTCGATTCTCAGTATATTGACGGAGCAAATCGGAAATCTTTGACCGCTGTGGTTCAGGCAGAAGCCGCGCGCGGAGATAGGTTGTCCCGATTGAGTTCGCTTCTTCGAACACAGCCTGACGACGAGCATCGTAACGAGCTGCTGCCAGGCTGAACGTGAAGGCCAGCATGAATGCCAGCAAGCCGAGGATCGAAGCAACCATTGCATCGAGCGAGGCATCCTTTTCCGCAATCTTCCCCTGAACTCTCCATTTCCCGAAACGATACCCACCCTCCATCGCGAGCAGGCCAATGACAGCGAGCAAAGGAAAAAAGCACCACAGCGGAATCAGGTCGATTGGCTCAGGTTTCATCGTGGTTAAATTCTTTCGTATTGGCTTGTTTCAACGATTGCTCGCAGTAGCAAAAAACTCCTTCTGAGTCCCACTTTAACTTCGAAGTCATTCACACGCTAACATCGACTCTGCTTTAATGTTAGAACCGTGGTCCATGACCGAAAGCGTTTGGTCAAACAGAGTGTTATTCGTCTTTTCGTTCAAGTCAAAATCCCGTGGACGATGTTTCCATGCACGTCGGTCAGTCGAAAATCTCGACCGGCATGGCGATAGGTGAGCCGTTCGTGATCAAGGCCAAGAATGTGCAGCATTGTTGCATGCAGGTCGTGAATGTGGACTTTGTCTTCAACGGCATAATAGCCGTAATCGTCGGTGGCCCCATATCGAACCCCTCCTTTCACGCCGCCACCAGCCAACCACATGGTGAAGCCCTCCTGGTTGTGGTCGCGACCGGTACCGCCTCCTTCTGCTGTTGGCGTCCGGCCAAACTCCCCACCCCACCAGATCAATGTATCGTCCAGCAGCCCACGAGCCTTCAGGTCAGACAGCAGCCCCGCGATCGGCTGGTCGACTTCGAGGGCATTTTTCTCGTGACCAACCTTCAAGTCAGAGTGCTGGTCCCATTGAACTTTGTTGTCGTTGTGTGTGACCTGGATAAATCGCACCCCCGCCTCGGCAAACCGACGGGCCATCAGGCACATTCGTCCAAAGTTGGCGGTGGAGGGATTGTCGAGTCCGTAGAGCTTCTGTGTCGATTCGGACTCTCCCGACAAATCCTCTACCTTCGGTAGTTCCGACTGCATCCGAAATGCAAGTTCAAAAGAGTTGATACGAGCTTCAAGCGACGCATCAGGCCCGCTACGCGTTTGATCCTCGCGGTTCAATTGTCCTAATTTCTCTAATTGCTGTTCCTGAATCGCGCGCGACCATCGCGAGTTCCTGATGTATTTCACTTGTGCTTTGGCAGAAGGAATACTCGCATCGCCGAAGGCCGTCCCCTGGTAGGCCGCTGGCAGAAATGCCGAGCTCCAATTGTTGATTCCGCCGAAGGCCAGTGTCGGGCAGATCGTGACAAACGCGGGGAGGTTCTGGTTCTCAGTCCCCAGGCCATAGCTTACCCACGAACCGACGCTGGGTCGGACAAAATTATCGCTGCCAGTATGCAACTTCATCACGGCGCCTCCGTGAGCAGGGTTGGTTCCGTGAACTGAGTGAATCATGCACAAGTCGTCGACGCGCTGGGCAAGATGTGGGAAAAGATCGCTGACCCACAGCCCGCTTTCGCCGTATTGTTTGAAATCCCACGGCGATCTCATCAAATTGGCGGTCGAATTGAATTGGACACGCGGTTTTTCAAACGGCAGTGGCTTGCCGTCATCGCGGGTTAGCAGCGGCTTGGGATCAAAGGTGTCAACCTGTGATGGTCCTCCGCTCATAAACAAAAAAATGATCCGCTTTGCGCGGGGAACAATGTGCGGAACCGTTATCGCCAGCGGATTGCTCACATCGGCAGCACTGGATTTACTGTTGACGAGCGACGCGAGGGCGAGCGAGCCGAAGCCAACGGCAGAGCTCTCGAGCATCGCTCGTCGAGAAATCCGTGGTAGAGCTTCCGGAATCATGCGTAACTCACTTTACGTAAATGAACTCGTTGGTCGCCAGCAGCGTGTGGCACAGAACCACCCACGCTTGTCGCGTTCTTTGTATCGAATCGGGCTCCGAAGTGGAGAGAAGCAACTCGATGCGCGTGATGAACTGGGCATGCGACTGAAGTTCTGCGCCTGAAGGTTCGCGACCGTGTATGGTTCGCACCAACGTTGTCAGTATCTGCGACGAAGTTTCTGGTTCGGCCAACAGGCGTTCCGCCAACTTGTCCGCAGACTGCATGACGAAATCGCTGTTCATCATCAACAAGGCCTGGGGTGCAACAGTGCTGCTGGCGCGGTCTCCCGAGGGGATGGCTGGATCGGGAAAGTCCAGCAACTGGAAAAAATCGAAGACGTGATTACGAATCACTGGTAAATAGAGCGAACGACGATTGCTGCGATAGTCGGTCAGGTCAATTGATGTATGATCGAAAAGATATCCACGGTTTTTAACCTTCAACTCAGATCCGTAATGGACACGATCGAGCTGATCGCTGACGGCGAGTAACGCATCGCGGACCTCTTCTGCAGCCAACCGACGACGAGGGAACCAACCCAGCAATCGGTTCTCGGGATCTTGCTCAAATGTCCGCGAATGTGGAGTGCTGGCCTGCTGGTACGTGCTGGAGATCAGCATCAGTCGATGCAGCGACTTCAGTGACCAGCCGTCGGCGATAAAACGCTGTGCCAGCCAGTCGAGCAGTTCGGTGTGCGACGGGGCCGCTCCCAGTAAACCGAAATTGTCAGTCGTTCGAACCAGCCCTGTGCCGAATCGCCAGCGCCAGACACGATTGACGCAAACGCGAGCGGTCAATGGATGCTTGGGGTCGACCAGCCATTTGGCCAGTTGCAGACGACCACTTTGGTTCGGCAAAAACTCTTGTGAAATCGGACCGGTGATCGCGGGGGGAGTGTGACGCGGAACGAGATCGCCGAGTTTCTGCGTATCGCCCCGAAGATGGATCGCGACATCAACGACTTCGTCATCAGTCACTCCCATCGCGGCGGGTAGTTCCGGGCCTGTTTTTTCCAACGCCGACAGTTGTTCGCGAAGCTTGGCGAGTTCGGCTTTGATCGCCTCTGGATAGAGGGCTTCCAACTTTTCAGGAACCGTCGCATCGGCAGCCAGTCCTTCGCGCGCCTGTTTGTCGGCTAAAGCGACCATCGCTTTGATCGCTTGTTTCCTGACCGTTAAGTCCGCATCGAATGCCGCCTGTAATGCAGTTGACGCAGTCGAGGGAAGCAGGTGCTCATGCCACCTGGCGACTTTAGTGTAGCTATCCATCGTGCGAGTGCTTTTGAAAATCCCAGCCAGCCCGTAATAATCTGCCGTACTGATCGGGTCGAACTTGTGATCGTGGCATCGGGCACAACCGAGTGTCAGGCCAAGAAAGACGCGTCCCACGGCGTCAATCTGTTCATCCACGATGTCCATTCGCATCTTGGGTTGATCCACTTCCGCCAGAACTTTCGGACCGATGGACAGGAACCCCGTGGCAATCAGTTGGGCATGTTGCAGGGTCTCGCTTTCAAACGGAATTTGATCCCCCGCAAGTTGCTCGATGATGAATTGATTAAAGGGTTTGTCCTGGTTTATCGAGGCGACGACATAGTCGCGATATCGCCACGCATTGCCGTGGGCAATGTTTTCATCGAGTCCGTTGGAGTCGGCATATCGCGCAACATCCAGCCAGTGACGTCCCCAGTGTTCGCCATAGGCGGGGGACTCGAGCAAACGGTCAACGACCTTGTGAAAGGCGTCTGGTTGGTCATCACTTAGAAAGTCTTCCAACTCAGCATAAGTGGGTGGTAAACCGGTCAGGTCGAATTTCACGCGTCGGATCAGCGTGCGCTTGTCGGCTGGTTCAGCTGCGGTAATTCGTTCCCGTTCGAGTTGATTCAAAATGAAATTGTCGATCGGAGATTGTGGCCAGTCAAAATGATTAACTGCGGGAATTGATGGTCTGGCGATTGGTTGGAATGCCCAGTGATCTGAATCGCGATTTCGGACAGTGGTATTCGAACTTGCTGGATAAACGGCACCACGTTCAATCCAACGCACAAGCGTTGCGATCTGATTTTCTGTCAGCTTTCCATTTTGGGGCATTTTCAGATTGTCATCGACTTGCCGTACCGCGCGGATTAGCAGGCTTGCATCAGGCTTTTCAGGCATGATGGCTGGCCCGTTATCTCCCCCTTTGAGTATCGCTTCTCGCGAGTCGAGTCGAAGTCCAGCCCACTGCTTCGTCGGTCCATGGCATTTGTGGCAATGCTCCAAAAGTACAGGGCGAACCTTGCTCTCAAAATACGCCACATCCGCATCGGCGACTTCCTTATCAGAGGCGCGGTCATTTTCGGCAAAAAAGAGCAGGCTGGTAATGAAGAAGAACGCCACTTTACTTCTCATGGTTCGATTATCTCCATCGATTGTTGTGTCTCTTTCTTGACTCACGGTTCAGTTTTCTCGTCCGGCGTGAGACTGCCATTCGTTTCCTTAATGATCAGATCACGCGGGAACTGAGTGAGCAATTCATAACCGGTTGTGGTCACCAGCACATTGTCGATCAGCCGGGCACCGAGTCGTTCTTCCCCGAGGAATACCGGGGGTTCAATCGTGATCACCATCCCGGCTTCCAGCACCGTAGAACTACCGCCGAACAAGTAAAGTGGTTCAGCCCAGGACGGAGGCGAACCCGGCGCCAGACCGTATCCCGAAAGATGGACGCGACCGTGGTTGAGACCGGCGTCACTGATCACTTGTTTGGCCGCCTCGTGCGGCACCAGGGCAGGAACTCCCGGTCGAACGTTCGCCAGACACGCATCTGCAGCCCTGCGCACAACGTCGTACAGTTCGATCATTCGTGCGGTAGGTTGGCTCATACAAAACTGACGCCCGATTGTTGCGGTGTACCGATTAAACGTGGCACCAAATTCGATATTGCCAAAGTCGCCTCGCTGGAGGCGACGGCGAGTCGGGGCGCCGTGACTGAAGCACGACCGATCGCCAGAGACAAGATTGATCGGACTTGCGGCGAGTCCGCTTCCCGACGTCAGCAGCGCATGATAGACCTCGCCAGCGAGTTCCAGTTCGCTGCGGCCGATGGCAAGAGAGTGTGCAAAACGTGCCATGGCGAGATCTGCGATGCGTGCCGCCTCGCGAATGTATTGGAGTTCCTGCGTCGACTTCACAAGTGTCAGATTAAGAATCAGATTGGTCGGTTCCGCAACCACAGCCTTGCCGAAGAGTTGTTTAACCCGCACGTAATGGTGCGGGTGAAGATAGAACGCGGGGACTTCCATGCCGATTCGCGCCTCGTGAACTCCAAGCGATTTTGCGAGAGCCGCGAATGCTTCAATCGGGTCTTCCGGTTCACCGCCACCATAAGTATGGAGTTCGTCGACGAATGCATCGTCACGAAACTCGTTCCGTTCTCCATCACGCGTGAGAATCACGATCGGGCCCGGTTGTGCCGAAATCAGCAGGCACTGGAACTCCTGGTAACTCTTGGCGTCCGAACCGGTCAGCCACCGAATTGACACGGGGTGGAACACAACCAGCCAATCGAGTCCCGCCGCGCCGATGGCCTCTCTCGCCCGTTGTTTTCGAGAAGCAAACTCGTCGGAAGTAAAATCATGTTTAGACATACTTGTTTGCTCATGGATGTGGCGATGTAATCACCCGTCGTTTGATTTCGATTAGATCTCGTGCGGGAACGCCGAAGACGACTTTTCAAAACCGTACCAACCTTTGGTACCATTGGATCGGAGTCTTCTTCGACGTAGTCCTTCCGGTTTGTCACCTCGCAGTCTGAGAGCACTGTTTGAGAGAGCACGGTCAAGCGGTGGCACAAGTCTTTTCCAATAGTTGATGTTTTGTCTATGAAAACGTCTTTACGGCGTTACCCGATCCGGCAGACGAATTGCAAACCACACAGCACCTCCCAACGCTGCGATCACACAGGCGACCGTGATTGCACCGGGCCATCCCAATTGCTGTGCCATCACCGGTGTCAGGACGGGTGAAATCAATCCGCCCACGTTGCCTCCCGTGTTCATGAACGCGCCGGAGAATCCACGGGACTTGCCGCCGATCTCGGTGGCGCAGGTCCAGAAAACCCCTTCACACATTCCCAACGCACCCATCGAAATTGTCAGGCACATCGCAACATTGATTTGTCCCGTCACGTTCACACCTAACACTCCGAAGAGTGCACCAAGCCCCATCCCTAAGATGACAATCGCCCGACGCCCGCGAGCGTTTCCCAGCCGTTGACAGACAAAATCGGTACTCATCCCACCCATCGCCATGCCAGCTCCCATCGCGAGCATGATCCAGAACGACGCCCAACGCGCTTCGACTTCTGGCACATGCAATACGGACTTGAAGTAGTAGTCCATCCAATAAAAAAACAGGTACTGAAAATAGCCGTAAGCCGCATAACTGAGTGACAGCAGCCAGAGATTGCGGTTCCATAAGAGATTCCAGCCAGTGTTCGTGTCTACTTCAACGAGTGGGAATGTCTCGGAGACGACATTCCAGGACGAGCCATTGGTGATGGGTAACGTGATCCGATGCCATATGAGACTGTATCCGATCAACATGACCCCGCTGACAACGAAGGCCAGCGGCCAATTTAGCCGATCGATCAACCACCCGAATGCGGGGTAACTGAACGCAATACCGATAACTGCTCCAGCGATCACTGTCCCATTGGCGGTTGCGCGGCTGCGAACGGGGACTAAGTCGGAAACAACATGTGCCGCGGCTGGATGGAGTGGCGCGTTGCAAAGGCCGGCACATCCTCGAATGACCAATAGGCCGATCCACAGACTTTCAGGACTGTTTGTCAACCAACCCAGAACGCCAGTCAGCACAACGAATGCACCGGGGCAATCGAGCGTCGAAGTTATGGATTGATTGTTGCTTAAACCGTCGATTTGGGAAGTCCCAATTTGTGGGTACTTCAAAAATACGGGTATCAAGCAACGGAGTCAGATGTGTCCACGTCATTTATTGAAACAATTG
>CAIOKO010000159.1 GCA_903858935.1 uncultured Schlesneria sp. | reverse complement strand
GTCTCGATACGGGGCGGCGAAATCGCCGCGCGATGTTCCGTCAAGCGCGCAATTGCGGCTTCGCCATCACTAACATATATCAGTTCGAGACCGTTCGCGCCAGACTACCCTGTTTACCTACTTATGCGCGCTGGCCGTGGTTCCTCCCAGACCACTCAGAGACAGCGGAGCGATGTTATTCAGGCTGAAGGTGGCTGTCGTCGCTCCTGTGGCAGAAGCCGCGACGTTATAGCCACCAACGATCGTGTTTGCAGTGGCCGTCACGCTCGCCTGACCACCAGCGATCGTGCTTGAAGGCCTCGAAAGAGTTGCCGAAGGACCGCTTAATGGAACGATAAAGTTTATAACTCCCCCGTTAACCGGTTCAACAGGGTTCTTGGCCGTGACGGTCACGCCCAGTGGATTCGCAAACGAATTACCAGTCACCGCAGTTTGTGGCGTGCTCCCGGCGACGGGCGTGAGTGTAAAGCCCTGGCTTTCAAAAGCACCGATGTCGACCGTTCCCACGTACGACTGACCACGTTGATCGGTCGTCCCAACGGCCAACGCATTGCTTCCCGCATCGATCGCCGGGCTGCCGGGAAGCAACGCGATCGTCTGCGTCGGACCGCCGTAATTTCCTAACGGGGCCAGCAGCGGATTCGCCACGCCGACGATGTTTCCGTTGACGCCATTCACCAGCCCGCCCGAACCACCTGTTCCGATCAGGTTGTTGGAACCTGATACGTTGCTGGCCTGATACACGAAGATATCGCCATTCGTGTTCCCCGCCACAATCGTATTGTTCAACGTGACCGTACTGCTATTCAGCACGTACAATCCCGATCCGCCCCCCGTGGCTGCCGTGTTTCCGCTGACAGTGACGTTCGTCAACGTTCCGTGACTATTGTTGACCACGGTGATCCCGGCACCGTATCTCGACCCCGAATTTCCGCTGACCGTGCAATTGGTCACCGTCATCGAACTGCCGTGATAGGCCGCAATTCCACCCCCGTCCGTCGAACTATTTGTCGAAACGGTACAGTTCACCAGAGTTAGCGATCCGCCGTAACTCGCATAGGCCCCACCGCCCCAGTATGCAGTATTATTTGAGACGGTTGAATTGGTCAGCGTTGCCGCCGAACCCGCCCCGTAAACTAAAATTCCACCCCCGTACTGCGCCGAATTTCCGGTGACCGTGCAATTCGTCAGATTGACCGTTCCTTCGTAGTCATAGATCCCGCCACCGCTCCCTTTGGAACCCGCATTGCCTGCGGTAATCGTCAGTCCGTTCAGATTGGCCGTGGCGTTCTTGAAAACCTGGAAGACTCGACTGGTATTATTTCCGCTGATGGTCAAGCCTGTAGTCGGAGCGGTGATCGTGATCGGTTCGCTGGTGTCGGTCAGGCCCAACTGACCACCGGTCAAGGTAATCACCTGGGCAGACCCGAAGACCGACGCGTCGAATGTGATCGTCGGGGCACTGCTGGTAAACGTGTTCGCGTAAGCGATCGCCTCTCGCAGACTGTTCTTTCCGTCGAAGGGATCGACGACGTCACTGGTCGTATTCACGATCAGGCTATTTGGGGAGCTGTTCGTTAAGGCGAACGATGCAGGAGTTGCCACGCCGCCCGCGGTCGCTGTGACGTTGTAATTGCCTAACGACGAATTCGCCGTGGCTGTCACGCTGGCAGTCCCTGAAGCAATCGTTGCCGGATTGCCAACCAGCATTGCCGATGGTCCGCTTCCGGGAACGGTGTAGGTCACGACCCCGCCGTTGACAGGTTCAACCGCATTGTTGGCCGTTACCGTAACCGCCAACGGATTCGTGAATGCCGTTCCGCGCACTGTCGATTGAGGAGTACTCCCTGCAACCGGCGTCAGCGTAAAGCCCTGGCTTTCAAAGGCGCCGATGTCGGCCGTACCGATGTAAGACTTACCACGCTGATCTGTCGTCCCAATCGCCAGCGACGTATTACCCGCATTGATTGCCGGACTGCCAGGCAGCAGCGCCACCGTCTGCGTCAGACCGCCGTAGCTACCTAAAGGAGCCAGCAATGGATTCGCCACACCAACCTGGTTCACATTGACGCCATTGATCAGGCCCCCTGCCCCCCCTGTTCCGATCAGGTTATTCGAGCCGGAAACGGGATTTACAAAATCAAGTTTGTAAATATCGTCGGCACTGCTTGCGGCCGTATTCCCGGCAACGATCGAGTTATTCAACGACAGATTGACATCATCAGCCATGTAGATGCCGCCGCCACCGGATGCATGCCTCGCATGGTTGCCACTGATCGTGACGTTGGTCACTGCCATATTTGTACCGATGGCAAAAATCCCCCCACCGATTGTTCCGGTGTTGCCACTGACGGTACTGTTGGAAAGCGTGAGATTGGTGCTTTTGGCATAGATACCGGCCCCAAACCGCGCTGTGTTGCCACTGACTGTGCTATTAACCAGCGTGGTGTGGCTACCAAACGTGGTGTAAATACCGCCACCCGCAACAGACGTAGAGTTGCCGCTCACAGTACAGTTCATCAAATTCGCGGTGGCTTTCGACTTGACGAAAATTCCACCCCCGCCATTTCCTGTGCCGAGACCACCCGTGATCGTCAGGCCATTCAGATCTGCGGTGACACTTGGATCCACCTGAAACACGCGGCTGGCGTTGTTACCACTGATCGTCACGCCGACGGCCGGAGCGGTGATCGTCGTGGCGGCGCTGTCCGTCAGTTCCAGTTGGCCGGCAGTCAATGTAATCGTCTGAGGCGTTGCGAACACTGCCGGATCAAACGTAATCGTGTCGGCACCCGGCTGGTAATTCGCCAACGTGACCGCCTCGAACAGCGTCAGCTTGCCGGGAACGGTTCTGTTGCCACCGTCCGTCGTATTCACGACGAGTGGCCCTGAAAACGCAACCTGGTAAGCGCCGATGTCCACTCCGCCGACGCGTGGAACGCCACGCTGATCAGTCACAGGGATGCCTGTGCCATCCATTCCGGCATGGATGGCCGGGCTCCCGGCAAGCAGTGCCATGGTCTGAGTCGGGCCGCCGTTATTTGCCAGCGAACCCAACCCTGGGCTCGCAACACCAACCTTGTTTCCATTATTGCCGTCCATAAGCCCGCCGGAACCACCCGTTCCGATCAGGTTGTTCGAGCCGGAAACCGACGTCAGCGGGAAACCCGTAGGGATATCGCTGGCACCGCTGGCGTTGGTGTTCCCTGCGACAATCGAATTATTTAACGTCAAATTACCTTGATTTGCGATTCCACCAGCGGAGGCGAGAGTGGAAGGATTCCCGGAAGAATTGCCGCTGATTGTCACATTCGTCAAAGTCCCTGTAGAGCCGCCATCCACCACCAACGCACCGCCGTTGCCGCGTGCACTGTTACCATTGAACGTCACGTTGGTCATGGTAAATTGTCCGCCAGCGAAAATGCCCCCAGCTTCCTGAGTTCCGATATTCCCGTTGACAGTACTGTTGGATAGCGAGATGCTGCTGTTGGTGTTATGAGAGAAGATCCCTCCACCTTGTTCGGCACTGTTGCCACTGATGGTGCTGTCGGTCAGCGTAAGCTTACCTGTATCCTCGCAGAAAATTGCGCCGCCATATGCGTCTGCACTATTGCCACTGACAGTACAATTCGACAAATTTGCCGCAGCCCCGCCGAAGACGTCTATCCCGCCGCCGTAAAAGTTATGACCACCTGTGATCGTCAAGCCGGTCAAGTTGGCGGTCGTTCTCGAGGCAACATTGAAAATGTTAGTTCTATTGCCACCGCTGATCGACACACCCGCTGAAGGAGCAATGATCGAAACGCCGCCGTTGTCGTTCAGATTGATCGCTCCCGACGTCAACGTGATCGTCTTTGCCGTCGCGAACACCGTCGCATCGAACGTGATCGTGTCGGCCTTGCCGTCGGTATTTGCCTGATTGACCGCATCGCGCAAACTGCCGGTACCGGAATCGTTGGTATTCAGCACGGTATAGGCGGACAGCAGCAGGCGATTTTCCAGCGCCATCACGGCCGGTGCCAGCGATTGCGCTGACCTGTTTCGTCGACGGCCCGTCGACGAGTGAACTCGAACACAACCTCGACACAACTCGCGCAGCCAGCTCGTCAGCAGCATTCCGTAACCTTCTTATCGACATCCGATTCATAAAACCTGGCACACACTAAACCTGAGCTGGTTGAGCCTGTTGACTGATTGGGATTGATGAAATCTTCTGACGTGTTCGTTCATTTCGCCAAAATCATCGAAACGTTCGACGGATTCCGCGTCATGATCAAAAATTGCCATCGAGTATTGCCCCGCCAATCAAGCACAGTCAAGCAGGAAAACCTAACCCCCGCATCTCACCCGATGTGTTTACGCTTCCGAATCCCTACATTGTGCACGAAGCCGACAACGAGTACTGAACAACCCTGTGAACAATTGGCCAATCGTGCAGTTTCATCAACAAATACAGGTGCGTATTAAGGTTATGAACTGCGATCGGGAGGGGCACTGACAGCGTTCACCCAGGCTCGTTGTGCGCGGGTCTCCGAAGGCTCCAAAGAAATGGCACAACCAGAATCAAGACCGAAGAAAACGCGAGTTCCACGGAAAACTGTGCCACTGCTTGACGGTCAGGCCCAGCATTTTTCGTAGATTCGTACTTTCGTGCTTTCGTGATTCTCTTCTTTAAGGGCAGCGCACAACGATGTCGATACACAGCGAAACTTATTTTTAGCCACTTTCAACGAGAATCAAGACGCGCAACCTTTTCCACAAAAACATCTTACAGCGACATCTGTCAGAAAGCCGATCCAGGGTTGTGTGGTTTTCTTGACGCAAATACAATCAATGGTTTGGTGGCGCTCGTGGGCAGGCTGTTTTGCCCTGGTTTCGTGTCAGGAATCGAGGCCTCGCCCGACGAGGGTATCGAGCGGATCAAGTTGTAGTGGACAATATGAATGCGTTTTTTGCTGATTGATCGCATCACGGAACTGGAACCGCAAAAGTCCATCACGGCACGCAAGAATTTGTCGTTGGCGGAAGAATATCTGGCGGATCACTTTCCGGGTTTTCCCGTCATGCCAGGCGTACTGATGCTGGAAACATTGATCCAGGCAGGTGGCTGGCTAATTCGTCACGACGAAGATTTTGCTCATAGTACGATCATGCTGAAGGAAGTCCGGGCGATTCGTTACAACAGTTTCGTCACCCCCGGTAACTCCTTGATCGTGAAAATGGAGTTGAAGAAACACGAAGGATCTTTGTGGAGCTTCAGTGGTTCGGGCACCGTCAACGGCGATTCGGCCGTCTCCGCGAAACTGGTCTTGGAAACATTTAACCTGAGCGATCGTAACCCCGAACTTTCAGCGTCAGATGAAATGCGACGTGAAAGCTACCGGGATATATTTAAACAGATTTGGACTCCACCCGCTGTGGAAAAGGGAAGCGTATGAAAGTCTCCGATCGAGTCGCTCTGGTGACTGGCGGAAGCCGTGGTATTGGTAAAGCAATCGTCGTGGCTCTCGCAAATGGCGGTGCCAAGGTGGCCTTCGTATACCAGTCAAATAAAGATGCCGCCGACAAGCTGGTCGCCGAGTTAACCGCTCAGGGCCGTGAGGTTTACGCGATTCAGGCTGACGTTTCTAAAAAAACCGACGCCGATGCCGCCATCGAAAATGTCGTGGCGAAATGGGGTCGACTGGACATTCTCGTGAACAACGCCGGAATTATTCGCGACCAACTGGTGTTGGCGATGACGTCCGAGGAATGGAACGATGTGATCCAGACGAACTTAACCAGCGTGTTCAACTTCTGTCAGGCGGCCATTCGTCCGATGATGGGAAAACGCTATGGTCGGATTGTAAATATGTCGAGTGTCGCAGCCGACTTTTCCAATCCCGGTCAGGCAAATTATGCCGCCAGCAAGGCGGGAATTGAAGGTTTCTCTCGTTGTCTGGCGACGGAATATGCCAAACGCGGGATTACGGTGAACTGTGTTGCACCTGGTTTTATTGAAACTGACATGACGAGTGCCGTGGTCAGCGCAGCGGGGGACAAGATCAAGACTTCCATTCCGGTCAAACGACTGGGGCAGCCAGACGATATCTCCAACGCGGTACTGTTTCTGGCCAGTGATGAATCCAGCTACATAACCGGACAGATTTTGAAAGTCGACGGAGGATTGACGTTAGGCGGTATGTCCTGACACGGGACACATGCATAGCATGGACTTCAACGCTTTTGGCACAACAAAAACCTGTGCGGGCTGAAGCCCACACGAAAAAAGCAAGATTGCGACGAAAAGAGCCCCGTGTTGCTCGGGCTGGGCATGCGGGTTTTGAATAGATCGAATTTGTGTATAGGCCGGATGATGCCTCGCCCCATCCACCGGTCACTATTCATGATATTTTGACTTGGGTGAAATTTGGAATTGGATCACCTCAGGCCTGAAAGCCTGTGCACTGTGATCCTCAGGAGAACTTGGATGCCTTCGCACGACGAGATTTACGAGAAAGTCAAAGCCACACTGATCGACGCATTAGGTGTCGATGACGATGAAGTGACCCCGACATCGCGGTTGAAAGCTGACCTCGGTGCCGAATCGATTGACTTTCTGGACATTGTCTTTCGATTAGAGAAGAACTTCGGGATCAAGATCCCTCGAAACGAGCTGTTTCCAGAAAGCCTGTTCGCCGCCGATTCCGGCTTCGCCGAAAACGGCAAAGTGACCGAAAAAGGTCTGGGCGAGCTCCGGACGAAGTTGCCACACGCCGACAAGGCGGCCATCGAAAAACTGGCGGCTGATCCAAAAGTCGAAAACGTGGAAGACCTGTTCACCGTCAACATGGTGGTGAATTTTCTGGCCTCGAAGTTGAACTGATTCCAGCGAGTATACATTCTAAGGTGAGCCGGGTGGCGTAGGCCCCCGGATTCCCCTGTTTTGTTAAGTACAAAACGTCTGAGTGTTGACACCTCCCCGCTCGCCAGAAAGTTTAAGAAAAAGAAGCACTATGCGTTGGATCTGGATTGACCGGTTTGTGGAATTTGTGAATGGCTCGCACGCCAAGGCGATAAAAAACGTCACCCTGGCGGAGGATCATTTGCACGACCACTTTCCCGGCTTTCCGGTAATGCCCCAATCGCTGATGCTCGAAGGAATGGCTCAAACCGGCGGAATCCTGCTTGGTAAAGTGAATGAGTTCAACAGGGTCGTCATCCTGGCCAAAGTTCCAAAAATGACGTTTCATAGTTGGGCAATCCCAGGCGACACGCTCACCTATACCGCCAAATTGATTGATGCCCGCGACGAAGGGGGCATGGTCGAAGTGCAGGCTCATGTCGGTGAACGACTGGTTGCGGACGGTGAGATTGTATTTGCACATGTCGATGAAAACGCCGAAGGTGGCGTCAAGATCGACCAGAAGAATTTCGTCTTTTCGATGCGTCTTCTGGGAGTCATGGATGTCGGAAAAGCGGGTGAAGGATTGCCTGCGGGTTCACAATAAGAAATTCGGCCTGAGCGCAAAAAGCATAATGAAGTAAGATTCAGGGAGGGCGAAGCTCCTGCTGAGCCACAAATTGCGAGTACGCAATGGCTCGTCAAGGGCGTCGCCCTCCCAAATGTTTACTCGGCAAATGTGGAGTTGACCATGAGACGGCGAGTTGTCATCACGGGGATCGGGGCAATCACTCCGATCGGTAATACTGTCGAAACAATGTGGAAGTCACTGCAGGAAGCAAAAAGCGGTATCGGTCCGATCACGCATTTTGATGCTTCGCACTTTCCGACGACCTTTGCCGCTGAAGTCCGAAACTTCGAGCTGAAAGACTACGTCGAAGATCCTAAGCGGTTCGAGCACTGCGGTCTGAATATCCGGTTCGCAATCGGCGCGGCCCGTCAGGCGGTCGACGATTCCGGCGTGCTGAATTCTGTCGATCCGTCCCGATTCGGAATTTATCTGGGTGCAGGAGAAGGTCAGCAGGATTTCGGCCGCGTGATGAGTCTGATTGCCGAGTCACAAAAGGACGGCCACGTCGACCTGGAAGCGTTCACGCGTGAGGGACTGACTCGCCTGCATGCCCAGCAGGAACTGGAGCAGGAACCTAACATGCCGGCTGGGCACCTCGCCAGTCTGTTCGATGCTCAAGGTCCCAATTTGAACTGTTTAACCGCATGTGCGGCCTCCAGTCAGGCCATCGGTGAAGCCACGGAAATTATTCGACGAGGTGACGCTGACGTGATGCTGTCGGGAGGTGCTCACAGCATGATCCATCCGTTTGGTGTGACAGGATTCAACCTGCTGACGGCTCTTTCGACGCATAACCAGGACCCGCAACGGGCCTCACGTCCGTTTGATCGCGAACGGGACGGTTTCGTTCTGGGCGAAGGGGCGGGAATGGTAATTCTTGAAGAATTGGAACACGCGAAAAAGCGAGGGGCTCGAATTTATGCCGAACTGGTTGGCTACGGATCAACGGCAGACGCCTACCGGATCACGGATATTCACCCCGAAGGCCGCGGGGCGGTTGCGTGCATCAACATGGCCCTGAAGGACGCCAGGCTCAACCCTGAAGATATTCAATATATCAACGCCCACGGAACCAGCACGGAAGTCAACGACAAAGTCGAAACCGCAGCAATCAAGACATCGTTCGGAAGCTCTGCCTACAAAACGCCAGTTTCCAGTATTAAGAGTATGATGGGTCATCTCATTGCCGCCGCTGGTAGTGTCGAAGCGATCACTTGTCTGTTATCGATGCGCGATAACGTGCTGCCACCGACGATCAACTACGAGACCCCTGACCCCGATTGTGATCTGGATTACGTTCCAAACGAAGCTCGCCAGGCACCCGTTCGCCGTACATTGTCCAACAGCTTCGGGTTCGGAGGCCAGAATTGCTCTTTGATATTTGCTGAATTTCATGGCTGATCGTTTAACAGCGGTTGATCCAGAGTTTCGTGCCACTGGTTTGGATTCTTCGAAGAAGCATTCTCTTTACAGTTTTCTCTCCAAGTGAAGATCGCTGCATGACCGAAGACCTTGATGCCGTGGTACGTGTGTTGTTTTTCATCGCTGCGATGTCTGCCTCGGGGATGTGACGATTGTTCTGGCTGCTGATCTTTTTGTCTCTGCTGGTCATCATCGATTTGTCCGTGCATTTGATTTATGTGCGGCTGATTCTTCGTATCTTTGAAACCAAGCCACCGTTTTCGGTGGTGTCATCTCCCCCCATTCCCGATGCTGAACAAATCTCGTTCGTGACAAGTGACGGCATCACCCTTCGTGGAAGCATTCATCGCCAGCCCCATGGTCTGGCAAAAGGTGTGGTTCTGTTCTGCCCTGAACTGGAGGGAAGCCACTGGTCGGCGGCGACATACGCAAAAGGCCTGTTGCAGTCGGGATACACGGTTGTCTCGTTTGATTTTCGCAGCCAGGGCGAAAGTGATCCTCAACCGGGGTACGCCCCGATCCACTGGCCCACCACGTTCGAAGTCGAAGACGTTCGAAGCGCTCTTCGGTTTATCAAAAGCCGTGCAGATCTGAATTCGCTTCCGCTGGGAATTATGGGAGTCAGCCGAGGATCGACGCCTGCTCTGATCGCCGCCGCTGAAACGGCCAATATCAAAGCCGTTTGCTGTGAAGGGGCCTATTCGACAGACGCCTTGCTGATGCATTTCATCTTCCGCTGGGCCAACTTGTATGTCCCTCGTTTTGCGATGGAAATGTTACCGAGATGGCATGTACGAGTGACATTAATCATGGTTCGCTGGACCAGTCGCTTGCTTCGAAAGCGTCGCTACGTTGTGCTGGAAAATTGGCTGCCAAAGTTGAAAAATCGTTCCGTACTGCTGGTCGCTGGCGCACGCGATAACTACGTCCATCCCGACGTCGGACGCGGTTTACAAAAACGGATCGATTCACCTTCGGCACAAATCTGGGTGGTTCCTTCAGCCAAACACAACAGTGCCCGTGAAGTTGGTCCGGCGGAATACGACCGTCGACTGAGTGAGTTTTTCAACGCTACGCTAATCACGGCACCAGCGTGAAAAAGTGGGAGCGGGCGGGCGAGTTTAACCGCGCCTCGAAGAGAAGCGGGAATGGAGCGGCTGTCTTGCCGTCGGCCGAGCCGTCATTTCTCATTGGGGCGTTGCGAAAAGCCGTGCCTGGGACAACGCCTGAAGAGATCGGCTGAACGCCGATCTGCGTGCGCTGCTGGCTTCGAGTTAAACTAGGATTCACTTGTTGTCCGTCTTGCTGCACCCGACCCCAGACATCTACTTTCTCGGGTCTACTCTTTAGCCGCTTCGGCTCGCCGGGGATCGGTCGCCGAGATGATCTCGCTGATGCCGTGTTGGTTAAATCCTTTGTAGCCATCGTCCCGCTGCAGGATTTCCAGGTGAGAACCCAAAGCACCCTGCGTCAGAAACTTCGTCGCTTGCTCGTCCGTAATGCGCCTCGACGTGCGAAGTCGTTCGACACGAACCGGGTCGACGGACCAATGCTCGCCCCGCGTGAAAGCCTGCCTTAAATACGAAAAATCAGTAAATGGGGGCATCGTATCGATGCCCACCAGTTTGAGTTGATCGCGAGTCGCGGCAAAGTCGAACTGGCATTCCAGATGGTGAAGTCCTGCCTGCAAAAAAGCTTCGCCATGCAGAGCACACCACAGACCGACGGTCCCAAGTTGAGTACGTGAAACCATTGGCTCGTGTGAGAAGTCCTGAGTCACTTCCTCGGGTGACATGTCAACGTCGGCAAAAATCGTGACACCTGTCACGGGATGTTCAATGACCTGAGCCCCCCAACCTGCTTCGCGACCGGCATAGAACCTCTCGCGGCACTGAAACCCCAGCTTTTCAAGGAAAGCGATTAGCGAGACGAACGACTCGCGACTGGACCGGTACGTATGATGATCATGGTTGGCCCAGCCTAAC
The DNA here is from genome assembly GCA_903858935.1 of uncultured Schlesneria sp. GTDB lineage: Bacteria > Planctomycetota > Planctomycetia > Planctomycetales > Planctomycetaceae > Schlesneria. The sequence goes on along the minus strand of CAIOKO010000159.1, from coordinate 25,753 downwards.
CCCAATGACGCCTGCCGCTCATATTGAATCCGTCCAGCCCGGTTTCGGCGTTGCCAGTAAAGCCGTTCGGTCGTGAAAAACAGATCACACGCGCGGTCACGTCCCAGATCAGCAATCGCTTCGTCGATTAACTTGTTGGCAAAGGCAAACCCAGCAGCATCATTTTCAAATTGACGAGGTCGAAGGAGAAGCTTTTCAAAATGGTGAAGTAAAGCAACGGGAAGTGATGTTCCTGATTTCACCGGGGTTCGCGTTAGTGCACTCGGTGTAAAATCGAGCGACCCATGCCGCTCGACGACGAGGAACTCAACCCCTTTTCCCTTCGCCACACAGGCAACCCGAAGTGGCGAGAATGGTTCCCCGTCAATACTCACGTCTGTTAAACCGTGGGCAAACAGAAAGTCCGCCACCGAATCGACTTTTATCGCCAGTTGACGTGTGGGCGTTTTAAGCTGCCGTACCCTGGGGAATAAACCTGCATTGTGCGTCCAGACGGTATCGCCGTGCCTCGGATCAACGTTGGAATAGCCAACCTTTTGCAATTCAGAAACTGCGGGATCATTGACGGGCAAACCGAAATGGTCGATCCAGTCGACCATCCGCGTCCCGGTTTCATCGAGCATTCGTTGCGACAGCCGTGCCGCAAACGGGCAATGTTCAAGACATTCATTCAGCAGCCGATGTACAAGCCGGGCAGGTTCGGGCTGCGGCGTCCAGGTATGAGACTTCAGCGCGGCAAGCACATCCGCAGCAGGTTGGGAAACTGTTGCCATTTTGCAAACTCCTTATAGCGTTGGTGCCTTCCTTCTCTCCGTAATTCTACGCAAACGAGTTCGATGACGGCGAGTGTTTCCACGCAATCGCACGGAAATGTTTCGCTACACGGAAGTTTCGTGTCAGACGGACTTGTTGGATGTCATCTGGCAATTTCTGCTGATTCCCCTGCAACGAGGTGCTTGACTTCGGCGAATTCAGCCGATTCTTTAGTTAACGCGGCTGTTCTAATTGCTGCGTAACGGTCATGGAGGATCAATCAGAACGAATTGGCTTTGCTCGAAGGTCCTTGCTCATGCTTTCCATTCAAGCCTGTCAACGCTTGGGTGCCGCGACCGTAATCTCCGGATTGCTGCTGGTCGTCGGCTGCCGCAGCTCATCCGTTTATTCATCTGCTCCGGTTCCTGGATCGGCAGGTGGACCGTCATTTTACCGTTCCTATGAAAAATCAGCCAGACCCTATGATGATCTTGATTCGGATCAGTCCCAGCCTCCCGAACCTGACCCCCCGTCGGTGTTACCAGCACCCGGCTACTCAGAACCCTCTTCGCCACCGACACCATCTGCCAAGAAATCCCGGTGGAATCTGAATAACGCGGGCCTCAAATTCCCTTCGTTCACCCGTCCCAATAACGAAGTGCGCCAAACAGGAGTCATTTCCGATCGCGCATTTCCGAAAACGGTCACCAGGAAACCGTCAGCCGCACCGAAATCACAGCCGGTTGAGGTCGAAGAAGAAGTAGTCCAATCGCGGTCCACCCCCAGCGTGAATATCCCCAAATTAAGCTCCAAGGTCGTGCCTTTCGCAACTCCGTCGACGTCATCAGCAGACGCGTCCGCAGGCGAAATGCCATTACTGTTACCACCAGGCCACTGAAAAAACGTCCCGGCTGCGGAACCCCTGTAACTCTGGCGGGAAACACGGGGAAAAATTCTGCAGCCTCCCGAAACCGCAGTCATGGTATGTGACTGCGGTTTTTTCGTTGACTGAATTCGCTGTTTTGCAGGGTGACATTGAATGTGATCTGCGATAAGAAGTCTTGATTAGTTGACATCCGCATCCGACCTGACATGCTGCGTCATCCGCATTGTTCGCACGATTGATTCCAAAGGTGACGCCGTGTCCAACGCCCTTCGCTCCCGGATGACGATCGGACTTCCGATTACGCTCAGCGTTGTCCTGATGACGCTCAACCTGACACTGATGGTGTTCTGGATTGCGCTGCTGGCCCGTTCGATGGGCTGGAGTGCGATCATCATTGGTGTTGCGGTATTCGGTTTGATCCTGCTCGGGCTTTCTTTTTATCTTTTCTTGATGATCAAGGAAGTCAGACTAAACCAACGTCAGGCAAACTTTATTGACAGTGTGACCCATGAGCTGAAATCGCCAATCGCGTCATTACGGCTCTATCTGGAAACACTTGAAATGCGAGCCCTGAGCGATGAACAGCGGACGAAATTCTACCGCGTGATGGAAGAAGAACTCGAACGACTAGACCACCTGATCACGCAATTACTGGAAGTCGGGCGAATTGATGCTATTGGAGAGCAGTCTGAACCGGAAGACATTTCGCTTGAAACACTGTTACGAAAATGCGGGGCGGCAGCGTGTGCCCATCATAAAAAAGACGAAGCCGAGACGATTGTTTATGATTTTCAACCGATCGTCGTCTTCGCCAGGCCACTCGTTCTTGAAACCGTATTCCGCAACTTGCTCGACAACGCGATCAAATACGCGGGGGACCCGCCACGGGTGGAAGTCCATGTTCGAATCGGAGAGCGAGGCCGAGTGATAATTCGCATCATCGATAATGGACTTGGCGTACCTCACGAATTGCGCAAGCGGATTTTTCGTATGTTCTTTCGAGCGGGAAGCGAATTAACTCGTCGGCAAAAAGGAACGGGACTCGGGCTGTACATCGTCCACACGCTTGTTAAACAACTCAACGGCCGCATCAGCGTTCACGATCGACCAGGCCAGTCCGGCAGCATTTTCGAAGTCGAAATCCCCGGGCACCTGTCGGTTTCTAAATAGCCCGCTCGTTCACCCTTCGAATCGATGATCCGTTTCCTTGGACCCCAAATCGGCGACATCAATCCGCGCGACTTCGCCACCCTTTAAAATGCGACATACCACACACGTATTTAATCCCCTCAAGTATCGTCATTAAAATAGCATCTCGCTCTATTAGCACTCTTTCTTTGACATCTTGAGATCAATTAAATTGAGGCACATGCGTTCGACGCTGTTTCCTGTTTGAAACAGCGTCGAGCCGTCGCTTGTCATCAACCGGGTATCCGGCGTCAAGATGCGGATTACTTCTGCTCTCGGGACGATTTTTCTTCGATTGTTAAGTCGACCTTACCTGCAAATTCCATGGCATTCACAACGAGTGTTAATGGTCCAGCGATCTGCACTTTCGACGACGTTGAAACGGCGGAACCCCGTTCTCGATCAAACAGAACGGTGCTTTCTGATTCGATAATCTTCAAATCACTCTTTGTGACCTGAAGCATCGCGTTTCCGTTAATTGCAAAACTGACTTCGAAGGCTTTACCCGTAATTTTGTCGAGCGTCTTTCCATCCTTTTCAACGGTCCCCTGATATTCATATTTGGTCCGAAAGCTCATTGTCTGGCCAGCACCGAGATTTTGTTCTGATGAACGCTCCCAGGTGTCGCCTTTTTTTACCGGTTCGTCCGGCAGGAATTGCAGCGCATTTTCAACCGTCTTTTTCAAACTTTCGGGGTTCAGTTGTCCTTTCGCAGCATCGGAGAGCTTTTCGTATTCACCTTCAGGCAATTTGACTGCGGTAATTTTGTTTTTAGCATCGAGCTCCACTGTCACGGGGTTGCGATAGACCGATCGGAAAATATCCAGAATGGGTTCGAGTAGTGCATTGTCAGCTTTCTTGTCTGGATTGGCTGAATCGAACTGGATCAATCCACCGGGGGTCGAAATTTCGGACTGCAATGTTTCGACTTTTTCTTCGATCTTCAATGTCCCGTCAGCGGCCCGCTTGCCGATCGAAGCCGTCGCCACAATGAAGGTTGAGATTTGGTGTCGATATCCATCCCAGCTAACGTCAGCGTCTGTTTCGATGTGGTGTCGCGATGAACAACCGACTTGGCCCCTTCCGGATACTTCGGTTCGAGTTTGACCTGAGCCGAAGCGATCGTGGAACTCAGGAGGAGTGCCACCACGGAAAAACAAAATCTGCGGAACATGACTGGCCTTTCTAATTGAGGTAACCAGCTGGAAAAATGCGGATCGTTTTCGATAAAACTCGAAAGGAAAGCCGACCACTAACGCACTGTGAACCCTAAAGAACGTAGCGGAGGGGAAAATGGATCACGCAGCGATATTTTTACAGACAAAATGTCACATTTGGCAAGGTTTGCAATCGGATTCACGATGTTTTTTCGGGTGAAGCTGGAATTTCATCGCGTTCGGTTCCAGGAAACCGCCAACGGAGCGGCAGCGATAGGCGCCACGACCAAGGCGGCCATTCCCACGACAATGAGATAACTCACGAATTTCCCATTGGGATATTGCATCCCGATCAATACGCACAATGAACTGATGGCGATCCAGACGAGGGCACAAGCAACCGCCGATGACCAGCCGATCAGGTTTTGCTTCAATGCCTCGATGAACATCCATGCTGTGACACTTAAAATCGCAGCAGGAATGAGATACGCAACCCCGAGAGATAATTGCTCACGCCCTTTATCGGACAGAACAAAGAGAGACAAACAAAGGCACGTCAAATACAACGCGAAAACTGCACAACAGATTTGAGCGTAAAGGACCGGCCGCCCCGTCAGCCCGATCGAAGCAAGAACAGCAATCACTGCCCAGCATCCCAGGGGTGCCGCCAGGAAAGACCACCAGACGACTTCTTTCGGAATGATGTCGGTTGGAGCTAATCCGTACGCAAGCAAAATCGCCCCAACAAACAAAAACACTCCTGCCCAGATCGAAAAGGCCATTAGCAAACTTTGTGCGGTCATTTTAAGAATTGTCCGAGCCATTTCAGCGCTTTTCATCGGGCGTGAACCGAGAAAATGCCCCATCTCAAAATCAGTATCGATCCGTCCCGTGTTTCCAATAATAAAAGCACAGACCATACCCGGCACAAAAAGATATCCGCCGAGCACGAGAAAGCCTGTGCCAATCAATTTTGGGTCGCGAACGAACATCAGCCAAATCGCCATTCCAATAAAAAGCCCAAACACAACGGCCGCTGGCATCCCCCAACCCTTCAAGCGCCACTCGTACCAAAGCTGAGCTTCCGCAGGCGAACGAAACGGCAATGCCTTTTCATCGAGATCAAAATCCAGGACACGACAGATCCATGCATAAATCCCAAGCGGTTTCAGTTGTTCACCACATCGATTGCGAGTCATCGCAATATTTCCCACAACGAAAGAGACCGCCGTGACAGCAAGAAAACCACCAAGATCCACCAGAGTCACCGATGTCCAAAGAGCCGTCAAACGACCACTTCCAGCTCCCACTCCACATCGAAAGTGATACCAGAACCCTAAAAAACCTGTGACGACAACGACGGCCAACGGTGCCCATGCAGACTTCTCGGTAAACCAGGTGGTCGCCTGAATTGAGCAAACGGCGGCGGCAGCAAACAACACAGGCCCCCACAGGGGCCAGTTTGTCTTAAAACAAATATTCATCAAGAAAATGCTCAGCAATATCTGGAGCCCTACGGATGCCATCGAAACCAACAGATGTCCGGACACAATTGTCAAAGACGAAACAGGATAGGTGTATAAGCGGGACGGTGGCCCCTGATAAGCTAAGGCACTGACTGAAAACAGAAACATGTACGTCAACAAAAAGGATGCACCGACGCCGACCATGCTCGGGTCCTCGAAGTCAACACCAGCACGAGCGAGCGCCCCAAAAACAACCGAAATAATAAGCTGAGCACCAAGAAAATAAGCGATTAAATACCACCGTCCTCGTTGCAGCATCTCCCACGTCATCGCCAAAGGAATCGATCGCATACTATTCATCCTCAATAATCGCATTCCGACAAAACATGTGCAGAAAAACCAAAGCCAATCAACCAGAAAACGCCTTTTCAACAATCAACTTTTCCTAACTGCCAATGCCCCAGCGCGAAAGCGATTTACCTATTCTAAACCCATCCTCCGACGCGCGTTAAAGAATGCGGGAAATGAATATTTCGTCGAGTGTTAATGGGGCTTCTTCAACGACTGTGGCACCGATCGCTGCAGCGGCACTTCGCAATTGAGTCAACTCTCCATTACAAAAATATGTCCATTCCTTACCCTGTCCTGTCGACGAGAGTGAACCGACAAGATTTGGCGGGCTGGCAAGTGATTGTTCGAAACGGAGTGTCACTCGACGATGCTGTTCTTTGAGTTCTTCCATCGAGGCGGTGAGCATGATCTGTCCGTGATGAATAATGGCGACTCGGTCCGCGACTCGCTCGACCTCATCGAGAAGATGTGACGAGAACAATACCGTTCGGCCTTCGTCGGCGATCGTGCGAATGATCGCACCAAGAATGTCGCGCCGCACGACCGGATCAAGCCCTGACGAGGGTTCGTCGAGAACCAGCAACTCGGGGCGATGAGCAAGCGCCACGAGTAGCCCGGCACGTGCGCGTTGCCCTCGTGACAACGTTTTAATTCGAGCCTTCTTATCTAGATCGAACGATTCTCGTAGTTCTTCAGCATAGGACTCGTCCCAATTGGGGAAGAACGCCCGGGTGTATCGAATGAGTTCTCCCAAGCGCATCCAGTCGGGGAGTTCGCGCTCTTCCGAGAGATACCCGATTCGGCCGAGTGTACCGACGGGGTCCTGAACGGGATCGAGCCCAAACACGTGAACCGATCCCATCTGAGCTTTTAGCATTCCGAGAATATGTTTGATTAGCGTCGTCTTCCCCGCTCCATTCCCTCCAATCAAACCGAACACTCCCCCACGAGGGACAGTCAAAGAGAGATCATTCAGAGCAACCTTGTCTCCAAATTTACGCGTCAATCCACGAATTTCGACGATCGGAGATGACAATGAAATTGAATCGAGCACGCGATTACTCCTCATTTCGAGCAGATTGGAATGCCTCATGTCGTTTCTGAACAAGTTTCATGACATCGTCGATCGAGACACCCATCTGGTTTGCTTCCGCAAGCAGTGTGTCAATTCGTTCCGCAAGGATCTTGACCCGTTCACGCCGGGCCAGTGGCGATCCTTGTTCAGAAACATACGTCCCCGCAGTCCGTCGCTTTTCAACGATCCCTGCTGTTTCCAGCTCGCGATAAGCCCTCGCTACGGTATTAGGATTAATCAACAACTGTGCCGCCAGAACTCGAATCGGAGGAAGTTCATCGCCAGAATTAAGCCGACCCGATGAGATCAAAAACTTGATCTGGTTAACGACCTGCTGATAGATGGGAACGCCATCGCTGGTAGTGATATGGATTTGCACAATCAAGCCTCGCCGGCAATACGACGGCCAAGTATCAACACATTGTATTAACACATTAATACAATGTGTCGGGAATTTGTCAACGACGAAAGCATTGGTTTTTGTGAAAAAGCTGACGGGAATTGCGTTTCGCGATGATTCTGGAATTGACCGTCGATGCGACTGTGTTGCCGCCGAAAAGAGAAATGGCTTAACATTATTCGCCGTTGTCGCAAAACGATCTTCCAGCCTGTCCGATCGAATCGTATCCCGCGCAACCGATTTCCTTACACAAACAGCTTTCACACAAATTAGATTTTCATCCCGTTTATTCAATAACAGAACAGTCTTAAACCATGCCCATTCGCACTTCAGAATATCTGTTAACCTTGGTCCTATTGAGCTTCTTAACGGTACCGTCGTCCGGTTCGGACTCGACTTCAAAGCGATACGTCATTATTCACGCCGATGATGCCGGGATGTCACATTCAGTTAATGTGGCCACGATCGAAGCGATGGAAAAGGGATGTGTCTCGTCGGCAAGTATTATGGTCCCCTGCCCTTGGTTTCAAGAAATTGCCCTTTACGCAAAAGAACATCCCGAAAAGGATTTTGGCCTGCATTTGACACTCAACTCAGAATGGAAGATCTACCGATGGGGTCCCGTGGCCCCTCGAGAACAGGTCCCCAGCCTGCTCGATAAAGATGGGTTTCTTCACCAGGGAGTCCCTGCGGTTGCGGCCAGCGTCAAGGCGAGCGAAGTCGAGATTGAACTCCGCGCACAGATCAAGCGGGCGCAGCAGTTTCAAGTTCCGATCACTCATCTGGACACTCATATGGGAGCATTAGTAAGCCGCCCGGATCTTGTGGAGGTCTATGTCAACCTGGGGATCGAATTCAATCTTCCGGTCCTGTTTATCCGAAACGCCGACAAGGATGGACGCATCGCGAAAGAATACCCCTCGTTAGCCGAAAAAGCCGCCGAGTTGACCAAGGCGCTGGATGCAAAGCGGCTGCCAATACTCGATGCTCTGTCACAGTTTTATGGCGGAACGACTCATGAGATGCGGAAAGAGAGTTATCTGAAAGCTCTGCGCGAATTGAAACCGGGCGTTAATGAAATCATCATTCATTGCGGCATTGATAATCAGGAACTGCAGGCAATCACGAATAGCTCAGTGAACCGGGATGGCGACCGGCGTATCTTCACTGACCCAGATGTCGTTGATGAAATTAAAAAACTGGGGATTGAAATCATTAATTGGAAGCAGTTCCACGCTATGTCCGCAAAGCAACAGAATCCCTAGACCTTGAATGAACTTAACTTGGATGTCCTTCATTTTGGCGAATACATCGAGAGCCAAATCCCGTAACCGCCAGGAATTCAATTAATCCTATTAACCAACAGGACTTCTGCAAATGGCGTATTGCCCAAAATGTAAAGCAGAGATGTCGGCAACGGAAATCAACTGCCCCAGTTGCGGTTTCGACTTTCCGTCGGCAACAACAGGTTCCGGGCAGGGAAAAAGAGGAATTGCTCGTTCGGCTTTGGCTGATCTTGCGTTGATTATCAGTACCATCGCGGCCTCGATCGCGTGCATCATCGCGATCGGGTTTTCGCTAATCGCATTATCGGGTGGACAACTCTTTCATGGGCTGGTCCTGGGTCCAATTGCCTTTTTTCTTCAACTGGGAATGTTGGTCGTTTTCCTCAGAGTTCAAGAAGACTGACTCGCGACTTCGCTTACCTTCATTGGCAAAAAAACGATTATGCACACATCGGAAGACCCAGCAAAGTTGCTGCCCGCTTCAGGACCTGATCCCCGACAAGAGGGCTCCACGAATCCGATGGTTTACCGCCGAGAGGACTACGTTGGTGCAATTCGCCATCTGGTGATCTTTGCCGTCGATTCGTGCGTCCTTTTCTTCCTGCTGTTTCCACTGACGTTGATCGCGATACCTTTCGGTAACTTGCGATCCAATAATCCGATGCCGTTTGTCGTACCGTTCTGGTTAATCCTTTGTTGGGTTTATCTCACCGTTTTAAAACCGTCCCGCTTTCGCTCGGTGGGTTATTGGATTGCCGATGCCAGAATCATCACGATTTATGGCAAGCCACCATCGCCATGGCGAATGACGATGCGACTGATGTGGGCCGCGTTGTATCTGGTACCTTATTTTACGGTCAGTATTTTTACAGATCTCATATGGACGACGATGAATGTCGAACGTCAAATGTTACGTGATCTCATTGCCGAGACGCGTCTGATTCGCAATCAAGCCAAACCAATAGGTGTTGGCAAAGTTTCTCGATGTCTTTTCACGGGATTAGGAATCGCAGTCTTCTATGCTCGTGTTCATCCAAAAAAAGATGACGTCTGACACTTCAACCGATTAAAGGGATTTCGATTAATCCCGTTGGAACTGAAGTGATGATCACGATTTCATTCTTGAATGACCAACAACTTGATGTATCTGATAACGAGTCATTGCGCGATGCCTTTTTTCCCTCTGTTTGCCAAAAATCAAATCGTCGCACCACCCGGCTTCAACCGCTGGAAGGTTCCCCCCGCGTCGATTGCCATTCATCTTTGTATTGGTTCGGTTTACGCATGGAGCAACTTCAACCCCGCGCTGATCAAGGCCATGGGTGTTGTTGCACCTGCCCCTGGCGATTGGAGCTTGGGAAGCGTTGTCTGGATCTTTAGTGTGGCAATCGTCTGCCTTGGACTTTCGGCAGCGTTTGCCGGCAACTGGCTGGAGCGGGTCGGACCACGTGCGGTTGGAAGCATCGCCGCAGTCTGCTGGGGCGGTGGATTTCTGATCGGTGCCCTTGGGATTTGGCTGCATCAACTATGGCTTCTTTATCTCGGGTACGGGGTCATCGGAGGGATTGGATTGGGATTAGGCTATGTCTCCCCAGTCAGCACATTGATCAAATGGTTTCCTGATCGTCGAGGTATGGCAGCCGGTATGGCCATAATGGGTTTTGGCGGGGGAGCAATTATTGGAGCACCTCTCAACGATTTTCTGATTGACTACTTTTACCGAATGCCTCAGTATCTCGGGCCACAAGAGGTCGTTAAGCCGCAATTAACAAATACCGGCTTGTTTGCGGTCACCGAATCAGGTGAGCGGCCTGTCACGGTCATCTCAGAGCAAGAAGCTGCGCGTATTTCTGCTCGTACGAAACCGGGTGTCTATGTTGTCGGAACGGGGTCAACGGGAGTTGCCGAGGCATTCGTCGCCCTGGGAATCGGCTACTTCCTGGTGATGATCGTCGCGGCTTTTTCGTATCGAATTCCGGCAGACGACTGGAAACCAGCCGACTGGACTCCTGAAAACGCGCCCTCGGCAGCTCGGCGAATGATCAGCCAGGGGACAGTCGATGCGACTCGGGCTTTGCAAACACCTCAGTTCTATCTGCTATGGATCGTGCTCTGTTTCAATGTCACTGCAGGCATTGGTGTTCTGGGGGTAGCCAAAACAATGATGACCGAAATCTTCGGATCAACGCTGCCTGAGATCGTCACTGCCAAATTCGCTGGCAGATTTGTGCTGGCCATCGGCATCTTTAATATGATAGGACGTTTCTTCTGGGCGAGCGCCTCTGATCAACTTGGTCGCCAGAGAACGTATATGCTTTATTTTTTGCTTGGGATACCGCTTTACCTTTCGCTACCTTTGTTCGCAGCACAGCAAAGCGCTTTTCCATCTATTGTCTGGTTAGCCGGTTTTTATATCTCGACGATGTTGATTTTTACGATGTATGGAGGTGGCTTTGCCACGATCCCTGCCTATATCGCCGATCTGTTTGGGACAAAATACGTTGGGGGAATTCACGGACGTTTACTAACTGCGTGGAGCGTTGCTGGTGTTTTAGGACCGTGGGCAATCACGTCTCTTCGTGAATCCTCTTTAAAACATGCATTGAGAGAGCTCGCCAAGAATGTCGACCCGATGAAGTTCGCTGAGGCATTCGGAGGTTCACTGGATCAGCTTGATATACTCGTCGCCAACAAGACCGTAACGTTGTCTAAACTGATGCTAATTGCCCCGGCAGGAACGATGAACCCGTCCGCCACACTTTACAATTCAACGATGTATCTGATGGCAGGATTACTCGCCATCGCCTGCATCGCAAATGCACTTATCTTCCCTGTGCATGCGAAGCATCACCTGCCGAAATGAAAACGCATTCAGTTCGAGAAGCTGTTCGAAGACATGCTTTGGTTCATATCGGTAATCGGCAACATAACATCAATCACTTTCACGAACATCATCCACTCAGACACGCGTTCACATCGGCTTATTCAACGACCAGTTCGATCCGCTTTAAGAGTGCATCAGCAGCCGTGTTATTAACGGAAGTCTGGATCAACTGGACGGGCGCGTTCTGACCCGCCAATGGGCTGAGATCAATCGACACATCGCGCCATCCGTTACTGGTTCCGGCGTCTTCGATATCTTGCTCAAAAAGAAGTCGAGTCATCGAACGAATTGTCAACTTCCACTTCTGGCCGGGTTGATTACCTACCCGCAAGTTGAGTCTCTGTTTTCGGCCTGGATCGAGATGGATGCGACCTGTTAATCGAACCGAATGCTGCGGGTCAAGCTTGCTGACAAGTATGGCCGTTTCACCACGAATGTCTCCAGGATGAATGACGAGACGTTCTCGATAATTCGCGGCGGGAAACCAGCCAGGAATAATCAACTCGATTTCAGCGAGCTGTGCCTCAGGCAATTCTGGTTTCCAGGCATGCAGAGTTTCGTCCACGTACGTTCGCGGGACTGCTGCAGGGATCTGCAAGAGCTCGTTTAATTCCCGCTTCGGCTCCTTCCACGACTGACCAACGAACGACCACCATTTGCTACCCGCAGAGAACATCGGTCCGAATTGAACCTCTTCCCGATCAGCGACCTCAATCAGTGATTGACCACGCTCGTCTCCCGTCTGCAAATCAAGCCACATTAGCACAGGTTTGGAACGGTTGCCCGGAAACGTAACGCGGCGCGCAAATACCACTGTCGATCCATCCACGACGAAAGCTTCTAACCGAGATTCAATCAGTCGCTGCCAGGCAATGTCACCGGACCGAACATCGAGAGAGACAAGTCCCTTAACAGTTTCGATCAGGACCCGAGAATCACTGACATGAAGAAGTCCACGGAGGTCTGTCATCGGTCGACTCCAGGCAACCCGACCGGAATCAAGTTCCAGACAGTTGATCTCCCGCACGCCGGGAACCGTGAGGATGACTCGTCCCGCTTTGACAACCGGTGCAGCTAATCGCTGATCCTCCGCCAGTTCATCTGTCGGCTTCTGCATGAAAGCTTGCCGTCTTATCCAACGGATCTCTCCTCGCGAGTCAAAGCTTGCCGTCGTACCAGATACAGAACACACAGCGACGCTTTCGCTCAGCGTCAATTGTCCTGAAAACTGCCGATCCGAGGCTTCTCGAAGTCGAAACAGCGGACGTGATGTCACAACATTTCCATTCGTGGAATCAAACCAGGTCGCGTCAACTTGAACGAAATCTTCCTCGTTCTTGGAAAATGTCAAAGCGAAGAGACGCCCATTCCAGATTACCGGATCGGTTAACGCGCCATGTCCGGGACGTTGATGCCAGACGACCTTTCCATCATCCAGCATCAGGCAGGCCAGCTCAGCCCCTGCTTTTGTCAGACGCCGAACATACAGATGGGTCGGTGTCAGCAAAGGTTTCATCGGCGTGAACGGCAACCCGTACGCCTCACCCTGTTCGCTACCTAGTCCCTGTGCCCATAGCTGGCGCCCCTCGACAACCGAGTAGGCATTTACCTGAAACCGATTGCTGACGTAGATCCTTTGATCATCGGAGACGACCGATAACTGCCTGCCAAAGGGATCGCCAAAACGATATTCGTGTCGACCAGGATTATTACCTGGATGGCCATCAAACTGGGCTCTCGTTTCCAGCTTAAAGGCTGCCTGTGGAAACGGCTGGAGAGGCTGAGGTAGGATTTCTCTGACCATGCCCGTTGTCGACGAGCGAGCAAGAAGTTCGGTCATTAAACTTTGGAACTCGGCAGAAGAAATCGTAGTCCCATTAAACTCGAACGTCCCCGTAGGAATTTGTGCGGAGATGGCGGTCCATTGCGATGGAGTTAGCCTTCCTCCAAGAGCACGCGCAATCATTAATCTCGGCTCAAGTTTTTCCCTCAAACGAAGGCTCGCATCAACCAGAGCATCATTAAAATGGCGTTCGGCTGATTCGAATTGGCCGATGGACATTGCGAGGTCGCCCAATAATGCGTGAGCATTCCGTGCGGCATCGGTTCCATTAAACTGCAACGTGGCCGCTTGCAAGCCGGCGACATCACGACGATTAATCGCGGACTTGATCCGGATCTGCCCCAGTGGCTCAAATTTTTCAGACATTGTTTGAACAAATTCAGGATATGACATTCGGGCGATACCGATCGCTGTCGACATCGAAACATAGAGCTGACGATCATCCGAGTCGGGTAATAAGCCAGGCCCGTCGCGTTCGGCAATCGACATGACGATTCGACAGGCGTCTTCATAATTTTGACCACTCAGAGCAGATTCCAATTCTGCCCTCACATTGTAGGCCTCTTTATTCAACACAGGGACAAAAGGATGTCGCTGCCCCAATGGCAAAACACCGCCCGTTCCATCGTCGATTTGGGGTACAGCTTCGGCAACCATTGCTTTCGCCCATCTGGCGTGTCGATCGAGTTCCTCGCCTCGGTCCGTCGGCCGCTGATCTGGATGAGGAAGCAGGTTCCAGTAACTCGCCGATTGAGACAAAGACCACGCCGAAGTCCAGTCACGTTGATAGACCGCTTGAATGATCTCATGCGAATGCAATCGTTCCCAAACATATCGCATCTTGCTTGACGTCCAGATCGGAGACCAAAGCCACGCCGTACGAACTTTGCTAACTGGCAGCAAGTCGTGAGCTGCGGCTAATTGCCAGCCCAGTTCCTCATACCAGACTCCAAACAATTTTGAATGTCCGTCATCGAACAGATCGCATAACGAACAGGCATCGTCAAGCAGTTGCCGTTTCTGTTCCAAGGGTCGTGTTGATTGCATTTCAACTTTGACCAGTTGTCGAAGCAGATTCACCCCAAACTCTTTCGGCGGCCCCTGAGACAGCGCTGCTACAGCGTTTGCCGTGAACCATGCCGTTTCATCGACGCCTGCCGATAGAGTATCAAGCACCCGGTGATTCCAAGTCGTGGAATCCCGCCAATTTTCTTTTGTAAACGGAGTCACTCGCGACAGGAGAAGCGGATCTGCGAGACTCGTGATTCCTGTGAGTTCACGAACTTGAATCTGCCGAACTCGAATCATTCGGGCATTCGGTCCCTGCAAGCCAAACAGTCCCATTGAGCCGACCGCACCTGGCAAATCACGGCCTGGAGACTCAATCAAATGCCCCCAGTGAAGCCCGTCACCACTCACCTGAACATGCAACGTCCCCAGCCCGGCAATCAACTTGAACCACCCGGTTCTGGCCAGATACGGAGGCGGATAATCATCGAGATTAAAATTCGATTCTTCTCTTATTTCCCCAGGTCGCAAAATTCCAAACGTCGTCCGCTTTGTCGTCGAGTCCTTGAAGAATCCTACTCGATGCAAAGGTCGCCCATCGCGGTCACCCAGATAAATCCCCGTCCCAGGTTCGGCCGATTCGACGTTGACAATCACTTCGAATAACCCGTTGGAACAGTGCGTTTGTTCTATTGCGGATAACCAGCCAAATGGAAAACAGATAAGCCCTGATTTCTCACGAGAGTCGACCGACATCGAAACAGATCCATCATCGTTGGCGATGAAACTGGCGGGTGATTCCGCTGACATCGCCCAGGGAACTGTCGCAGCCGGACTTGAGACCAGCGCAGGGTGTGGGTTGTCTGGTCGGCTCGGAAATGCGGTACTCCGGTGCATAGAAAGTCCACGCAAACGGAATTGGCCTTCTACATAGACTTCCGTGGGTGGCCCATCAAAAGGTGCCGTCAGCAGAATAATTCCACCCCGAGCCAGCACGAGTCTACCGTTCTGCTGACGAACGTCAAACGTTCCCGGCGTCGACCGGAAATACGTTCCGCTGTCTGTCGTCAACAGTCCGTATCGGGTTGGTTTTGGGGATGAATTCTCTCGGGAGATTTCAAACGCAGCCCAAAGATGAGGTTCACGACGGGTGTAAAAGCGAAGAGCAATCCCGGTTGGACCTCGCCAAAAATAAAACGTCATTTCGTTGACTTCAAACGGCGTCACACGAAGTAACGCGTCATCGGGCCAGGGAGCACGAAGCTTCGCCAGACCATGAAACTTTGCAATCCGCCGCACGGGATTGCCGATATTGTCTGTCGACCAGTCATATGGAAAAGCTTCCACTTGCGCAAGCCAGCGTTTCCCCTCAGATTCAGGAAATTCATTGTGCCCTGCTGTTTTAAACGGGGCTGTCAAATTCGGGCTTTCGGGTCCCCATGGAGCAACGTCTCGCGCCAATGTCGCTGACCAGGGCTCATTCGCGACAACTTCCACGACCACTGGTTTGGGCAATGGATCGACGGTCGGCAACGGTTTCGACGGTTCAGGATCGACAGGATTCTTGTCCAAGGCGTGGCTGAGTGCAGATTCAGCAGACTTTTCTCCAAGATTACTCGGCATTGACGCATCGGCAGGAAATTCGACCGTTGTCAAGATCGCCTCCGGCGCGCGATCGGCGATCTGTTGTTCCGGTTCGCGCGGCCTCGGAACGAGCACAAACAGACCAGTCCCAACCGAAATTAGACAGATCAGTCCGATCAACCATCCCCACCGCGGCAATGAAGTACGTTGAATTTGTCGCTGTTCCGAAGCGCGTTTTAAGATCATATCCACGTCAAGGTGGACCGGGCCGAGAGCGCCCGTTAATTGTGATTCCAGATGCAGATGCTCGACCAGTGCCTGCCGCAGATCAGGTGACTGCGTCCAGCGAGCCCGGATCGCTTCGACTTCAGCCGACGTCAATTCTCCAGCTGTTTTCTGTTGAAGCAGTTCGATCAGTTCAAGGTCGGTCATGAAATAATTCAAAAATCAAAGGATTAAACGACGAATAATTTCTTTCCAGCGTCTCCAGGGGAAACAGCATTTCAAACAGGTCGTAAACAAGCCAATCCGGTCAAAAGTCAATCAGTCGAACTTGCAACACCAGATTTCCCCGACCACCAACACCCTTTCCAACCAACTTCAGCATAGTCCCTTCTCGCATTTGGCGGGTGAGATTCAGTTGACTGTCCAATCCATCAGGTCGCCGAAACGAAACCGTTTGCTGTTCGTTAATCTGCACTCGCCTCAGCCAGATATCGGCCTGAAAATCGTCTTTTAACTGTTTAACGTCATTGAGATGCATAAACTCGGGAACGTTCATACTTGGTCGCCCTTTCCTGGGCCAGTTCGTGTCGTTTTCAAATGGAGACAATCTTTCAAAGCCTGACGAGCTCGATGCATCAAGAGCTTGACAGCCCCTTCACTGCGATGCAACTCGTGCCCAATCTCGGCCAGCTTTCGTTGAGATCGATAATGCAGTTCGACCGCCTGTCGGGCACTTGGCCCGAGTTCCTCCAGACACTTGGGTAGATGACGGATCACATCGTCGGCATCTGACCACAATGCGTCAGGAGGTAATACCGATTCCAATTCAAGGCAAAGTTCTGTCCAAGCCACCTCTTTACGCCGTTTGACGTCCCGAACATGCTCACGCAGCAGATTCCTGGCAATCCCGAGCAGCCATGGCCTGATCAGGGCTGTTGAATCAAATCGGGCCTGAGATAAGTAGAACCGCAGAAACACCTCTTGCATCATATCATCTGCGTCGCTGATCTGTTGCAGCCGTGCTCGAAGGTAGCCATAAACAGAACGCTGATTTCGTTCGATCACGAGCGCAAACGCTGTCCGATCTCCCTGGCGGAGTTGTTCAATCAGAATTTGGTCCGAAACGTTCGACAAAGCTGGTTCCCAACCAAATCCGCGGAAATGAGCACAAATGATGCCCTGCCCCAAAGATGCTACGCCGCAAACCGGTCAATAATCAACCCGCCTCGTGTTGATCTAGACGTCCTTTCGATCTTCAACGATCATCCAATCCCCATAGTTACATCGGAGCCTCTGGAGTCTCAAATGTCACCTGCATCCAACGCCACCGCAAATTCACCCCGCCTGGTTGTCACGCTTTGTACTTATAACGAGCGAGAGAACATCGCCAAGCTGGTACCTCAGGTGCTTGAACAACTTCCATTTGCAGACGTTCTGGTCGTCGATGATAGCTCTCCCGACGGAACCGCAGACGTTGTCCGTCAAATGATGTCGACGGATTCACGAGTGAAACTCCTTCTCAGAACAAAAAAAGAGGGGCTTGGTGCCGCAACACTGGCAGGTTTTCAATGGGCCATCGATCATGATTACGACCTCGTTCAAAATATGGACGCCGACTTCAGCCACCATCCCCGGTATCTACCCACAATCAACGAATGTATGCAATTTGCCGATGTCGCAATCGGCTCTCGCTACGTCCCCGGTGGAAGCATCACCGGTTGGAGTCTTCTTCGCCATTTCATGAGCCAGTCAATTAACTGGTACTCGCACATTTTACTCGGATTGAAAGCCAAAGATTGCAGCGGCGCCTTCCGGTGCTACCGAATCAGTAAATTGCAGGAACTGGATTTTGCCAAAATTCGTTCCCGCGGTTATGCGTTTCAGGAAGAATTCCTCTACCGCTGTGCTCGAAACAATTGCCGAATCGTCGAAACGCCAATCGTATTCGAAGACCGGATTATCGGACAATCAAAGATCAACATCGGCGAGGTCGTTCGCTCACTACGCGATCTGTTCCTGCTCGGCCTCGAAGGAATCCGGGAGACCCCAGTAACCCACGACGCTCCAGCCCCAAACGAGCCGCTCATGTCCATCAAGCTCAACTCGCAAAGCAAGCCTGCAAATGAAATCAAACAGGCCAGCCGTGCTGCATGAACCGCCGCACATCCGACTGCACGAAGCTGTGCACGACCGAAAATCGACCACACCCCATTCCGTTCAATAACGTTCGGGATTGAGCAGCTTATCCATTTCAGGCGACTTCATATTCTCTGGGGTCGCCAGAAACTCGCCGGTGCCGATCCGTTTTTCGACCTTTTCGCCTCGGATCGATTTTACAATCGCCTGCACAGACTGATAGCCCATTGTCACGGGATCCTGCAGGACAATCCCGTGGCACACCCCGTCGCTCATCGCACGGATCAAGTCTTCGCTGGAATCAAACGCCACAAATTTCACCTTCCCGGCGAGTTGCGTTTCTTTCAATGCGATCAAAATTCCATTCGCGTTTGGTTCACAAACCGCAAAAATGCCATTCACCCGATCCTTGAAATTGCTCAACACCTGAGTCGCCTTATCGAGCGACATTTCCGGGGTTGTTCCTGCGTACTCCTTGGACGAAATCACCTCAATGCCAGGAAATTCTGACTTCAAGGTGTCGAGAAAACCTTCTTCACGTTGTTCGGTACTTTCGCTTCCCGCATTGTATCGCAGAAGGATCACGTTCCCTTTTTCACCTAAAACCTTTGCCATGTGACGGGCAGCCAGTTCGCCCCCTTTGCGATTATCAGTCGCGACGTAACTGATGATTTTCGATTCATCTTGAAGTGCACTGTCAAATATTACCACTGGAACCCCGGCTTCAACCGCATCATTTACCGGTCCGATCAACGCTTGTTTGTCGAGTGGTGCCAGACAGATTCCATCCACGCGATTGGCCACGAAATCCTGCACAACGTTAATCTGGCCGTCACGGTCATTCTCAAGCAAAGGTCCTTTCCAGAGGATCTCGATATCTCCCAGGTCCTTGGCAGCCTGAACGGCTCCCGCATGCACCGATTTCCAGAAGATATGAGTCGTTCCTTTAGGAATCACTGCAATCCGCAATGGTTTGCTTTTCACCCCGTCAGCGGCCTGACCTGTCTCTTTTTTTGTCGCCAATGGATCTTGATTTCCCGCACAACCCATCACTGACGCAAAGCAAATGATCGAACAAAACAGATACCGCATGATGGCAATCTCCTGTGGAAAGTATCGAAAGATGATTTGAATTTGCTGGAAAAGAGATGAGACCGACAGGACGTAAAAGACCGAATCGGACGAAACTGTCACATAATTCCTATCAGTCCCGTCTGTTCCATTCAACTCTATCAGCGATTGTTATTCTGCCAGCGCTTCCAGCATCTCCCAGCGTTCGAATGTTGTGGTCATTTCCTGCTCGAGGGCTTCCAGTCGTTTCGTGGCCTTGGCGATAACAAGCTTATCCTGCTGATAGAATTCAGGTGATGCCATCGTCGTATGAAGTTCGCGTTGTTCTTTTTCAAGCTCTTCGATTTTGCGAGGCAATTGTGACAGCTCCTGCTGTTCCTTAAACGTCCTGCGACGAGGGGCATCTGCGGTCACCGATGGAGCGCTCACGCGACTGGCTGGTGCGGACGGTACACGTTCAACTGATGACTCTGCAATCGCCTTTCGTTGTGCCAACCAGTCGTCGTATCCACCCGTATAATCTCGCACGAAACCGTCTCCCTCGAATACGAGGGTATTGGTGACAACGTTGTTTAGAAACGCCCGGTCGTGACTGACCAGTAAGACTGTTCCAGGATAATTGACGATCAATTCTTCCAGCAGATCAAGCGTCTCGGCGTCGAGATCGTTTGTCGGTTCGTCCAGCACCAGCACGTTCGATGGCTTGGAAAAAAGCCTGGCTAACAGCAGTCGGTTTCGTTCACCACCCGAAAGATAGCGTGCCGGGCTGCGAGTCCTTTCGGGCGTAAACAGGAAATCTTCCAGATACCCGATAATGTGCCGCTGCTGGCCATTGATCGTCAGGATATCTTTCCCCTCGGAGACATTTTCCTGGACCGTCTTTTCTTCGTCGAGCTGCGCTCGCAATTGATCAAAGTAGGCCACTTCCAGATTCGTCCCTCGCTTGACGATGCCGGATGTCGGGGTCAGTTCCCCCAACAACAACCGTAATAATGTCGTCTTTCCTGACCCGTTCGTACCGATGATCCCAACCTTGTCGCCGCGCATAATGGTCGTCGTCAGATCTCGAATAATCGGCCGTGAACCGATCTCATACGACAACCCCTTAACGTCAACAACCAATGCTCCCGATCGTTCAGCCTCTTGAATCTCGACTTTGACGTTGCCGACCTTCTCCCGACGAGCTTTCCGTTCTTCACGAAGTTTTTTCAAGGCTCGAACACGACCTTCGTTTCGAACACGGCGTGCCTTAACCCCCTTGCGAATCCATGCTTCCTCGACCGCAAGCTTCTTGTCAAACAGAGCCTGCTGTTGTTCTTCAGCAGCCAACGCCGCCTCTTTGCGTTCGAGAAACGTCGCGTAATCGCAAGGCCAGTCGAACAGGCGACCGCGATCCAGTTCAACAATCCGCGTTGCCAGTCGTTGCAGGAAAACACGGTCGTGTGTGACGAAAATCAACGTCCCGCTGAACCGCTGCAGGAATTCTTCCAACCAGCGAATCGCGTCAATGTCCAGATGGTTTGTCGGTTCATCGAGCAGCAGAATATCCGGTTCAGAGACCAGTGATTGCCCCAGCAAGACTCGTCGCTTCATCCCCGACGAAAGACTGTCGAACATGGTCAGCGGATCAAGCTGCATCCGCTCCAGCATCTGTTCGATCCGATGTTCTAACTGCCAACCCGTATCGTGATTCAGAGTTTCGGCTCGTCGCTCCAGTTCGACTCGTTCGGCCTCGGACAACGACGCTTCAGGATGGTGCAAATGAAACTGAGCCGCAACGGCGATCCCTTCTTGCCCTAGACCGGCTGCCACTTCGTCAAAAATCGTGCCGACCCGTCCGACGGGCACATCCTGAACCAGTCGAGCGATCCGAATTCCCGGTTGATGATCGACCAGACCCTGATCTGGTGGCAATTCCCTGACCATCAGCTTCATCAGCGTCGATTTCCCGGTCCCGTTACGACCGAGCAGCCCCACCCGTTCGCCTCGTTCGATCTGCAAATCGATGTGCGACATCAAAGGAGGAGAACCGAAGCCAAAACTGACATCTCGTAAACTCAATAACGCCATCCAAATCCCCGTCTTACTATTACGACCCGAACCATCACTGCCCGAATTCTATCCGAAAACCGATCAATCTGCGGCGTTCTTGTATGAAACCTCAAGACAGAACAAAAGGAGCAGCCGACAAAACCGTTTTGTGAATTTTCGATTAGCAGCACAACTTAATGACCAGGACGTCACGATTCCTCGTATTTGGCTGACTGATAAGCCAGATAAGCCAAATGACGTGAGACAAACGCTCGTGATGAGATCAGGGGAATACGGAGAATGATGCCACTCCGCTCGCCTCGTTGCTCGTTGACTTGGTATCCTCAACAAAGCTGACGCATCATTTTGAACTCCAACAAATTTGTCTAATGCCCCCGAACACAGAACACTCACCGACCGATGTCCGCATGCGTGGCTTCACCAATCGCGCCACGGTTGAAGCCGCGTTGGCCTGGATCGATTCCGCAACCCCTGCTTTTGAACGCCTCGAAACTGAAGTCGTCAGTGCAATCAAAGCCACAACCCGAATCCTCGCACAGGACGTCACGAGTACTGTTGACGTCCCAAGTTTTGCACGGTCGATGATGGACGGCTTTGCCTTGCGTAGCGAAGAAACCCACGGTGCCTCCTCTTACAACCGGCTTACCTTTAAAGTCATCGGCACCTGCCTGCCCGGAATCCCTTATTCCGCAACGATTGAAACCGGACAGGCGGTACGCATCATGACCGGGGCTCCGCTTCCCACAGGTGCCGATGCCGTTCTTCCCGTCGAGAACACCGAACTGGACGGCGGCACAATGCTGTGTCTGGGAGAAGTTTCGTCTGGCAAGCATGTCGGAACGATTGGTGAGGATATCCGTAACGGCGATGTCGTCCTGCAAAAGGGCCGACTGTTACGCCCTCAGGATATCGGAGTCCTCTCGTCCATCGGTGTCAGCAGCGTTTCAGTCATCCGCCGGCCCCGAGTACGAATACTGATTACAGGCAATGAACTGCTTCCATCAGGAACCGCCCCTGCTGGATACCAGATCGCCGATGCCAACGGACCGATGCTGGCCGCATTAATTGAACGAGACGGCGGCGAAGTCATTTTCCCCGGTATCGTTCGAGACGAGCCGGACGCGATCCGCCAAGCCTTATTGGAACCGGCGGAGGTCGTTCTCGTTTCCGGCGGGTCAAGCGTCGGCCAGGAAGATTTTGCACCAAAACTGCTTGGTGAACTGGGTGAGATTGCCATTCACGGTATCGCCATGCGGCCGAGCAGCCCGACTGGAATGGGTCGACTGCAAGGACGCCCGGTTTTCCTGCTGCCTGGAAACCCCGTCTCATGCCTGTGCGCTTACGACTTCTTCGCGGGACGAGCGATCCGGGCAATGGGTGGTCGCCCGCGAGACTGGCCATATCGCCAGGTCCTCGTCCGTCTGGCACGTAAACTGGTATCAACCGTTGGTCGAGTCGATTACGCACGTGTTCAGATCCACGGAAACGAAGCCACTCCAATGGCAATCGGCGGAGCTTCGATCCTCAGTTCCACAACCCGCTCCGATGGTTTTGTCGTCGTCCCTTCCGACAGCGAAGGATACCCCGAAGGTGCCGAAGTCGAAGTTTTTTTGTATTGATGTGAGCGAAGCATGTCTGGCCAGGACCAGTTTCTGAATGTGATCGATCGAGACGAAGCCGAACGACGGTTCCGCGCGGCGCTCACGTTAGCCCCGCTTGGTATTGAACGGGTTGCGCTCGCGCGTGCGCTTGGTCGAGTCCTTTCCCAGGACTTAATCGCCCGGGTTGATGTCCCCTCATTTGATCGTTCGAACTTTGACGGGTTTGCAGTTCAGGCCAACGACACATTCGGTGCGACCGAAATGTCACCAAAATCGGTCCGCCTGCTGCCCGACACACTGGATGCCGGAACAGAACCGACCATCGAATTACAATCGGGCGAAGCGATCAGTATCTCGACTGGAGGGATGATACCACGCGGTGCCGATGCAATTCTGATGATCGAATCGGCAGACGTGCAGCATGATCGTGTATTGATTCAACGTGCGGTCACACCGGGATTCGGAGTCTCCTTCGCCGGAACGGATATCTCCACCGGTGAAACGGTCCTCCGGATTGGCACCGTATTAACCAGCCGCGAAACGGGGGTTCTGGCCGCCCTGGGTGAAAGCCATGTCGATGTCTGGAAAATGCCAAGGGTCGCCATTATCTCCACCGGTAACGAAATTATCGCGCCCGGCGAGCCCATTCGACCCGCCTGTGTTTACGACTCGAATTCACAAATCCTCGCCGGTGCCGTTCGTGAATTGGGTGGTCAACCACACTTCTTCGGAATCGTCCGAGATGATGTCGCGGCCCTTCGTGACATGGTTCAAAAAGCCCTTGCAGAATCCGACCTGGTGCTGCTCTCGGGCGGGACGAGCAAGGGCAAGGGTGACCTTTGCTATCGAGTCGTCTCGGAATTCAAAGATCCAGGAATCGTGGCTCACGGTGTCGCTTTAAAACCGGGTAAACCACTTTGCCTGGCTGTGACCGGCGGAAAACCTGTCGTGATTCTTCCTGGTTTTCCCACATCGGCGATTTTCACGTTTCACGAATTCGTGGCTCCCGTGATCCGGCTGCTGGCCGGTCGATCGGCCGAATCCTTTGAAACCGTCAAAGCGACATTGGCCGTGAAAGCCAATTCCGAAGTCGGCAGGACCGAGTACCTGTTGGTCGGTCTCGTCAAAACCGATTCAGGCCTGTCGGCGTTTCCGATGGGACGCGGTTCCGGTTCGGTAACAACATTCAGCCGAGCCGATGGCTTTGTGACAATTCCGCGTCATACAGAAATTGTCGAAGCGGGTCAGCCCGTCGAAGTCCGCCTGATCGGTCGCGGTCTCGAAGTCGCGGACTTGATCGTCATCGGCAGCCATTGCGTCGGACTGGATTACCTGCTGTCTGAACTTCAACGGCGAGGTGTCACCTCTAAACTCCTCACCGTCGGAAGTTCCGCAGGACTGGCCGCCGCAAAACGAAACGAGTGTGACCTGGCGGGAATCCATTTGCTTGACCCCGAATCCGGCACTTACAACCGCCCGTTCTTGACGGATACTGTTCAGTTAATCGAAGGCTATGGCCGGTCTCAGGGAATCCTGTTTCGCCAAGGTGATATTCGATTCGAGGAACACTCTGCCACAGAGATTCCATCCTTAATCGCTGACACCAATTGCGTCATGGTCAGCCGCAACCAGGGGAGTGGCACTCGGATTCTGATCGACAGGCTTCTCGCAGGAAAGAAACCAATCGGTTACGCCGTTCAACCGAGTAACCATAACGCCGTCGCCGCCGCAATCATTCAAGGCCGAGCCGATTGGGGCGTCGCCATTCAGTCCGTAGCCCAAGCGAACAATCTCGGCTTCCTCCCTTACCAGGAAGAACGCTACGACTTCGCCGTCCCAAAATCGCGATTCGCCCGCCCCGCTGTCCAAGCCTTCATCAAACTCCTCTCAGAAGAGACCACAAGAAAACGCCTGACAGAACTCGGCTTCAATTGTCGACCGTAGGCCGGGGCAAGTCTTCGAAGTCTCACCAGAATCAACGCAACAAACTGAGAGACTTTTGAACATAAGTTAACGAAGGAAACGAAGAATACAGAAACGGTTTGAGCACGACGTTCCAAACTGAAAGCACGAGCAACCGGCTGACGAAAAAAGGGGTGCGCAGAAATCGTATTTTTCTTCACTTCGTTACCTTCGTTTCCTTCTGTTCCAAAATCCTCTCTTTTCTTCTCCCGTATATAACGGACAGCGACATTTGATGTAAAAGTTTGATCGAGTTCGATCGAGTTCGATCGACTTCAACCATTCCCCATAAATCATAGGCTTTTCGCGATCTTTCTTCGTGGCGTTCGAGTTTGTTCGAGTTTGTTCGAGTTTGTTCGAGTTCGTTCGAGTTCGATTCTTGAAGCAAGCGTTGTGAGGCCGGGATATTAAACCGGGATTCTTCTCCCTAAGTCCCGCTCATAAGTCCCATGTGTCGCATCAGGCCCATTCGCCTCATCAACAACAAATACGATGAAACGCCTTCGCGACAAGCCGCATTTCAAGCCAATGGTACGTCGCAACGAGTCTTCAACATCCCACACTGACATCGAAAACAAAGTTGGCCAACTTCGACACAGTTGGCCAAGTTCCCTATTTCATAGGCTTTTTTCGCAGGTTTGAAGTTGGCCAACTTGACCAACATCGATCGCCGCACCGGTTTACTCGTAGACATAATGGAAGGACCAGTCGCCCACGGATACGTGGGTTGTGTTTAATGGATCGAGCGTTTCGATCCTTTTTCCACAGAGCCACAACGGGAGGACTGGTCCATGAGTACATTACGATTCGTTGGTTTGGATGTCC
>CAIOKO010000158.1 GCA_903858935.1 uncultured Schlesneria sp. | reverse complement strand
GTTTCAAATCAGAAATTCAAACGGAATGTCTGTCCCGATGCGTCGGCAACGCTTGAATCGTTTTCGACGCATGCTCATCACGCGGAGCGATGATGGCCACTTTGGAAGAAACCCTGAAACTTGACTCAATGAGTCAAGTTTCAGGCCAGAGGAAGTCCAAAACCGTGGCACCCAATAATTGGACAAGGCACCAGTTTTTTGAACTGGTGCCTTGTCTGTTTTTGCCAACTACTTACTGGCTATGCTACCGATTCCATTTTCAACTGGTCTTTTTGGAAGCCTTGGAAATCGCCTTCGCGACGACGTCAAAGGCATCCGCAGTCGGCAAGGCCGCAAGAATCTTGAACGCCTCGGACAGCACTCGCTTAGTCTCAGCGACGCCGATCGAGGTCTTGTCCGTGTCAACTTTTCGGGACACTTCATTGTAAAAATCATTCACATTCATTGATTCAGTACTCCAGTTTAGGGAACCCTTGAACGCGGAAGACGCTACATCGAATTCTGATCGTTGACAAGTCGGGATGACGTGATCGCTCGCATAAACAGTGACGTTTTGATAAATCACAGAGTGATTGGCACGATGCCAATTTCACAGGTTTTCAGTGGAAATGCCCGTGACCTTTTCGTGAATTTTTGAATGAAAAACGTCAGCCTCGATTTTGGATCGAATGCGCAGCCATGAACCGGAACTACAACCCGATCTCTTCCACCCAAATTAACGAACGAATTACCAAGATGATTCAACCGTACCTTTCGAAGGTTGGTGATCCAATACACGATCATCAAGGGAAACGGTCATCCATGATGAGTAGGCATTATCGATTTGTTGGCGTCGGCCAATTCGTTGTGCAAAACGACTGCAACGGCTTTCGCGATAATATCCGAGAATCGGTGTTGCTACATTTGTCGCTGTTCCGACGCGCGGACGAGGGGGAAGATATTGCAGGAAGTTACCTGACGATGTTGAATTACCAGCATGTCTTTGATGTATTTGCCGCATGCGAATTTGAATTGGGGGTAGAACTTGCGGGGTGCATGGGCGGGCGTCAAGAAATTGAGCGTGAAGTCGATCACCCTTTCGACACACGATTTGGATATACTTTAAAGGCTTTTTTATCGGATGACGACGAGGGGATTCAAAAGTGGTTGCCGGAATTTAAGAAGTCGTGTTCAGGTAACGTGGCGGGATTTCTCCCCTATGCCGAAATTCTACAGGCACTCGTCGATCGCGATGCCAGTGTGGCCAATGAACGATTCGATGGTCTGATCGAAGGACACAAACGACTCTGCAAAGGAAGAGGAGTATTCCCGTTGGATATCGACAATGAGTTATGCGTCCTGGGAATTGGGCTTGCAAACCTCTGTCGTTGGCGAGGAATTCCAGTCGAAGCAAGGCCTCCGCTGATCCCAGACGCGCTTCTCTACCAAGGTGAATGACTGATGACGATAAATATGCTGCCGCATGGATTTCAGTTACCGTCACCCTTGCAAAAATCCTGGATGTCGGCGTTAAGTCGCAAAAATGAATTGTTTCAGGTATCCACGAACACAAAGCGCATTCGCCCTTCGTTGGCAATTGCTTTCAGTGTCGAAAGCAAGAGATCCCCATAGTCACTCAGCGTACTCTCCGACCTTTTGAATGATAACTTTCCACCGATCATCTTCGGAACGAATAACTATGGCGGTGTTCTTCCTCCGTTAATAAGTTCGGTTGTTGCACGGTCTCCATATTGGATCATTCCGGCAAAGTTCGTTTTCTCGTGCAAAGGCCCGTTGACCACCTCCGCAGGGGAGGTGGAGTTTCGTCTTAGCGCTATCAAATTACTTTTTGGTTCTGAGGGCAGCAATCTGTTCATCGGTCACGGTAATGCGGAATGGTTGCTTTGGATGTTTTTCACCGACGTTGAATTTTGCCGACAAGTTTTCGGCCTGGGTGATCTCTTTCGGGCCTTGCAGATCAGTCACTCGAAATTCTCCAGTGGAATTCCGGTGGACATGAAAGAATGCTTTCCCTTCCTCGTCAGTGTTGTGGGCAACACACCATGCGTTATCAGAATCGTGCTTGCGTCTGACCACAAATCCTTCAACCGGTTTGCCTGCTGAATTCGTCACCAGGACTTCAACAGGTAAAGATGTCGTAAATTGAAGTTCGCCCAGGTCCGTAACGGTTCCTGCTTCTAACCGAAAGGGGTTGTCGATCAGGGCCGGTGACCATTCGTCGTTATAGGGTGATTCGAACCTCATTCGCATTTGTATTCCCGCTGGCACATGGATCGGTTGTTGCTCGTTGATGGTCAGCCAGTGGACATACTCAAAGTCGCGGTCAGACCCTGATTTGATTGCCAGAAACTGACTGAACCAGTCTGGCTGGTCATCCTTCGTAGGAAGCCACCAGGGCATGATGGGAAGTCGGTTGCTCTCAACAATCGGGCAGACGATCACCTTCGCTGCAGGGAATAAAGGGAAATGTGAAACATCGATTCGCTGGTTTTCGTCTGGTTTGAGTGACCCGACGCGGACCTTAAAAGGGATGGATTTCTGATCGAATGCCATCAGACCGTAGAATTCCCGCGCGGGTTGCTGCATGATTTCAAAACGTCCGTCGCGATCGGTTCGAACCAGACCTTGAACTCCATAGAATTTTCTGAGAAGTGTAATCGCCGGGTGATCGAGCGGAGGGTTTGATGGAGTTTTATCCAGCAATTTCCAATCGTCTTCCGACAGTAGTGCCAGATTGTTGCGAGCAGTCGAATTCCAGCCGATGACAATCGCGTCTGGTACCGCTGATCCTGTCACCCCATTGACGACTTGACCGTGATGGGTGATCGCCTTTGGCAGCCGGAAAATCAGTTCTTCCGGGCTGTCGTGATCAATAGTCAGTGGTTCAAAGCGTATCGTACCCCCGTTGTCAAAAAACGTGGCGTTGTATGTCCCTTCAAGAACCCGACGACCACGAAACAGCGACCTGGGATCAAGTCTGACCGACTGTCGGTTGTCGCCAATTCGCTGGACATGCAGGTTCATCCAGTGCTCGGGCTTTTCCAGCCAGTTGTCTTTGGTTGGCTCAAATCGAAAACGATGTCGTCGTTTCGGCTTTGGCAGTTCGATCCGAACTGGTTCTGCGTTGGAAAACATTCCCGTGACGGGAAAAAACGAATCGTCATCGGGTTTCGTAATCGTGGCATGATATCGCGAGTTCGGTGGGATTATGTCGCCACGCGAATGATCCCGGTTGTCGTTTGGCAAATAGAAACTGAATTGGCCTTTCTCATCGGTCAGGACTTCACCCCGAGGAAAGGCGCCATTGATCAGGCCTTCTCCCGCAGTTCGCACATGGGCGCATGTGACGACAGCTCCCGCAACGGGATTGCCATCAGGGTCAATAACGGTACCTGTCAGTGCACGTTTCCTGAACTCCGAGTTTCGAGGAACCAAGGGAAGTCGGAGCTGGCTGTGCGGTCCCCAGAATAAGACTTCACACCGCCCTGTACCGTAGTCCGAATGTTGGATCTGCATGAGACAAAAGGGTTGAGCGGGCTCAATTTGCTGAACAGCAATGCGACCGTATTCATCCGTCCAATCGCCGACAACTCGTGCTTCAGCGTCATCAACCGGAGCCGTTGCTGAGATGTCATCCAGGATTGTGGATTGATTGATATTGTATGCTGACCTTGGCGAAAAGGTCAGGGTTACCATTGCATAGGAGATCGGGTCGCCGAGTGCATTGACAACAACATGCGTATGTTTGGGGAAATTGCTGAGTATCGATTCGGCCCGGCGTGAAATTTCTTTGTTCGCGTGGTTAATGGCACGCTCAATCGGCGCTCGAGCGTAATTGCTGATCGACTGTAATTCGCGAGTCGCTTTCTCACGCGTCTCAAGGCTTTCCGCGCCGAGTTGCGGGATCAGGGCATCAATCGTGGATGATAGCTTTTCCCGTTCTTCCAGCGTTGGGGCAAATGACTTTGGGAACAAGGGGCCTTCTGATGCGCGGCGACCAATTGACGAGAGAGACTGCTTTCCGTTTTTCGGTACCAGAGCGCGCGGTCCCTCCTCCGTCGCCGGATCGATTTCCAGCTCATCTTGTTTCTGATCTGCTCCTCTGACCGTGTGAGACGTCAGGCAAGTGGCTGTCGATACGAATCCGAAAAGCAGAACAGAAATCAACCAGCGAGTTCTGAATAAAGGCATGTGACGCTCCTGCGAAGTGCGTTCTCTGGCTGCCACGAATGCGGCATTCGCTTCACACGAAAAGTCTATCACGATGTTGTCATTCTCAGAAACAAATAACCAGCAGCATTGAGGCAGGCTTCGCGTAATGCTCTCCAAACAAATTGGTTATTTGAAAACGAAAAACGAGCGGAGATGCATTGCACCTCCACTCGCTTTTGTTCGACCGTGACTTACGTTCGATTAGCCCTTGATCAGAGCGGCCAGCTTTTCAAGAAGTCCGTCCAGCAATGGCTTGATTAAATCGCCAACGCCGGGGATCCCGACAGCTTCCTCTGCCTTTTCTTGAAGGGTCTTCTGGCCCCCTTCGAGCAGGCTCAATACACCGCCACGACCTGCTGCGGGCAATTTATTGAACAGGCCGCTTAAACCTTCGAATTGGCCAACCAGTTTTTCGAGATTTGGAACAGCAGCCTTCGCGGTATCGACGTCTGTGATTCCATCAAGTGCGCCATCGATCGACTTGAAATAACCTGTGAAGTCTTCCGTCAACGCTTTGACCGGATCAGCAACAGCCTCAGCGGCTCTTTTCGCTTTTTCAATCGCCATGGCAGCGGATTCACCTGCCTCTTCCATGACTTTACCTGTCGCTTCATGAGCGACTTCTTTTACGACTGGCTTCGCCTGACTCAGGAACCACAACAATCCGCCCAGCAGAGCTGCCAATGCAAGAATTGGTAATAGCCAGTTGGTTGATTCTTTTACGGCTTCGCTGCCTTTTGATGCGGCGTGACCGACAGTTGCGGCGGTATCCGAAGCGAAGTTGGCCAGATCGCTCAGGCCTTGGACTCCTGCCAAGCCCTTGGCCAGATCGCCTGGAATCGCTCGCGCGATATTCGACTTCTGTGAAAGAAGCATCTTCAGCAGGCCGGCTGCGTCAAGTCCGCCAGATTTGACTTGCTTGCTGAGCACGCTGAGTGCGAAAGGAGCGATCATTGGCAACAGTTTTGAGACCAAAGCCGTATTGCCAGCCAGGAACTTGGCGAGCGGACCGATGAGTGCCGTCAGGCCGCCAGAGCCCAACAGGTCGCCCAGAATATTCGTCCCCTTCTTTGCCAACTCATCAGCGCCCCCTTTGGCAATCACGCTTCCGAGGTTATCCGAGAGCGAATCATCAATGGAGCGTAGGCTGTTAAAAAGCTTTTCAGCTCCATTTGGTTTCGCGGCAGCCCCGCCGATTCCACTGAGTAACGTTGGGACGATTGCCCCAAGCGCCTTCTGAACCAGGTCTGGGCTTTCGCCTGTGAATGCGGACAACTGCTTGAGGGTATCACCCCCCAAAAGTTTCAGAATCAATTCAACGATGTTCATCTTTTACGCTCCGTTACTGAATTCGAGAGGGTGTCTCTAGGTTGAAGATCGCACGCATCAGTAGCGTGGCAGAAATCTTTTCAACAGAGTAGTCAGACTTTACGCCATCTTCAACAGTGCGACGAGATTACGATCAAATATATGAATTATTCTTCAATCATTCATCAATGGTACATCAAGCGTTCCAGTTAACAGCTTGTTCTCAAATCGATAACTTTGCCAACCGGCAAGATTTTGGATGCAAGATTGCATTTCAAGATTGCATTTTTAGATGAGCGCCCTCGCACTGGAAGGTTTTAGTTTTAACGGCGACAGATTAATCGGTCATTACATGGGGACCGGGGGGTTGGTGAGGGTCGATACGATTTCTACGACTAATCCCAGAATCATGGTGACGTTGAGAAACGAAAGCAGCACGTGGGCAAGAACGACTCGGCGGAGATGGGGACTACGAATCGAAACGTCTGAGACCTGGTAACAGACGGCTAGCGTAAAGGCGAAGTACATGAAGTCCCAGAAATCGGGCATCGCGTCTTCAGGGAATTCCAGCGGCGGGCGATCTTCCGGCTCTCCGTTGACCGGTGCCGGGTCGTAATACATCCGGGCGTAATGAATGCCAAACATCACGTGCAGCAGACCCCATGACAGAAAAACAGCCAGCAGGGATAGTCCCAGATGAAGGTTAGCCAGCAAGGGTGTCCAGTTCTTGGAGCGGTGCAGCATTAATCCGACTCCCGACAGGCTTAGCCCCGAAAGAATCCCAGCCAGTAAAAGCACCATCCAGTTGCTGGATTCGACCTTTTCCGCAATTTCACGTGTCATCTCGGCGTTGGCATGCGCAAGCCGCACGAGCAGAATCGCTAGATATGTTGAAATAGTCAGATCGTATCCCAGCAAAATTCGTAAATCGAATTCCAGCTGGAACGAAAGCAGGAACGCCGCGACTCCGATCAGCCCCGCACAGATGAGCCGTACTAACATGGATGTCCAGTGGAACGAATTCATGTCAGTATCTGTCCAGGGGCTATAGGGTAAAGGGATTTAATAACATTTATGCGATGAATGTCATGATCGGCGACTTCGATTCAAATTCCGTTGTGGGGCAAACTTTCGTCGATCGACAGTTGCTTGAAACGCGTATCGTGCCTGATCGAAGTTACCAAGCGGATCTGCAAAATGCGAAATGACAGCTTCTCATCCGGCTCGATTGTCCGGTGGAATTCAGCAGCAAGTCGATTTTGATGGCGAACGCCTCAATGTTTGGCCAATTACCGCGACCTCTGGAATTATTCACGTGTGGAATGTGTGAAGTCTTTTTCACACAACTCACTGTTTTGGCGAATAAATAAGCCAATTTCGGAAATATTTCTTTCGTGCCATTTGTTGCCAGATGATAGACAGATGCCTATTTTATGTGGGTGTGGTTTGCTCATGATTGCCTCGTGTTTGACACGCGATCTGAGTACCCTTTCTACTGTCATTAATCGATCTGTGAAATCGGCGCTTCGCGTCAACGAACTTTTGACTCTTCGCGTCATCGAACTTTTGACGCTTCGTGTCATCGAACTTAGAGGAATCTCACTATGCGTTGGGAAGGTGGTCGGCAGAGCGAAAACATCGAAGACCGTCGGAATATGAAACCCGCTGTGATGGCGGCCGGTGGTCTGGGTGTGATGATTGTCATGGTGATTGCTGCTTTGCTGGGTCTTGATCCGCGCAAAGTCCAGCAAGTGATGAACGCCGGTGGTCAGCCAGCCGGTCGAGGCGGGCAGGCCGTTCAACGGGAACTGACGGCGGAAGAAAAGCGAAGTAAGGAATTCGCGGCTACAGTGCTTGCGTTTACCGAAGATGTCTGGACCGAACAGTTCCGAAAAGCTGGCGAGAAATACGTTCCTCCAAAAATGGTGTTGTTCTCTAACGCGGTGGCAACAGGGTGTGGAAATGCCCCTTCGGCTGTCGGACCGTTCTATTGCCCTGCCGACAGAACCGTCTATCTCGATCCGACGTTTTTTGAAGAGCTCAGGGTAAAAATGGGGGGGTCGGACGGCGAGTTTTCTCAAGCCTACGTCGTCGCACACGAAATCGGCCACCATGTGCAGAACCTGCTCGGTTACAGCGAAATTGTTGACCGGAAACGTCAGACAGAATCCAAGACTGAGTTCAACAAATGGTCTGTCAGACTTGAATTACAGGCGGATTATCTCGCGGGCGTTTGGGCTCATTATGGTACGGAAAAGTTTGCATTCATCGAAGCGGGTGATGTCGCCACGGCGATGAAGTCAGCGAAAGCGATCGGTGATGATCGCATTCAGAAGAATGCGCGGGGTTTTACGTCGCCTGAAAGTTACACGCACGGAACGTCGGAGCAACGTACCAGATGGTTCCGTGAAGGTCTGAGGACCGGTGATCTGAATCGACTGAAAGATCTTTTCGAATTGCCCTATAGCGAACTGTAATCCTGCTTACGATTCAACTGGTGAGTCGGGCTGCGTAAGCCCTCGGACTCTTCAAATTGCCGCGAGAGTCATAAAATTGCCGCGAGAGTCAGAGGGCTTACGTTGCCCGGCTCATCTCATCCGGACATTTGCCGATACCCCTGCTCCAACTTCCTGAAAGAGAAAGAGTACTTGTCATGATCGATTCGAAGAGCAATTTCGCAGTCTTATTGCTGTTGGCAGCGGGTTTGACGGGATTGACGACAACCCCTTCAAGTGCTCAACAACGCGATCGATTGGCAAAAGCGGACGCGCCCGTCGTTGCTGACGGGATTGTCCAGCAGGTTTTTCGCAGTGCACGTCAGGGACGGACAGACTATCTGGTTCAAATCAGCGTGAAGCGTTCCGAAGCTCAAAAGACGCTCAGCCCTGCCGCGCGAGCACACTTTCCGGCGCCGGGTGAAACAATTTATGTCCACGTTGGAGATGGCCACAAGCAAGTTCCTGAGGAAGGCTCGCAGGTTCGGGTGTACGTGACTGACCGGGAGCAAGGGGGGTGGGATGGTGCGTTTCCTGATTGGTTTGATGCGACCGGCAACCGTCCCGTCGAACCACGACGCGAAGATCCTGCCGCAGGCATCAATATCAACAACCTTCCTCCCGCGACAGCCAAATCGAACCTCGGGATGACGACCGAAGTGTTGAAAGTTCAGAATCGGATCGCCATTCGCGTTACCAGCGTGGAACGTGGTGGCCCAGCCGCCAAAGCGGGACTTGAGGTTGGCGACGTCATTGCAGGGATCGAAGGAGAAGCGATTACCGCCGCAGGACAACTGGAAGCTCTGGCCGCCAAAGGCAAGCCATTTTCGTTGATCGTTGTTGATGTTAACACCGGAAAGGGGACTCAGATCGAGCTTGATCCTGGTTCACAAGTTGCGTCGGTTGATCAGTCAGAAGTCGTCAAGCCGGTACCTGAACAACCCGCAAAAATATCGCTCGGTATCTCTGCCGAGCCCGTGACACTTGGTACTCG
Organism: uncultured Schlesneria sp.; assembly: GCA_903858935.1. GTDB lineage: Bacteria > Planctomycetota > Planctomycetia > Planctomycetales > Planctomycetaceae > Schlesneria. Next base: position 10,633 of record CAIOKO010000158.1, on the reverse strand, counting down.
AAGCGCACTGAAGGTGACTGGTGTTAAACCAGAAAGTCCGGCAGACAAGGCCGGAGTTGAAGTGGGTGATATCCTGGTCGCTGCCAACGGTGCTCCTTTAACAGGGCCTGAGCAACTTCTGGGGGCACTGCGAAAAAGTGGTCCCGTTCTGAAACTGATGGTCCGTGATACCCGCACAGGTCGTGATACCGAAGTTTCTGTGAATCTCACAGGGACGGCATCGACAAAGCCTTTGCCTGCTGGTGTGGATGCCCCGGTCAACTCAAACCCGGGTAGTCTGGGAGCTGTCACGGAACTGGCATTCAACGACGATGACTTTGCGGTGAAGATCACCGAAGTCGAACCCAACAGTGCCGCATCAAGGGCGGGTCTTCGACCTGGCTTATTGATTGTTGCTGCGAATGGAAAGCCCGTTCTTCATCCAAATGATCTGAACGACGCAGTCCGCAAGAGTAACGGTACCCTCAAATTGACGGTCTCTGATCCGACAACCAGTAAGAAAGGCAATGTCGACGTCAATCTGGGCCGGTAATAAGGCCTTTAAGTCAAGGGTTTGGGGTCGTTGATTTCCTGATCGATTGCACGAATCTTTGCTCGCAACGTCGGGCGGCTGAGACCAAGAATTTCAGCCGCTCGCGATTGCAGTCCTTTCGCGACCTTCATTGCCTGGCTCACAATAAGTCTGTCAAAGTGCACCAGGGACCGGCGATAAACGTCGACGCTACTCTCGGACATCGTCCGTTCAACGAACCCACCTAGCGAGCGCCAAGCATCATCGTTAACACTCACAATGTGGGGAACGATGTCGTTGTCATTCGATGAATCCGCATGCAATTCGATGGAGAGAAACTCCGGTAACAATGTGGGGCCTGTCGATGAAATCAAGGATTCGCGAATCACTGTCTGTAATTCGCGAATATTGCCTGGCCAGCGATAACCTTGCAGAAGCTCCAGAGATTCCTGCGAAATGGACTGTACCGAAGTCCCGAGTTGTCGATTGAGTCGAAATAGAAAGTAATGTGCAAGCTCAGGGATGTCGTCGATTCGATCCCTGAGCGGGGGCAGGTGCAACGTTACGCCGCGCAGCCGGTAATAAAGATCGCGGCGAAACTTCCCCTGTTCGATCATGGATTCCAGATTTTGGTTTGTCGCGGCGATCACGCGAACGTCGACCGTTAGCGTTTCGTTACCGCCAACGCGCTGGAATTGGCCGTCTTGCAGCAATCGCAAGATCTTTGCCTGAGTGGCATGGGGCATGTCGCCGACTTCGTCGAGAAACAACGTACCGCGGTGACACTGCTCAAACTTTCCGATCCGACTTCGCTCGGCGCCTGTGAACGCTCCCTTCTCATGCCCGAAAAGCTCACTCTCGAGCAGTGTTTCCGGAATAGCGGCACAGTTGATCGCCAGAAAAGGGGTTTGATTCCGCCGGCTGTGCTGATAAACGGCACGGGCGACAAGTTCCTTTCCCGTGCCACTTTCTCCCAGAATCAGGACATTCACATCTTGAGGAGCAATTCGGCCGATTTGCTTGCAGATAGATTGCATGGAAGGACCATTGCCAATCAATCGGTCTGACGTTTCGTCAGCGTGATTTGTGTCTTCGATTGCCGCCGCTGCATGCATCAAGCGGCCAATTTTCAGTGCCTGATCAACAATCTGGTGTAACTGATCAAAGTCGAGCGGCTTAACAAGATAGTCGAACGCGCCGATTTTCATCGCTTCGATGGCGGTATCGGCCGTACCGTGACCGGTGATGAATATAATCAACGCTTTCGGATCGATTTCATGGATCCGATGAAACAACTCCATTCCCGATTGTTTTCCCAGTCGGATGTCGAGCAGCACAACGTACGGTGATTCGTCGCGTAGTAATTGCAAACCATCGGTTGCGTTGGACGCCGCAAAAACACGGAGGGATTCACTTTCCAGAATACTTTGAATCGTTTTGCAGATTCCTGCTTCGTCATCAATCACCAAAAGCGATTCCATGTTGCTCCTCAAGCCTTTTTTAATTGTCCGTCAAGCCGATGCTTGCGTTTCAGCGGTATCTCGGACCAGGTGCATGTTGTCGCGGCATTCGATCATTGGAATCATCAGGGTAAACTCGGCTCCTCCCGCAGGACCATTGTCTGCTCGGATTGTTCCGTGGTGTTCTTCGATTATTCGGTGGGAAACGGCAAGCCCCAGTCCGGTGCCACGTTCCTTGGTCGTTGCAAAGGGTTCAAACAAGCGTGAAAGGACATTGTTAGCGATTCCTTCGCCGGTGTCACGGACTCTGATCACAGCGACATGGTTGCCGGGCTGTTCCCGGTAATGACCTGACGTGTCTGCAGTCGGGCTCTGTGGAATGTCAATTCCAATCATCGCATCTTCGGCATCAATCGAAAGACGCCCTCCGTCCGGCATGGCCTCAACGGCATTAATCAACAGATTGACCAGCACCTGGTGTAGCTTTTCCGTGTCACCGTCAACGATTAAAGGCGTACTCATCTTGCCCGTGATAATCTCGATTCCCTGTTGCCGTGCCCGTGAATCAATCAGATTCAGTGCTCGCTGCAAAGTTTGTCTCAAATCATGTTTCACGATATTGAGCTTCGGGGGACGGGCGAAATCGAGTAATCCTTGAATTGTCGACTCCATGCGTCCGATCTCATCCAGGATTAGTCGCAATTGGCTTTCGTCGAGAGTTGGCCCGGACGCCTTTCGGATTGCGTATTGCAACAAGAGCTTAACTGATGTCAGCGGATTGCGAATTTCGTGTGCCACCCCGGCGGCAAGCTCACCGACAGCAGCGAGACGCTCCGCCTGCAAAACTTCGCGGCGCGCGGATTGCAATTCACGACTGACCTGTCGCATCCGCTCGGCCACCTGTTCAGCCTGTTGCTGAACATCCTCAAAGTTGGACGTTCCATCAATTGCAAGTGTCCCGATATTACTATTACTTTTCGTATCAGCATCGTGCAGTGTCACTGCAATGCGGGCAATGTTTCGATCGAGTCGGCGGGCCGATCTCCAGCCGAGAAAAAGTCCCATCAAGGGACCAATCAAAAGAATCGTGAAGCGGCCCCAAAGTATTTTATGTGTGATGCCTTCTTTTTGAACTCGATAGTCTTCAATCGCACCCTGGTTGATGCGAAAGAGTTCCTGGGCCGACTTTCCGATCTGGCTGGCGCATTCGACGGCACGCTGTCGCTTAGCTGTGAGGTTTATTGCCTCGGACGAGGGTCCAATTGTATTCAATTCAAGATTCGCCAAACGGGTACAGAATTCTCGAAGCTTCGAAAGAGAATCGTCCAATTCCGCCATCGGAGCCTGTTCTTCCTCGAGATATAACGAATTCTTGAGTTTTTGCTGTTCGAGAGTGATCTGAGTATTGGCTTCCTTCCAACGGTTGCGAAAAGCAGGAATCTGGCTGTGGTCCGCCGGGAACTCTGCCGTCAGGCTCCAGACGGCAATTTGCAATGCTTCGGCGGCACGAACCGAACTCACATTTTCAACAATGACTCGCTGGCTGGACCGCTGCATCCAGAGCACGTAATAGGTTGTTCCAACGCTCATGGCGATCCAGATCGCAAGAATGCATAAGATTGGAACAAGGATATGCAACAGCATTGATTTGGGTTTGGGCGTTTTCATAATTCGCTTTCCTGAAATCAGCACTGTTAAAACGCGGGTGGAAATGTTTTTTCTGTTGTTGGCAAGTTGTTTTCATTGCACGCAATGTTAAACAAGCGAGCGCATTATTCATAAAACGCAGGCAGAAAGTCTATTCCGTCTTTAATGCAGGGGTCTTCAATGTGTCGATTTTCGGAATTCAGGTTTGAATAACTCAGTATGGCACATTGAATGCCGGAGTTCGTTCCCAGCTCGCCCTGATTCGATTTTCGCTTCATTCCGGAAGATTCCCGTTTGGTTGAAATGCTATCGAGGGCATCGCATTCGAATGGTACGAATCGGTTCGTGAATCTGTTCATTGATGATGGAAAAGGAAAAATGGATTTGTCCCAATTTGTGACTGATCTCGAGGGATTATTCGAGCTTTCGCCAGGAAGCTTGAGCGCTTCCTCAGTGATTGAAGAGATTCCAGGCTGGGGATCGCTAAAGTTTCTCTGTCTGATCGGTATGATTGATGATCAGTACGGTGTCACTTTGAAGCCAAAGCAAATTCATCAAATCACGACAATTGGTGATCTTTATGCGTTGGTGAGTACCTTCCCAAAAGCGTAATCGACCAAAAGTCGTCCGGTGGTGTCACTGCCATACAGGTATCTTTCCGATCTTCATTTTGCGGATGTCTTGATGTCACTCACCCGCCGTGAATTTGTCGCGTCCGGCCTTACCGCTTTCACTCTGCCTGATCTTAGTCATTTGGTTTTCGCAGCGGATAACGAAGCTCCCATCCCCGTTGTGGACACGCATACGCACTTCTACGATCCCACGCGGCCACAAGGGGTCCCTTGGCCCTCAAAGGACGATCCCCTGCTCTATCGGTCTGTTCTACCAAAAGAATTTCAGACACTGACAAAACCGTTTGGTGTTACTGGAACCGTCATCGTCGAGGCAAGCTCATGGGTGGAGGACAACCAGTGGCTACTTGATCTGGCGAAAAGCGACCCGTTTGTTTTGGGTGTCGTGGGCAACCTGTCACCAGGTACAGAATTGTTTTCAAAGCACTTGGCTCGATTCGCAAGAAATCCGGTTTATCGAGGGATTCGAGTCAACGCCGATCTTGTTAACAAAGGGTTGGACCGACCCGAATTCCTTTCCGATTTAAAAAAGCTCATCGACGCTGATCTGGAACTTGATGTGAACGGTGGGCCAGAAATGCTGCCGATTGTCGATCGCCTGGCAGATCGGCTGCCTGACCTGCGGATTGTGATCAATCATCTTTCCAACGTGAAGATTGACGGAAAAGAGCCTCCCGCCGCATGGCAGTCCGGCCTCAAAGCTTGCGCCACGCATTCGAAGGTCTTTCTCAAGGTCTCGGCACTCATCGAGAGTGCTCGCGCAGGTCAACGGCAGGCACCGACTGACACGTCGTTCTATCGACCGATCTTGAATGTTGCGTGGAAGACATTTGGGGAAGACCGTCTGATCTACGGTAGCAACTGGCCCGTCAGCGATAACGCCGGGCCGTACAAAGTGGTGTTTCAGGTCGTATCGGAATTCTTTCGAGATCATGGACGCGTTGCATCAGAGAAGTTTTTCGCCCGTAATGCCCATGCGGCATACAAGTGGCCTGCCTGATCGAAGAAAGTGCCGTAGGGTACGGTCGAGTTTTCGAGGCCCACCAACAGCATCAAAAAAAGTTGGCCAAGTTCCTTTTTTTGATTGGCTTTTTGACGGTTGTGACGTTGGATACCTTGGCCAACTTCATTCGTTCTTGCTTTATCTTGAGCGGGCGAATTGTAAACAACTGGACCTGTCCCCTTTTTGCTTCCACGGTTGGTCGAGAGCTTTTTACATAACCGCTTTCCACGATGACTGCCGTTTTCCCGAGGAAAAATCGTTCATAGCGTTGTCTTTGGGAGTAATCGATCTCGAAACCATCTAGAATGGGGGCGTCTTCGTTGCGAAGCATTTTTCCTTTTGTGTCGCATGATTTCCCGAGTAAGTGACGTGATGATCGAATTGAATTCTCGCGTGCTGGTGATCGGTGACGCGATGCTGGATCGTTTTTTATCGGGCGAAGTGCAGCGGATTTCTCCTGAAGCACCGGTTCCCATCGTAAAACTCCGGAAAGAAACAGCCAGTCCTGGTGGTGCCGGGCATGTGGCGGCTTCACTGGTCGCCCTGCGGGGCGAACCAACCCTGGCCTGTCTGATCGGCGAGGACTCTGCCGGGCAACTATTGCGTCAGACACTACAAAAAAACGGTGTCACGAGAATCGTGACACCCGACGGAACGGGTCTGGTGACGATTTGTAAATCGCGGGTGGTCTCGCAGTCTCATCAACAAATGTTGCGTCTGGATCAGGACGGTGATCTACTGACTTTCCGCTCTCGCGCAGAAGGATTGCTGAAACTGATTGACCCGTTGATCTCAGAACACCAGGCCGTCGTACTGTCCGATTATGACAAGGGGGCCGTGACGAAAGAGTTATCGCAAAGGGTCATTCAACGCTGCAGGGAACAAAAAATTCCTTGTATTGTCGATTCGAAGAGTCTCGACTTTTCGATGTTTCGAGGCGCGACTGTACTGACTCCCAACGTCATGGAAGCTGGACGTGCCTGCGGAGAATCGCTAGTTAATCAAGCCGCTGTCGAGAGAGCTGCAAGTAAAATGCGGCAGGAATTGGATGTCGAGGCAATTCTGATCACGCAGGGGGCTGACGGAATGACGCTCTGTACGGCAGACGGGGTGACTCATATCGAGTCTCGGGCACAAGAAGTGGCAGATATCACTGGAGCGGGTGACACCGTTGCAGCGGTCCTGGCCGCTGCAACAGGTTGCGGTTGGAATTTACTTACGGCCTGTCGTCTGGCGAACATGGCTGCCGGGATTGCTGTTGGTCGAGCGGGTACTTATCCCGTCAAGATCCATGAATTGGATGCGCAGTGGTGCGGGCGTTCCCGCAAAATTGTCGATCTCGATGCCGCCTCTGAGCAGGTTCGCGAGGCTCGTCGACTGGGGAAACGCATCGTCTTTACGAATGGTTGTTTTGATATCCTGCATGCAGGTCATCTCGCCTGCCTGGAAGAGGCGCGGAGACTTGGTGATTTCCTGATTGTCGGCTTGAATACGGATCATTCGGTACGTGGTTTGAAGGGTGTAGCGCGTCCTATCATTACCGAACAGGACCGTGCTGCGTTACTTGCCGGGCTTGCCTGTGTCGACATGATCATCGGATTTGATGAGCCGACACCGATTCGGTTGATCGAACGGCTTCTTCCCGATGTACTTGTTAAGGGAGGTGACTACAAAGTCCATGAGATTGCGGGATCGGACGTGGTTCTTAGCCACGGAGGGCAAGTCTGTCTGATTCCGCTCATCGGAAATCTGAGTACGACTTCGATTGTTTTCAAGGTCGAGCAATGACCTTCGCCTCGAAAATGATCCCGTGGTTGTTGAATCTTCCCGGTCGACTCCATCAGAGAACGGTCGGATGGATCGCCTGTCGGGCCGGTGCACGGTATGGAGAACTCGGCCGACGGCTGAGGTGGCCACTAGATCGCTGGGCCCCCTGTCATCGGCGCGAGTTACATTTATGGCGAGCCGGGGCCTTGGGCGATGTCTTGATGTGTACACCGTGCTTGCGGCTCTTGAAACAGGTAAACCCTGATTGTCACCTGACGTTTTATACGAAGTACCCTTCGCTTGTGAGTGGCCTGCCGTTTATTGACTCTGTGAAAACCATGGAGGAAGTTCCTTCATCTGCCATCCAGCTCAAGTATGAATGGAGTATCCCCCCGTCACGGTTTTTGGCGCAGATTATGGGTGATGAAATTGGGGTCGATGTTGCAGAGATTCGCCCATCCTGCGTAAGAAATCCGGCCCTCTATGCCGGCGTTTTGGAAAAATTTCAGCAGTTGCCCAAGCCATGGATCGTTCTCGCTCGTCGTGCTGGTCCCTGGACACCGAACAAGCAATGGCCGCTTGAGTATTGGGAAGAATTAATCGAACGACTACTCTCTTGGTCCACTGTCATCGAGATTGGCACAGAGATTGATTCTCAAGATCACAAGTACGAAACATCGCGGTATTGGGATTTGAGAGAGAAGTTGTCACTGGACGAACTTGTCGCAACCATATCAGCCGCTGATTTACTCGTCGGCCCCATCTCAGGCCCCGTCCATATTGCAGCCGCCTTTTCGATTCCCTCTGTCGTCATTTATGGCGGCTACGAGCGACCTTGTTCGACGGAATACGAGGGAAATATTAACTGCTACACCCCCTTGTCGTGTTCCCCCTGCTGGCTGCGGACGCCGTGTCCGTTTGACCGGCTTTGTCTGCGAAAAATACAACCAATTACGGTGGAAAAGTCTCTGAAGAGCCTCTGGCAGCAAGCAAGCGACAAAAAATGAAAGCAATTCACGATCGATGAATATTCTCTTTTCCACCACGCGACACTGGAATCCAGGCGATGAGCTGATCAATCGTGGGATTGCTCAGCTTCTGAGGCATTCGGGCTATCGTTTTAACACGATTGTCTGGAATCGCCATCCCTCGATTCGCCCGGGTCATACGTCGCTGGACAATTCTTTCGATGAATTTCGGCATGATCCTCTATCAATCGATTACGTGATTTTCGCCGGTACCCCGGAATGGCTGGGGCATCGAGTTGATCCGCTGTACCGATTGATTCAGCAAAACGGGATCCGCTGTTCCTTAATTGGTATTGGCAGCCATGGTGAAAAGTTTGGTTTGAGTTCCACTGCAAAAACGGTGCTTGAACATCATGCCGACATGATCGTCTGCCGTGATCGAAGCACCTTCTCAAGACTGACAGAGAGATTCTCGATTTCCCACGTCAAGCTGCTGCCTTGTCCGGCGCTGTTTCACTGTGTCAGCCCGGTTCGTCGCCAGAAACTGCAAACGGTTGCTGTGATTTATCAGTCCACTTACACCCCTTTTCAATCGGTCAACGTGGCAACGCGAGATTTTTTGATTCAATTGATCACCGAGCTTTCTCAGCGTTTTCCAGTGAATGTGATTTGTCATTACATCGATGAAGCCCTGGAAGCCTCGGCCATTTTTGGCAGTGAACGAGTTCGTTTCTCATCAGATTCCGCTGATTATGAGAATTACTTCAAAGAGGTTGATTTCGTCGTGGGGGCTCGGGTGCATGGATGTGTTGGAGCGATGAGTTGCGGCACACCCGCGATGCTGCTGGATTGGGAATCGGACCGGCGACGAAAGGGGGTCGCCGATGAGATCCCACTCTTATTCAAGGGGACGCTTGAATCGGTCCCCGCCTTAATCCAAAAGATCCTGACCCTGGACGTGTCTCAGCAGTCAGCCCGAATTGCTGATTGGCTGTTGTCGTTACGATGCGAATATCAGCAACTTTTACAAACTCGAATTACGATTCCGCCGCGAGCCGAAGGCGAACGACAGAATGTTCATGAGCGGGCTCGTCGAGTTCTCAGGGATAACGAGATGCATCTTCAGCGGGCTGACAATCGCCGCCGTGTGCAGCGTCTGAAGGACGTTTTCCAAATCATCAAAAATCGGGTGACAGCCAGAATCCGCCATCTTTATCCCGAAAAGCCTCTCGATTGAGGTGTGGTTCCGTTGCCAGTTTCCTCGGCATCCCATGAGATTATTTTTTGGCAAAAGGAAATCCGGAAAACAGTGGCAGCCGTTTCGTTAGAATGAAAACCCGACAGTTTTCCCGTGATTAAGCTCATGAGTGGGGAGCCTGGCAAGCGAAGTTTGAGCCAGGAATTATTGGCAGAACAGCGTGGCAAAGCGAGATCCTTAGGGCCTCATGGGCGAGGTGGATAAATCGCTTCGGAAGCGGCCTGCCAGAGAATTCCTGCGTGATAGGTGATCTGCCAAACGACGATCAACGCGAGCGTTTTGCACCTCATTATGGGCTTTAATCTTCTGAGAGGCACCGCTAACTCACCAAACAACTGTCGATAGGATTTGGAATTCACGACAGCCTTTGTTCGGCCAACCTGCCGCTTGAGTCGCTGATAAACCCATGCGCCGCGGCCATAGCCAAAGTACTGACGGATAAAGCTCTGAAAGGACGTTCGGTGTTCGTGTCGAACTACGGCGTCTGGACATGAGACCAATCGTCCACCTTGAGCCACCCACCTGTCGATGAAGTCCCGATCCTCGCCGCCGCCAAGCAGTTGAAACCTGCAGTCGCAACCCCCCGTTTTGAGAAATCCCTCGCGTTCAATCGCGAAGTTTAATCCGGGAAAAAATGTTGGATTTCCGTCGGGAGGGTTAAAGAAGTTCATGACGGCTTCGGTGATCGCCTGGCCAGCGACAGCGTACGCGTTCTCAGGAAACACATTTTCAACCCCACCTCCTACCAGCGACGAAGGGTCAGTCAAAACGACTTCAAATAGTTTTTCGAGCCAATCGGGACGGGCCACGCAGTCATCGTCGATAAAGGCAAGGTATCGCCCATGGGCATGTGTTGCACCTCGGTTCCGGTTGCCGGCGATCCCCAGATTTTTCCCAATCACGTGGTTAATGTGCAGGGAATCCAGGAATGCGGAAACCTCGTCCCGGGCCGGTTCTTTCGAACCATCAACCACTACGATCTCGACTCGATCAAGTGGAAATGTTTGGTGGCACAAAGACTCGAGACAATTACGCAGGGTCAGTGGTCGGTTGAATGTCATCACGATGACCGAGACTTCAAACGAACGACTCACATTCATTGCAGGATCCTTCAACCAGCCAGAACGTAATCAGTCTCAATGAATTTTGAAAACTCCTGCATGCCCTTCGCGCCGCAAGTGACCAGGTTTGTGCTCTATTTAATCCATTTGTCCCGACCCCATTTCTTTCCAAGAACAAACGCTGCTCAGTCAGGTAGGTCGAGGTAATCCGTCTTCTATAATAACAAGAAAACGCTGTCGCTTCATCGGTAATCTTGATGGTCTTGTGATCACTTCCGGCGCGATCAGAGTCACCTTCGTGGCCCATGCTGCGTGGATTGGGCACG
>CAIOKO010000157.1 GCA_903858935.1 uncultured Schlesneria sp. | reverse complement strand
CGTGATCATCACGGATGAACAGATGGGGAAAACATCGACCTTATCAACACACCTTCGGCTGGACGCCGTTCAGACGGGATGACAAATGGAGAGCGAGTCCCATGCCAACCGACGCGATTGGGCTGCAATCCCTTCGAAAAGCGATGTTTCGAAGTGGATTCGTCGGTATTTGGACGTTGAAACGGATTTTAATCTGGCAATTCTCTCGCAGATGCAAGTCTCTGCGAGAGCGGCTCGATCGAAACGAAGCTTTTGAGTTCGGGCGATTCTTCCACATATGCAGCCATTTGCATCGCCAAGAACGTCTCGTTATTTTCAATTCTGTCGGCCGGATATCCCGACGATCGGAGTGCGAACAGTTGCGAAATGGTGACAAGCCGGTATGATCCTTGTCCCTCCGAAATCTTTCGCAAGGAAAATTTCGGCGGCTGGATAGCTCAGTTGGTAGAGCACAGGACTGAAAATCCTGGTGTCGGCGGTTCGATCCCGCCTCCAGCCACTCCACAAAACCCCTGATGTCCAGGGGTTTTTTCGTTTTTTGGCCTCTTTTTTCTGCCGATCACAAGACCGCCATTTCCACGAGTTTCTTCGACTTGCGACACGATTCGAGATCCTTCTGCTGCGCTTTCTGCTGCGCGCTTTTTCTCACCGGAATCCGCTTTTTCTCCCCGGTAATCCAACCTGGTCGCAGCATCCAGAACGGACTCATCGTCCATCAAATAATGTTGTTCGCTGACTCGCATCGAATGACCGATCCACCGACTTACCGCCCCCTGTGGGTGATGTTTTGCGAAATCCGTCTCACAACTCCTTCTTAACGTCTGAAATAGATCATCCCACACCTCAATTTTCGCCGCTTTGAGCAGTTTTTCGAAGTTCCTATGCAGGTTGTTCGTGCTCATTTGAACGATTGTTTCTGACTCGCCCGCCGCAAGCTCGCGAGCTTTTTTGAGGATTTCCAAAAGTCGAGGCACGATTGGAACAACTCGTGTTGAATCCGTTTTCGGTGCGTAAACCCTCAAAAGTTTGCGTTCCCAGTCGACATTCTCCCAGGTCAGGATGTGACTTTCGCTTGGTATTCGAAGTCCCCCGAATCTCGCGAGCCCGAACAGTACTTGCCAGTCGAGAGACGGACACGCTTTGAGGATATTTGTCGCCTCTTCCGCCGTGACATTCCGCTTCCGCTGGGCCGCAATCGACGACGACTTAAGCCGTCCAAATGGATTTTTCCGGATCAGTTCCCGCCGCTCAGCTTCAGCAAAGATACTTTTCGCGTTCCGGCAATGCAGACGGGTTGTCGCCTCGCTCAACCCATTGGCCAGCATCGCTGCCCGCCAATCAGCCGCCGAATCGGGCGTTACCTCGTCAATTCGAGATGTCTTTCCAAAATGCTTTTTGATTCGGTTGGCGCTCTGTTCCAGTCGCTCAATGCTCCCGACCTTTAAATCACCCCGACGCTGATCGATGTACTTTGTGATCCACTCCTCCACCGACGGTGCCATGTTCACCCTTGCACGCGGCCTGCAAAGTCCGAATCGCACCAAGCTTTCGTAAATGCTGTCGCTGATCTGATTCAGCCATTCCCCCGTCGATAGGGCTAGTGGCTGTCCGGTGGAACGGGCCTCGATCAATTTTTCTACTTGCCGACAACACTCTTTTGCTGTGTCCGACGAGACCACGCCTAGCCGCAGTCGGTGCCTCCGATTTGCGGGATAACTGAAATCAATTGATCGTAACGGCATTTTGCCTTTGCCGTGCTTCACGATACTCGCCATTGAACGCCCTTTCCAAATTGGTTTTTTAGATCCACAGTGCCATTGTTATTGTTTGTTCATGCTTTCGTTTGCTGGAATCTGATGCTCCGCGCTCCATGCCCGCAGCTCGTTCCGGGAGTATCGCACAACCCTTGTTCCAATTTTCCTACACGGAAGCGTTCCCCTGGGCGTTGACCATGTCCACACGGTTCGGCCTGATACCCCCAGGAATTTTGCTGCTTGTCGCACCGTCCACAGCTCATCGTCATCCATTTCCATTCCCTTCGACTCCTCCATGATTTCCCACACTTTCTGTAATTGGCAACCCCCCTCCAGGGGGTGCCTTCTGGTTCAACCACTCCGACAACACGTAACACTAAAAAGGGACTTCACTTAAGTCGGCGGATGCCCAATCCGCCGGCATTTCCGGCAACTGCAACTCGTCTTCACTCACACCGCACACGTCGAAGAGACGGGGGAGCGGACTATCTTGAACATCATGAATTTCCAGATTTGTGGGAATCATCCATCCCGCTGGAATTGGCCCTCGCGCTGGCGTCGACTGCGTTACCAAACCTCGCTCCAGCAGTTCCGCCAGGTGCTCACGTACCGTCCGTTCGCTCATGTTCATTGCCTGGGCCAATTCTTTCGCCGTGTGTTCGCCCGTTAATTTTCTTAAACGAGCGACAAACCGCTTTAACGCCTCTGACGCCTTCCGTCCCAGGCTCTGACCGAACACTTCATCGAGCAGAAGCCGTGCGAGAAAATAATCTTCTGCCTGTGCCACAATTCGCCCTGTCTCATCGCGTTCCCGTTGGTACTGGTGCAGTAGTGAAATCGTTTGCACCATGCTCGTCAGGTGGCCGAATGATCGCCTTACTTCCAGTGGCTCGTCGGGGAACAATTCCGCGAGTCGTTCAGCAAAAGGTATTACTACTTCGAGCGGGACAAGCAGCCTGTGAAGGCACTGAAATTCTTTTCGCACCTGGCCCCGTCGCTCGCCGGTACTTTCGCCCTTCAATTGCTTAGCGTCCGCTAAGAGGATTTTTCGCGTCTGCTCGGGCCGCTCGTCTGAGTGCAGGACCAGACACCGATTTGCATCCTCTTCAAAAAGTTCAGGTGCCGTTGTCGATTCGACATACGCGATCGGCCCCTTTTGGCGAACCATTACTGACCTCGGTCCTTCGCCGTCCGAGATCGTTACGACTTTCACCAATTCACCGGAAGAGATCATTTCCCGCAACGCTTTTGTCGTTTGAGCAGTCTCATCATTTTGACGCCGAGGTCTTTCACCCGCGACGACAAACTTGTGCTCCAGTTCCCCTGGTTCCAGGTAATAAAGCGCATTCGGTGTGATGTCGGTCGCCGACAAAATTGCTTCTGGTGGGAACATTTTTGCGACTTGTTCAATTGAATACGATTTTCCCGAAGCTGACGGACCTTGTACGATGGCCGCTAACGGGTCGCTCAATAGCCTTGAAGTTCCCGCCAGATAGATCGTTAATGCGAGGAATCGTTCACCCGCTACGCCCGCTTCTTCGATCCCATCCACAACCCACCGCAGCAAGTCGGGTGACCTGAGCGTCAATTCCATTTTGGCTCGCAGGTCTTCCGGCATTTCTGCCAGCAACTCTTCACGCGTCTTTCGTGTTGCCTTTTCTTCAAGCAAAAAACTCATGCGGCCTCCTTCTTCGCGGGAATGCCGAGTTCAATCGCCTTTCGCTGTACTTCTACCTCGAACTTGCGGCCCTTCATCTCTTCAGCGACTTCGAATTCGAGTTGCCGCCAGGCTTCCGCCAGGTCGTTGATTCCTTTGCGTGCGGCCAATCCGATCACAGATCCAGCGACTCGCTTCACGAGGAACGACGTATCTGTTGATCGCACCGCCGCCGCACGCCTGATTTGCTCATCACACACGCCGAACTGTTCCGCACATTCTTGAATTATTTTCCACAGAGGAATCGCTGTTCTTCGCGTCGTGTTCTCATTGTCGTGATTTCGCAACGAGTACCATTCTTCCGTCAAATACCGCCAAACTTGACCTTGCTTGTTGCTCAAATCATCCAGTGAATTGATTCCGAAGGCTTTCATTGCTGGCCGACGGAGTTGATATTCAAACCTCCACACATCGACGTTCTCGGTGATTTGCCACAACGCCATAAACCACTGTTTTCCGTGCTTCTCGATTTCGACGGACTTGTTGTAGATTCGAAGCATGATGTCTGCCCCTCGTTTTCCTTGATAGAACGTCTGCAAGCCGTCCTTCCCCAGGCAGATCCACTGCTCCTCGCTTCTACACACCGCATGGTGCCGCAACGCCTCATCAGTCAAGCCCGCTGGCACTAACACGTCGATGCACAGATCACACCGGTTGATGCGTTCCTCGATCACCACCCCATCCGTGAGAGCTGCTAATTCTGTCCTCACGTGATCAACAGCGCCTCTCGGTCCTCGCTCCCATAGAAGCTGTGAGTTCAACGAGACAAACGCATTCGGCGTATCACCGACCGGCCCACCGCTACGAGACAGAAACAAATTGAAGTCAGGAAACTGCACATGAAACTGGTAATTTAGTTTTCCGCTGGCCAGCACCAGGCAGCGTCCATCTCGCACAACTTGCGCGCCCTCTCGGGAGGCTTTCCGTTTCAATTCACTAAGCCTCGCCACGATTCGTGGCCACTCTACTGTCATTTCGACGTAGAGACCAACATCCAGAGAGTCGACCCCTGACAAAAGAACTCTTGCCTCTTTATCGCCTACTTGAACTGACTCCCTTTCCTCTACTGGCCTATGCCCTTCACTCTTAAAAAACTTCTTCCCCCCTTCTGAAACTTTAGGGGGACGTGTTACAATAAACGTCCCCCGATCAAATGCGACGGTCGCCGGTTCGCCGGCGTAGCCGCGGCTCCCGGCGACCTCTGCGTCTTTCGCCCTCGTTTCGTCTTCGGTTTCGTTCACCGGTTTGCTATTCTGCATTCGTCGTTGGGTCATTCTGGACTCCGTTCCAGGGAAACAACGGGGGCTCAGCCCCGTCTGATGAGGTTCTTAAACTTCGTTGGATATCATTCGCCCCGACCGTTCGATGTTTGGCGACGGACGACGGTCGGGGTTTTCTTACTTTTCAGTCTTGTTTTGTCTCTCCTTTTTCATTCGCTCCACTTCGGCAGCCGCCTCTAACACTCTCTTCATAAACTCGTCGTTGGATTTCTTGTCCCGCGTTACCATGAATGAAAATCCACCGCCTCGACAGTCGGGGTTTTCTTTTGCGGCTTCCGCTGCCCACTCCGCCAATTCCTTGTTTGTCATTGATGTGCCCGGCGGGTGTTGATGGAACACCGTTCCGATGCTTGAGGATTCCAAGTGATCCATCGCTTCGAGGGTTGTACATATCCTCAACCATTCCATCATAAGCCGTTGACGAGAGACTCCCGCCTTTTCCGCAGCTTTATCTAACCGTTCGATCAGCGAAATCGGAAAAGACGTTGTGACTGTCCGCATGTCACCATCGTATTCTTTAGGCCTTCCAGCCGTTGGTTCTTTTTTCTTTCGTGCCATCGTGTCCTCCATTAATTAACACTTTATAAAATTATTCATCAGCTTGTACAAGCCGGGTTATTGAATCCTTTTCCGATTTATTCGCACACTTTCGCCTTTTGGCGTGCCCCTATCGGGTCGGGCTCTGCGCTGCGATGAGGACATCTCCGCTGCGATCCCTCACGCAAATGCACCTTGCACGAGGCCGATATTCTGCCGTCTTCGTCCGTCGCGGCCAGGGAACCCCACACGAGCCCTAACCGCGACGGACGAAGACGGCAGATCGAAACCGGCAGACATCGCCGCTCATCCAGCTCAATTCGGATGGCTTCGCCGCTGAAGAGTTGTTCTTGAAGCCCTTCCGCTCGGGGCCAAATCCGGCAAACTGTTACTGGTCGCGATTCAATTTCTAAACCTCCTAGACCGCATATCCACATCTCCTCAATGTCGTTTTTCGTTGGGAACGTGCTAAGCACTCACTCCGCCATCCTTTGAGTCACGTCTTCGTCTGTTTTCGATGGCAACGCTCTCACTTTCCTCGTAGACTGATGTGATGGCAAAAAAACGATCAACTACATCAACGACTCAAGTGCAACCCGCCTTGCATCCGCTGGCCGAGGTCTTTGGGTTTCCCGTCGACAATGACAGTCCTTCAGCAATACGTTACAGGCAAAAGAAGCTTTGTCCTTACAACAACAAAGTTCCCAATTGCACAAAAGACAAGGCGAATGACCCTCTTGGGACTTGCTGCGTGCGATCGGGTTTCGGATTGACAATCACTTGTCCAATTCGCTTCCGTCAAAACTGGATCATCTCCGACGACGCCGCTGATTTTTTCTTTCCACCAGATGCCAAATGGACGTCGTTAACCGAGGTTCGCCTTAAAGACAAACATGGTGGTTCTGCTGGTAATATTGACGTGGTCTTGGCGTCGTATGACGACCGAGGCAGAGTTCTAGACTTTGGCGCATTAGAGGTCCAGGCGGTCTATATTTCGGGCAATATTCGCCGACCGTTTGAGAAATACATGGAAAACCCCTCTGCAAATTCGAATATGGATTGGACCGCTCAATCCAATTATCCCCATCCCGACTATCTATCGTCCTCGCGGAAGCGTCTAGCGCCGCAAATGATTTTTAAAGGCGGAATTCTTCACTCTTGGCATAAGAAGTCTGCCGTAGCGCTCGACTCCAGTTTCTTCAATACACTTCCCAAGCTGGACGAAGTAGATCGAAAAGATGGCGAGATTGCATGGCTCATTTATGATCTGATTCACGATCTCGAAAACAACCTTTACACATTGCAAAAAACTCGAACGGTCTACACACGATTTGAATCGGCGCTCACCAGAATTACTCGGTCCGATCCCGGCGATATTGGCGAATTTGTGTCGGTTTTGCAGTCAAAGCTTGATGACAAACTTGAAAACGGAAATCCACCCGACGCACCAACGTTAGATCAACTGATTTGAATCAAATGAATAGCAAACGAATTGTTAATGTTGCCTCTGTTCCGCAGCGTAGCCCTTTTCGCTACCCAGGCGGGAAAACATGGCTTGTTCCATTTATACGCACATGGCTACGCAGCCTCTCCCAAAAACCTGCCGTGTTTGTCGAGCCATTCGCTGGCGGCGGCATCGTTAGTCTCACGGTGGCGTTCGAGAATTTGGCCGAGCGGCTCGTAATGGTTGAATTGGATCAAGATATTTCAGCGGTCTGGCACACGATTCTTGGCAGCGATGCGAAGTGGCTCGGTCAGCGAATCATGGATTTCGATCTTACGGTCGAATCCGCAAAGGCCGCACTCGCCGATGACAGCGATGTGATTCGGGACCGCGCATTTCGGACCATTCTCAAAAATCGCGTATATCACGGTGGAATTATGGCTGCTGGAAGCGCCATGATTCGCCACGGCGAAAACGGGAAAGGCATTAAGTCTCGCTGGTATCCATCTACATTACGGAGACGTATTGAAGATATAATCACAGTTCAACATCGGATCGAATTCATTGAGGGCGACGGTTTGCCAGTCTTAGAACGATTCGCCGGGCAAGAGAGCGTTTGTGCCTTTATTGACCCTCCCTACACTGCGGCAGGTAAGAAGGCCGGAAGTCGATTATACAAGCACAACGAATTAGATCACGAACGCCTCTTTCAACTTACGGCGTCCCTAAACGGCAACTTTTTAATGACTTATGATAATGCTGATGGCGTCAAAGACCTGGCTTTTCGGCATGGTTTCGACACTGAAGTAATAGCGATGAAAAATACTCATCACGCAAAGATGACGGAATTGCTCATAGGGAGAGATCTTTCTTGGGCCAGGCGAAGTGCCTCAACAACTACCCAACAACTGCTATTTGACTAATTGGCAAGCACCAGTTTCGTTTTTTCATGTGTATCTCATAACACGGTTGTGTTTCAGGATGTCATAGGCAACCCAGTGGCGGACGAAGTATCTTCCGTCTTTAAACCTACACTCGAGATAAGATCGCTATTATTGTTGTTTTTTAACCTTTTTTTTTCTTCCTATTTGCGACGAATTCAAGGAGATCAGTCGATCGCGACCAAGTGTCAGCGTAGAACTGCAAGAAGATTTTTGCTAAAGGTTCGGATTCGCAATATAGGTATTGAATGCCTTGAACTCTGTCATACGTATTTACATGTGAAAAGATAATCCTTTTAGTGTCACCGATCATCATTTCGAGCATTGACAACTCGGAAATATCAACCTGAAGTACCTTGCATTCATAGTTGCCCTTGTACGTTTCTTTAAGCAAGGCGGATTCTTCAATATACTCTTCACGCCCCTCAGAGGTTAATAGTTCTTGATAAAACTTGCCGTCTTTGATATGAGCATCAACTGCCGCGCGGTATTCGTCTCTTGTTTTCTCTGCGGGTGGCTGCGGCGCAGGGGCTCGTTTTCCCCAAGTTGTATCACGAATTGCGGTTGAAGACTTTATGAGTTGTGTGCATCGACTGTAGAGCTCTTCACGTGTATCGATCACCTCACAAAAAAAGTTTGGTAGCCCTGCTGCAATTCGGCTCTCACTTTCGCGAATTGCTTTAATTAACTGAGCTACGCTGGTTGCGTGCAAATTCTCGCGAAATTGATGTGGCAGAGCTGATTTGTCGAGATCCGGATCGACCATAAACAGAATTACTCTTTTGCCAGCCCCCCAAAAAGCACCAAGTTCCGCAAGACACCAACGCGACTGGACTGAGCTGCGAGTTGCAATAAACACACATGTCGCGCACGCGTTGATTGCGCATCGCAATTGGTCGGCAAGGGATGCCCCGGGAGACATCTTCGTCACGTCCCAGCGATCAATACGCTCTCCATCAAGTGCCATTCCTAACAGCGCGTAGAGCGCAACATCTTTTTCTTCGCTGTGGCTAATAAACACAGTCATGGTTTGTCCGAAAACATTAAAGTCTATCGAAGGCGGTCATGGTGGGCATGCCCATGTTGGGGCTGGCCGAATTCGCTTCTGCCTATCAGAATTTGCATTTCGGTTTGTTCATATAGACAGATTCTGCCTACGCGGAAACCTGCGTGTCAAGGTTGAGTCGGTGTTTCGGTCGCCTCAGTGAACTACCTCCAACCCCAAGGATATGATATTTCGAATGTGGAGAACGATGCATCGAAACCAACGAAGAGCTCATCTCGCTGCCGTTTAGGCGATTGTCTGCTATCGAAAGCACTTCAACAGCGGACATCGGAAACCTGGCACGTGTCCCCGGTTAGAAACGAAGGCGGTACCTGATGCTCTGCCAGTGAAACTCCGCAGCTTCTATTTGGACTCCTGTTCAAATTCCCACTGACCCAACGCGACACGTCAACGGTTCTCCGAACTTTCCCAAGTTCGGAGAACCGTTTCATCTGGCGACTTGTTTCAATCGACAGTCTCGTCACGCACCAGAACACCCCGTTTTCTTTAGAACCCAAAGCCGTCTCACTCATAAGTCTTCCATCTGCAACAGAATCGAATCGTCGGCACTCCGTACAAGTTGCCGCCGTCCTTCAATTCCGATCATTGGCCATAGCTGTCTGAGAGCCTCCCATTCCTCATCTAAGGTCGCGTCACCCTCAATGTACTGCGCTTTCTGCTGCGCGCTGTTATTTGGTTGACAGACGCCCGCATCGCAATCTATTATTTCGTCTCGTGTTACGACCGAAAGTGGTGTTTCAGACGGACCGACTGAAAATCCTGGTGTCGGCGGTTCGATCCCGCCTCCAGCCACTTTTTGTGAGACCTCTGATGTCCTCGTTACCAGGCTCCAGCTTGGTAACGACTCTCTTCGAAGCTCTGCTTCGTGAATGGCCAGTTACCCGAAATG
>CAIOKO010000156.1 GCA_903858935.1 uncultured Schlesneria sp. | reverse complement strand
CACGAAGAGCACGAAGCGGGAATTCGATGACTTTTTCAATCGTGTGATTGGCTATGCGATTAAGTTCCACCGATGTAACAACACCCGGGCCGAAGGATGGCATCTGGCGTTTTTGTCCTCTGATTCCTTCGCGCTCTTCGTCCCCTTCGTGGTGGAAATAAACCAATGAGTTCAGGACTCATAGACATATTTCACTGCCGCTCTTTTCGTCGGCTGAATCAATTTTTTATTTTCTCGTCTCATTTGGGGTTTAACGAATGAAGTTGGATTTTTATGTAAACCATACAATCGGCAAGCCTCATTCTGAGCCGTCTGTGAAAGCATTACGTTAGTTTAGGAATGGGGTTATGAGCGTTTCGTCTTTTTCGACTGTGCAGAAGGTATGTGGTTTGCTTTCCGCTATGAATGGATGTTGGCAAGCATTCACAATTGGCACATCGGTGAGTTAACACTTGCCAGATCGAGGCTGTTTAGTCAGGGTATTTCCATGTCAGGACATTCGTATGCTTTCCGTAAATTCCTCGCAATTACGCGTTTTGTTAATGCGATTGCTCTGCTGTCTCTGGCTTTGTTCAACTTACGGCGATGGACTGCAGGTGGCGTGGTCAGAGGACAATTTTGAGCAACAATCAGTGGGCGGCGCTCGACAATCGGTGGAAATCGAGACTGCAAAGAGCGGTCGCTCGAACAATGCCGTCGATCAACTGTCCGCCGAAGTCAGTCAGTTGCGCCAGGAAGTCAGCCGATTGCGCGAAGTGATCGAACGACAAATGCTCCAAAGTGAAGGGTCTACCAAAGAGACTCATTCGCCCCTCAAAGACAAAGGCCCTCGTTCGGTCATGCTCCACTTTCACGCGAAATGGTGTGGTCCAAGCCAGCAGGTGAATCCTGTGGTTGACCGCTTGAAGCGGGATGGCTTTCCGATTCGATCAGTCGACGTGGACGAGGAGGCCGGACTTATGAAACAATACGATGTCGAGTCAATACCGTTCTTTTTGATGGTGATTGACGGCAAAGAGGCAGATCACGTCGATGGAGCCGTGTCGGAAAGCCGGCTTCGAGAGATGCTGAATCTGCATCAAGTACGACGCGAGCGAGTTCGCGGGTTAAAGTGGCACCGGGGTGAAGTCTCAGATCGAAGTCTCGAATCGTTGGCTCCATCGGGTGGGATTGTCAGCGATACCGAGACCTGGAAAGTGCTATGCAAAGCTTGGAAACTTGACGACGAAGTGATTGATATCAACTTCGATCGTCAGTTTATCGTCGTGATGACCACGGGCGGCAGCGGTGTTTCGGTCGAGTTCGAAAGAGATAGTGACGGCAATTTGCAGGGACAGACTTCATATACGGCAGACCTCCGCAACGACGGATTTCGTTATGTGTTCGCCGTGATCAATCGCGCGGGAATCAATTCCGTGAACGGTATGAAATTGCCTGCAATTCAAACGTATGCAACAGATTGATGTCAAAGCCACTGTCGACACGGCGTGCATCCTCAACGGCGGCAGGCCCACGCGACGTGAATCATTTTTTCTGATCAAGATCTCTGTGGTGCGGCGGAACGACCTCTTTTGGTGCTTCCAGCGGGTCAATGGATTGGTGACAAATTCGTCACGCCCGTTTTTCGCCGTCGCACATTTTCGGTGTTCTAACCTGATCGATGTTCTAACCTGATAGGAACAAAAAACGGGAATGGACCTGACAACGCCTATGAATTACGCGGAATCGTCGAAATTGATCAAATGCCATCCAGCTTTGTGACATCCTGATTCTGCACGGAACAGAAGTGAATAAGAAATTTTACCTCGATTTGCTTCGTTAGAACGTTAGTGAAGGGTTTCACTCGGACGATTTTCTGATGCGTTTGGATCAGAGATACGTCTCACGCATGTCACTTCTTCCCGAAGCTCACCTTGATAGAGCGACTTTCTCCTGAACGAGCCGGTTGAACCACAGTCAAGTGCCAAAACTCTTAGAAAATCCGGTGTTTTCACGTACGTTGGCGTCAAGGTCTCGCTCGGTGAGATGACGCCAGAACCCGCGTAAAACCTTCCTCGCTGGTGTCAGTGACACCTCTAATTCCATGCGTTGGGAGTTGGGAAAGGTAACGTGATCTACTTTACTGCGGCTGTCATCGGTCAATTCGATTCGTGGTCTATTGTAATCCGAATGGTAATTGGAGGTGTTGTAAAAAAATCGTTTTTTCCTTGTGGTGTCTTCACATTCGACAAAGTGCGAAGTATATTCAGGCGCTGGTATGTCCGTGGTACCCAAATAATGCATCATTCAGGTTCAAAGAGGTGAAAACATGTTTGTTGAGGATGACAACAGCACATTTACTGGCCTGTCTCTCTTAGATCTTTTGGTGGCGCGCGACCAATTCCACGTCCACCTCATGAAAAAAGAAAATGTCGTCGGCACTGCCGTGGGACGTTACCTCATTCGTAAAACAGATCCGAAGCCGCCAGCAAAAGCACCGGATGGACCGCGGCCTCCCCGCACGCTGGAGAATTCAGAGGTCAGGGAATACTCCTGGCCGTGTGTCCTCGTATTTGTGTCTCATTGGATTGACGACAGCGAGTTCGGGAAGCGTTCGGCACTTGGCAATTTCATTCCGAATACGATCTACATGCCGGACGGGCGGAGCGTGCCAATCTGTGCTGTGCTCGCCCCTCCGGTCACGGTGGCACCGATCGCAACACTTGAGGATGACGATCACCACGACGCCTTCAGCGGTGGGATGCTGATACGAGCCACAGTTCAGGGTATCACGCGGCAAGCGACGCTAGGTTGCCTCGTGACTGATGGGCACACAATCTATGGCCTCACCAACCAGCACGTGTGTGGCCAGCCAGGTTTGGAAATTCGGGACAGTAAGGATAAGCGAATCGGCGCCAGTAGCGACAAGCGGCTTGGTCGCAGTAAATTCTCTGACGTTTACCAGGGCTGGCCAGGCTCAAATGCCTACTTGCAGATGGACGTCGGTCTGATTGAACTTGATGACCTTCACGAATGGCAGGCTGCGGTGTCTGGAATCGGCCCGCTCGGTCCACTCGCCGACCTGAGTACAAACAATATCAGCCTCAAGCTCATTGACACCCCGGTCAAGGCCCAGGGAGCGGTCGGAGGAGCGTGGTCAGGCCGGATTGCGGCACTTTTCTATCGTTTCAAGTCGGTAGCCGGCTTCGAGTATATCGCCGATCTACTCATCGGATCGAGTGACACTACACCGCTGCAGACGCTCCCAGGTGATTCTGGCACTTTGATCGTTTTGGACAGTGATGACGAACGATATGCACGAGCGCCGATCGCCCTGCAGTGGGGCGGCGCTGTATTCGCTTCCGAAGGGGGCCCCAGGCCGTTCGTGCTGGCAACGAACTTAAGCACAATCTGCCGGGATTTGGAAGTGGATATCTACCGGGGAGAGGACCGTGCGACATTCGAGTACTGGGGACCGACAGGTCACTATTCGGTAGGTGGGTTTGCCTGCCCTCTTCCATCGATTGCCCTGCTGAGAAACCTCATGCTGGCCAATCGGGCTAACATTGGTTTCGACAGCAGTGGCACCCTGACGTCATCCACTCAGTTTCACGCACTGGCCGATGTGCCTGACACTGTATGGAAGCAGCCTCCCCGAAAGTCGAGGGAAGGAGCAAACCATTATGCTGACATTGACCTGCCGGACACTACAGGGAACACACTCGACAGCCTGACACCGACGGAGACCTCGCTCGATCCCGATACCTGGAAAAGCTTTTATGACAGCATCGGTTGGAATGGACCGTCACAGCGTGGCTTGCTTCCGTTCCGTGTCTGGCAAATCTACAAAAAAATGGTGGAATTTGTTCAGGCGAAAGACGTTACCAGCTTCGTTGCTGCGGCGGGTATCCTCGCTCATTATGTGGGTGATGCAAGTCAGCCGCTGCACGGTTCGATGTACGACGACGGTGATCCTCGGCGAAATCCGGACGGCAGCCCATCTGCAACATTCCTCGGACATGGTCACGCCTACGCGAACGGAGTCCACAGCGCCTACGAATCAAAGATGCTTGACGACAATCGCGCTTCATTCCAATCAAAATTGGTTGCAGTACTGCCCGCAACTCATGGTATGGCAACTATCGCCGGAGGGCAGGCAGCCGGGTTCGCAACGATCGAGCTGATGCGACGGACGCGAGCCCGGATCAATCCCTTGGACATCGTGACACTGTATGGAAATTTGGTCGCGAACGGGCAGACGAGCCAGGCATCAGCGAAACTGTGGAGCAAGTTTGGAGCTCTCACAGTCGACTGTATCGTTGATAGTTGCCGTACCCTCGCCATGCTTTGGGACAGTGCTTGGATCGAGGGAAATGGAAATCTGATCCCAGCAGGCAGCTTGGTAAAGGTGAGCGAACACGATCTCGCAAAGCTTTACAACGCCACGACTCCCGAGTTTTTGCCTTCGACGTTGCTGAACAACATTGCCGGAGAGTTGTAAAAAAATGGACTGTCGAAGCGGTTCTTGTTTTAACTGTGCTCGACTCTTTGTCGAGTGGCACACGCGATAATAGAAGGGAAACCTTTGCGGCACTTTGTTCGAATAAGTTTGGCAATCACGCGTAGAACTCGGTTAGAAGCCGTTGAGGCACGACTAATCAATGGCTGCACAGCCGCTGTGACGCCGATCTTGCACCGACTGTGATTTGCGACGCACTTGATACCCATCGCGTACCTCTGAAAATCAATTGAAACTGACTCTTGAGTGAAAATCATGGCAGAAATCGGCCGAAAAGAATCAGCATCGATTGATTTAGGACGTGAGGCGAAGTTGCAACGCCAGGCGGTCGAAAATGCGCGAAAATCAGCAGATAAGCCGGGAAGGCTCCTTAGGCCAAAAACCCGCAGTCAAGCCGATCAACTGGCGACAAGACTTGCGCTGATTTCGCCGAGTGACAAGAGCGGGCTAGAACGTGTGATTGGTACACGAGACATCGTAAACATCAGTTTTCTGCACCGCGCTCTCATCGCCGCTCGCTCTGTTTGTAGAATTAAAGTCGTAGCCACTGATGGCGACCCTCCGGTGTATGGAACGGGCTTTCTCATCGCGCCGGGATTACTGCTTACCAATAACCACGTCTTACCTGATGAGAATACTGCCTCCTCGTCGCTTGCCGAGTTTAACTACGAGTTGGACCTGAACTGGGTAGAACGCCAGCGCCGCTTGTTTGGAATTGTGCCGAGCCGAATTTTCTACACCGACCATGACCTCGACATTACGATTGTTGCCGTCTCGCCTGTCGCTCATGACGGAACACCAATCGCAGAGTTCGGCACTCTGAAATTGATACCTAACAGCGGAAAGGCTCTGGAAGGGGAATACGTCTCAATCATTCAGCATCCACAAGGTGAGCCAAAACAAGTTGTGATGCGTGAAAATCAAATAATCCGACTTGATTTGAGCGATTTCGGCAGCAGCGAAAATTTCATTCACTACACTGCCGATACAGAGTCCGGGTCGTCAGGATCCCCAGTTTTCAATGATCAATGGGACCTCGTCGCCGTCCACCACAAAGCTATTGCTGATTTCTTTCCCGACGAGCGACCGAAGAATCGTCAGGGTGGTGTGTGGACGCAAGATCAAGGCGAGGACGCGCGAGCTTGGATCGCCAATGAAGGGGTTCGCGTTAGCGCAATTGTCAGAAGCATACTGCTTGCGAGAGATGATGACCCGCATGCGGCGCGTATTGCAGCCATCATGGCTTTCGAGCCCCCAACTCAGATGCGCAGCGTTCTCCCCAACAATGATTTCGCGAACCGCGTGGACGACTTGTCTGCTTATCCAGATTTGAAGTCTTTCGAGAGCACGAGGTATACCAGTCCGGAGTACCTGAAAAACGCCGGCTTCGACACGAATTTTCTTGATGGCATCAAGGTCGATCTACCTAAAGTCGCGAAGAGAAACGAGAAGAGACTATCCCAGATCGCTTTTGTTCCAAAGGGCACGAGATCGCCAGTACTCGACTACACTCACTTCAGCCTCGTGATCCATAAGGCCCGAAAGCTGGCTTTATGGACTGCCGTCAATATTGATGGCAGCAAAGCCTATCTGAAGAAAATACCGAACGTGGGATGGCGCAAGGATCCTCGGGTCGAAGAATGTCAGACCTATGGGGCCGTCTACGGGAAAAACCGAGGTGGAACGGGCGTGCAAATCGACAAAGGGCATCAGGTTCGTCGTCTTGATCCAGTTTGGGGACCAAAGGATATCGCAGAACAAGCAGCAGCTGACACGTTTCACTACACCAATGCTGTGCCTCAAGAGCATTTCTACAACAGCGAACTCTGGGGCAATCTTGAAGACTTCGTTCTAGCGCGGGCAATCAACAAAGCACAAAAAGCATCTGTACTAACGGGCCCAGTTTTGCGTGACGACGATCAGGTGTTCGTTGATAAGCAGAATGGATGGATGATACCGAAGTCGTTCTGGAAGATTTGTATCTTTATCCGGTCGGATGGCACACCTTCGGTTACAGGCTTTGTCATGGAGCAGACAGATCAAATTGGCCCACTTTTTGAAGCGAATCGGTTTAATCCATTCACAATTGATCAAGTTCGCGTATATCAGAAAAAAATTGCGGAGATTGAGAAATTGACAGGACTTGACTTTGGTGACCTCAAGAAACACGACAAAATGGGAGTGGTTGAAACAACTGCAAATGGACTTCCCCGTCCAATCCGTCGCTCAGAAGACATTTCGTTCTAGCTAAGAGGCTTCATAGTTGAGTGTTGAGAGCGCGAGATCGAGCGTAGACACTTCAAGTCAATTGCTATCGTTTGATTTGCAAAATCAATATATTGATTTACAAAGTGCCTCATCACACGCAGTCAATCCGAAGAGCCAATCAAGTTGAACGTAATCGTTTAGGGAATCGTTACGCTTCCGCGATTAGATTTCTGTTCAGATCGTGAACATGGTCCGGAAAAAGAATATCCAACTCCACTTGAATGTTCCGCAGTCCTGCAAACAAGATCTCGCACTGGCGGGAAGTTATGTTTCCATCAGCCGCATTAGCCCTGATGTCTTCGTGAAGCAGTCTGATTGACGATTCTCGCTCGGAGAATTCAGATCGCGTCAATTGGCCTTGATGCAACTCCAAATTCTTCAGCAATTCTTCTAGCTCGCGCTTCGTCGATTCGAAAAACAACTTTTTATCCGATCCCAACGAGGATTTTTCGTCGACTGTACGCGGCGGTGCCTCACTTTGTCGAAGGACTCGTCGGGCAACTTTTTCGAACAAGAATAACACAAATGGCGTAAGAAACGAAAAACCGTAGATATAAGACCATGACCACGTTGTAGGGTTCCAAAAATAAGAAGGAGGAGTTTTGTTGGTCTCAAAAAGCCCACCTTTATGGCCTGCTATTCGTCGTGGTTGACTCGCCAACGTGGAAAGCAAGGGTGTTGCTTTTTCATCCCCAATGTCCACTGAGTCGGATTGGAGCGCAGATCTAGCTGCCTGGGCAATCGTATATGCATCTTGCTCTTTCATGGCTTTAGAGCAAATAAGAAGGCGGCGCGATGCAATCGTTCTAATCTTTTCACCGGCACAGAACTCGACCTCCGCAGGTATGAGCGGGTTGTCATTATGTCCGTTGGCTGAGAGCTTTATCGGTGCGGCTGTATACGCTTGTCTTGGAAAGCGTGCTGCCTGAAACGCATTGGTGTCGCCGTTTGTCAGTTCCTCAATTTGAGAACTGATTCCTACAAGGACTGAAGTGCCGTCGTGTGCAATGCTTTTGATTGTATCAGTCTTGTACGGCGCCATAAAGAAAATAAAATCTATGTCGCCTCGATTCAGCGCCGCGCGAGCTTCAATCCAGTCTCTAATGGCTGGATTAAGATATAGTTCGGGGTCTGTCGCGTGAGGTAAATATTCACTTATTAGAGTTTCATAAACGTTGCGTGACTCGCTGCCAATAGGACCCGCATAAGACTTTCCATGGCCGAGCAAGTGGTGAACTTCTGCAAAGTCATACGAAAAATCGGCTGGATGCCTGCTTGCGGATTTTGTATTTAAAACGCCAGCGATGACGTTTACGCGGCAAAGAATGTGTAGATAGTCGTAGTCGAGCGGTAAGAGGGCTCGCAATTTATCGTTGTCTGCATCCGGCGACTGGTGCTCATCGCAGAAGTATGCCACAAGGTTTCCATTACGGTCATTTTGAAGTCTTTGCCTAATTTCCGCGGCGCCGGTGGTTTCCTCAACCCGGGCGAGAAAGTTTACACCGGCAACTCTGGCTTTTCCCCTAAGCTCTTGGGCTACGCGATCTGCAGACCGCCAGCTGCTTGTTCCGCGTCCAGCCGTGAGAATCACGATTTCCTCAGAGAATTGCGAGCGGACATATGACATGATCGCCACTGGGATCAGGCAGATAAAAAGTCCCACAAAAATTCGACGTCCATATAAACTGTAAACGCGTTCAACGGCCTTACAGGCGGGGTCCCAAAGGGCAGTAAAAGTGTCGAATACTGACATCATTTGGCCTTTCGAACAGATTCGAGCATGCTAAATTATTTTGATACTTGCAGAAGCGATAACCAGAGCGGTAAGAAACTTGGACATCAACCTCCGAACGCGAGGGCAATTCTGACGTGGAGGAATGAAAAGCATGCAACTATCGCATCCAAATTGCAACAGTGTTGACGCAGAAAACGACTCATAGATTGAGTCAGAAAACGTGTCAGGAACCAAATCCGCAGTTGGCTGGGTCATGATTTGGACTTTCAGGCGAATTCATGGATCCGCAATGTCCAAGAGCGTGCTATCCCCCCCCCTGCCGATGGGTGCTGAGTTTTCTTTGGCCCTCAGCCATCGGCGTTATCGGATCGGCGTCCAACCCGATCGGTTGGCATGTCGCAGGCTTTTAGGATGGCATTCTTTTTGATGTTGATGCCAACGCTTTCTGACGGTGAGTCTCTTGAAGCCAGTGCAAAAGCAGTTTCCCAGTGGTCTTTTTAACTTAGTTTAAAATATATCGCTTTTGACGAATTCCCTGTGATTAATGATATTTGTTTGGCATTTTTGTGGATGTTATCGAGATTCGTTTAAAGGTCGTGATAACTCATTTGTATATTCAAAAACGCCCGGACTGTTTTATTACGTTACAGGTATTCCATCTGACGGCGGTCGAGGTAGTTTTGATCCTCGGTTTTGAAAGTAGAACCGAACCATGAGATTTAATTTGCAGTTCCTACATCGCCCGTTGGTTATAATCGCTGCTGTCGTGGTTGCTGCTGGCACCGCATCGGGGGGGCCAATCATTTCTACCCCGAGTGGACTCAATCAAGGGGATCAATTCCGGATCGTCTTTGTGACCACCGGTACGATCACGGCAGAGGCACGCGACATAACGACGTATGATAATTTCGTGAACGATCAGGCCGGTGGGGCAACTTATAACGGAAACACCATCATCTGGCAGGCCATCGGCTCTAGAGGTTATTTCAAAACCCAAATTTGCAATAAATACTATGGCAGGCAATTTGCATTCCAATGAGGGAGAAAGGAGACCCTCGCATGCATTTTACCCTGTCACAGTGGCCCCAACGACGGCGGCCGAATACGACAGGGT
>CAIOKO010000155.1 GCA_903858935.1 uncultured Schlesneria sp. | reverse complement strand
GTTATGGATTGGACTACAACGACTCAATGATTTGTCCTTGGCGTGGAACACGTTTGGACCGGGGGCCGGGGATTGCTGATTTTTTTTTGCTCGAAACGATGTGTTGGACGATGAGGGTCAAGCCCAACGGAAATCGGAAAGAGACACAGACCGCAGCATTCTGGTTTTTGCGATCAATCGATCAATGACTCACGCCGACGCAACCACATTTTGAAAGGCTGCAAGAAATGTGTCCGGCGATTGTGCACCAGACAGCGTGATTTCATTGTTGATGATGAAGAATGGTACGCCATTCACCTGATGCTGTCGTGATAATTTTTCGGCTTCCTTAATCGCTAGCATCCCTTCGTCGCTGTTCAACAGCGACTCGGCCCGTTGCCGATCCAAGCCCGCTTCGGCGACGACATCAAGAAGTATCTGGCGATTGCTGATGTCCCGACCCGTTGAAAAATATCCACGGAACAATGCTTCCATGATCGCATCCTGACAACGATTTTGGTCTGCAAGCCAGATGAGTCGATGAGCGTCCACTGTATTTGGAGTCCGTTCGATTCGTTCGAAAGCGAAATGGATCCCTTCGATTTCGCCGACCGCAATCAGTTTGGCGTCAAGCTCCTGCGACCTCTCCCAGCTTCCAAACTTTTTGATCCGATATGCATTACGGCTGACACCTTCCCTGGGCATGTCGGGGTTCAATTGAAACGGGTGCCAGTGAACCAGAACTTCGTGTTTGCCATCAAGATCAGCGATGGCCTTTTCAAGCCTCCTTTTGCCGATGTAGCACCACGGGCAGATTACATCAGAAATCACATCAACGGTGAAATTCATTTCGACTCCAGACTTAGTAATGCACAGGCTCAACTCAACGATAAAAGTCGATCCAGTTGATTATGATCGACTTCGGATTGTCTTCGAAGAACGCCTTTGGCAATTGTATCTGAAAGTAGCCATTCTTCAGCGGAATGGTCTTCAACGGTTTGCCATCATCGCCAATCATACCAATCTCCATCCAGAATGGACTTTTGATGTCCAGCGGCGAGTCCTCGCTTCCATCCTTCCACAAGCGAACCCGCGCCTTGTCGTCGTGGCTCGACACGGACGCATCGACAGTGACCTTGCCATTCGAAACTCGGAAGCTTTCCAGCCCCTTCAAATGAAGTCGGAGCACAATCACGTCAGGCCATTTCTCATTCACTCGTTCGATAACGGCCTGGCTGATTCCAATTGGACTGTGGATCGAGAAAAGTGTCTGGTCTTTGTCGACTTTGACTTCGACTTTGTCGTTGTCTCGCTTCGTTGTGATCTTGAACGGTCGTGCCTCATTGTCGGCAGTAACGACACCACATACGTTGGCGAGCACCACGACGATGAAAGCGGCTATGAAAAGTTTCGACATGGTGGCTAAACCTTTTCAATCTTCCGGAAGGTCAAGTTGATACGCTCGCCGACAGGTTTCTTTGTCTTCGGAATTTCGTGCTTCCAGAACTGCTGCATCGTTCCCGCCATGATGATGAGCGTACCATGACTGACCTCGAACTCCATTTTCACTTTCGTCTTGTTGTGCTTGATGCGAAATATCCGGGTTGCGCCGAGCGACAACGAACCGATCACATTGCCCATCTCAGGCTCATCATCAGCGTGCATTCCCATACTGTCCTGGCCGTTTCGGTAGAGGTTGAGCAGGCAATAATTGTAATACCCTTGAATCGTTTCAACCTTAGCTTTGATCTCCAGCAAAGTCGGGGTCCACGGCAACGCCACGTTGTCTCGGCCCGAATAGCGATAGACGATCCCTGACTCGCCATAAGACGCGATCAGGCGAGGTTGCATGTGACCAAACACGCCCGGCTTCTGTTCCCAGACGCATTCCTCTCGCAACTTGATGAAGTATTGGTCGGCAATGTTTGAAGGGAGGAATTGAGGGTCGTAAATAAGGATGCCTCCATCGGTCAGGTTGATGGTTTGCATGTATCACTTTGAAAAATATCGAACCACAAACATGATTCCCGTCAGCGCGACGCTCAATAATATGCAGGTCACTACCTAGAAGTAGAACTGAAAATTCTCTCGTTCAATCACGATGTCACCGGGCACCCTGCCCAACCAGGGAATTGACGGTGCGAACAGCCCAAACCAGATTCCAACAATCAGGATCCCGACGCTCATAAGGCTCCAAGCGGGATGGTGCATGAACCCACAATTCTATCTGGCTGAATTTGAAATCGATAGAATGATGATCGAGGTTCTGCAGGTCACCAACTGATGATTAGCGAGAGACGAATGTCAAAGAAAGAATCCGAGGTCCGACTCCGTATCATCCTGGTGGCTCCTCCCGCTGGAGTGGATTTCGGTGTTCAGGATGGAAAGGGGAGCGATTACAAGACGATCCAAAAACAGCGGTCGAAGCATGCAGACCTCACATTCGAGATCACGGCGACGGTCAAGGACAATCGTGATGACGGATTGCCGAACTTTCTCGGCACATTAATGCAAGGACGAGTGTCGGAGCGTTTTGTCTACATCGACATCGGAAAACTCGCTGGCCAGTCCGACTCCTGTTGGGATCGCAGAATTAAAATTCCCCTGGGTGGCATCACCTGGGACTTGATCGAGAAGGCGTCCAAAGATCCGATGCTCGTGCTTGAAGCCCGGTTGCCGGGGACAGGGAAAGACGGCGGGCCGAGTTGTGCAACAGTGAAACCGACTGATGGCTGGAAGGTTTGCAGATGATGAACGTGACCGCGAGGTCCTCTTTATCGATTCCGACTCTAGCAGCGTCGGCCACGTGACCGATGCTGCTAGAGTCGGAATCGGTCGGAGCAGCATCGGGAAGCCGTCACATTTCCTGCTTTATTTATCTTACATCAGTGGCGAAAACACGTCGACCTCCGACGTATGTTTCGGTAACCGACATGTTTCTGAGCTCCTCAAGCGAACATGTCAGCAAGTCGGATTTCAACACGACAAAGTCGGCCAGCTTGCCTCGTTCTAGAGATCCTTTTTGACGCTCTTCAAACGTCAACCAGGCGTTGTTGATCGTGTACAGCCTCAGCATCTGCTCCCGAGTCAGTGCCTGCTCTGGATGCAGCGGTTGGTCTGTCCGGCGTGGCTGACGACTCAGCACGGTCCACATTCCCAGGAAGGGATTGTAGGGATTGACCGAACGCAAGCTGCCGATCTTTTGCATGTGGTCGGAACCTCCACCGATGACGACGTTGTGATCAAACAGCGTCTTATATGGCTGGAAGTACGCCAGGCGTTCGTCACCAAACTGTTTTCGTAATGTGCCGCCGTCCAGCCACAGCCACACCGGTTGCAGGTCAGCCACGATCCCCAGCTGCTGCATCTGCTGAATCGCTTGAAGACTCATGAAATTGCAATGAGTGATACAGGGTCGGCATCGTCTGACGGGAAGTTCTTTGTTGATTTCTGCGTAGGCATCAATCAACGCCTGAACCGCTCCGTCACCGACGGAGTGTGCCGTAAACTGAAGATCCCGTTGAAGAGCGTACTTTGCCATCTGAACCAGGTTCTCCTGCTCAATGAAGCGAATGCCGCGATATTCGGGATCGGTGATCGAATAGATGTTGCTCACCCCCCACGGAGCTTTCAGATAGGCACTTCCCGTCAGCATTCCTCCGTCGAGAAAGACTTTGATCCCTCGTAGCCACAGCATCGAA
This sequence comes from uncultured Schlesneria sp., assembly GCA_903858935.1. Classification (GTDB taxonomy): domain Bacteria; phylum Planctomycetota; class Planctomycetia; order Planctomycetales; family Planctomycetaceae; genus Schlesneria. The sequence continues at coordinate 76,149 of CAIOKO010000155.1, read as the reverse complement.
TTGTATTCATGCGCCGGATGATTAGCGGCCTTTTCGATCCCTTTCAATGCGTCCTCCAGGCGACCGCCCCCTTCGACCGAATACGAAAGGAAGACGCGGCAATTGAGTTCACCCCGTCGCTTCAGTTCGGAATAGGCTTCAATCCCCTCATCCTTGGCAGCACGGTCGGCGACACTCGTCAGGCCAACCGAGTTATAGTCGGCGAACAGTTGCTTCAGTCGTTGCATCCGTTCTTCAACTGTTGGTGATTTCTCATTCGGCTTTGACTTCACGAACCGGGAGGCATTGCGAAGGATGCCGGTTAATTCACCAGTAACCGGATCACGCTCGATCTTTCCTGCCTGGCCGTCGGTAATCTGAAACTCTTTATCGATTCCGCTGAGTTCCAGGGCGAGCGAATTACAGACACAGTCGGGTCCGGTGCTGAACATGACAGGATTCTTCGGTGCGACCGCATCAAATTCTTTTCGAGTCGGATAGCGCTGGTCCCGCAGACGCGTGATGAAGACTTGCCTGACAACGATCCATTCGCCGTCAGATAACAATTCCGCCCGGGCCGCGACATACTTCAAAACATCGGCCACCGTGTCCATTTCAGGAACCGGATGGTCAAACTCATACATCGAAGCCGCCGGTGCATGGACGTGGGAATCGCATAAACCCGGTATGACGGTGTCCCCATGCAGATCAACAAGAATCGTCTTTGGCCCGGCTAATTTCAGGATGTCGTCGTTTCGACCGACATCCTGAATCCGATCACCTCGCACGGCAATCGCCTGAGCAATCGAAAACGCGGGATCAACCGTGACGATTTTTCCATGATGGTAAATCGCGTCGGGTTGTGCGATGACCTGTGTTGATGCGAGTAAGAGGATCAGGCATGCCAAGCGGGATTGCGTTCTCAGATACATGTCTGATCCTTTAACGGCGACACCAGGATTTTTGCGGCGAAGCACGCAATCCAACGAAACCCCACCGCCCCTGCGGTGGTGGTCATCGGGCCTTTGCACCAGCACCATCACTCATTCACAACACACAATAGCATGCAAATTCCTGGGGCAAAGGCCCGTTAACAAACGTGGGGGCGGTGGGGTGGGGTTCTTTATATATCCCTTACGGCGTTGCCATCATGGCCTAAACGGGTTGTTCGTTCCTGGTACCTCGTGTCATCAGCGACACAACAATCAGAGTGAGAAAACCGAGCGGAATCGTCACCAGGCCTGGTTGGCTGAATGGGACTTGCGCCAGCTTTGCGGCCTGATCTGCGGTGTAACCATAAACCTTCTGGAACGTATCGGCACTCAACAGGATCCAGCCTAACGAACTGAAAAGTCCCACAAAGATCGCGGCCGTAATACCCTGTTTGGTTGTCCGCTTCCAGAAGAGCAGCATCACCAGCGATGGCAGATTTGCCGACGCGGCCACGCTGAAGGCCCAACCGACGAGGAATCCGGCATTCATGTCCTTGAACAGAATTCCCAGCAGAATTGCGATGATCCCGACCACCACGGCAGCCATCTTGCCGACTCGCACTTTCTCGTGATCCCGCATCTCCCATCGCAGCACACTGCTGAGCAGATCGTGAACGACCGCGCCGCTGGCCGCGACAATTAACCCACTGACTGTTCCCAGGACTGTGGTAAAGGCAATCGCTGAAATCACTGCGAACAGGGTCTCGCCGAAACTCTTCGCGAGCAGCGGTGCTGCCATGTTGGAATCGGTTAAATCCAGTGTCCCGCTTGTCATGGCTCCCAATCCAAGGAACAACGTCAGGACGTAGAACACGCCGATGGTCCCGATACCGACGACGGTACTGAGACGAGCCGCAGCCTGATCCTTCACAGTGTAATACCGGATCAAAATATGAGGCAGCGACGCCGTCCCGCAGAACAATGCCAGCATCAGCGAAATGAAATCAAGGCGCGCAAACAACTGATCTTTTTGCAGTCCCTTGAAGAGTGGGCTGTTTCCCGGCCGCAAGACTTTCGCTCCGGCTGTTGGTTGAGGCGACCAGGTGGTCGTTTTGTCCCCATTATCATCGGTCACTTCTTTTTTGGACCACAGGACAACTTCGCTGTTCTGCAACGTGGCAAGATATTCAATCGGACCGAGTGGGCCAGTTTCCGTTTTACCACCGGGAAGCTGGCTGACGTGTCCAACGGGTCGCAGATCTGCCTGGCCTTCGTTCTTTCCGTGGGGTGTTCCGTTAACGAGTTTGGAACCGTCTTTTTTCACGACCATTGTTTGAGGCGAATTCGCCAGCTCGCTGGTATCCACTTTCAAACCTCGGTTCAGAATCATCACCGTCAGAATACCGCTGAACAGAACAAGCAATGACCCCTTGATGAACTGGACGTAAGTGGTACTGACCATCCCCGCCGTCGCGACGATCAGCACAACCACGATCCCGACCATTACGACACCGACTTCGTGAGGAAAACCGAGTAACGGTTTAATCAGCGAACCGGCTCCGACCATTTGTGGAATCAGATAGAAAACGCTCACAACCAGCGTGCTGATGCCTGCGGCCAAGGTAATCCCACGCGATTGAAACTGGCTGTTCAGCGCGTCGGCGAAAGTATATTTCCCCAATCGCTTCAGCGGTTCGGCAACGACGAACAGTGCCACGACCCAGCCCGCCAGGAAACCAATCGAATACAAAAACCCATCGTAACCAAAGAACGCGATCGTCCCGCAGATCCCGAGGAAGGACGCTGCCGACAGGTAATCACCGGCGAACGCCACTCCGTTCACGAACCAGTGGATCTGGCCACCGGCCGCAAAATATCCTGCGGCGGATTTGGTTTTCGCAGCGAAATAGAAACTCAATCCCAGTGTGATGGCAACAAAGACACCAAACACAATCACAGACAGGATGGACGGATTATGAATCATGAACCGGCTTTCGCGGGAAGAAGAGACTCGTCAGTAACGGATACGGTGGAAACCAATCACCAGACAGGGAAGTTCGGTTGACGATTTCAACCCGTCGGCTTTCCTCGGCAAAGCCAGCTATAAACCAGGGCCAGCACCATCGCGATGACAATCAACACCAAACCGTAAATGACTGCCAGATTCAGACCCCAGGCGGGCGTCCACTCCATGACATCAGGCCGGAAGGCATTCAGACCCACAAACCCGGCATAGATGGCGAGATAGATCAAAAAAAGTCTCATCCCATACCGCGCATTGCGAGCGGCGATTACCGGGTCTTCGACTTCCTTGGGATGCATCGAACCATGATCAAAACCTGCCATCAACGTGATCCTGTAAAAATAACGTCACCGATTCGATGACAACAAATATCTCTGATGTGACCAGCACAGCAGAAATATCACGCAGCCAAGCCCATCGCAACCATTCGATCAGTCCGAACCCAAAAAACATGACCACTTCAACCAGCTCATGATGATGCGCATAGTCCGTGGAATGATAGTCATCATCGGAGCTATTTAGTCTTCCATGAAGAAAAAGCATGGCGGAATTCTCGTCGATTTTGGTTGTAGAGTCCGTGAACTCCGGAAGACTCGCGGGTTGTCGCAAGAAGCCTTTGCAGCCGAGTGCGGACTCGACCGCACATACATTGGGGGCGTCGAACGCGGCGAACGTAACATTGCCCTTCTTAATATCGCCACCATTGCGAAAACGCTCAAAGTCTCGTTGTCTCAGTTGCTGACGGGGCTCCCAAAATGAAAATCGTTGAGCGTATTGATGTGGTATCACTTGGTGGTGTTGCATCCCAAAAGAAATGGAAAACGGCCGCGAAAGAAGTAGAAACCGCAATCCTTGCGACAGATTGGCCGCACGGTAGCGGGCGTTTTAAGCTTAACCCGGGGGTCGAGAAAAACGCCAATGGCGTACTTCCAATGAAATTGCCGTGCATTTCAAAACTCAAGGAGTTTGGTTGGGAGGCGGAACGGCTTCCGAAATTATTGGCTGGCGTGCCAATGGGAAACCTTGATGCAATTAAGCAGATTCGAGGCGTCACTATCGGTTTTGAATGGGAAACTGGAAACATCTCATCAAGTCATCGAGCGATTAATAAGATTTTCCACGCCATGCTCAAGGGGGGAATCATTGGAGGTTTTCTTGCGTTACCCTCAGAAAACATGAGACGATATCTTACCGAACGAATCGGCAACATCACCGAACTAAGGGAGTACTTTCCAGTATGGCAGGCGATTGCGTTCCCGCAAGGCGTTTTCCGAATCCTTGTCGTTGAGCATGACGAACTTGACCAAACGGTACCACTGATCCCAAAGCAAAAAGACGGCAATGCTAAGAAGTGACGCGATTACTCTTCAATATGGTCGTTAAACTGGTGTTGCGCAATCGTATCAGTTGTCAGCCGATCAACGATCAAGTCGTAGTCTTCTAACTCGATCCCAATCCAATGTCGGTGCCGAGACTCGCAAACATCGAACGTCGTCCCGCTGCCTCCAAATGGATCGAGCACCAAATCGCCTTTGGTCGTCGACATTTCAACGGCGCGGCTGACGAGTTTCGTTGAAAGTTGATTTGCCTTTCGTTTCTCGCTTTTGAATTTTGCGTGTCTCACAGGCGGCACATCATCCCAGACGTCCGTCAAGTTCACTCCTTTAGGATTCATCGCATCCCGGTGCCCGCCATAGTCTTTGATTTCTTTTCCACAATGGCGACAAACTTGAATTGGCGTTCTGATGTTCCGAAACGTCTTGGGCTTGGGACCTTTGCAGTAATACAAGAGGCTGTAATGAGAAGGGTATAACCTGCCCGGGATCGGAAGCAGCATTTTAATGTTGACGGCAATCCAGTGTCGAAACGTCATTCCAGATTCCGAGAGAAATGCGCCGATCGGGATGTTCCACTTCGGAAGGTTGTAAACGAATAGTGAACCCCCTGGTTTTAGAATCCGTATGCACTCCAAAAGCCATCTCTTGCACCAATCAAGGTATTCCGCTTCTGACAGACTATCGTTGACTTTCGATCCGTACTTCTTGCCGAGATTGAACGGCGGGTCGGCAAAAACGGTATCAATCACCCCTTCTCGAATTTGAGGCAAAATGGCCAGACAATCGTCGGCATACAACTGCCCAAGTTCAGAGCGAAAATGGGGCGAGGGAACGTCGTCCGAGAAAATCCCTTCGGGGTTCCAAATTTCTGAAGCAGTTGGAAATACCAAGGTTTTTTGGATTGAGTTGGCTTTTCGTGTCATTTTAGAACCGAATCCTTCCGTTGAGACGGGCCTTAACGCCGCGTCTCAGATTCTATGCCGTGTGCGAACCTATTGCCAACACCGCAATTGAGGCACACATGAGGATAACATATTTATTCTCTAATGTGTTATTATGGAATATTTGCCCTTACATGGCAACACCGTCTAAATTTGAGCGAAGCGTAAAAGACACACGTTTTTCAAAACGGCGCCCCACCAACGAAGGGAATTCCGAACGACTTTTCGGGCCGCCTTCTTTTTAAAAATCACCAACCGTCTCACTCCCTTGAGGCGTGGCAAGGAAGTTCAGCACTTTTGGATCGATGGCATTGGAATCAATGCATTGATGGCAACAATCGCTCAATCACGAGTCGAGAGACTTGTCGGTTCCAGGGTAACACCGAGTGAATCACCGGGACGTATATTTCTTCAGAGATCCAATCCGCAGTCACTTCCGAATGAGAAACGATGCCGTCGTTCATCTCATTACCAAACAGACGCGAGAGTCCGAACAGACTGCGTGTCCCGACGATACTGGTTGTTGGTATCAGACTCGGTGGAACATTTTTCATCCGTTCTTCCGAGGCCAGCAATTGCCCGCAGTCTCGAGTTGCCAGCCGATAGAGCACGTTGCGCCGTAAAGTGGTGGCAATCCGTGAGGCTCGAACTGGTGAACCCAGCAGAAAAACTCGATCGGGCAATTTCGTTCCCTCAGGTAACGACGCAAGGGCATTTCGAATCAGAACACCACCGAGGGAATGACCGATCAGAACGTAATCACCCTTCTCTGCAATGGAAACGATTTTCTTTTGCAAACGCTGAGTGATCGATGGGAAGTCCTGAAACGTGACGCTGTAGAAAAACCACGAAGGCGAAATGTTTTGACGCTTCAATCGCCAGAGCAGCGGGATTGCCGAAATGGGAGAGCGGCCCATTCCGTGAACAAACAGCGCTTGCATCGTCTCCCCTCAGGCATGCACGGTCAGCATGTAACCCGCTTCACGTTCATCATCTTCCATGGACATAATAGCGTCGACAACTTCTAGTGCGTAGTCCGCTAATTCTTGCGCATTTCGCGGTGCAGACCGCAGACGTGGTGATGCAGAATCGATGGCCGGACTGCTTTGAACTCGTAACGAGTCAAAATCATAGACACCGAAAACAACCTTGGGACCATTCTTGTCGTACAAATCAAGTTCCCGTTGTAACTCAAATGCTGAGACCGCTGCATTCACATACGAGGTAACCCCCACCAGGATGGAACGAAACATCGACTTATCAGTCATTGGCACCCCAAGATACGTTTCCAATGCGTGTGAGGCACCTCGCACGGCGATCTGAATCTGGTCGATCAATGATCGCAAGGGAAAAGTACACGCGATATTTGCGTAGGCATCAGGAGACATATGCGTATCGACCGCAGCCGTGACCGCTCCGCACTTGGCATGCCCCAGCACCACGACCACCTTCAAACTGTCCTTGAGTTGCCGCAACGCGTAATGCAGAGAACCCAGACATTCGGAACCAAGCACATTCCCCGCAATGCGAAGAACAAACAGATCGTTAAAGGATTGATCAAATATCGCTTCCGTCGGCACTCGCGCGTCCGAACAACCGAGCACCGCCGCAAACGGTGCCTGGTTCGGCATCACGCCAGGAATCAGTGGTAACCCCGATGTGATAGGACTTTTCGCAATAACAAGCGGATCACCCGCATCTCCTCCAAGTGTCCGCTCCTGCATCCGAGTCACGAGCTTCTTAAATTGATCGTTCCCTTGAATCAGCGCGTCGATCGCGGCTTTTGCATTCGGAATCTGTCGAGCAACAACCGGAGCAAAAGGATCGTAACGGTAGATGACATCCATTGATCAGAATTCCAAGAGGTGAGCGACCGAAATCAGGCGGAATACACGACAAAAAATTCCATTGTTTCACGGCGACCAAGCACATTCAAGAAGGCTCTTTCCACACTTCGGAAAACCCAAGTTCATCACGTGAAAAACTGTGCTTGCAAGAACAGTAGTATCGTGATTTTGGAACAAGAGCCAGTCAACAGACGTTCTCAAACGGAAGGACTGAGACAACACCGACAGATTTGAATTTTATTTTTATTTTGAAATTTCACTTGCCACACTGTTGTATGTGTTGTACAACAGTAAACACTGTCATCATGCATATTTCACTGAACCATCATTCGGGCGATCCACTCTATCGGCAGGTTGTCGAAGCAATCCGGTTGCGCATTGCCAAAGGTGAGATTGAAGCTGGCGAGCAGTTGCCGAGCATTCGTGATCTCGCAGCACAACTGCAGATCAACTCGCGCACCGTCGTGAAGGCATATGAAGAACTGGACCGGGCGGGCCTGGTCGTCATGCAACAGGGACGGGGCGTATTTGTCGCATCAAACAGGGCCGCGTTACCCGTCAGCGAGCGGCGAAAGCGGCTGCGTGAACTGGCCATCAAGCTGCTGGTCGAGGCGACACAGGTTGGTTCGACTATCGACGAAGTGATTGAAATCATTCACGAGGTGGCGAAGGAACTGGAGACGAACAAATGACTGAGTCAAACATCGTCATGGAAACAGTCGATCTCACCCGTGACTTCGGGGGCAAGCTTGTCTTAGAGGATGTCTCACTGACCGTGGGGCCGGGCGAAATTCTTGCATTGCTGGGTCCCAACGGTGTCGGCAAAAGTACTTTGATGAAATTGATCTCGGGGCTACTGATGCCATCACGCGGTCAAGCAAAACTGTGGGGCGAATCAAGCTGGACCCCGTCGGTCGAGATGTATCGTGTCGCCTCCGTTCTCGACGGAATGTCGCCTCCTTCAGGGACACGCGTTCGCGAGATCATGTCGCTGAAATCCTGTGTGTCACATCGCTTCGACTGGAAATTAGCGACGTCATTATGCGAACAACATAAGATTTCGACAGCCTCTCGCTGGCGGACGTTAAGCAAAGGTCAGAGGCGCTGGACATTGCTCGTCGCCGCGTTGGCCAGCGGTGCGGATCTGCTGTTGCTGGATGAACCGGCTGACGGATTAGACGTCGCGACGCGCCGCGAGCTTTACGGACTTTTACGGGAACAGGCGAATGAACGAGGCGTCACCTCCATTATTGCGTCACATATTATCGCGGATGTCGAACGAATAGCCGACGACGTGGTGATTCTCGCCAACGGCCGAGTTCGTTTGCACTCACCATTGGAACAACTTCGCGATGAAGTCTTCGAAGTCGAGTTGCCTCTCGAAACGGATAATTCCGCTATCACACCATTAGCCGAAATCATTTCCTCCCGAAAGAGAGACGATGTGCTGATCGCCGTGATCCGATTTCGCAGTCTGTATCTTGCCGAACAGGAATTCCCCGACGAAATAAGCCGACGACGGGTCAGCCTGGAAGATCTCTACCTGGCCTATACCCAGCCACAACAACCTCAAGCACCGGCAGAACAACAAGGACTTGCCAACGAGAGGAGTCACTAATGCAAATTCAATGGCCGCTGTTACTCTGGATCTTTCGACCTCTTCGCTTGCTGACGTTGATCAGTTCGACACTCGCCGTGGCATACGTTCTACTTCATGACAAACCGCTGGAGTTTTTTCTGGACATGAACTCGGTGGTGTTTGTCATTTCACATAGCTTTTTGATCAGTCTCTTGCTTGGACGGGTTCGGTCAGAATCATTCGCGTTCCTTTATTCGCAAGGTTTTTCGCGAGATCTTCTGTGGAGACATGCCTGGCTGGCGACACTGGCATCAGTTCTGGCAACGTGGGTGCCGCGCAGTGCTGATTTTGACACCGTTACGAAGCCAGTTCCAGGACTGGATGCAGAATCCGTGGTTCCCATTGATGGCCTCCACAGAATCGCGGTTTTTGACGAGGTCTTTACTGTTCTATGGAATGCTGCTTCCGATCTTCCATTATGAATGGATTCGATCATCGATGCCGTTTCGAGACCAGGTCAGCGGTCACCTGCTCGTGATCGCCTATTTCGTGATTGGATTGTTTCTGAATGAGCGACTCTGGTACTTCGGAGCGGATCTCACTCGATCAGCCATGTTTCTTGGTTTCATCACCATTTCGGTAATTCTCGGGCTGTTCGGCTATTGGCTGCACAAAAGACTGGAGGTCGGCGCGTCATGATTGAGATATTTTTCCTGGCGGCGATCGTCATATTACCAATCTACCTCACCCTTAAAGCGTGGCGATGGTCTGCGTCAACTTCGAAGATCAATGGAAAAGCTCCCTGGTCAGTCAGCTTGGTTGAAGCATCGACACTGGCGATCCTCACGAGTGTGATGGTGATTCATGTTGCCTCAGGGGGAACGGGATTGGTAACAAGCCCTTTGCAAGAATTTATTATCCGCGAACGAATCCTGGCCTGTGCGATCATGATTGCTGTTGCAGGGTGCTGGATTCTCCTGGGCCTTTGGAAATCGATTTCACTCGCTGCTGTGGGCATGCTCATCTCGATATCGATGGCGATGACCTTTGCCAGCTCAAAGCCCGTTTACGAACGCTTCGAGAAAGAAATCCGGCAGATCCCCGTTCCGATTGAATTTACCATACGGGAAGAAATCGACGATATCGACGTCGTGATCAATGGAGTTCAAATGGGGAAGGCACCGCTGCACACAACGATCGACGAGCTTGAGAAGAAAGCCCCACCGATTGAGGTCCCAAAGGACGAATACAGCAAAGGCTGGAAAAACTTTGGAAATTCAACCTATCTGCCACGAGCAAAGACCCGACTCGACCGTGCAGATCGCGTTGGGATTCGTGGAGACCGTGAAAAATCCGAACCAATGGAACTTTATGTTCAATTAGAGCGGCATTGTCAACCAGTCATGATCTCCGGCAGTTTGGGACATTCTGGCCCGTCACGGATGTTCGGGAATATTCAACCAGCAATACTTCCGCTGGGCGTCATGACGGAAGAATGGCATCGCGATACCACAATATTATTGGAAAAAGCCCGACTGATGGATTACAGAGTTGATGCCGACTGGATCAGTGCTGCGGACACCTATTTCCATTTTGTCCGCAACGCTCTGATTGCGGCAATTCCGAAAGAACCCCAATTTCAACACGTGCTCGCCGACTGGGCAAAATCGCGGTATCACCTGGATCAGGTGACCAACAAAGTTAGTGCCGGACGTGCATTGGAGGCAATTCAGGCTCAGGTCGACAAAGACGGGGCCTATCAGACAAACTCCATTACTGGCGATGCGGTCGAATACCTGATCGATCATCTGGATTCAGACCGGGTGATTGCGATCGCAAAAACCAAGCTGAAACAACTATCAACCATCAGTGCTGCCGGGTTTGGTTATGGATGGGGCAGTGAACTGGGCAAACCTTGTTTCTCGACATCGTTCCATACACCTCAGACGGATCGAAAGCCGAGTGACTTCGTTCTGGCTCAAGTGATCTGGCAACTTGATCAGAAATGGGATGCTCAATCGATCGACCAGGATAACCCGGTCGAAAAAGAAATTGTTCCGGAACTGATCAGACTCAGTTACCTCGATCCGCAAGCAACGAAACTGGCAAACGTCCTGGGTGGTTCAACGTTGAATGAGTTTAACCGTCGACAACAACGTCAGGTGTACTCATTCAAAGAGAGCAACGACCCGATGCAGAATGAGTATATCGAGGGTCAATACGTCTCGCGCGACTTCTGGCAATCACTCAACGCCATTGGTCCCGCAGGTGCGAAATTCCGCAAAGAACATTCGCAGCAGGCATTAGAACTGGCCGAACAGTTCCTGAACAAATCGTTTTCACTGACGTCATTACCAAACTGGACAGATTTTCTTTTCCTGGAAGTGGAAGACCGCGAACCACTGGCCCGTAATTTCTGGAAATCGTTTCGAGATAAGGTTGAGGCCGATAAAAATCATCAGCCGTGGACACTGAACGTGTTGTGGAGTTATCTGGCTCGGATTCGACCGATGCCACAGGCTTCCGATTTTGTTGCCGTGTTTCCGAAACAGCCAAGTTCGTTTAGTGATTTCGGAAACCCTGAACAAACCCTTTCGCTGCTTCCGGTCGATCTTCGCCTGCGAGTTGCTCAAGATTGCATTGCTGAAGCGGCGAAAGGCAAGTCGATGTATCAGCCGACTTCTCAAGGTTGGCAAGCCTTCAATCAGATTGAGTTTCAGCTCATTCGATACATTCCATCAATCCCATCTGACGCGGCGGCAGATGTCGCCATGCAGTATCTCGAAAGGGCAAACCCAAGATCGGCGGAAATCAGCACCCAATTGAAACATCAGGCGACTTATGGCCAACTCACAAGCCAGATGCTGTCCCGACTGGCGACATCGGCCAATCCCGAGCATCGCCGATGGGTAATCCCTCAAATCAAAATCCTTCCGGACTCAACAAACCGCGATACGCTTGCTCGCTTGCTGAAAGACGAAGATCCCTCTGTCCGTGAAGTGGCCGAGAAAGTCGCTACCGATTTGGAAGAACTTCGTCGACTTCCGTACCCGAAATTGAAATGATGGAAGGGCGTCACCGAATTACTCGATGCCCGACCAAAAGCACGGATAACAGAATGAGTGAACACATCCGAAAACCAAGAATCGCACTTGGGCTGATCGCCGCAGCAATCGCCGGATGCGTTGGTTACTTCGCATTCTTCTGGATTACCAGCCAGGGCTTTTACGCGTTGATCCTGCCCCCTGCACTTTTGGGTCTGGCAGCAGGTTATGCTGTCGGCGAGAGATCCCAACCTTTCGCGATCGCGTGTGGAGCTGCGGGATTGGCACTCGGCGTATTCACAGAATGGAAATTTGCACCGTTTAAGGCAGACCCGAGTTTTGTCTACTTCGTCACACACATTCAGGAAACGCGGCAATTGACGCAGATCCTGTTAGCGGTCGGAACTGTGATCTGTTATCGGATGGCGCTGGGAATGGATCAAAGGCCAACGAACACGTCGTTCGAATCTGAACACCGTCAAGCAATGCCGTGAACGGTTTTTCCTCGAGAAAATAGAGGCTCGAACGAGATCTTGTGCCACTGAATGACCGTCTTCGGTCGCGCAGTGTCTTTCAAACACGTGCTCATGAGTCGAGAACACTTCGTCGGAGAAGAATCCAGCGAGGCTTCGACTTGGACCAAAGTAGTCATCGTCGCTCCGCGTGATGAGCATCGTTCGAGAACCGATCAAATTCCAATCCGCATGTTTTCAAAAAAAGTATTCAAACGATGTTTTTGTAACGATGCGTCGGCAACGCTTGTGTCGTTTCCGACGCATGCTCATCACGCGGAGCGATGATGGCTACTTTGGGAAAATTCTGAAACGTGACTCGTTAAGTCACGTTTCAATCTCGAAAAAACCGATGCATAGCGTCGGCATGTCATGGCTCAATCCACCAGTTCGGGAATCGGCTTGCCATCATCAAGCAACTGCATGGGCCGACCTGCGAAATTGTTGATCTGCTGGTGGTAGTCGATCCCCAAAGTGTGATAGATCGTGCCAATCACGTTTTGGGCGCTGACAGCCCGAGTCGTCGGGCGTTCGCCACGAACGTCTGTTTCGCCGATCACCTGACCCGTGTTGACCGCACCTGCGAACAGGGCAAAGCTTGCATCTGGCCAATGGTCACGACCCGCTAACGAGATTTTCGGAGTTCGTCCGAATTCGCCCCAGACGAGAACCAGGACTTCTTTATCAAGTCCACGCTCATGCAGATCCGTTACCAACGCATGAATCGAACGATCCAACAGCGGCAATGTACTTCTGAGGCTGTGCCAGATGCTGATTCCGCCAACCTGCTGGATTACGTTGCCGTGGTGATCCCATAACCCCATTCGCAAGGTGACGATTGGGACCCCCGCCTCGACCAGCCGACGTGCGAGCAAGAACTTCTGGCTGTCCCAGATCGAATCGGGTTCTTTACCCACATACGTGAATTTGTCATCCCGCTTTCCATACCGTTTCAATGTCTCGTCAGACTCCTTAGTCAGATCAAAGGCATCGCGAGCCTTGGACGACGTGACGATGTCTAACGCTCGGGCGGTGTAGGGATCAACATCTTGAACTTTGCGTCGTGCATCTACGTTTCGGCGAACGGAATCAAACGTCTCTAAAAGAGATCTCCGACTGCCCAGCCGATTGAGAGACATTCCATTTTGGATGCCGAGGTTACGAACCCCTTCTCCACCGGAAACATGCAAAGGAGCATGTCCAGCGCCGGCATACTGCGGATGCTCGTAGCTGGTGAGGCCGTTGCTGTATTCCAAACTGACATACGATGGCACATCGCCGCCGCCATGGAAACGACTGATGATTGAACCCAAGGCAGGTCGCTTGGCCGATTTGGGGTAACCGGTATAGACCTCTTCCAGTTCATGCTGCATCGGTTCGACGAATTGAACGGTCCGGACCAGCGCCAGTTTATCGGCGATCGTCGCCTGTAACGGCAGATGCTCACAAAGGTCGACACCGGGAACATTACTGTTGATCGGTTTGAACTCACCCCGATACTCCGACGGAGCATTCGGTTTCAGATCGTACATATCCAGATGGCTGGGACCACCCGCCAGGCAGACCATGATAACCGACCGAGGTTTTTTGATTGTGGCCGATGGCGTTTTGGCTTCGGCTTGCAGCCGCAGAATGTCCGCCAGGGAGAGACCCGTCAAACCAAGTGCCCCGGCGCGAAGGAATTCCCGTCGTCCGATTTGATCGCAGAACCGGTGTTTGCTGCCCCAACACGTTAGCACAATCAAAGCCTTAACAACTTGCGGATTTCCAGCAATATGAAAGAGACGTCAGGCGACAATCCGTTGGATAACAATCAGCGTCGACAACCGGGCATCGCGACATTCTCATGATCGGCGGCGCAAGGCAATCGGCTCAAATCGTTCGAGTCAAGCTAACACTAAGAAGAAGTGAACTCAAGAACGGAATCGTTCCTCTTTATCGGTGTGGTTCCGTGTGCATCTGTGGCTAAACTCTTTCGAACTCCATTGATACGAATCTCGACATCCCACAAACGGATGCAGACGAATCCTCTTTGAGTCATATTCCGCCCGATCTCTACTTTCATTTTGGCCGTATCTGACTCCGTCAGAGTTGAATTCGTTGCCGCTTACTTTATGCTGACGACTCTCATCCCTGCTTCAATCCAGAATTGCTTCCCGGAGATGCCGAATGTCCCGCTTGATGCTGTCGTGCTTGATGCTGCTCGCGATTCCTGCCGGACTACTTCAGGCTCAATCACCAAAGACGATCCCTGTCGGAAAAAACCCGGAAAGCGTTTGCCGGGGGTTTGACGGGAAACTTTTCATGACCATGATTAACGACGAGGTCCCCGGTGACGGGACGATCGTGTCGCTGGAGGGTGACACCGTCACGGTCTTTGCCAAAGGATTCAACTCACCGAAAGGGATCGTCTTTGTTGGTGACTATCTGGTGACAGCTGATGAAACCACGCTGTGGAAAGTTGACAAGGATGGTCATGCCACCAAGCTCGCCGAAGCGAAAGACTTCCCAAAGCCGATCGAGTTCCTGAACGATGTGGCCGTGGCCAAGGATGGAACCAGCGTTTACGTCTCGGAGATGAGCAGTCCTCAGCCGATGTTCGATCCCAACGGCGAACGAAAGTTGTGGGATATCGATGGCAAAGAAGCAAAGGCATTACCAAACAAGGGCTGCATCTACAAAGTGACCCTCAAGGGTCAAGTGACTCTTGCCGTTCCGGCAGGTGACCTGTCGGTTCGGTTCCCGAACGGAGTGGCCGTGAGCGAAGTTGCTGACGAAGAAGGAATCTTTATCGGCGATTTCTTCGCTGGCGACATCATCCGTTATCACGACGGAAAGTTCGTTAAGCTTGCCAGTGGGATGCGCGGCATCGATGGGCTGACCGTCACCAAAGACACGTTTTATGCGTCGAGTTGGACGCAGGGAAAGGTTTGGCAGGTTGATCGAAAAACAGGCGAAGCCAAGGTGATTCTGGACGGACTGAAAACGGCCGCCGACTTTTACTATGACATCAAAAACAAGCAATTGATCGTACCGGACATGGTCGGAGGCACGCTCACATTTCTGCCAATCAAGTAGTGAAAATTAACTTT
The DNA here is from genome assembly GCA_903858935.1 of uncultured Schlesneria sp. GTDB lineage: Bacteria > Planctomycetota > Planctomycetia > Planctomycetales > Planctomycetaceae > Schlesneria. The sequence goes on along the minus strand of CAIOKO010000155.1, from coordinate 60,863 downwards.
TAGCCCCACCCCCTCCACGGGGGTGGCGTTGCGACCTGAGTTTAGACCGATGCACTCGTCCTCGCGGCACACAATGCCAGTGAATTTAACGAAGCGCAGAGCGAACAATCTTCCGTTTCATCGACAAGCGTGATACTCCGAAATGGCGAACGCTCCAGCTTCACCATCCGCTTACGAGCCGAAATCGCTCGAATGAATCTTCGTTCGACAAAGAAGGCACCGGGAGAATCCAGCAATCGATCGGGAAGTGCCGTGGGAATTGGTTCTGGTTCCCCTTCCTTTGCTGGCTCAAATACTCGCACCCCGCTTGGTCGACGCAGCCAGTCAAGAAATTTTGGTGATGTATGATCTCCGCGAAACGGCCACCACCCTGGCAGCCGCGTCGATGCGACACCTTCCCAGGCACCGTTCAAGCGGCGGTGTAACCGGGGAAGAAATAAGACTCCTTCCGTTGTTCCAATCAATTCTCCGAAACTTGGTAATGCCGATCGTTCGACGCGTGCGGCACCCAGGAACATCAGGGGCGTACCCATTATTCTCGCGAGGGTGTCGAGATCCGGATCGGGCTGGTCCAAAACCACAGGGCACCCGCATTCGGGACATAATTCCGATTGCGGTTCGATCCACGCGAAACATTGTTGGCAAAAGACGATCAAGTTCTGCATTGCGACCGCCGTGGTAAATAGAACCTCATTCCCCGATTATGGAAGATGTCCGATAAATTATGAAGTGCGGGAACAATCGTTTTTGACTGACCGAGGGAGGATTGGGCGAATCAACAATCCAAACGAAGTCGAAAACGCATTTGTTGTTCAGACAGAAACCGAGCTTGACTTGACCCTTGTTCATCCATCAATCATTGTTCGCCGCATGAGTTCCCCTGATACGATTATCGTTGTTCATCCACGCGAACGCCGCTCTAAGTGCACTGTCCAGCCTTTGCGCCAACGTCCTGGATTTGTCTTTTACAAACATCCTCGCGCCCCTCAACAGCTTGATGGGTATGTCCGGTTGGGATTAGGTGGCCCGATCCTCAGTGAAGCAGATAAGGAATGTGGATTGCTTGTCCTTGACGGGACTTGGCGATGGGTTGAGCCGATGGAACGGCTGGCCGCGACAATTCCCGTTCGCAGCCTGCCGCCGCTTGCCACCGCGTATCCACGGTCGTCAAAAGTCAGCGAAAACCCTGACGGAGGCCTGGCCACAATCGAAGCGATCTACGCCGCCTACCGGTTGCTCGGCCGCGATACGACAGGATTGCTCGACCATTACCGCTGGGGAAACGCATTCGTCGAGCAAAACGCCGCGTTCTGGCCGGATCGCTGAAATTCGCCGATATCGACATCAGCGGTTCAGGTCTTGTGCCACTGCATCGGACCTCTTGGAGCTTGAAACTTGACTCATCGAGTCAACCTTCAGGATTTCTGCCAAAGTAGCCGTCATCGCTACGCATGATGAGCATGCTTCGGGAACGATTCAAACGTTGCCGAAGCACCAGGACAGATATTCCGTTTGAATTTCTGATTTGAAACCATGCGGATTGGAATTTGACAGGTTCTCGAACAATGCTCATCACGCGGAGCGATGATGGCTACTTTGGTCTGAGGCGAAGCCTCTCTGAAGTCTTCGGAGACGCAGTGTCTTATGTTTTTTGAGGCTATCAAAGAACACTGCTTGACCGAAGACGGTCAAGCAGTGGCACAAGATTTCTTAACAAGAATAATGCGTTACGAAAGTTCGCTGCGGACCGTTTCCAGCAACTTCTTGGTCAACTTGATCCCGTCGGCTTCACTGTGTTTCGAACCTTCGTACTCAACGCCAATCCAACCGCGGTAGCCGTATGCCAGGACAATAGGAATCATCCGGCGATAGTCGGTCTTGGTTTCATTTCCGGCGTCGTCAAACTCATGTGACTTCGCACTGACCCCCTTGGCGAACGGCATCAATTCTTCCGTCCCTTTGTAACGGTCGTAATTGACGTTATTCGCAACCCGGAAATTGCCGAAGTCTGGCAATGTTCCGCAGTTGGGGTTGTTCACCGTATGAATGGTCGACGACAGCCAGGTTCCGTTGGAGGAGAGGCCACCATGGTTCTCGACAATGACGCCAATATTGTGCGTCGCGCCGAATTCACTCAGCCGGCGGAGACCGTCGGCGGCGAGTTTCATTTGTTCCCAGTAACTTCCGCTCGATTGAGCGTTCACTCGAATCGAATGACAGCCAAGGAACTTAGCCGCTTCGACCCATTTCTTGTGGTTGTCGACCGCAGCAAGCCGTTTCGCTTCGTCGGGGTCACCCAACGCACCTTCGCCATCACACATGATCAGGACACTCGTCACGCCATGATCATCAGCCCGCTTTTTGAGCTCGGTCAGGTAGGCCTGGTCTTTGGCTTTGTCCTTAAAGAACTGGTTCACGTATTCGACCGCTTCAATGCCGAATTCGGTCTTGCTGATCTTCGCGAAATCGAGCGGATCAGCTTTCTTGTCGAAAAACGTCCGATGCAGCGACCACTGAGCGAGAGAAATCTTGAACAGCGGAGCTTTACCAGCAGGAGCATCCGCGGCCATTAAACCGTGTGCCAATGACGAGACGCTTGCTGAAGCAACCAATCCAGCAGACGCGGACAAGAAATGACGACGAGAGAGCGACATCGGGGAAATCCTCTGTTAATCAATTAAGAATTTGAAAAGCGAGATGATTCTATATCGAATGCGACGAGGTTTTGAAACCGTGCATTGGCATGGACAACGTTTGCGGCCCATTTTCACCGTTCGAGTTAACGAACTGACATTCCATGCATTCGACAATTCTTCTAGATTTCTGCGAATTGTCCTGCGAAATTTCAAGCATTGATGGAGCGATGAACCTTGAAGATCCGAAGTCGCTGGTTGACGAAAGTTGCTGCGTTCAGCGCGGTTGCAGTCTGTCGTCTGCTGTTTTGGACCTGCCGCAAGAAGTTCGTGGGTAAGACGCTCGAACGTGGAATGCACCCGAGTGTCGACGACGAATACTTTGTGCTGTGTGTCTGGCACGATGCGTTGCTGTTGCCGACGTTTGCCGCGCCACGCTGGCTTCGCAAGCGTTGTTGCTGCCTCGTCAGCCAGCATCAGGATGGTTCTTACCTGGCGGACGCGATGGCGTGGATGGATTACACAACGGTCCGGGGTTCCACCAAACGAGGTGGTGTCGAAGCTCTTCGGCAACTGGTCAATGATACGGCTGGCAAACATATTATCGTGACCCCGGATGGCCCTCGCGGACCAAGGCGAAAATTGAAACACGGCGCCGCTTTCGTTGCCGCCCAGACCGGACGACGACTCCTTCCAGGAGCTTTCGTCGTTAATCGTGGATGGCGAATTCCTGGAAGCTGGACGGATCTGCTGGTCCCCATGCCGTTCACGACCGTCTACATCATGACGGGCGAACCGATCTCGATTCCCGAGGGGATTTCACGCGCCGAACTTGGTGATTACGTCATTGCGGCTCAACAGGCGATGGATGTTTTGAACGCTGAGGCTGACCGAATGGTAAACGGCCAACAACCTCAAGAGACGATCAGGCATGCGAAAGCAGCCTGAGACTGGTATCATTCAGCACTGATGTTCAAATTCGTGTTGGTATGGTGGACCTCCCAACAGACTTGATGGAGGTTTCTCGCCGATGCGTATTGGTCACGTTTCTGTCGCTCATCCGATCACGCTCGCCCCGATGGAAGAGCACACAAATCCCCCGTTTCGACTACTGATGAAGCAGCACGGGGCCAGCCTTGTCTGTGGTGAACGGATCGATGCCTGCGATGTCGCCAAGCGGGATCGACGGGCCATACGATTGCTGTCGACGAACCCTGGTGAACGCCCCTCCGTCGGACAGATCAGTGGACGCGATCCGCACGAAATGGCCGAAGCGGCCAAAATTGTTGAGGCCGAAGGTTTTTCAATTGTCGACCTGAATTTCGAATGTCCGATCCGCCGATTGATTGGACGGGGCGAAGGGGGCGCTCTCATGGCCGACCCCACAGCGATTGCAAAGATCGTCGCGTCGGTCGTCAAAGCAGTCTCGATCCCCGTCACGCTGAAAATTCGCTCGGGGCCTGACGGCGAACATGAAACGGCACCGGAAATCGCTCGACTGGCAGAAAAAGCCGGGGCTGCTGCAATCGACGTCCATGCCCGCAGCGTCGCACAGTCTTATGTTGGCGGCCCGGACTGGTCAGTGGTTTCACGCGTGAAACAGGCAGTTTCAATTCCCGTTTTAGGAAGTGGCGGAATCCGCGAAGCGGCCGATGCCATTCGATTTTTGAAAGAAACAGGAGCGGACGGCGTGGCAATCGGGCGTGGTTGCCTGGGTAATCCCTGGATTTTTCAACAGGCAAGATCACTCGTCCTGGGTGGTGCAGCAATCGCACCACCTTCTGCGACCGAACGTGCCAGGGTGCTGCTAACTCTTGTGGAAGGTGAATTCGATTATTACGGAAACCATCTTGCACTGAAGCGGTTACCTCGCACCAGTTGCTATTTTGCCAAGTTTTTGACGGACTTCGCCGGGTTTCGCACAGCCGTGCAACAGGTGAAAAACTTTGCCGACTTCCGCCGACTTGTGCGGGATCACTTCAATTCGGCCAGCCCGCAATCGGTGGTTGATACCACGAGTTGACTGCTGTTTCTTCCTGGAAGGTAATGAAGACGGGGTCGGGCGTTCAAATTTCAAAATTGGCCGATCACGCGATCTCCTTCGGGCAAGTTATCTGGGCGGCCAATTTTGAAATTTGAACACCCGACCCCAGAACCTACCCAAAGCCATCCTAACCGACCTTTGTTGCCAATCGCGTAAGATTTTCGATCGCTAATCGATAATCGGGTTCGTCGAAAATGGAACTACCTGCCACAAAAACCTGGCAACCCGCTTCTGCCGCAGAAGCAATTGTCGAGGCCCCGATCCCGCCATCAATCGACAAAAATGTCTTGGGCGCCACCAGAGACTTCAGTGATCGAACCTTTTCCAGCACTTCGGGCTTAAACTTTTGCCCGCCAAAACCAGGTTCGACACTCATCACAAGCACCAGATCGCATTCTGTGAGGAAGGGTTCGATCCGCGCGACGGGCGTCCCCGGATTGATCGCTAAACCCGCCTGTCGCCCCGCCGCTCGAATCCTCTTTAACAATTCCGTGGGGTCCGGAACAGCCTCGATGTGGACCGTAATGGCATCGCAGCCCGCTTTGAGGTAGTCGTCAAGATATTTCGCCGGATCACTGATCATCAGATGAGCATCAAAAAAAGCCTTCGTACGTGGCCGTACGCTTTGAATCACCATCGCTCCGTAAGAAAGATTCGGCACGAAGTGGCCATCCATCACATCCCAATGCAACCAATTCGATCCAGCACCAATCAGTCGATCGATCTCGCGGTTCAAATCTCCAAAATCACACTTGAGCATCGAAGGTGCAATGATAGGAGGTTGAAAGAGTTCCGTTGAAATTGTCATTTTGTTCTCGCATCCTTCGCGCCGGAAACCGGAAATTGGCGACGTTCGGTCTGTGTCATGAAAATTGGAATTATGGATAGCTTAACCGAGAGAGATAATTACGTGGAGCGATCGCCAGTTAGGTGGAAAATCGTCACTTCAGGCCGAACATTGAAGCGAACCCGCATCGAATGCCCGAGAGCGCGGTTAACATAGAGGCGACGGCCGTCTGAGAGTGGAATCTCGCCGGCAGCGTAGCGAGTGTTGTGAATGGGAAGTAGCGGCGGAGTGAAAAACGGTACTTTGCACTGCCCACCGTGTGTATGACCCGACAAAATCCATCCGCGATAACCTGACCAGATCGGAAGATCAACGACATCGGGATTATGACAGAGTACCAGTGTTGGTGGGGTCAGGTCGATATTCTTCAGCACTTTTGCGCCACCGAAATTCGGTGACAAATAGTCGTCGAATCCTACAACTTGTAAGCCATCGACATTTTGCATTCCATTACGAACCATGTCCAAACCGGCGTCCTCCGCAATACCAGTCACCACATCGGCTGCTTGCACGTCCTTCCATCGGACGCCGTAATCGTGATTTCCGAGGATACCGATCGTGGCCAACTTGCCGCGAGGAAAATGACTGAGAACCGATTTCATCTGGTCTATTGGCAGCGATTTATCGTGCTTCAAAGTTAAGAAGTCGCCCGTAAACACAACAATGTCTGGAACCCACGCTGCAACTCGTTTGAACCAGTCGATGAGAAATGCATCGTCAACCGCTTCGCCGATATGAATGTCACTAATTTGAACGAGAGTCCGCCCTTCCAACGACGATGGAAGGTTTTTTATCGCCAATGATCGTTCGACCACCTCAACCCAGTGCGGTTCGATTCTCCACGAGTAAAGGCCGCCCCCAACAGCTCCGACCGTGACCGATCCGGCAACTCGCTTGATCCACTTTCGTCGCGTCAGCAACGCACGATGATCGCTTGAGTCTTCCGGTTCGTTTTGGGGAGCTTGATCCATATTAACTCGTATTTGATTCGGAACCCCAGCAATCTTGCGGAATCAGAAGTTTACGGAGCCAGCTTCGTCAATCTGGAAACGTACTACAGTCGGCATACACCGACCGCGACTGAATGCACTAGCCGAAAGCTTCAAACCCAGAGACATCTGCCCTCCTCTATATTCATTGTGATCGAGCCGAATCGCAACCCATCGAACCGTTGTGATCAATTCTTCTCGTTCGATTAACCCTTTAAGAATTCCATCCACAACCGGGTGGCGTTAGAAATGACGAACGGACCGAGACGTCACCGTCCCGGTCCGCAAGTCATGGTTTTTTCCTGTTCATGTCCCCGTAACGCGCGAGCGACACTCCAACCTCAACCCATCATCATCGCGCACAAGCCGCCTACGGCGGTTACTTGATGAAGAGCATTTCCTGGTAGGTGGGGAGAGGCCAATGGTCGTCGGCGACGATTGACTCGAGCTCGTCCACAACGGCTCGAACGGCTTCCATGGCGGGCTTGACCTGTTTCGCACAACGATCGGCTGCCTGCTTTGGATTTGTGACACCGTGTCCGCCGTGGCCACCTTCTTCGTTCAGGTGTTCGAGGGCAGCCGTCTTTTCGCTCAGCGACTTAATTAAACTGCTCAGCTTAATCAGCAGCGCGGAGTCGAAGTCGACGCCCGCAGCTTTGCAGTTGGCTGACGCCGCCGCCAGTTCACTTTGGTATCGCACTGCAGCAGGATAAATGATTGTCTTGGCGATTTCATGCGTTTGTCGTGCCTCAACATTGATCGTGAGGACATATTGCTCGAAATAGATTTCTTCGCGGCTGGCGACTTCGCGTGGGGTCAAGACCTTATACTTTTCCATCATCGAAACGACGGCCGGATCAGTAATCGCAGGCAATGCATCGATTGTCTGCTTCAGGTTGGGAAGACCTCGTTTAGCCGCCTCAACCTGCCATTCTTCGGAATAACCATCGCCATTGAATACGACCGAACCATGCTCGTTGATAATCGACTTGAGCAGTGTCTGCACTGCACCCGCGAGCTTCGATGAATCACCACCCGTGGCTTTTTCAAGCTCGGTGGCGATGTAGTCAAGAGATTCGGTCATGATCGTATTCAGTGCGACTAACGGCCCCGACAGCGATTGACTGGACCCGACAGCGCGGAATTCGAACTTGTTTCCCGTAAACGCAAACGGACTTGTTCGATTGCGGTCACCAGCGTCTTTGGGTAAAGCCGGCAGCGTGTCGACGCCAACCGTCATTACACCCGCTTGCTTACTGGTTGCTGCCGTACCGCTCTTCTTGATCTGTTCAAACACATCGGCCAACTGGTCTCCGAGGAAGATCGAGATAATCGCCGGCGGTGCTTCGTTCGCACCAAGACGATGATCATTGCCCGCGTGAGCGACAACGGCTCGCAGCAACTTGCTGTGCTTGTGAACGGAACGGATCACAGCCGCACAGAACACGAGGAATTGCATGTTTTCGTGAGGTGTCTTACCGGGATCAAGCAAATTCCCCTGGGCGGAATTCCCCAGCGACCAGTTGCAGTGTTTACCCGACCCATTAACGCCGGCAAACGGTTTTTCGTGCAGCAGGCACTCCATCCCGTACTTTGCCGCCACCTTCTTCAGTGTCAGCATGAGTAATTGCTGATGGTCCGCAGCGACGTTGGCGTTTTCATAGATTGGGGCAACTTCGTACTGGCCTGGCGCCACTTCGTTATGCCGTGTCTTGACCGGTACACCGAGCTTGAACAGATCGCGTTCGCATTCCAGCATGAAGGCGAGTACACGTTCGGGAATGGCACCGAAATACTGGTCACAGAACTCTTGACCCTTCGGTGGCTTCGCACCGAAGAGAGTTCGCCCGGCACTGATCAGGTCTGGTCGAGCAAAAAAGAAGTTCCGGTCAATCAAGAAGTATTCTTGTTCGGGGCCGCATGAGGCTGTCACGAGCGGAATATTCTTGTGTCCGAACAATTTCAGCACGCGCTGAGCCTGTGTGTTCAACGCTTTCATCGATCGCAAGAGCGGCGTCTTTTTATCCAGGGCTTCTCCCGTCCACGAGAAAAATGCGGTCGGAATGACAAGCGTCGTTCCATTCGGATTCTCCAGAATGAATGCAGGGCTGGTCACGTCCCAAGCCGTATAACCACGGGCTTCAAAAGTCGCTCGAATTCCACCTGAAGGGAAGCTGGAGGCATCAGGCTCGCCCTGAGTCAACGCCGATCCGCTAAACTCGTTGACTGCTCCACCGGTCCCATCAGGAGTGAGAAAGCTATCGTGTTTTTCCGCGCTCATGCCAGTGAGCGGATAAAACATGTGAGCGTAGTGTGTTGCTCCCTTTTCAATCGCCCAATCTTTCATCGCCGCTGCGACCGTATCGGCCACCGTCGTGTCGAGTGGTTCACCCAACTCAATCGTTTTCATGACGGATTTGAAAATGCTCTTCGGTAAGCGATCTTTCATCACTTTGACACTGAAGACATTTGTCCCGAACAGTTCGCTGCTTGGTGTTTCAGCGAAGTTGAGGGGTGCCGAAATCGGCGCGTAATTCGTGACTGCCTGGATTGCCTGGAATCGAGCTGTGCTACCACTCATAAAGTGTACTTTCAAACGAGGAAACAAAGGGTGAGCGCGAAAGGGCCTTTGCCGTGCGAACTTCGCACGCATTCAGAATGCTAAAACCAAAATGTCAATTCGGAGAAATAGCGTATCTGAGAAGTTAGCAGAGAAAACGGCCTACTAGCCGAGCTCTACTGCCCACCGATTTTTGCAATCTTTTCCTTTGAATACAACGATATGCGTCGCTCTCTCTCGATTTCTGCCCGTTATTTCTACATTTCGTTTGTTGAGCGAAAATTGGCTGGTCCATTCACGGTGACGTTTCGATTGCGAATCCAAATTTTGATCTACTTTTTCCCCCTTTGAATTCTGAATCCACAATCAACACAAACACCAATGGCTCCGATGCTTTCGTCAACATCGCAACAGCTAACGCGCCTCTTTTTGCAACACAAAAACCACGCAAAACAACTTCGAGAAGCAGTCTACACGTAACCTTGCATTGCCTTATTTCGGGCAATAAATCCTGTTTTTTAGGCACACCTTAGGCATGCGGGCCTTGTAATTTCGATTTCCGAAGAACAGAAACTACTGCGGCAGAATGATTTCCAGCATTCATGCCACAACCCTAGTTCGAGACTCGGAATACGATTTGCTGATCGGTTGGCTCTGATCCCGAACAACTTATGTCGCGGACTGCTTAAGAACGAAGGACGAGGAGAATTTGATGGCAAAGTTTAAGTTGGAATACATTTGGCTCGACGGTTACACACCCGTTCCCAACATCCGAGGCAAGACCCTCATCAAAGAATTTGACAAAGAGCCAACGCTGGAACAGCTTCCCAACTGGGGTTTTGACGGAAGTTCCACGAAACAGGCCGAGGGGCATTCTTCAGACTGCGTGCTTAAACCTGTTGCCAACTTTCATGACGCATCCCGCACGAACGGCGTGATTGTCCTCTGCGAAGTCCTCCTTGCTGACCTCACGCCTCATCCGACCAACGCTCGCGCCACCATCCTGGATGACCCCGATACGTGGTTCGGTTTTGAACAAGAATACTTCCTCTATAAAGATGGTCAGCCGCTTGGCTTCCCAGCGGAAGGTTTCCCCAAAGAGGGCCAAGGAAGATACTACTGTGGCGTTGGCTATAGCCAGATGGGTGACATCGCTCGCGAGATCGTCGAAGAACACCTCGACCTTTGTCATGCGGCCGGTATCAACCACGAAGGGATCAACGCCGAAGTGGCCAAAGGCCAGTGGGAATTCCAGGTCTTCGGTAAAGGCTCAAAACGAGCCGCCGATGAAATGTGGGTCGCCCGATATATTCTGGCACGTCTCACCGAAAAGTATGGTGTCGACGTTAACTTCCATTGCAAGCCGCTCGGCCAAACTGACTGGAACGGCTCTGGTATGCACACCAACTTCTCGACGAAATATCTCCGCGAAGTCGGTGGTAAGGCCTACTTCGAGGCACTGATGGCGGCCTTTGACAAGAACAAAGCCGAACATATTGCCGTCTATGGTCCAGACAATCACCTCCGTCTGACCGGCCTTCACGAAACTCAGTCGATTCACAAATTCAGCTGGGGTGTCGCCGATCGCGGTGCGTCAATCCGCGTTCCAAACTCGTTCCCGAAGAATGAGTGGAAAGGTTACCTGGAAGATCGCCGACCGAACTCACAAGGCGACCCATACCAGATCGCCAGCCGGATTCTGGAGACCATCGCGAGCGTACCGCTCCCGAAATAATTCGGATTCCTGCCTTTTCATCGCGGCTCTTTAATGTCGCGATGATGGGTAATGAACTTTAAAAAGCATCGCCGCCCCTTGCTGGGTGGCGATGCTTTTTTGTTTAGAAACTTTTGATTTAGTTGATTTAGTTGTGCGGCGCGAAGATTCTTGAATCGGACGATAACGCTGGCCTGATGAAACATCCCGAAGATGGGATAGATGGGTTGCTGGCGACAAAGTGCTGTTGGAAGAGCATCCGAAAAAAAGGGGCCACGGTTTTACCGTCTTAGGTTAAGCCGTGCTCGTCGGATACGCTGCCAAACGTTGAAGTCACGGCCTTGTCGAAGACTCCAGCGAGGCTTTGCCTCAGACCAAAGTAGCCATCATCGCTCAGCGCGATGAGCATCGTTCGAGAACCTAACAAATTCCAATCCGCATGTTTTCAAAATGGGAATTCATACAAAGTATTTGCCCTGACGCTGAGGCAACGATTGAGTCGTTTTAGACACATGCTCATCACGCGGAGCGATGATGGCTACCTTTGCAGAAATCCTGAAACTTGACTCAATAAGTCATGTTTCAAACCTGAAAAAGCCCATTACCGTGGCACCCCGAGTTTTCGACTGATAATCGAGTTCGTGAAACGAGTAATGCCAAAATTCATGACTGACATCGTTGGACTGCTGATCCAAATGCTTTCCAGATGCGTAAATTCCCAGCCGGTTCTTCTGGCATCCGTTCAGGATGAAACTGAAGCCCCACGATGAAATCGCTCTTTGGATCGTAGTAGCCCTCAATCAACCCGTCGTCTGCCCTGGCCATCGGGATGAAACGGGGGGCCAATTCTCGCACACCCTGATGATGGTAGCTGTTCACAGGCAATTCGGTTCGACCGTACCACTGGTGTAGCGGGGTACCCGGAATGATCTTAACGCCATGACGATAGACATCGTAATGGTCGTTATCGATGTGCTTCAGCTGGGATTTCTTTTCCTTCTGCACGTCACCGTACAGGGTCCCACCGCAAACGACGTTCAGTAATTGGGAACCACGACAAATCCCGAAAATCGGAAGTTTTTTTCGAAGCGCAGTGCGGATGAGCCGGATCTCGATTTCATCCTTAAGAGGATGGATTTGCTCGACGTACCGATGATTGGCAGCGGTCGCCTCATAATGGATTGGCTCGACGTCCTCACCTTCGACAATCAACAGCCCGCTCATACTGGCCATATAATTCCGGAGGCAGGCGAGCGTCCCTTCGACGACCGGAACCATCACTGGTAGAAGCTTCAATTGAATCAGGAGCCTTAAATGCGCTTCGGAAACGTAATCAATGTACTTTTCCTTGCGGAGCGTCCTGCGAGTCACCACGACGACGGAAGGGCGATTCATCCGAGCAACTCCTTCAAGGCTTTAACCAATTGGCTATCCTTTTCATGTCCTTGCGACGCGACTCGGATATGATATTTATCCATGCCGATCTTGTTTGAACAATCACGGACGTACATTCGATGTTCTTTCAACAGACGCGTCTGAAGTTCAAGGGCTGTCATACCACCGTTGACCTTGAACAGGATAAAATTCGCTCCTGTCGGGTAAACTGAGATCCCCTTAAGCTCGATCAGGCGATCGTAAAGCCAGCGAACATCGTTAATGAGACGTATCCGGCCTTCGTGGTAAGCCGCATCGGTCGAAGCCAGCAATGAGAGGAAATACTGAGCAAAGGAATTGACGTTCCAGGTCGGGATGAACCGACGCATGCGGTTCAGCACATAGAGGTTTTCACTGTAGCAATAACCCAGTCGCAGGCCGGGGACTCCGCAATGTTTGCTCATACTGCGAACCAGCAGCAGGTTGGAAAAATGCTTGGCCACGGGAAGCAGACTGGGAACCGCCTCACCGGCAAAATCGATGAACGATTCATCGACAACAATCAGTTCCATATCTTTGGCTCGTTTGAGGAATTCAAACATGGAATCGAGCGAATGGAGCTGGCCAGTCGGATTTCCGGGATTAATGATCAATAGCGAGGTAAGTCCGCGTGACCGAACCCAACCAATATAGTCGTCGAGATCCAGCCGGTAATTGTCTTCCGCTTTTAAAAAATAGAGCTCGGCATCGCGTTGCTGCCTGAGCTTTTCGATATATTCGCCAAAGGTCGGGACCGGAACGGCGATTCTTTCGATCAGAGTCGCGTTCATCGCGACAATCAGTTCGGTGGCACCGTTGCCGACGATCAAGTTTTCGGGCTTCAATTGGAACAATTCGGCCAGATACTTCTGACCCAGAATCGGATTGCTGGAAGGATAGGACTTAAGAAGATTTACGAAGTTCTCCTTCATCAGATCCAGCATTTCCGGCGTCGGATAATACGGATTGGAAATGAAACAGAAATCGATGATGTCTTTCGATTTTTCATATCCGACGAGATCGGTCAGTGATGGCGAATGTGATGTTTCATTGAAAAGATGCTTGCTCGAATCGAGCGTCGCAGCATCGGGATTTTTGCCTTCCACGATCACTCCTTGCTAACTTCGAAATAGTAGATGGCGGTGACTCGGCGCGAGCGCGGCTGATGGCACCTGGTGAAAAAATCCGTCTCGGATCATCCATCTGGCGATCATTTATGAATTATAGAGGCTGATGGCGGGAACCAATAGCCGACCATCGGAACGGCTGTTCATAGGACGGGAATTCTAAGTAAAACCCAACTTCGCAACGAAAATGGCCGCGAGTGAGTTGTTGCCGGTCACGAAAGTCGTTGCTACAACTCAGCAAAACATCAACGATGAGGTTTTAGTTCGAGAAAAAAAACCAGGCCCAAGCCTGGACTTCAACGAAATGAGAAATGGAAATGCTGACAGAAACTGAGGTATTGCAACGAATCCGAGCGGTGAAAGACCCTGAAATCGGCCGGACATTGCAAGAACTCGACATGTTGAAAGGGGTGCAACTTACCGGTAACACCCTTAAAGTAAAGATCGAACTTCCGACTCATGCTTACCCACGGCGAGAACGAATCACAGAAGCGATTCGCGCCGCTGCGCTACAGGGAAATTCGGACCTCAGCACGGTTGACGTCGAATTTAGTGCGGTTGTCCGAGGTAACATGTCGGGTGGCGCGATCGGCCTGAGGGCCAAGAATGTCATCGCAGTTGGAAGTGGCAAAGGGGGCGTCGGAAAAAGTACTGTGGCAGCGTCACTGGCCTACGGTCTTCAGACCCTCGGTTCCAAGGTCGGATTGATGGACGCCGATGTCTACGGACCAAGCATCCCACACATGGTTGGTTCGATCGATCGCCCTACGGCCATGAAAGTAACTACGGAATCTGGCGAAGAAATCGAACGTATCCAGCCCGCCATGGTTGATGGTATCAAAGTGATCTCGATGGGCTACTTTCTGAAGCCCGATCAGGCGGTCATTTGGCGCGGTCCCCTGCTCCACCGAGCGATCACTCAATTCTTGAAAGACACTGATTGGGGTGAACTGGATTACCTGATCATCGACCTGCCTCCCGGGACGGGCGATGTTTCATTGACATTGTCTCAACTCCTTGGATTGGCTGGTGCCGTCGTCGTCTGCACGCCGCAACAGGTCGCCTTGCTCGACGCCATCAAGGCGATCAGCATGTTCAACCAGGTCAAGATCCCGCTGCTCGGTATTGTGGAAAACATGACGGGCGAAATCTTTGGGCGAGGCGGAGCCAAGTCGAAAGCCGAAGAGCTTGGCGTCCCATTCCTTGGTGAATTGCCGATTGAAGTCGGCATTCGCATGCGAGGCGATGCAGGTCGAATCGCGACTCTATTTTCCGAAGAGAATCCTTCGCGAGCACCGCTGATTAACATCTGCGAGCAAGTCGCCATGCAGGTGGCCAAACAATTGTTGATCGCCCCCAAAATGCCCACACTCGAGATTCTTTGAAAGGGCCACGTGTTGGCTCGATATCGAGTGAATGACTCGGGAGGGCGCGGCTCAGTGGGAGCCACGCCCTCCCGGCTGTTTAGCAAATCATGGATCAGTTACAGGTCCAGGCCCAACTGATCGGTAGGCAATTCCCGAAGTATTTCTTCGGTACTGGTCACGCCCATCGCAACTTTGACCATCGCTGACCGGCGGAATTCAAGCATTCCCTGTTGAACGGCGAACGTCTGAAGTTCTTCACTGCTGCAGCCTTTGGCAACCAATTGCCTGAGAGCCTTATTGAATACCATCAGCTCGACAATCGCCGTTCGTCCCGAATAACCCTGCTGCAAACAGGCTTCGCAAGAACCGGGCCCGAAAATATATGTCCCGAATCCAGGCTCAAGGAATGATTGGACATCGCTAAACGTATCGGGTGATTCACTGATGTCATAAGCGACACGGCATTTTGGGCAGAGAGTCCGAACCAATCGCTGGGCAACGACACCGAGCAGACAGTTTGAGAGGAAATAACGATTGACTCCCAAAGCGGCCATGCTTTGCACCGCACCAGCGGCGACTGGCGAATGCAATGTTGAAAGTACAACAGTTCCGCTGTTCGCCGCACGAACGGCCGTTGCAGCTGTCTCTTCGTCGCGAATCTCACCGATCATAATCACGTCGGCCGATTGTCGCAGAACATTGCGAAGAAGTTCGGGAAAATCGAGTCCGATCTTGGTATTCGCCTGGGATTGGCGTAACCCCGCCACGGCATATTCGACCGGATCTTCCAGCGTGTTTATTTTCCGAGTACCATCATTCAAGTACTGAATCGCAGCATAAAGCGTCGTCGTCTTCCCGGTCCCCGTCGGCCCAGTCACCAGAATCAGACCGCTGGGATTGCTTAACATTGCCTGCATCTTGTTTAACTCAATCCGAGTTAAACCGATTTGTTCTAACGTTCGCAGTCCAAATTTCCGGTCAAGCAGCCGAGCGGTGACGTCTTCACCGTAGAGCGTCGGAATGATGTTGATGCGCAGATCGATCACGCGGTCACCAACGGTCTGAATACGACGTCCTTCGTGCGGCCTGCGTCGGTCACCCAAATCGATGCCCGCTTCCGCCTTCAGCAACGTGACGACAGAACGTCCGGTTTCCAGCGGCAGGGCTGCCACAGTTTCGATCCCGCCCATGCGCCGAAAAGCGACGCGAAGGCCTGTTTCTTCAGCCAAGAGGAAAAGGTCACTCACATGCAGGTCTGCCGCCCGCTCAATAATGGCAGACAGAACCTCGCCAGGAGCCATGTTTGTAAAAAAATCACCCGAGAAGCGACCATCGTACCCCATTTAGACCACCTCTCCTTGCCCTTGGGCAAGTTGCAAAGCGGTTGTCGTATCGGCTGCAATTTGAAAAATACTATTCAGCTTGAGCAGTGAAATCACGTTTGATGCAACGGGTTGCAAGGAATGAATCACCAGCTTCCCACCCTGTTCTCGAAAACGCTTGTGCGAACCAAGTAGCCAGCCAATGCACATCGAATCCAGATAATTCGAATCCTGCATGTCTAGCAGAACTGTCTTCTGATAGGCATTTGGCCCCAAAATTGCCCGAAATGGGTCCAGAGGAGGCGCGATGTCAGATTGTACTAAACAACCGTTGATGGCGACCTGCACGACCTGCCCCTGGTCTTCCTTGATAGAAAACTTCATAAAGGATTAGCCCGAGAGAATGAATAGAATTTCAGTGGAGTTAAACTCATCACTCTACCGACGACAGTGGCCTCCATCAAGACAGTGAGCGAATCACTCTTCCAATCTTCACAAATCCAAACCACCTGTTCCGCGCCTGAGAAGTTCTCAGAACGGGAAGAAGGGCCGGAAGCAAATCAGAGATGCTCATTGATCATCTCGTTCAAGACGTTTTCGAAATCCAACAGCCAGGTCTTTCCCGTAGTTCATTTCGACAAAATGGACGTCCACGTCTCGTTCATTACTGACCGAGAAACAGTTCGACCGCCTCGTTCACCCATCCGCTGTGCCAGTCATGCTTGCGCTCAGGACCATCCCGATATTCGTGAGCGATTTTCAGTTCGTCCATCATGGCCTGGACCCGCACGTGTTCGGCTCGGAAATTCCCGTAACCCATCAGCACCAACCGCTTTTTCTTTTCGTTTGAAAATTTGTCCGCGTTGTCCACCAGCAGTTTACTCACCCGATAATTTTCAAAGTTATCGGCCGTGCCGAAAATGTCGCCACTGCCGTACATCCCCGGCTTGGCCATCATCAGCGGAGCGTCCCAAGCAATCGCTTTTCCGAACAGGTCTGGATGTCGCAGAATTAACGACCACGCCCCCCAGCCAGACTTGCTGAAACCGAGTAATAACCGCCCCTCGGTCTCAGCCCGCACCGGATAGTTCTTATCGATAAACGGGACGATCACCTTAATAAAAAAACTCTCCTGTCGGATTGCGGCATTCGTCGGATGGTCGGCGTACCACGGCAGGTGAAAAAATGTCGGAGCTACAAATACGGCCCCAAACTTGTTGTGAAGGTCGAGTTTCTTGACCTCACTCAATCCGTCCCCGTACCGGCTCTCGGTCCCGGCCTCGACAGGCAACACGTAAATCACCGGGTATTTTTTGTCGATCAACAGCGTATCTGGCTGCAGCACCCGAATCAGCGTGGTCCCGGCCTGATACGACGACTGGACCTCATGGATAAGCACGCCGGTGTCGCCCCGCTTCGGTTCGGAAATCGTCGTAGTCTCCTCAGCTTGCAGACTGGAAACAACGATGACGCCTACCATCAGAAAAAGGGCCGATGCTCGGTTCATGATTCTTCCTTGGACGCGACGACGAAACAATCCACTACGTGTATTAGATTACTGCCAAGCACCGCACGTTCGACTTGACGGAATTTGCGATAAAACACTCGTTATGTGCCTCGTCGTGGAGTTGGCGGATTTCTTCCCCCGACGGGATCTTGTTCCCGGCGAATACGGCGTTTGGACGAAGTGTGACAACCGTGATCGCCAGTCGGCCATCATCGTTTTTTTCCATGACACCTTCCGCATCGTCTCGATAGTTTTCGACCACGAACCCTCGCTTGGCAGCGATTGAAAGAAACCACAGCATGTGGCAACTCGACAAACTGGCGACGAACGCCTCTTCCGGGTCCACTCCTGTGGGGTCCGACATCGGGACCGGAACAACCTGAGGCGACGACGATGCGGGGACGACCGTGCCACCATCGAAATACCAATCATGTCTTCTGCTGTACGTGCAATCGGTTTCGTTCGCTCTTCTTCGTTCCCAGACGACCGTCGCCACGTGTTTTGTTGCGGAGTTTAAAGCCACAATTCGTCTTACCCTACGAAGGACCAAGCGGAGATTGACTTACATCAAAACGGGCGATCATACGAGCGCCTCTTCGAGCGTACGCGAGATCCCCTTCTAATGCCAATTCAAGAACTGTCTCAAGAGTTGTCGCGTAGTTATCGCCCGACAAGAAGTTGGTGTCTGCCAACTCCGAAGAGTCACGTCACCAGGCATTCTTCTCAGGGATTTGCCTTTTCAGACGGATCAGCAGTCACCGAATTCCCTTCAGTTGCGGGCACGACTTCTTTATCTTTCACTGGTTTCGCAGCGTCATCCTTCGCCGGTTGAGAACCTCCAGGGATCAGCGAGTTGAAGACGCGTACTGCTTCGGGATCGCGGCGCTCAGAGCTGACCACATAAGTTCCGACGGCCGCTCCACCTTTCGCGTAGTTCCCGATAGCGACTCCTCCAAGTGCCAGATATCCAATCGCCACGCCGCCGAGGATGATGCCACCAAGTGAAACCCCTCCGACGCCGAGTGCTCCCAATGAGAGTCCGCCAACGGCGATGCCACCCCCTGCGAGGCCTCCAATCGCGATTAATCCCGTCGCCACATCACCAATGGCAATGATTCCACGTGCCCACCCCCGTGTTTCTCCCTTGGATGCATCCGGTCCGCAAGCGATCACCAAAAGTGGCAACCCGAGTAGTTTGGCAGACGTCGCAAAGCGAACCGTTTTTTTCTGACGCATGGCGCATTCCTTTGGAAAAGATCCTTTGGGAACGGCACATGATGCGAAGTCAGCGATGCAGTTTTTCCACAATAGACATCCTTAGACGTCCCGTAATCCCATGCGAAGAGTAACACATCGTCGACCGTAACAACGGAAATTCCGATTTCAATCTTTGCAAGACGACTGAAACTCTCAACAATCATGAAGGTTTTGACACAAAGGAGCCAATCAATGTCGGCAGATCGTGTTGAAGAGCGTTTGACGCTACTCGAACAAAAAATGCGCCGCCTCGAAAAAGTGACCGGAAACGACACAAGCGAAACACGATGGTGGGAGCGAATTTCCGGTGCGTTCAAGGACGATCTGATTTACTCAGAAGCGATGAAACTAGCGCAAGAAGAACGTCAAGCGGATCGTGGTGAGGAATCCGCCGAATGATTGTCCTCGACACGGATCACCTGAGCTGCCTTGAGTGGGGAAGTGATGAATCGGCCGCTCTTCGAGAAAGGCTTGCGGCTACGGTTGACACGACCATTGTTGTTTCAATCGTCAGCTACGAAGAACAAATGCGAGGTTGGATGGCATACCTCGCAAAAGTCCCGCAAGTAACGAAACAAGTCGAAATCTATTCTCGTCTGCAACGGCATATTCAACTTTATTGTTCGATACCTCTTTTGCATTTTTCGTCGGCAGCGGCAGACAAATTTCAGGAGCTCAGGCAACAGAAAATTCGAATCGGCACGATGGATTTGAAGATCGCAGCGTCTTGTCTGACAGAAAATGCGTTACTCCTCACACGAAATTCGGTTGATTTTTCACAAGTTCCTGGCCTGAGGTTTGAGAACTGGACGCAAACCCCGTGAACGTCCATTTTCGGAAAAGCGGTTGAATTCAGTTGGTGAAGCAATGAAGCCGACTTTGAGGTGGCGACTAGAACGGGCGCCGTCGAAAAGTCAGCGTTTCATTCCTTTGAATCAAGGCCTTCTTCTCGTTTTGACAAACAATTTCGGCTGATACATCATCTTCTCTTACGGTGAAGATAATGGTGATTCTGTCTAATTCCAAAGGCAATGTCGGCATGGAGAAGTCACAGATTCTCGAGACGATTCGGCGAATGGCAGCGACTAACGATGGCAAGGCGCCAGGGAGCCAGAAGTTCGAGTCTGAAACGGGGGCCACCAAAGCGGATTGGTATCCGAAATATTGGCTTCGGTGGGGCGATGCAATTCGCGAGGCCGGATGTGCTCCAAACACATTCACTAAATCGTATGATGACGAATTCCTGATCCAAAAGTACGTCCAGCTTACGCGCGAACTTGGGCGATTTCCCATTGAAGGGGATCTCATAGTCAAACGCCGAGTCGACAAAACGTTTCCGAATCGGGAGTCGTTCCGTCGGCTCGGAGCCAAGTCCGAACGCGCAGCGAAAATAATCGAGTACTGTAGCGCACGTGAGGGGTTTGACGACGTCATTCCGCTCGTTAACGAACCAATCGACGCATGTTTGCCTCAATTGGATGGAACGTCAGATAAGCCCGCCGCAGGCTATGTTTACCTCTTAAAGCATGGCTCGCGCCGCGAGTACAAGATCGGCAGGACGTACAACCCAATGCGACGGGAGGGCGAGATCGCTGTTGAACTTCCATTGCCGCTTGACCCTATACACGTCATCAAGACTGACGACCCGGTGGGCATTGAAACATATTGGCATCGACGATTTACCGAGAAGCGTTTGAAAAACGAATGGTTCGCACTGACGCCAGCTGACGTTCGTGCTTTCAAACGATGGAAGCGGATTTATTAGACTGTGTGTGGTCCAACAAGTTCCACATTTTCAGCTCGTAGTGCTGATCTAATGGTTGTGGCACCTGTCGACTAAGCGTCACAACAATGGGGCCATTTTGAGATCAAAGTCTTGTTTCGCGAGGACCAGTATCACCGCCAGTGGAATTGCAATCAGCAAAAAACTGAGCGATGCGACGAGCCACGGCTTTCGATGCTTCAGCAGGGGCATTTCTGAGACCCAGAGTAAGAGCGGTGTCACAAGCAGCGTCAGCGCACAGACGGTCGAAAGGCGACCAAAAAATCGGCCGATGAACAACACACCGAATAACCCCACCAATCCGATCCCCATAATCCCGCGCAGATTGCTTTCCTTCCTCATCAGGTACGTCGCAACAGTCGTTCCAACAAGCGCTGCCGCTAACGGGATTGTCGCTGCTCCCCCTTTGATGTAGCCCGCCATCATGATTGTCAGGCCCCCAGATTGAGTCGTCATAGCGAGAGCCAGGGGAATCGAAATTCCTGGCGAACGCTCAGACAACAACGTCAGCAGTCGCCACAATCCGATCAACAAGAGACTGCATAAAACAAGTTGAGCGGCAGACTGCCACAGGTCCCGATTACTGCCAGGACCGCTCAAGTAGACGGAACCATGGAGAAGTATTCGCGGAGCTACGGCAGCCTGACAGACTCGCATCAACCAGGCGACCGAGCGCGGGACTTGCGGTAACCCGGCGATCAGCTCAATTCCCAACGCTAACGGAACGATGATCAGTAACAACCGGTCGAGGCCATTCGCTGGCGGCCAGGCCAATCTCAGCCTCAAGACGCCGTAGCCGACCACCAGACCGAAACCAATCGCCAGGATCGAGGTGATATTCAACCGAGCCGCGCCCACAGGGCGAGCCACTGCGGTGGTCAACAGCACGAATAACAGGCTGGCGATGGCGGATGACGCCATCGCCAGCAGATAGAGCTTTGGGTCAGGCACAGTTACTTACGCATACCTTCGCAATCGATCAGAATGATCGCCTCGTCACCGATCGGTCCGATGGCGTTCTTGTCAAAGCCGAAGTCGCTTCGCTTGAGTGTCAGTTCGGTCGAGAAGGCAACTCGCTTGATGTCCTTGAATTGATGTTCTTTGCCACCCTTCAGAATGAAGGTAATTTTCTTGGTCGTGCCGTGCATCGTGAAGTCGCCCGTCACTTCATATCCCCCTTCAACAGCCTTCGTGCTCGTGCTTTTGAATTCGATCGTGGGAAACTGCTTGGTATCGAAGTAGTCGGGTTGGCGCAGGTGTTCGTCGCGGGCTTTGTTCGCCGTATCAACACTTTCGGTTTTGATGACCAGATGGAACGTTGATTTCGAGGGTTGTTCGCGATCGATCGAGAATTTTCCGTCGACGTCGTTGAATCGTCCATGAATCCAACTGATATCGAGATGACGTGCCTTAAACGTGACGGACGAATGAACGAGGTCATAAG
Organism: uncultured Schlesneria sp.; assembly: GCA_903858935.1. Taxonomy (GTDB): domain Bacteria; phylum Planctomycetota; class Planctomycetia; order Planctomycetales; family Planctomycetaceae; genus Schlesneria. Next base: position 38,856 of record CAIOKO010000155.1, on the reverse strand, counting down.
CATATTCGTCAGCTGCAAATCCGGACTGCCCTGCCGTCCAGACCGCTGCTCCAACGACGAATGCCCGAACCAATCCAAAGAAACAATTTCGCATGCGCATGATCTTGTGCCTTACCTAATGAGTAACGATGTCGATTTTTATCAGGCCACCGAATGGTGACAGGGCATCGTATGAACCCACTAATCGCGAGTAAAGCGGCTCGCCATCTTCGTGATACCAGACGATAAATCCGGGGGTGTTGTTGAGATATCGCCGGTCACGCCATAATGAACGCAGGATTGCCGAAGCCCGAATAACCGTACGCTTCTTTTTTCAGTTTCTTGAAGGGAATCCTCAGATGGTCACATTTATCACTAACATCAAATTTAATCAGCAGGGCTTCAAAGGGATTGACGACAACTCGAAGCGTGTGGCAGCCTTCAAAGCGGCAGCAAAAAAACTGGGGGGGGCAAAGGTCACGAACATTTATTGGACATTAGGTGAGTTCGACGGCATGCTGATTCTCGAAGCCCCCTGACGACGAAACACTGATGACCGTACTTTTGCAGCTGACATCAACAGGTAATGTCCACGAAACGACCGTAAGAGCGCTTGCCTTAGCAGAAATCGACATGATCATTGCCAATGTGCATGTTGGCTGACACCAGGAAAATCATTGGAATTACGACGACGGTATCGCCTCATTCCCTCCGGATATTCATCATGAGAAATTTCATTCGCGGTTGTTTGTTCGCTGGAGTCATCCTCTCAGTAAAAGGACCGATTACATCCGCCGACGATTCAAATTTGGACGCGATCAAGAAAGACCGCCAGTTGATCGAGGGGACATGGAGGATCGTTGCACTGGAAGTGAACGGCAACAAGGTGGCGGACGAGGACGCCAGGAAGCTCACCGTAGTGAACGGTTCTGATGGAACATGGAGTCTTCATTCCGAGGGCAAAGAAGTTAGCCGGGGGACGACCAACATCGACCCCACGAAAAAGATTAAGACCATCGATATCAGGCCTACCCAGGGGGGCGGGAAAGATAATCTGTACCTCGGAATTTACGAACTCGGCGAAAATACTCGCAAACTTTGTTTCGCTCCGCCCGGAAAAACACGGCCAGCGGATTTTTCCTCCAACACTGGTAATGAACATATTCTCGTAACGTTTGAACGAGAAAAAGAAGACAGCATCAAACGCGACCGGAAGCGAATCGAGGGAACGTGGACTGTCGTCGCCTTGGAAACGAACGGCAACAAGGCGGGGGACGAGGACGCCAGGAAACTTAAGGTCGTTATCGGCGCAGATGGTTCATGGAACCTTAACGTCGACGGGCGAGAAGTCGCCCAGGGAACCAGCAGCCTTGATCCCACCAAAAGCCCCAAGATGATCGACTTCATGACAGTTGTCGGTGATGATGCCGGGAGACAATCTTTGGGGATTTACGAATTCAGTGACACATTTCTGAAGTTTTGCGTGGCTCCATCAGGAAAGGGACGGCCCGGCGACTTTGCCTCTCTGCCGGGCAGTGATGTGCTTTTCCTCACGTTAGAACGAGAAAAGACCAGGTAGTCATTGATGAGCGAATTTAATCAACATCTGCAACAACGACTCCTGGAACAGAAATTCTCCAACGACTATCAGTTGGTGAACGGGGTCTCCATGCACATTGAGAACCCCGAACATTTCCAGATTCCTCCTGACGTGATCAAAAGGCACATCATCCCCGGTCAGTTTGTCGAACTTCGGATTGATTCGCCTCGATTTTCAGTTCACGAAGATGCTGCTGAGAAGTGTTCATGTCCGTCGTGTCACGGTGAACTTTCCAAGCCGATTCTTCGACACAATCATCCTGCATCACTGGTGCCGCTTCCAAAACAAAACGTCCCGTCGCGAGGCTGGGGCGAGGATTTCTGGGTCCGCATTACAGAACACAGCGGCGGTTACCTTCGAGGGATCGTTGATAATCCTCTGGTGGAAGCACGACTGCACGGCCTGAGCCAGGGTGACGATATCGTGTTTCACACGGACCACATTCTAGCAGTTCATGATGTCCACCGGCTTGAGCTAGTTTCTGGCATGGATGAACTCGCCCTGAAGGAACTGGCAAAGTGGTTGGCGGGAAACAATCGCGAATAGCAATGTCGCCTGCTTTTATAGAACTTCTGAAAAACTAGTGAATATCGCACGGGCCGAACCCATGCTACGGATTTTGGTTCGCCATTTTCAATTTACAGAAACTCATCACCACGCAATGATGATGCTGACTTTGGCTTAGCTTCGCCGGCTAACCAGTCAGGATTCTTAGACGTCACAAGCAGGTGACTCGTTCATAAGCGTCGAAAGGAGTCGATTTATGTTGAGACCCATCCAAGCGGCTTGCGCATTTCACTTGGCGATCTGCCTGATTGCGATGGCGTCTCTTTCAGAGATTGCAGTTTCGTTACCGGCATACGCCGACGAGAAGCTACGAGAAAAACCGGCCAAGTCAAAAGAATTGAGTGGTCAGGAAATTGTCGATGTTACCGACCTGACTCAATCAGATGGGCCATTCTCGATATTTTCATTTGCACCAAAACCGGGGCGTTTTCGGATGAAGGTCACGAAAGGATGGACGTTAAAACTTCCCTACACGGCAGAAGTTGGTACCGTGGCTTGGATGTTATTCAATAATCAGCAGGTTGGCGCCCCGGCGGGTTCGAAAACACCCGATAATCGCGAATGGCGCCAATTGTTTCCCGCTCATGATCCCGTGCTTGAAGTGTCGGGAGGCGATGGCAACGCTTTGCTTTTGTTCGCGCTCCGTAAAGGGACAGCCACTTTGCAATACATCGCCGGCGACGAAGCCGACGATGATAAGATTGAATTGTTTAAAAAATGTGAACTTCAAATTGTCGTTGAGTCCGACACATCCGAGATCGATCAGGCAATCAAATCGGCGGTGCCAAAGGCTCAGATCCGCGTGATTGAGATTCGCAACACCGCTGCCGTCCTCACTGGTACGACAACAACTGAAGACGACGCCAGAGTGATTCTTCAGATTGGAAAACAATTCTACGAAGAAGTGATCCCGCGACTGAAAGTTGTCCCGGCAACGCCAGATTCCGAAGCTCTAAATGGTTCCAAAAAAACAAAAGATAAACCAAACAAAAAAAATCAGTTGGGAAAACGCGACGTTTCAGAAATGAAACAACTTCGGAACGACGTCCAATTACTGCGAGACGAAGTGCGCCGCCTGAGTGAACTGATCGAACAGAAGGACAATCCACCACGAGCATTTGTTCCTCAACCCGATGAAACAATGCCACTGGAAACTGGTCAATTACCCGACCTGAGGAACTCGAACCAAGTTTTGTATTTCACAGGCAACTGGTGCCGTCCTTGTCAGAGATTGGTTCCCTTGATCGCCAGGCTGAAAAAACAGGGACTGCCTATTCGTGTCGTCGATGTCGATCGTGATCGCGAACTGACGCAACAATACAACGTCGAATCAATTCCTTGCTTTATTCTTGTTTCCAAAGGCGAGGAAGTGAAAAGAATCAAGGGTGAACAGACCGAAGAGATTTTGAAAAAGCTGCTTCAAGACGTTTCGATAGACCGCTCCGAAAAATGACACTTACAATCGATGCTGACTCAGGGGTTGTCATCGCATTGCTCTACCTCGCATATCCGATGGCGGGATCTTATATTCTAAGTCATTGATCTTGCAGGCTGACTGCCCGCACACCTTGCGGCTTTCGGTTTTTCGTGTCGGTTTCATGCCCGCAAAGATCTCTTTTGCACGGGCTGAAGCCCACACTACGGTCGTTCGCAATTTTCAATTTTGTGATTGGTCACACCATGCTATCTCGCCGCGACCTGCTGTGGCATTACGGTGGAGGTTTGGGCGGTCTGGCGTTGGCCAGTTTGCTCGGGCGCGACGATTCACTGACAAGAGCAGAATCGTCGGCGATCGGTCATCAAAATCACGATGGCGTGCTGGAGTTTCTGCACGTACCACCTAAGGCGACTCGTGTAGTCCAGCTTTTTATGGCCGGTGCCGCCAGTCATATCGACCTGTACGACCATAAGCCGGAACTTACCAAACGGGATGGCCAACCGTGGGACCCCGGTGAGAAAGTGGAACTGTTCCAGAACGGCCATGGTGCGACGTTCGCCTCACCCTGGAAATGGCAATCGTACGGTCAATGTGGAAAACAGCTTTCGGAAATCAGCGCTCCGTTAGGAACCGTGGTCGACGAAATGGCTTTTATTCACAATCTTGTCGGCAAAACGGGAGTCCATAGCTCAGCCACGTTGCTGCAAGCCACGGGCTTTCAAATGCCTGGTTTCCCCGGAATGGGAGCGTGGGTCAGCTATGGCTTGGGGAGTATGAATGACAACCTTCCCACATTTATCGTGATGCCCGATCACCGAGGCTTCCCTTCGAACGGCCAGAAGAACTGGGATTCTGCATTTCTGCCGGCTCGTCACCAGGGAACACTCATTCGTCCCGGTGCTGCTAACCCGATCGAAGACCTGTTTCCGTCTCGCGAAGGACTCGTGACAAAAGCCTCAGACGCCGCCGGACTGGACGTGATGAACCGGTTGAATCGTCGACATGCACAAACGCGACCGGGAGACAGCAGACTCGAAGCACGAATTAAGTCCTACGAACTCGCCGCGCGTATGCAGTTGGCTGCGCCCGATGCACTGGACATTTCCGGTGAACCGAAACACATCCTCAAAATGTACGGACTCGATCATGGACTGGGCGAATTTCCCAAGGAAATCAACGCGGAAGAAGAGACCGACATTTTCGGTCGGAAATGCCTGATCGCGCGGCGACTGTTGGAACGCGGCGTGCGATTCGTTCAAATCTGGTCAGGATGTGATAACGGATTTCCTCGCCGAAACTGGGACTCACACGAAGATATCCCTCGCGATCATGGTCCACTTGCACTGGGAATGTCGCGTGGTGCTGCGGCACTGATCGCCGACCTGAAGCAACGTGGCATGCTCGAAGACACGATCATCCATTGGACGACCGAGTTTGGTCGTATGCCATGCGCTCAAGGGGGAAAAGGACGCGACCACAATCCGTTCGTCTTTACGAACTGGCTGGCAGGCGGTGGAATTCGGGGTGGAACAACTTACGGTCTTAGTGACGAGTGGGGTTACAAACCGCTCGACCGAGCCAATCCGACGCAAGTCTATGACATCCACGCGACGATGCTTCAACTTCTTGGCATTGACCATACGAAGCTGACGTTCCGTAATAACGGCATCGACCGACGACTGACGGATGTTCATGGTCACGTCATCCATGAAATCCTCGCGTGACAGTTTTTTTCGAACTGATTAATCCTGTCCAATCGCTTCCCAGAATGCACTATCGTCTTCCGGTTCTGACCGAGATGATTCCAACGGCTTTCCAGGGACAAGCTTGACTTGTGACGCACCCTTGGAAGGAATCGGTGGAGGCTTGATTTTGGCTTTCACCGGCGGTGTCGTGGAAGGAGCGGCTTGCTTTAACTGAGGTTTGTCGGGGCCTTCAGGCTCATCCAGCAATTCAATGATCGAATCTTCGTCGTATAATAAACTTTCGGAAGTCGAAGACTTCTTGGGAATTGCTGGCAATGGTGCTGACTTGATGGAGCTACTCGAAGCGATCTTGGTCGTACCGGTTGCTGTCCGACCAGGAGCCCCCGGTTTTGTTGCAGGCTTTGCAGAACTTGACTTGGAATCACAACTCGCACATTTTCCCTTTGAATCAATCGGCTCGCCACACTGATTGCAGAGCGGGATCGGCTGAATTGAATTCTCAATACTCGACAAGCTTAGAATTCCAGATTTCGCTGCCAAGCTGGAATTCGTGGGTGCGATCGGCTTGATGGTCGCCTTGGGCTGGGCGGCTAAGACAGGCGGCGCGGTAACAGTATCAGACGGGGTCGGCCCCATCGCGAGATCTGACTTGACCTTAACATCGGCGACTTCGAGTTCTTCGTTCAGTGCACTGACAACGAGGTTTTCGGGGCGAATAATTTCTGTTTGAGTTTCCTGCCCGGTCGCCAGCACTTTGGCCCCGACATGAACTCGAGCCTGTTCATCGTAAGTAATTGTCACTTCGATCTCAGTCCCTTCCGGCAAGTTCTCCGGCAACGGCTCAATGATGCACGTTCCAAGTTCGACATAAGCGGCGTCTGCTGCGGTACCACTTTCCACAATTCGCAGATGTACTCGTCGCTGATTGTCTTTGACGGTTCCATAAATCTGCGAGACCGACGTCGGCAGTTGAGTATGGGGAGGCAGAATATAGTGGGGGATACGCATGCCTGTGTCGTGATCTCGAATGAGGATACCGAAACCTCGGGCATTAGTACTTTTTTGTTTGAATTGGGCCAGTCGAGCGGCCGCAGTTGGATTGAGGATCGACTTGGCAAACGTGCTGTTGGTCAGCAGCATCCCGGAATAATAGGTCGCTCCGTGAGCGATCGATTGATCAGGCGAAAGTGAGGTATTGAGTGTTCGACCGCTTAATCGTTTGAGCATCGAGCGGACCATTGGCATTCGCGAAGATCCACCCGTCGTCAAAACGACGTCGACCTTAGCCCACCCCATCTTACGTTCTTCCAACAAGCCAAGAGTCAGCTTTTCCATGCGATCGACAAGATCTTTCGTGAGTCGTTCGAATTGTTCTACTTCGACCTGATATGTCTTGCGCTGCCCCCCCGCAGCAACCGTTAAGGCGGCTTTCGGACGTACCGACAGGCTTCGTTTTGTCTGCTCTGCTTCCAGAGAAAGTGCCTGTGCGCTCTCTCGATCCTTCATCGGATCGATACCAAACTCCTTCTGAAACTGTTTTCCGATGGCAACTTCGAGAGCCTTATTCCAGTCGAGCCCTCCGAGATGAAGATCGCCACCGCTGGCCAGCACACTGACTTCGTTCTTTTGATATTTGACCAGCGACAGATCGAACGTGCCACCACCGAGGTCGACAACCATGACTGTTTGTGTTGTAGCAAGTTCCGTAAACCAGATCCCTTCGGTTCCCAGCACGAAACATAACGCCGCTGCAACAGGTTCATTGATAATATCGACATTCGTCAGACCGGCTCGCTTACCAGCTTCTGCGGTGGCCTGACGCTGAACGTCACTGAACTGGGCGGGAACGGTGATGACGGCACTCGTGACGGGGCCGATCTTTTCCCGCGCCGAATCAAGCATTGATTTCAGAATATACGTACTGATGTCGACCGGAGAATAACTTTTGCCTGCGATCTTCCAGCGATGAGATGGGCTGCCCATGTAGCGTTTGGCGTGGACGACAACTCGATCGGAATGTCGGATCGAATTCCGCATCGCCTCGGTACCGACGATGACATCGTTACCGTCGAACAACACGGCGGACGGGGTCGAAAGTTCACCATCTTTGTTTGGAATCGAAATCGGTTCGCCGTGCTCATTCAAGTAGGCAATACAGGAATAAGTCGTTCCCAAGTCGATGCCGACGGCGTGTGTCGGAAGCATGATGTGGCGGCTCTTCTTATCAAGGGGAAATTCGTCAAAGTTTTTCAGCAGTTCACGAAGCGATTAAACCATCGGCTGTGTTGTTAGTTGTAAAAGAGTTGATCGATCCGTGATCAGATGCCACAAATCCCGAAGTGACCCGATTTCAGGACTCCGATTTTGATGAACAGACGGAGAATTGATGCGATATCATGGTAACATTGGCATTTAGCATTCGCTACGCGGGATTTTTATCGAATTGAAGCGACGGAGATTTGCACGTGTTTGCTCCTATTGCCATTATGCTCGTTGTTGGATCGCTCAACCAGATTGAACCCTTGTCGAAAGAAAATGGATCAACAAATTGGTTGACCGACACGAATTTTCGCCAGGAATTGGATCGTCCGTTCTCAGGAAGTTGGTCGAGCATTGAATTTCGGCAACTTTTGAAAGAAGTTGCAGCAGACCGGCGTATCTCCATCATACTTGATCGACGACTGGACCCGTCTGTCGAGGCTCCAATCGATGTGAATAATGTCTCGCTGAGAACAGGCCTGACGGGAATTGCGCGGCAAGTCAACGGCGACGCAACGATACCTGAAAACATCGTTTTTCTGGGACCTAAATCAGCGACGAAACGCCTGAGAACTCTGATTGAGCTTCGAGAACTCGATTTGCAGTCAAAAGAATTCTCCGTCCCCAAGTCGCGGCGATCGGAATTGCTGCAACGGAAAACATTCGAATCTAAGGACTTGGATTCACCGCTCGAGATTCTGGAGAAGTTCGCTCAACAGGTTCCCGTAAGCATCTCAAATGGCCAACTCATCCCGTACGATTTATGGGCAGGCATGGTCTTGCCTGACGTTACAATCGTCGAAGCAGTATCCGTTGTCCTGATTCAATTCGACCTTACTTTTCGCTGGATCGATAAAGGGGCGGCGATCGAACTGATTCCGATCCCTGATGTTGTCGCGCTGGAGCGGAAGCATCATTCGAAGCAAAAACCATCTGATGTCATCAACGAGGTTCGTGAACGCTTCCCACAACTGGAAGCCGAAGTATGGAAAACCGAAATCTCGGTCAAAGGGCTACTGGAAGAACACGAAGCGGTCGCCGCCTTCCTGCGTGGCGACCGTGTGAACAGTCCGATCAAAATCGAACCGCCACAGCCGCTGCAAAAGCAGTTATTCACATTGAAAGCCGAACGAGTCCCCCTCAGTACATTGCTCAAGAAACTCGAGGAATCGGCGATCAACTTTGATTACGACTCTGACGAACTGAACGAGGCGGGTGTTGATCTCGAACAAAAGGTTCAGATCGACGTAAAAAAAGCATCTGCAAAAGAGTTTTTTAAACTCCTGTTTGATCCGGCTGGCCTGGAGTTTCAAATTGATCATTTGACCGTGAAACTGAAGCCGAAAAAGCGATGAGAATCAGCCGATTTAAAAAAAACCGGCGACGATGCTTTTGGGTGGAGCGAAAGTATCCTCACCTCAAACAGACTCGACATCGTCGACCGACTGTCTAACCTTGTTTGAAACAATGGCGTCCGCAACAATACTTGCGAGGCATCAACCTTGACCATTCGCAAGAAAGAATTCGATTAAAATGATCAATGTCGGCATCCTGGGAGCAACAGGTTATACGGCTCTCGAACTGATTCGGATCATCGTGAATCACCCAAAAGTAAAACTCACGGCCCTGACGTCTCGACAGGAGGGGGCTCCACACGTTTCAACCGTCCACCCCAGCCTGACGGGCCGGATCGATATTCATTGCGAAGACTTGAAACCGTCGGAAGTTGCCAAACGAGCTCAATATGTCTTCTGCGCATTGCCGCATGTCGCCAGTATGGCGGTCGTTCCAGAATATCTGGCCGCAGGTTGTCGAGTGATTGACTTGAGTGCCGACTATCGTTTGACTGATCCAGATGTCTACGCCCAGTGGTACGGACATGTTCATACGGATCCGACTCGGCTGGCATCCACTCCTTATGGACTGCCAGAATTGTTCGCTGATCGGATTAAACCAGCGAATCTCGTAGCAAACCCCGGATGCTATACGAGTACTTCCATTCTCGCTTTAGCACCGGCAATTTGTGGTGGACTTGTTGAGCCGACAGGGATCATTATCGACGCCAAAAGTGGCGTTAGTGGCGCCGGACGAACACCGAAATTGAATACCTTGTTCGCTGAATGTAACGAAAACTTTTCGGCTTATAGCGTCGGAACCCATCGACACATGCCCGAAATCGAACAGGTTCTTACGACCGCTTCCGGGAAAAGTGTTGAAGTTCTATTCACGCCACATTTGGTGCCAATGGACCGCGGAATCCTCGCAACGATCTACGCCAAACCGACTCGATCGGTCACTCAGGAAGAATTGCTGGACGAATACCGCCGGTTCTACGAGGGCAAGCCGTTTATTCGAGTTGTTGACCATTTGCCCGCAACGAAGGACTGCACCTACACGAACTTTTGCGACATCACCGTTCGGGTCGTCAAAGGGCGAATTGTCATCATCGCGTGCCTCGACAACCTGATCAAAGGGGCATCCGGAGTTGCGATTCAGAATCTCAACCTGATGGCGGGCTTCCCTGAAACGATGGGGTTACTGCCGTGCGGCAAGTGAAGCGTGCTGACAGACCAAATGCCGTGCTCGGCGTAAAAGCCTGGTGCGCTGTCACACGTTCGTCGACGTTGCGTTCCGCTGACGTTCGCCTTCGCTCGCCGGGCCTTATTAAATAACAACGAGTGCTCCAGGATCGATTGGAGCGACAAGTGAACCGTCTTGATCTTGTTAAAGGGTCACGCGGCTTCGGCGTCGGAGTCAGGCCCATTGACTTTTTTACGCGATGCAAATGGAATGATCTGCTCATCACAAGGATAGAGATTATACGACATCACATAAGCGTCTTCGTCAGTGTCTTCGTAGTGGCCTCGAAGGACCGAACTGGCAGCCAGACCTTGGTGCTTGAAAAAGAGCTGAGCGGCAAGGTTCGTTTCGCGAACCTCAAGCGTGATTTCCTCTCGGCGCTGCTGTGACAGTTTGTTCACGAGTTTTTCGACCATCTGGCGACCGACGCCTTGACGACGCGACCACGGAGCAACCGCGAAATTCAATACGTGAAGTTGAGATTTCAACAACTCATAAATCATAAAACCGACTATGCGTTCTTGACGCTCAGCAACCATTCCAATGCAATTGCGCTGGCGCAAACAGCAAAGAAAGTCCTCTTCCGTCCAGGCAAACTCAAAACTGAGTCGCTCGATATCCAGAACCTCGGGCATATCCCGACGGATCATCCAGCGAATTTGAACGTCACATTGAGGTCGGCGCAAACCGGATCTCGAAGTATTCCCTGAGCTCATGCGGACCTCCTTGTCCTTCTGATTGCTGGGGCCAAGCACTTCTCATGTACAAGAATGCGAGGGTGCGTGGAAAATAGCTTATGTCACATTTCGATGCTAGTCGAATACGGTAAGAAAATTCACAAAAAATTAGCCACGATCGCCCGGCTGCCGAAAACTGACAGAACTCTGATTGCCGATCCTCAAGATTCTCAAACACTTCTTATTGAGTTGTCCGCCGTGTTAAACTGACAGGCATTCGTGCTAAATCACCCTTCGCATGAATTAAGATCCAGGCAAACAAAATGCCTGTAAAATGAATTCAATCAAAGACTATCTGGATAAGACATGTTGACGTTAGCGACAAAATTTAAACCCCGCCAGCAAGCCTTCGAAACGGCCCTTGCCGCCGGTTTTCAAGCTGTCGAATTCTGGCTTGACTCAGAGTTACTTGGACACGTGGATGAGATCGCTGACCTCGCGAGCAACTATCCTTTCCGATATGCATTGCATTTCCCAAATGGCGGACCGATCTCCGATGACGCGTTGCGATCGGCTGTGAAGCTTTACCAGTGTTTGAACTGCACGGCGATGGTCATTCACCAACCGATGTTTGATCGGCACCAGGGAGCACTCCTCAAGTTAGATCCAAAACTCGATCTGGCGATTGAGAATCATGTACTCGATCTGGATCGATTCGAGCAGTGGGCCGAGCGAAGCCCTGGACTGACTCTGGATGTCGAACATCTCTGGAAATTTACGTTGCATGACGCACCCTTTGCGACGTTGATGGACCACGTCGAACGCTTTCTGGTGAAACATGCTGGCAAGCTTCAACATGTCCATCTTCCTGGTTATCAACCCGGCGGCGAAGAGCATCAGCCTGTCCACTACAACGAGGAATTGGCGACAGAAGTCATGACACGGCTGGCAAACCATGGATTCTCAAAACTGGTCGTCAGCGAGTTGGATTCACCATTCCAATCACATGATTTTCTGAAGAAGGACGTTGAGATGTTCAATCGTTGGAAACAGTCGCCAAAACTGACTACCGTTTAAGAAGTTACCCCTGATCTCTTTCGCAGCGACCATCAGACTCTTATCGTAGTGAATCCACATGGATTTATTACTCTTACAGGAGTCTTCGCCGTGCGTTTGCTCACCCCCTGCCTGCTGTTCCCGCTGATGATCGTATCGACGTTGTCGGCCCAGTCGGAAAAGCCGCTTGAACCACAAAAATACGACCTCGGACCAGACTCAAACGCCATCGCAGGTGTTCCTGAGGGAAAGGTTACGAAGCATTCGTGGACCAGCAGAGTCTTTGAGGGAACCGTTCGAGACTATTACGTCTACGTTCCCGCACAGTATGACGCCGCGAAGCCGACAGCTGTAATGGTTTTTCAGGATGGTCATGCTTATGTTAATAAAACAGGTGAATACCGCGCCCCCGTTGTCTTGGACAACCTGATCCACAGGAAGGAAATTCCTCCGATCATCGGAATCTTCATCGACCCTGGTCATCGGGGTGAAAAGCTTCCAGAATCGCGATGGCAAGCCAATAACCGCAGCGTCGAATACGACACACTCAGCGACCAGTACTCCAAACTGATCATTGATGAAATCCTTCCAGAAGTCGCGAAAACTTACAATCTGACAAAGGACCCTGTGCAACGAGCGATCTGCGGTGCGTCATCAGGAGGAATCTGTGCCTGGACAGTCGCCTGGGAACGGCCAGACGTTTTCCGAAAAGTCCTCAGCCATATCGGAAGCTTTACCAATATCCGTGGTGGTCACAATTACCAGGCATTGATCCGCAAAACGCCACGCAAGCCAATTCGCGTCTTCCTTCAGGACGGGGACCGCGACCTTAATAACGAGCACGGAAACTGGTGGCTCGCGAACCTCGAAATGGAATCCTCACTGCAATTTGCAAAATACGACGTCAAGACGGTCTGGGGACATGGAGGACACAGCGGAAACCATGGCGGCGCAACGCTCCCTGACGCACTGCGATGGCTCTGGCGACCGATGGATGGCCCCTACAAATTTGATAACGAAATTCTCGCCTTTCAGGCCGCTGACAAAATCAATCCACCTCCATCAGGAGCAATCCTTTTCGCCGGAGCATCGAGCATCCGATTGTGGAAAACACTCGCTGAGGATTTTCCGCAGCACACCGTCTTTAACCGAGGCTTCGGTGGTTCGACCCTTGCAGACAATATCTTCTACGCAGATCAGATCGCACTTCCCTACAAACCCAAATTGATCCTGATCCAGGCTGGTGGCAACGATATCAATAACGGCAAATCACCGGAACAAGTGTTTGCCGACTTCAAAACCTACGTTGCCAAAGTTCGATCGAAACTTCCCCAGACACGTATTGTGTACCTGGGAATCAATGCAAGCCCCGCAAGATGGTCACAAGCTGAAAAGCAAAAGGAAGCGAATCGACTGATTAAGGAATTTTGCACCTCAGGCCCAAACCTGGGCTTCGTCGACTTGTTTGACGCCATGCTCGGACCTGACGGCATGCCCCGTACCGATATCTTTGTCGAAGATAAACTGCATCCGAACGAAGCGGGTTACAAAATCCGCACACAACTCATCCTCCCTCATCTGAACTGAATCAATCGAACCTAAACCTGACCTTGAACAAAATCGCGAAAATTATTGACCAGCCCTGGAAAATATTTCGGTTTCCGAAATCGACGGAGTAAACTACGACTTAGTGCTAGGGAGTGAATTCATCCTTCAACACAAGGAAGACTCGGATGACACAGCGCTCTGAAACTTTGTCTCACGTCAACTCCGTCGACGTTTCCTCAACCCCTGCAGCTCTCCCCATGCGTCATGACGGGCCGCATGACCTGGAATGCCTGATTCAGCGAACCTTGCAGGCTCAACCAGGCCTTCGATTTGCCCGGCTCAAAGTCCACCATTGTCCGCAAGGCGTTTGTCTGGAAGGCTTGCTGGAAGCCAACGACGACGGAATCGACCTTGTTGAGTTAGTCAATCAAATCGCCGGCGTTCAAGCCATCAATCATGTCGTAACCCGGCCTCAAACTCCGAAGTAATGACTCTTCTTCGCGCTTGAAGGATTTCACGCTTGAAGGATATTCCGCAACTGAGTTAATTCCGTAATCAGCCTGTCGGGCCGAGTCTCTGGGTTCTTCAGATCGGCACCCGTGGCCTGCAGGCTGGTTTTGTCTCCAGCATACAGAACCGTTCGGAATCCATATGACTTGGCCACGGCAAGGTCATCGTTCATGCGTGTCCCCACATGCAGGATCTGGCTCGGCTCAATCCCGATTCCCTTGAAGCGAAGAATCGACTGGGCATAGAGCGACGGCGACGGTTTGCGAACGCCCCACTCATACGACAGAGTATTCAAATTGTCAGGCAATAAGGCTTCCAGGTAGGGCAGACTTCCCTGAACCCGCAATGCTCGAGTCAATTGTACCAGTGTGAAGCATTGCCCATCCGCCAGCGCGGCCTGCCGATACCCGGCCTCGCTCAGCATGGACATTGTCGTCAGTGCCCCAGGTGCGGCTTCCGTTCCCTGTAATGAACTATGAAAGAAGTACGCAACTTTCTGCGCAAGCTCATCCAGGTCACCATAAAGTGATTCGTCGTATCGATACTCTTTCTTGTCGAGCAATCCAAGCATGGTCCTCCAGGTCGAGGCCGAATCGATTTCGGGGATATCTCCCTTCCGATTACTTGATCGAAGTCGCGCGTCTTCGAGAATGTTCACGTACTTGGGCAACAGCAGATCCGCAGGCTTTCCCGGTCGCCGAGTCATGCTGTTCCACATATTAAATTCGTGGATGGTCTTTTCAATCGCCACTTCCATCCGGATCGCTTGCGGGTGACGGAACAAAAGCTCGCCGTCTGTGATCCGTAATAACGTTCCATAGATCGACCACGTCACGGCTCGAATACCATCCAATGGCTTCATCGATGGCGCCGCATTGACGACTTCAATTTTCGGCGGCGCAGGCCAAAGGAGTTTCCTCTCGTCTAAGAGATCTGCATATTCAAGAAGTGATTTAGCCATAATTCAGTAGAAATGTGTTTTACAATGTCGTCTTGAGAGGACTTCAACGTTCAAGACCAGAAACCTCATATTGTCACAGCATCGGCTTTCCCTGCAACCCAATTGCCACCATAACACGCAAATTGAGCAACCGAGTCCATTACACTGACCCATTCAATCGGCGAAAGAATTATCCGTTCAAAGTCGTTGTTCCCGGTACTGCGACTGGACAAGGTTTGAATGCAGATTGGTTCCCCTGTATATTTCCTCAGATCAAGAGCGGTCAATGAGATCATGTTGAAAACGACAGTCATTTGTTTTCTGGCAAGTTATGGACTGGCGTTCGCATGCGAACTGAGTCAGTTAAAGCGCCGTTACGCGCTGACCCGAATTGTCTCGTTACTACTCGCTGTGGCCGGCCTGGTCGCTCATACGTTCTATCTCCTGCGCCGGTCGAACCAGTCAGATCTGCCTCCGTTGCTGAGCTCCGCTCATGACTGGCTGCTGGTCGTCGCATGGCTCGCCGTGCTCGTTTATTTATTTGTCACCATGGCCGACGGCGAACTGGCGACAGGCCTGGTGATGTGGCCAGTGATTCTGATACTCGTGATCACCTCCCGTTTTGTGACAGACTCACCCAGCCATCGGCTTGATTATCACCGTGGCTGGAAGATGCTGCACGCTTCTATGCTCGGGTTGGGGACGACATTTGTCTTACTTGGTTTTGTTTCCAGCCTCCTCTATTTGTGGCAGCATCGACGACTCAAAAAGAGATTAATGACGACGGGTGCTGTGAAATTACCAAACCTGGAATTGATCGAACGATTGAATCGATGGGCCATTCTGACAGCCGTCCCGTTCCAGGCATTCGGGATTGCGACAGGATTTGGCCTTTCCATTTTCGCCAAAGGGGGCGAATTGCCGATGACGTGGACCGATCCTGTCGTCATCGGCGGAGCAATCACGGGCCTGTTAATGGGGGCTCTGTTTGTCTGGTTGCTCACACAAAAGCGATCGCCTGGACGACAGGTAGCCCTTCTGACGGCATGGGCCTGCGGCTTTCTGCTTGTCACAATGATTGGCTTGCAGATGCTGACCGCTGCCGTTGGAATGCGATCGATCCACGGTTCGGCATCAGCCCTTTCTGAAGCGGCAACGCAAGGACGGGCACCGTGAACTTGCTTGCTCTTTACTGCACACATCAAACGACACCCCTTGCGATCCGCGAACGGTTGGCATTTGCTACGCCCGAACGATTGGCCGCCGCATACACGCGCCTGAAAGAACGTTTTCCGGAAACTGAATCGGTTGTCCTTTCGACTTGTAATCGAGTCGAATTGTACGTCGCTCGACCTTCCGACGCCGAACCACTGACGCCACCACTTCTGGCACAATTCCTGTCCGAATTTCACGACGTGCCGCTGGACGAG
Organism: uncultured Schlesneria sp.; assembly: GCA_903858935.1. Classification (GTDB taxonomy): domain Bacteria; phylum Planctomycetota; class Planctomycetia; order Planctomycetales; family Planctomycetaceae; genus Schlesneria. The sequence continues at coordinate 22,566 of CAIOKO010000155.1, read as the reverse complement.
TTTGTCGGCGAACTGCGAGCCGCTACCGGTTCGGAAGCGGTCAGACACCTGTTCGAAGTGATCTCGTCGCTCGATAGCATGGTCCTGGGTGAACCTCAAATCGTGAATCAGGTTCGCGAAGCCTACCGCGTCGCGGAAGCTCAAGGTTCGTGTGGTTCCGTCGCTCATGCCCTGTTCCAGGGTGCCATCCGAACCTCCAGTCGAGTCCGCTCGGAAACACGACTGGCGGAAGGAAAGGTTTCGATCGCCAGCGTTGCTGTTGGCGACTTCGCAAAAAGTATTTTTGATCATTTCGCTGACAAACTCGTTCTGGTCATCGGTGCCGGAGAGATGGCAGAAGAAACCCTCCGGTATCTGAAAGACGAAGGGGTTCGCGACATCGTCGTCGTCAACCGAAGTCCTGAGCGTGCAGAGCGAGTCGCTGCCGAATGGGGTGGACGAACAGCCCCCTGGTCCGATCTCAACAAGTGGCTTGGCCAGGCGGACGTGATCGTCAGTACAACCGGTGCCGACAAACCGATCGTCGATGCGAAACTCTTCAAACAAGTCCGCGCCGCCAACCCCGGCCGAACCGCATTCATCCTCGATCTGGGTGCGCCCCGCGATTTCGATACCAATGTCGGCGATCTGGATAACGTCTTCCTGTATGACATCGACAGCCTCAGAAATACCTGTGAAGAAAACCGCAAAGCTCGAGTCCGCGAAATCGATAAGGCACGAGAAGTCATCGACGAAGAAACCGCCAAATTCATGGCGGAGTACTACCATCGGGCAAGCGGCGAAGTCGTCTCTCGACTGATGCAGGACTGGCATGGCGTCAGTCGAGACGAACTCGATCGACTGTTCAATAAATTGCCCCATCTGAACGAAAAAGACCGCGAACAGATCGAACGTACCGTCGAACGAATCGTCAACAAGCTGCTGCATCCCCCGCTCGAAGCGCTTAAGGACGAAGCCCGCGAAGGAACCCCGCATGGGTTGATCAACGCGTTGAAAAAACTGTTCGGTTTGTAAGATCGAAACCGGGTTATCGACAATAATCCAAAACGATCTCACGCGAAGGCGCGAAGCACCTCAGGGAAGAATTCAACGGTTTTGTCTTTTTCGCGACTCCGCGCCTTCGCGTGAAACATCTTTTCTTACGATCACGCACAGATTCTCTCTTACGTCAAAATCTGATGCAGAACATGCCCGTGAACGTCGGTCAGCCGACGCTCAATCCCGTTGTGGTAAACCGACAGCCGCTCGTGGTCCAAGCCCAACAGATGCAGAATCGTGGCGTGCAAGTCATAGATCGTCGTCGGTTGAGTTATCGCTTTATGTCCGAAATCATCGGTCGCGCCGTAACTGAAAGCACGCTTCACCCCCGCTCCAGCCAGCCAACAGGTGAACCCTTTCGGGTTATGATCGCGCCCACTGGCCCCCTTTTGAAACGTCGGCATCCGACCAAATTCTGTTACCCACACGACCAAAGTATCCTCCAGCAATCCCGTCCGCTTCAGATCCTTCAGCAGCGCTGCCGCAGGCTGATCGAGAATCGGTGCATGAACTTCATACTGAGATTTCAATGTCTTGTGCCCGTCCCAGTTCCCCACCCCTTCGCCCATCGCATACGAACCATTGAAGAGCTGCACAAAGCGAACGCCTCTTTCAAGTAATCGCCGGGCCAGCAGACAATTCCGCCCGAACCCCGCCTTCAGCGGGCTGGCATCGAGCATGCCGTATAACGACTGAGTCTCTTTACTCTCGTTCGACAATTCCGAAACCTCCGCAGCCCGAAGCTGCAGCCGACCAGCCAGTTCATAACTGGCAATTCGAGCCGCAAGATTCGAGTCACCTGGGTGCTGCTCCAGATGACGAGCGTTCATCCGCTTGAGGAAACTCAACGTGGCCGCTTCCGTCGCCTCCGAGATTTCCGGCGGACGAGAAAGGTTGGCGATCGGTTTGTCCGCGTTAAACGGAGTCCCCTGAAACGCCGCCGGAAGGAACGCACTGTTCCAGTTGTTCGAGGCCGCTTGAGGAACTCCGCGAGGATCGGGGATCGCTACAAAGCTGGGAAGATCGGCCGACTCGCTTCCCAATGCATAACTGACCCAGGCACCAATACTCGGGAAACCGTCCAGAGTATACCCGGTACTCATCTGATTCTCGGCGGGACCATGAGTGTTACTTTTAGCGGTCATCGAATGGATAAAGCACATCTCGTCAGCCATTTCGGCCAGATTCGGCAACAGATCAGAAATCATCTTGCCCGACTCGCCCCGCGGCTTGAACGCCCATTGAGGCGCGACAAGACTCCCCTGCTCTCCCTGAAACGTGACGAGCTTCTCAGCACCCGGCAACGGCTGACCGTCACGTTTAATCAGTTCCGGCTTGTAATCAAAACTGTCGACATGACTTAGTGCCCCCGAACAGAAAATCATCAAGACGCGTGAGGCACGAGGAGCGAAATGAGGTGACCGCTGAGCAAGCGGCGCCTCAGGCCGGATCAAAGGCCGAATCGGACCGTTCAGTTCATGGCTCGCCTGAATCCGTCCCTCGCCAGCCAACAAAGACGCCAGCGCCAGTGAACCCAGACCGGACGCCGCATCGAACAGAAACTCGCGACGCCCCTGCGGTCGATCTGTCAGGCCGAAAGGATCAGATCTCATCGTTAAATAACCCTGAAACAAGCCAAATTCCAAACACTCTGTTCCCAAAAAGAAACTCCACCGCCCCCGCGGCGGTGGTTAACGGGCCTTTACCCTAGCCCCCGCAACAAAAACCAGCATCCATCATCCGACATGCATAAAAAGTGGATCAACCAAGTGATTCGGAACAAAAGGTCAGCACGCTTTGGCCAGAGGGCGGGTGAATCATTCGAGCCGTTTTAGTTTTGGCTGTACAGATCAACCTGGCGACTCAACAGGAGCGTCACCCTTTCGAATTCGCGATGCCATTTCATTCGCTGGTGGTTGTGCGGAACTCCATTCACCGAGACGCGCCAGGCCTTGAACCTGATCGACGTTGAAAGACCTTCTTCGCCGAATCGATCGCTTCGATCAGTTTGTCGATCTCGGCCCGTGTGTTGTAGAAGGCCAGACTGGCTCTGGCTGAGGAGGTCAGGCCCAGCAGTTCATGCAGTGGCATCGTGCAGTGGTGGCCGGCTCGGATGGCGACCCCTTCTCGATCGAGAAGATCCGACAGATCGTGTGCATGCAAGCCGTCGATCACCAAACTGAGGATCGCTCCTTTGTGCTCGACATCTGGGCCCAGGATGCGGACTCCCGCGACTTCGCTCAGTCTTTCATGAGCGTAGACCGATAACTGATGTTCGTATTCCGCAATTCGTTCGATGCCCAGCTTTGTTACGTATTCGATCGCCGCACCGAGTGCCACAGCTTCAATGAAGGGACAGGTTCCTGCTTCGAATTTTGCCGGTGGGTCAGCCCAGGTCGATGATTGTTCGAACACTTCGCGAATCATATGACCACCCGCAAGAAACGGGTCCATTGATTCGAGCAATTCTTTTCGTGCCCATAGAAGCCCGATACCTGTCGGACCGTAAAGCTTGTGTCCCGAGAATGCGAGGAAGTCGATATTCAATGCCCGCACGTTCGTCGAACCGTGTGGGACACTTTGGGCTCCGTCCACGCAGATCAACGCACCGACCGCATGAGCACGCCGGGCCAGTTCGGAAATCGGGTTGATCGTCCCGAGCACGTTCGACATCGCGGTCACCGCGACCAGCTTTGTTCGCGTCGTCAGCAATTGATCGAGGTGACTGAGATCAAGCCGACCGTCGTCCGTAAGGGGAATGTATTTGAGGACCGCTCCTGTTGCCTTCGCCGCTAACTGCCAGGGGACGAGATTCGCGTGATGTTCCATCGGGTTGACGAGAACTTCGTCACCTGGCTTCAGGAATTTTCTCGCCCAGCCATGCGCGACAATATTGAGCGACATCGTCGTACCCGACGTGAAGACAATCTCGTCGACGTCTTTTGCTCCGATAAACCGCTGGACGATTTCGCGAGCGTTTTCCAATTCCGTCGTCATCCGATCGCCAAGCTGATGAATTCCGCGATGGACGTTCGAATTGTACTTCTCGCAACATTCGACCAGCTTATCGATCACGACTCGTGGCTTTTGCGAGGTAGCCGCAGTGTCGAGATAGACCAGCGGTTTGTCGTTTAACAGCCGCTGATTGAGAATCGGAAAGTCACGCCGGACGGATTCAACATCGAACGGCAAGTCGCCGGAAGTGGTCATAAGTCATCTGTTTCTTAGCGTCAAATTCTTCGCGGAGGATTACAACCCAAGCGCATCGTTCATCGTGTAAAGTCCCGCCGATTGCGTGACCAGGAACTTGGCGGCAGTCAGTGCCCCCAGAGCATAACTGTCACGCGATTGACCTCGAACGGCCACTTCGAGAGTTTCACCCAACATACCGAACACGATGGTATGCTCGCCCACGTTATCACCGACGCGTAATGCGTGGTAACCGATTTCCTGTCGTGGCCGCTGGCCGGTTCGGCCCTCGCGGCCGTGAACGTGGTCGGTCTGGCCCATCACATTGGCGACAATTTCGCCGAACTTCAGCGCAGTACCGCTTGGGGCGTCCTCTTTGTAGCGATGGTGCCGCTCGATGATTTCCACATCGACGCCACTGGAATGGTCTTTCAGTGCCCGGCCAGCGTCCCCGACGAGTTTCATCGCGATGTTGACGGCAAGACTCATACTCGGCGCCATCAGGATCGGGGTTGTTTGAGCGGCAGTGGCGACCGCCCCCTTCTGGTGTTCTGTGAGGCCTGTGGTCGCGATGACGAGCGGAATCTGTCGGGCTTCACACAAAGCGAGGATGTGCATTGCCCCTTCCGGGGTCGAGAAATCGATAATGACGTCGACGGGATGCTCGATTGCCGATGTGACGGGGACATTCAATTTGCCGACACCGGCCAGTTCGCCCGCATCCTGACCGAGACGTGGGGAGGCCGCCGATTCGTACGCAGCGGTCACTTTCAGAGACTTATCCTGAGTCGCCAGAGCGACCACACGCTGGCCCATTCGACCTGCGGCACCGTTTACACCCAGCTTTAACGCGTTCGACATTCCACAAACCCTTGCTCAACAAATATCTGTTTTGATTGTCTCGTCGAGGTATTGTAGGAGAATCGATGTGGTTTTACACACGAAGCGTTTCGAAGAGGGAGTCGGGCGTTCAAATTTCAAAATTGGCCAGATTAGCGATTCTCAAAATCGTGCCCAAACGACGGCCGATTTTGAAATATGAACGCCCGACCCTGGAAATTACTTACGCCAACGGTTCCACGTCGTCCGCCTTAAGGCTGGCCATTAAGTGGTAGAGTTGTTGGGATTCGCATTTTTCGAGGTACACTTTAGGCATGGCGGCCAATGTTGGACCGTCCCATTCAACGATCACGGTCTGTGCCGGGGCTTTGCCCGAGGTCTCTACGACCGAGCCGGTCCATCCTGCCATGGAAATTTCGGGAAACTCGGGCGAATTAACGCCTGGTTTTACGCGGATGCGAGAACCTTCAAGCCCTCCCGTGGCTTTCTTTTTTGCCATTAATTACCTCGTCAATCTGAGCGATCGAATGATGGTTCGCGGAGCCACCTTGAATAACCACCGCCCGTGGACAATATCGGACGCACCCGATGAAAATCAAGTAGCGGCAACCGCTTCCGCTCATCTTCGCCATTTACACAGCTTGCTCCAGGAATGTCGCCGTGCTGATAAACAGAACTCGATGGATGCCGACAAGTCCCCGTCGCTGATCTCATGAGGCTCATTTTCTGCGGTTTTCTGCCTGAATTCTGCGATGTTTGACGTTGTAGAATGACAGGATTGCCACCCTTCAAAATCTTCCCATTCGTGGGAATGGCGTCGAAAGAAGGGCGGCTCGCTTGAATCGTTAATACCCATCTGGCATAGTTGCCCCGCCTCGGGCCACTCTCTGGCGCTTGTGGGCTTGTATTCGAATGGACACACCCATGCACGGCTTGTTTGCCGCTCTGACCTTAGAAGACTTTATTGCCAGGACGATCTCGTCACTGACGAAGATCCCTGCCGACTCAGACACATTGCTGCTAACTGCCTTTTTAGCCGCAGCGTTCACCCACGCAGGGCTGTTACTTGGCCTGTTTGGTGGCTTACCTGTCTTCTATATCTGGCTTGAACGTAAAGTTGCCGGTCGTATTCAAGATCGCCTCGGCCCGACTCGTGTCGGTGGCGGTTTCGGTTGGCTACAGACCATCGCCGACGGGATCAAGCTGATCCAGAAAGAGGATCTGGTTCCCAAGGAAGCCGATGCTCTCGTTTTCAGAATGGCGCCGTATCTCGCGACGATTGCTTCGTTTGCGGCTTTCATGGTGCTGCCGATTTCTGATGGCTGGATTGCAGTGGCTGCCGAATGTGGTGCCTTCCTGATTCTGGCACTGATGTCGCTCGAAGTACTTGGGATTATTCTTGCCGGGTATTCCAGTGGATCAAAATGGGCCTTGTTCGGAGCCATGCGAGAAGCGGCTCAGATGGTCAGCTACGAAATCCCGATGGCAATTTGTGCCTTGATCCCACTGATGATTGCCGGATCACTGAATTTTCAGGTGATTGGCCGAATGCAGTCGGGTGGCTTCTGGAACTGGTTCATCCTGCACGATCCATTCACGTTCCTCGCCTTTTTCTGTTATTTCACCACTGCAACAGCCAGTGTAAAGCGAGCCCCGTTCGACCTGGCGGAAGCCGAGAGCGAACTGGTTGCCGGTTTCCACACGGAATACAGTGGATTTCGCTGGTCGATCTTCTTCCTGGCCGAATACTCCAGCATGTTTGCTGTCAGTGCCGTGGCAGCAATCCTGTTCCTCGGGGGCTGGCACGATGGCCTGGGAATCGACTCGGTCCTCGACAGCATGTTCCGAGGGACGGGAACCGGGATCATTGAAGGTTTCTCGCTGGGATCGTATGTGGCCAATGTGTTTGGTGCCGTCGTTCTGATCACCAAAGCCTGCCTGCTGGTTTTCGTACAAATCTGGGTACGCTGGACGCTGCCTCGCCTACGTATCGATCAGGTGATGACAACCTGTTTGAAATACCTGGTCCCGATCAGTTGTTTCCTGTTCCTGGCGGCAGTTCTGTGGCCTTTGACTTTGGTGACCATGTTCTCACGTCCCGTGATCGCAGGCCCGGCTTTGGGTGAGAGGGCGTTGTCGCATCAAACGACGACATCGATTGATGCGTCAGAACGATTGGGGGCAGCACGATGATTGAACAGTTGCTGTTCTATACGTTTGCGATTCTGACCTGTGGTGGAGCGGTGGCGGTTGTCGCCACTCAAAATGTCGTTCGAATGGCCTTTTGGCTGGTCGTATCGCTAGGTTCCGTCGCAGCCTTGTTCTTTCTGCTGCATGCGGACTTCCTGGGTGCCGCCCAACTGTTGATTTATGTTGGCGGGACGGTGGTCTTGCTCGTTTTCGGCGTCATGCTGACGGCAAGTGGTCCGTACACAACCATCAAAACATCCCCTGCCGAGGGGATTATCGGCGGGGCCGTCGGGTTAATGTTGCTGATGGTTCTGGTCTCATCGATTGGTAGCGTCGACTGGGGAGCGATCTCGGGCCGGTTGCCCGCTTCGCCAGAATCGCCTTTCACAGCCGACTCGATTCGCGAAGCTCATGCAGAAGAATCGCTTGTTAATGCAGGCTCAACAAAAGCCAAAACAGACCTGGCGGCAGTACAGCAACAAGGCCGGACAGTGCGGCAGTTGGGGCTTAGCTTCCTCGGGCTGCGACCTGATCGAAACTTGAAGGAGGGTGGTGCCAACGGACTGGCTCCGGGCTACTTCCTCCCCTTTGAAATTGTCTCGGTCCATTTGTTGGTTGTCCTGATTGGGGCGGCATACCTGGCACGAGCGAAACGACGAGCCGTTTCCGAAGACCGGGTTAGCCTCGATTGATGTGATTTTGTCTGCAGTGAGAATCTCGGTGTACGAGAGAAAGAAATTCGATCATGGGTGAAGTTGGCCTCAACGCCTATTTAATGGTTGGTGCTGTGCTGTTTGTCTGCGGCGTCGTCTGCATGGCAACCAAACGCAACGGCATCGGCGTATTGATGGGGGTCGAGTTGGTTTTGAACGGTGCGAATGTCAATTTTGTGGCATTCTCTCGATATACATCGCTTGGTTTAGACGGACAAACGGTCGCGCTGTTTGTCATTGTACTTGCTGCGGCAGAAGCAGCGGTCGCATTGGCAATTGCACTCAACTTCTACAACAATCACCTCACGATTGATGTGGATCGCGGAAACGAATTGCAGGGTTAATCAGAACTTTTCACGGACGACACCGTTCGTGTTTCAAAAATAATTGGCGAACGGTTCTCTGACGCACACATTCAGTGACGGAATTATGCCTGAGACTGGCGATATTTTGATGTTCCTGTTGACAGTGGCCTGGTTATTGCCACTCGCAGGGTTCGTCGTTGAAATTTACTGGCTGTGCTTTTCGCATCGGCTGAATAAAGGTGCGGCGTATTGTGCCGTCGCGTGCATTGGAATTGGCTTCCTTTGCAGCTTGTCAGCCCTGTTGTACTGGGGCAATGACACACACTGGGCTGCGCTGTCCGAACCAGACCACCATGGTCACGCCGCATCTCATGACACGGGACATGGCGACGCTGCACACGGCGCCGGGGGGCATGATCACGACGCCCATGCAGGGGATGCCGATCAACACAGCCACGATCAAGCGTCCGAGCATGCCGATGCACCAGCGAAGAAGTATTACTCGGGAACCTATTACGAACTGGCTCGATTTGGTGGACTGAGGGTTTCTCTCGACTGGTATATTGACAGCTTGACGCTGGTGATGTTTACGATGGTGACGTTCATCGCCACCTGTATTCATATCTTCGCGATCGGTTACATGCATGACGAGTTGACCGAGGAATATGAAGACCACGAAGTTCATCTGCATAATGGTGGACATTTCAGCCGTCCGGGCCGGTTTCATCGGTTCTTCGCTTATCTCTCGCTGTTCTCGTTCTCGATGCTTGGAATCGTGTTGTCCGGAAACATTTTCCAGGTCTTCATCTTCTGGGAACTGGTCGGTTTGAGCAGTTACCTGCTGATCGGCTTCTACATCGAACGCAAATCAGCCAGTACCGCCGCGAACAAAGCGTTCATCATGAACCGTGTCGGGGACTTTGGCTTCCTGATCGGCATGATGATTCTCTGGACCTCGTTTGGAACGTTCCAGTTCGGCGACCGTACGGAAGGAGCTCACACCGAAGCGGGCTTGTTCACGATGGTTCGTGGTCATGACGGCAAGCTCGATGTCTCTGAAGATGGGAAGCAGGTTTACCTGCAGGACGCTCACGGTCACCGAGCCGAGAAAAACGGTCAGCCGCTGACAATCAGCTATATGTTACTGGTCGCCGCTGGCCTTGGCGTGTTTGCCGGCAGCATCGGCAAGAGTGCCCAGTTCCCATTGCAGACCTGGCTGCCTGACGCGATGGAAGGCCCCACGCCCGTTTCGGCACTGGTTCACTCTGCAACCATGGTTGCCGCGGGGGTTTATCTCGCTGCACGGTTCTATCCCGTATTCACGCCTGAAGTGCTGCTGGGGATTGCCTATATCGGCTGTATCACGTTGTTTATTGCTGCCACCATTGCGTTGGTCGTCACAGACATCAAACGGGTTCTCGCGTATTCAACGATCAGTCAGCTCGGCTACATGATGCTGGCGATTGGCGTGGCAGGCTGGGGAGCGGCCTTGTTCCATCTCGTGACCCACGCCTTCTTCAAGTCGCTGATGTTCTTGTGTTCGGGAAGCGTCATCGCCGGTTGCCATCACGTGCAGGACATGAGTCGCATGGGTGGTTTGCGACACAAGATGAAAATCACTGCGTATACGATGCTCGTCGGTGTGATCGCCATCGCCGGACTGGCAATCCCGGGGACATCGATCGGACTGTCAGGGTTCTACTCAAAGGACGCCATTGTTGCTTCGGCCTTAGCCTATAGCGAATTGAATCCCGGTCACATCCTGTTGTTTATCGCTCCGCTCGTCACAGCAGGAATCACGTCGTTCTACATGTTCCGCCTGTGGTTCCTGACCTTTGCCGGGACCCCTCGCGATGCACACGTTTACGAAAATTGCCACGAAAACCCCAGCGTCATGACGACGCCGTTGCTCGTTCTTGCTGTTCTGGCTGCTGGCTGTGCCTGGGGTGGTGAGGGTGGACCGCTTTACCGCTTGATCGTTGACAGTGAAACAGTCCCAGCAGCCGCCCGGGTCGCCTCTGTCGGTGCTGCGAAGGTGATTCTTCCTAGCCATCAGGGACACGAAAGCGACGTGCATCATGTCCATTCGACCGCAGGAATGCTCGCCTTGGTTTCGGCAATCATTGGCATGACTCTGGCCTATTTGCTTTACGTCAAGAAGACGATTGACCCGAACCAGATTCGACAACAGTTTTCAGGTGTCTACGACTTCCTGGTCGACAAATGGCGGTTTGACTCGCTTTACGACGCGATGTTTGTCGCTCCGGTTCACATCATTTCGGCCTGGTGCGTCAGCTTCGACAAAGGGGTGCTCGACCCCATTCTCCACAGTGCTGCGAACTTGACTGTGCTCACGTCCAAATGGGACCGGGCATTTGATGAGACCTTCGTTGACGGCCTGGTGAACCTGGTGGGGACCGTAACGTACAACGTTGGTAACTCGCTGAAGGTGATTCAGACAGGTCGACTGAGACAATATGTAATGTGGATTGCCGTTGGTGTGATCGTGTTATTCGGGGCACTCTTTACGACGATTCCGAAATAGTTTGATTTGACAACCACCCACGTGGTTGAAGCTCGATTGAGGAAATAGAGTTCATCATGAGTCCGGAAACACTCCTGACATGTATCGTGTTCCTGCCCGCTGTCTGGGCGATTCCGCTGGTGTTGTTTGACGCCAAAGCGAAAGAAGCCATGCGCTATTGGGGCGTGCTGGGGACCGCACTGACATTTGCTTTGACACTGCAATTGCTGATGCAATTCGACTCGAGCAAGTCGGGCATGCAATTCAAATTTGACACGCCATGGATCGCTAACTGGAATGTCTTCTTCAGCTTGGGCGTTGATGGAATCAGTCTGCCACTGGTGGTCTTAACAGGATTCGTCTGTCTCTTGTCGATGCTTGCTTCTTGGAGCATCGACAAGAATGTCAAAGGCTACCTGATCCTGTTTCTGATTCTGGAAACAGGCATGATGGGAGTCTTCCTGTCACTCGACTTCTTCCTGTTCTACGTCTTCTGGGAAGTCATGCTGCTGCCGATGTACTTCCTGATCGGAATCTGGGGTGGTCCACGACGCGAATACGCGGCCATCAAGTTTTTCCTCTACACATTGGCTGGTTCGGTTTTGATGCTGATCGCGATGTTGATGTTCTACTTCAACAGTGACCGCAGCTTTGACTTGCTGGAACTGGCAAAGATCGCCAGCGGGACGTCAGCCGGAAGGTCGCACGTTTATGGGATGTCGATGCAAGTCGCGGCATTCATCATGCTGTTTATCGGCTTCGCGATTAAGCTGCCGTCGTTCCCGTTCCATACATGGTTGCCTGACGCTCACGTCGAAGCTCCCACGCCGATCTCGATGATTCTGGCTGGTGTGCTGCTGAAGATGGGTGGCTACGGCATCATCCGCATCGCGTTTCCACTTTGCCCATACGGTGCACAGTATGCCGCTTACTTCCTGGCTGCTCTGGGTGTCTTCAGCATCATCTACGGTGCTTTTGCCGCGATGGCTCAGACCGACTTCAAACGACTGGTCGCCTACAGTTCGGTCAGTCATATGGGTTACGTCCTGCTGGGTATCGCAGTCTGGAAGATTGTCGACGGTAAAACCGTAGGCCGCGAATACTGGGAAATGGGTCTGAATGCCGCGATGTTCCAGATGATCGCTCACGGGATCTCTTCGACCGGCATGTTCTTTATGGTTGGCGTGCTTTACGACCGAGTCCACCATCGTGACATCAATAAGTTTGGCGGCATTGCCCAGGTCATGCCTCACTACGCCGCATTGGCGGCTGTGATCTTCTTCGCAGGCCTGGGACTACCCGGTCTGTGTGGATTCGTTGGCGAAGTCTTTTCGGTCCTCGCCTGCTGGAACTTCAGTCCGTTGCTCGCGATCGTTGCTGCGAGTGGTGTGATTCTGACTGCCGGTTACATTTTATGGACGATGCAGCGAGTTTATCTCGGCCCTGAATATAAGGGACCTCATCCTGAAGCCCTGGTTGAAATGAATTCTCGCGAACTCGCGATTGGTTATACGCTGGTAGCGACGGCGATTCTGTTCGGTGTGCTGCCGCATTTGCTGTTCGACCCGATGCATGGATCGATTCAGGCACTGACACAAAGCCTTGCTTCGTCGTATGAGACCCTTTACGGTGCGATTCACACATCGCAGTTACCGTAGTAGTTGCTGGCGTTCGTTGTACTAATTCCGCAAGCCGTTTTCCTGATCGCCAAACCGATGGACTTTGAAGCTCTCTTTAAGCAGTTCTTGAGCGGAGACGTGGCTCAGCAAGCCTCGATACTTCGTTCATTGACCATCTTTCTGCCAGAACTGGTGCTCTCGAGCTCCATCGTTCTGATGCTGGTAGCGCGACTGGTCAGTCTTGACCGTATCATCCCCACCCACTGGTTTGCATTACTCGGTGGAATGACTTCGTTTGTGATTGTGCTGTTTCAGTTCTGGGAATTTGGTAATTCACAAACTGTTCCGGTTGAAGTCTTTACCGGCCTGGCCATCCACGACGAATTCTCGATCTTCTTCCGCGGATTTCTGACGTTCTTCCTGGTCTTTGTGATTGCACTGACCGTACTGACCGGAATTCCGGACGACGAAGACGCACCCGATTTCTATTCGCTGCTTTGTGGTGCTGTAGTCGGCATGATGTTGATGTCGAGCGCCAACCATCTGTTGATGCTGTTTATCGGTATCGAAATGGCCAGCGTTCCCAGCTATGCGATGACAGGCTTCCTTAAGGGAAAACGTCGCAGCAGCGAGGCGGCATTGAAGTTCGTGGTTTACGGTGCCGGTGCGGCAGGCGTGATGTTGTTTGGAATCAGCTTGCTGACGGGGATCCTTGGCACTGCCCAATTCTCCGAGTTGGCTCCCCGGTTCCAGGCAGTCTTCGCGAATCATGCTGGTATGCAAGACCCAGCCACGCGTTGCGTGGCCTTAGCCCTGCTGATGATCGCAGTTGGCTTCGCGTTTAAATTATCACTGGTTCCATTCCATTTCTGGTGTCCAGACGCATTTCATGGTGCTCCTGCTGAAGTTGGCGGCTTCCTGTCGGTCGGTTCCAAGGCGGCGGCCTTTGCTCTGCTCGTTCGGCTGACAACGAGTCTGGCTGGTGACGGTTCAGGTGCATTGAGCCAACTCTCACTCTCATCTGGATTAGGACTGGGGTTGATCGCGATTATCACGACAACGTTTGGCAATCTGGCCGCCTATTCACAACGTAACATCAAACGAATGCTGGCCTATTCGACGATCGCTCATGCCGGTTACATGCTGATGGCGGTTTCGGCACTGCTGGTGCTGCAAAGCGTTCAGACCGACCTGGTGTTCCAGGGGAACCACCAGGAAAATGGTCCGCGAGCTATGGAAGGCCTGTTGTATTACCTGTGTGTTTATCTCTTTATGAACCTGGGTGCGTTTGCGATCGTTGCGCTGATCCGCAATCAAACCTATTCCGAAGAGATCGATGACTACAAAGGGCTGGCCCAGCAGGTTCCCGTGCTGGCGATCTGCATGGCCATCTGCATGTTCAGCCTGGTTGGGATTCCCCCACTGGGTGGTTTCTATGGAAAAGCCTTCATCTTCGCTTCGGTGTATGAGGCAACCAACGTACATTGGTTCATGTGGCTGGTTCTGGCTGCAGGGGGTTTGAACACGGTCATCAGCCTGTTCTATTACCTGCGAGTCGCCAAGACCATGTGCATGGATTCGCGTCCCGCTGATGCGGTCCCGGTCACGTTGGCCGCCAGTTCGTCACCGGCGATGTACGTCATGCTGGTTTCCGGAATGGTTGTATTTCTGGGAATCATTATTGATCCATTGTCGAAAGTTGCGTTGCACGCCGCACACGCCTTGTTTTAATGATTTTGATAATCGTTCTCGCAATCAGGTGTGAGAATTCAATAGCCTGATATCGTAAGTTGCCTCAATTCACAGACTGCTAGTTGAGCCATGCCGCACGTTCACCACAACGCGAAACTGAATCAGTTGCTGATCGACGTCGGGCGCAGCCTGCTTCAATACGTCGGCCACTGTTCCTCATGGACCAGCAAAGCTCAGGCGAATCTGGAACAGGAGTTTCCCAAGCTGGTCGCCACCCAGCAGGAACACGTGGAAAAGTTGTCGGCATTGCTGACAGACCGCCGCTGGACGATCGACTTTGGCGGCTTTCCCGCCACGTACACCGATCTTCACTTTCTCTCTCTGAAGTATCTCTCGAGGCTGATCCTCACCAATCAAAAGGGAGTGATCGCCGAACTGGAAGAAGCGTCGCATTCGTGTGTCGACGATCCCGAAGCAGCAACGCTGATCAGCGAGATCCTCGCTTCTGAAAAGCAACTGACCGAACGATTGCGTGAGCTGACGACGGCCGGAGCCGGGGCTGCGGCTTAATAGCTCCATTGAGACCATTGGAGCATAGCGGTAAGCGCCCTTGCACGGGACGCTAGGAATTTTGCTTGAAAGATAGCCAAATCTCTTCTTGATTGCGGTCCTGGAAGGACATCAGTAATTAGCCGGTGGCTGAGCGTAGCGACGCCACCGGTGCTGGTTTTGACGACGTTCGTCGATACCAGAGGGATCGCACTCTGCCTGCCGACGGCAATGATAAATTGACATCAAAGCAACGCGTGAGTCTGGAATCCCTTCATGATTCGCAAATTGTTGACGCGACCTTCCGGTGGCGTCGCTACGTTCAGCCACCGGCGATTCACTACAATACCTTCGGGATAAGGAGATACGAGTGGTTTGCCAACCCATTGGTTGCATTAGAAAAAAATTCCTTTACCGCGTGGCATAAACGCACCAATTCCGGGATCGCGAAATAGCCGTGTGCGTTTCGCTTTCCGACGTCGTCAATAAGTGAGGCTCACGCTATGGGCGAGTTCTTCCGCGGATGGCGACGAAAGGCGGGATGCGTGTCGCTTGTACTGGCGTGCGTGTTCATGATCGGGTGGGTGAGAAGCCATGTCAAAGACGATATTTTTGTCGTTAACCTTGGAAAGACATGGTGTCTCACTTTCCAGTCCAACCAATGTGGACTCGGCATATTTGCAGCGGCATACGGCACTGACTCCTCGACAATCAGCGTGACCTGGAATTCGCAGCCAATCCGCCCGTTGGCATCCAAAGATCCGATGACAAATAATAATGTCGACGTACCAATTCGGATTGACTTCCACGGATTCCATTTTGGATGCGACGGGCTGAATCTTTTACGACCGAGGTACTATGCCATTTGTTTTCTTTCATACTTCTATTTGATCGCGCCTCTGACACTGCTCTCGGCATATCTGCTGCTTGTAACACCACGCATTGCGAAACCGAGAGACGTCGTCGAGAATGTGAATCTTGGATAACGGTTAGATACGATCAAATCCGACGTGTTGCTGAGCCCCTTCAGGGCTTCTCATTATTCTTTTTGATCGTATCCCAGGGCGGCGCTCGAAGACGAGCTTGCCCTGGGCTGATATCTGTTGCCCATTCAGGGCAAAAAAAAGACCTTTTATGGCGGCGCTGATTGAAATGAAACGTTTTTGACGCAATGCCCTGAAGATATCTAGGGCAAAGGCCCGTTAACCACCGCCGCAGGGGTGGTGGGGTGAGTTCTAAATCACTCGCCTTGCTGCTAGCTGCTACAAAAGGAATGTTTCGTGGAATGGATCGACACTCATTGCCATCTTGATGAAGACGCATTTACTCAGGACTGCGCAGAGACTATCGCCCGAGCCGTTGACGCGGGTGTCGTGGCCATGGTCGCGATCGGGATCACTCTGGATAGCTGTCGTCGCGTGATTGAGATCAGCGAGCGATACCCTCAGGTCTATGCCACGGTCGGTCTTCACCCCAACTACGTATCTGCTGCTCAACCGGACGACTGGAAGCAGATTATCGAGCTGGCGAAATCACCCAAAGTTGTCGGGCTGGGCGAAACGGGACTCGACAAATACTGGGACCATTCGCCACTGGACCTGCAGGCAGAATACTTCGATCGACACCTGGAATTATCACACCAACTGAATCTTCCGTTTGTCGTCCATTGCCGCGAAGCGGAACCGGAAACTGTCACTCAGTTGCGCAAGCACTCCGCCAAGTCACCACTGAATGGGGTCATGCACGCCTTTTGTGGATCAGCCGACACCGCAGCCGCCTGCCTGGAAATGGGGATGTACTTATCAATGGGTGGCATGGTGACGTTCAAGAAGAACGAAAGCCTTCGTCAACTGGCCGCTACGATCCCATTGGACCGACTGCTGATTGAGACCGACTCGCCCTACTTGGCCCCCACACCATTTCGCGGCAAACGGAATGAACCGGCCCATGTCCGGTTGACCGCCGCCTGCCTGGCCGAGATTCGCGGAGTCTCGAAAGAGGAAATCGCCGGTGCGACAACCGCGAATGCCAAGCGATTATTTCGTTTGCCGGTTAGCTGAATCCGCTCGCTGACCACTAAATCAGCGACATCAATTGTGGAGGGCTGGATGCCGTTTGTCGAATATAGGCCTCACTCTTTCAGTCCCAAAGAGGCCGGTAATTCGAATAGCCAGGGTCGTAGGTCTTCCGGAGGCCCTGGTGAGTGGTCAACAAAATGAAAAGAGGCCTGAAGGGCCGGCCGTTCGGTTGCATTCTGTCACTGGCGCGATTCAATAATCGCGCATGATACCTTGATGAAACTGACGGCCCTGCAGGCCTTTTGTCATTGTCATCGTTCGATACCAGGGCCTCCGGAAGACCTGTGACCTTAGCTTTTTGAACCGCGGACCCCTTGGGGCGCAAGACCAAGAACTTGTCGCTTCACCGAGGGTTGACGACAGTCGCGAATCACAACCCCGCGATGCCGTATCAGATTCAAAACCGCCAGCCGCAAGCAACCAAATCAGCATCGATCAAAGCATCCAATTCTTCAAAAAAAGTACGGTCACTCTCGACGAGAGCGACCGTACTTTCATGACGCCTTTGATGGGCGGTCAACCAATCCGTTGCTATTCCTCGCTCGTGCCACCGAACGTAAAATCTCCGTTCTGAACGTCGATGGTGATCCGATCGCCGTCGGCGAATTGGCCACTGAGGATTGCGTTGGCCAGTTCGTTCTGCAGGCGATGCTGAATGACTCTCTTCAGCGGGCGAGCTCCGTAAACCGGATCGTAACCCTCTTCGGCGAGTTGCTTTCGAGCCGCATCGGTGACGTTCAGCGTAAAGCCGTTGTCTTCGATTCGCTTTTCCAGCCGAATGAGTTGCAGGTCTACGATCTGTCGGATTTCGTTTCGCGTCAGCGGATGGAACACGATGACTTCGTCAACACGGTTAAGGAACTCGGGCAGGAATTCTTTTCTCAACGCTTGCAGGACTCGACGCTCGATCTCTTTATCGTCTTCTTTACCTGCTAGATCCATGATCGTCTGGCTGCCGATATTCGACGTCATCACAACGATCGTGTTCGTGAAGTCGACCGTGCGACCATGGCTGTCCGTCAGTCGTCCGTCGTCGAGAAGTTGCAGCAGGACGTTGAACACGTCTCGATGCGCCTTCTCGATTTCATCAAGCAACAACACCGAATAGGGACGACGGCGAACCGCTTCGGTCAGCTTGCCACCCTCTTCGTAGCCGACGTATCCAGGAGGCGCACCGATCAGCCGGGCCACCGAATGCTTCTCCATGAATTCACTCATGTCGATCCGGACCATGGCCCGTTCGTCGTCGAACAGGAATTCGGCGAGGGCTTTACAGAGTTCCGTTTTGCCGACGCCGGTGGGACCGAGGAAAATGAACGAACCGATTGGTCGATTGGGATCCTGCAAACCCGAACGGGACCGACGGACGGCATTCGCCACCGCCGTGACTGCCTCTTGCTGGTTGATCATCCGATGATGGATATGATCTTCCATCTCGAGCAGCTTCGTCTTTTCGGTCTGTAACAATCTCGAGACAGGGATGCCGGTCCATGTGCCAACAACCTTGGCGATGTCTTCCTGCGTGACTTCTTCGCGCAGCAGCCGTTGATCTGGATCGCCAAGCTGAGCAGCACGTTGCTCGGCCTGGGCCAGCTTTTTTTTGGCTTCATCAAGCTGCTTCTGGACTTCCAATGCCTTAATGTACTCTTCGTTGGAATTCGTCCGTTGTGCTTGCGTGAAGGCATGGTCGTAGGCCGTGTTCAGCCTTTCGATCTCTTCCTTGAGTGGACGGATCGAGACCAGAGCATCCTTTTCCGTCTGCCATCGTGCCTTGAGCGTGTTGACGCTTTCTTCGCGGTCGGCGATCTGCCGTCGCAGATCCTGCAATCGAGTCTTGCTGTCAGCACTGGATTCTTGCGCAAGAGCTGCGGCTTCGATTTGCAGACGGGTCAACTGGCGAGTCGCCTCGTCAATCTCGGTCGGCATCGAATCCATTTCCATCCGCAGACGGCTCGCCGCTTCATCGACCAGGTCAATCGCCTTGTCTGGCAAGTACCTGTCGTTGATGTACCGGTCGGACAACGTGGCCGCACCGATCAAGGCGTCGTCGGTGATCCGGACGCCGTGATGTGATTCGTACCGTGACTTCAACCCGCGGAGGATCGAGATCGTATCTTCGACGCTTGGCTCGTTGACCAGGACAGGCTGGAATCGTCGTTCCAGTGCGGGGTCCTTTTCAATCGATTTGCGATATTCATCCAGAGTTGTAGCGCCGACGCAGTGGAGTTCACCGCGAGCCAAAGCTGGCTTCAGCAGATTCGCCGCATCCATGGCTCCTTCGGATGCCCCGGCACCGACGACGGTATGCAATTCGTCGATGAAGAGAATGACCCGGCCTTCGGCTTCCTGGACTTCCTTCAGCACCGCCTTCAGTCGATCTTCAAATTCACCGCGATATTTTGCACCGGCAATCAACGCCCCCATATCGAGCGCGATGACAGTCTTATCTTTCAAGTTTTGTGGAACATCCCCCATCACGATCCGATGAGCAAGTCCTTCGACGATGGCGGTCTTTCCAACACCCGCGTCGCCGATCAGGACCGGGTTGTTCTTACGACGTCGGGACAGAACCTGTATGACGCGACGGATTTCCTGATCGCGGCCAATCACAGGATCGATCTTGCCAAGACGAGCCAGCGCAACGAGATCCTTCCCGTATTTTTCCAGAGCCTGATATTTGTCTTCGGGATTCTGATCAGTGACGGTCTGTGAGCCGCGTACCGCTTTCAGGGCACTCATGACGTCGGCATCGGTCACACCGTTGAGCTTCAGGACTCGTTGAGCCTGATCGTCGACCTGCGTCAGCGCGAGTACAAGGTGTTCCGTAGAAACGAAGGCGTCCTTCATTGCATCGGCCAGTTCAGTCGCTTTGTCCAGAACCTGACGAATCGCCGTGCTGGCACCGACCTGGCCACCACCACCCGAACTGCGGGGGAGCTTATTCAGATCGGCCTCGATGATTGTTCGCAACTGGGGAACGCGGATCCCGATCTTCTCCATCAGCGGGCGGACGATCCCCTCTTTTTCGTCCAGAAGGGCCTTCAGCAGATGCAGTGGGACGAGTTGAGCGTTCCCCTGTGATTCCGCCAATTGCTGTGCGGACTGAAGAGCCTCTTGCGCCTTAACCGTCAATTTGTCGGGACGAAATGCCATAATGCGTCTCCCCAAAAAAATGCGAGCCAGGCGGCATCGGCCGTCGGATTCTTGATAGGCATTAGAATCCGAGGGCTGACGCCGCTCGGCTCGCCAGGTACTTCGATTGATTGTGGTTTTCAAGATTCAGAGGAGGGAACAGCACACGCCGTTCCCCTCCGTCTGAATTTCTTTTAAAGCTGATCAACTCTTCTTTTCGAATTCTGCGTCGATCACTTCTTCATCCGCCTTGGCACCGTTAGCCGATGCCTGAGGACCCGCAGCGCCGTCTGCACCTGCCGCGCCGGCAGCAGCCTGCATGTGCTGGCTGAGTGCGAAGCTGGCCTGTTGCAGCCCGTCAACTGCAGATGTGATCGCAGCGATGTCGTCGCCCTTTTCGGCAGCTTTCACCTTTTCGATGCTTGCTTCGACAGCCCCCTTCGAGGCTGCGTCGAGCTTGGCACCATGCTCTTTCAGGATTTTTTCCACTTCGTAAACCGAGGTCGAAGCTTTGTTCTTGGCTTCGGCCAGTTCGCGACGATGCTTATCCTCGGCCGCATGGGCTTCAGCGTCTTTCTTCATCTTTTCGATTTCGCCAGAATCGAGTCCGCTGGAGTTCTCGATCTTCACCGAATGCTCTTTGCCCGTGGCCTGATCCTTGGCTTTGACGTTCAGGATCCCGTTGACGTCGATGTCAAAGGTAACTTCGATTTTCGGCGTACCACGCGGAGCAGGCAAAATCCCTTCCAGATTGAACTGATTCAATAGTCGATTGTCGCGAGCCATCGGACGCTCGCCCTGGTAGACGCTGATCGTCACGGCCGTCTGGCCGTCTGCCGCCGTCGAGAACGTCTGAGTCGCTGTCTTGGGAATCGTTGTGTTACGTTCGATCAAGACAGTCAGCACGCCCCCTTCGGTTTCCAGACCCAGCGACAGTGGTGTCACGTCGAGCAACACCATGTCTTTGACATCGCCCGAAATGATGCCCCCTTGAATCGCAGCACCAATCGACACGACTTCGTCAGGATTCACACCCCGGTGAGGCTCTTTCCCACCGAACATCTTCTTGACGAATTCTTGCACTTTCGGAACGCGAGTCGAACCACCGACCAGCACGACTTCATCGATCTGGCTGGGTGACAGCTTGGCATCGCGAAGAGCGTTTTCGACCGGCTTACGGCAGCGTTCGATCAGATGATCGACCATCCGCTCGAATTCCGCTCGGGTCACGGTCATTTGCAAGTGCTTTGCACCGGTCGCGTCAGCCGTAATGAACGGCAGGTTCACGTCGGTCGACTGTTGACCTGAGAGCTCCTTCTTCGCCTTTTCGGCTGCTTCACGCAATCGCTGCAGTGCCATCGCGTCCTTACGGAGATCGATACCATGCTCGGCCTGGAACTTGTCGGCAATGTGCTTGATCAGCACTTCGTCAAAGTCGTCACCACCAAGGTGCGTATCACCGTTGGTGCTGAGAACTTCAACCAGTTCGTTATCGACTTCGAGCACGGAAACGTCGAACGTTCCACCCCCAAGGTCGAAAACCGCGATCTTTTCGTTCTTCTTGTTCTGCAATCCATAAGCCAGGGCCGCAGCGGTTGGCTCGTTGATGATTCGTTCGACCTTCAAACCGGCGATCTCACCAGCGTCCTTGGTGGCCTGGCGTTGAGCATCGTTGAAATAGGCCGGAACGGTGATCACGGCGCGGCTGACCGTATGACCGAGATAGGCTTCTGCAGCCTCTTTCAACTTACGAAGAATCTGAGCCGACACTTCCGGAGGAGTGTACGTCTTGCCGTGAACTTCGACCTTCACGTATTCAGCGGGCCCGCCAACGATTTTGTAGGGGACCATCTTCTCTTCGGATTCGACTTCGCTGTGTCGTCGTCCCATGAACCGCTTGATCGAATAGATCGTGTTCTTAGGATTCGTGACTGCCTGCCGCTTGGCAGGGTCACCGACCAGACGATCTCCCTTTTCGGTGTACGCCACGACAGACGGAGTGATTCGATTGCCATCCTGATTGGCGATGACTTTGACTTCGCCCCCTTCCATGACGGAAACGACGGAGTTTGTCGTGCCAAGGTCGATACCGATGATTTTTTCTTGAATAGCCATAGTTGCCGTCTCCATTGGTAAAAGGAGGATTGTTGACAGGAAATTACGGTGTTCCTGTCCACAAATGCAAAGACCGCGCCAACCGCATTCTGGTAGTAGAATTCACTTGAAAATAAAGGATTTACGGCAAAAACAAGGGGTTGTGACGAAACCACCGGCCGACAGACTGCCGTTTTTGCAGTCAACCTCGACTGCCGCCAAAAACTCAATGGTGCCATTTTGGCGGAAGAATTTCCACCGAGACAGAACCAAATCGCCAGTAAAAAACAGTTGATTCTGTCTGCTTCGTTTAACCGCGCCTCGAAGAGAAGCGGGCCAGGCGGCGAAGCTGACAAACCCGGGGCGTCATCGCGCATGGGGATATTGCCGTTGTTCTCTGCGTCTTTGTTCTCGATCGGAAAGCTCGCCCGAGTCCAACGAAGTCCGAAGAGATCGGCTGGACGCCGATCCGCCTGCGCCGATGGCTGCGGGTTAAACGATGAAATCCGACGACTTCGTTTAATCGCGCCTCGAAGAGAAGCGGGCCAGGCGGCGAAACTGACAAACCCGGGGCGTCATCGCGTGTTGGGATATTGCCGTTGT
>CAIOKO010000154.1 GCA_903858935.1 uncultured Schlesneria sp. | reverse complement strand
GAAGAGCGCAGACGTCATTCAAAATCTGACTACCGTTGCCGCTAAAAACAAATTCGCGGCAAACGGAAAAAGATTTCGGACCGCCGTTTGAAGCCATCCTCGCAAAAAAATGACGGCCTCGGAGCGATGATGGCTACGTTGGTAGAAACCCTGAAACTTGACTCATCCGAAAACGAGACGTGCCGGGGTGCGTTAGTTCCCGGACACTTTCCTGAATCTGAATTCAAATTGGCGAACGAGGAAGTCCAATGAAGCGTTGCCTCGGACCAAAGTAGCCACCATCGCTCCGCGTGATGAGCATCGTTCGAAAGCCTGCCAAATTCCAAGCCGCATGGTCTCAAATCAGAAATTCAAACGGAATATCCGTCCCCGTGCGTCGGCAACATTTGAATCGTTTCCGACACTGAAACACCGCACCATAACTTGAGTCAACCGACTTCTCAGTCTTCAGTATTTGTTTCGTGTATTTCGTGTGTTTCGTGGTTCCACTCTTCCTCTTGAGTTGGGTTCTGGGCAAAGCCCGCGCCGTGTGCATCTGTGGCTAAATATTGAGTTTATTCCGCTCAATTCGTTCCATCGCGTTCTAACCTTCCGCCAGCCTCCCATTCCCCCCTCTTAACCTCGTCGAATTTCCCAGATCCAGGCCGGAGGGATATCCCTCGCCGCAGTCCTTGCATTCTTTGAAGTATTGTGCCACCTTCCTTCAATCATTCCTCGAAGGATTCTCGGGAAAAGTGCTCCCTAATGAAAATAATTGCGAGAACGGTCTTAAAAAATTGAAACTGATATTGTGATGAATGGATTGGAAGTCACGAAACTGAAAAAACGTTACGGAGACGTAACGGTCGTTGATGATTTAAGCTTTTCCGTGAAACAAGGTGAGGTTTTCGGACTGATCGGACCAAATGGGGCCGGCAAATCGACAACCATGATGATGATCATCGGACTGCTGAAGTCGGACGGAGGTTCGATCAAGTTCGATGGCCAGCTCTTTAATCCTCGCGACCCGGAAATGAGATGTCACCTGGGGATCGTCCCTCAAGAACTGGCGATCTATCCCGACCTGACTGCCGCTCAGAATCTGCGGTTCTTTGGTGGACTGAATGGAGTTCGTGGTCAGCGACTGAACGATCGCGTCGACTACGTACTGCACCTGACCGGCCTGACAAAGAATGCCGATCACACCCCCAGCACCTTTTCCGGAGGAATGTCGCGACGACTGAACTTCGGGATCGCGCTACTGCATGAACCCCGTTTTGTCATCCTCGACGAACCAACTGTTGGTATCGATCCTCAGTCTCGCTCAAACTTGCTTGATTGTGTCCAACACCTCAGCGAACAGAATGTCGGCGTGCTCTACGCGTCGCACTACATGGAAGAAATCGAAGCGGTCTGCAATCGTGTAGCCATCATCGACCGGGGTAAACTGCTGAAAATGGGAACCCTGGACGAGTTGCTCGATCGAACCCGGATGGATCTTGGCATTCGAGTAGCACAGTTGCCCCAGGAACTGATCACGAAGCTTGGCGATATTGCCACTGTCCACACCGATTCCGAAGGGATCACGAGCATCTCGATTCGCGAAAGTCGGGAAGCGCCTGCACCAGGACACCCGGGCGAGTTGCGACGCGTTCTCGAAATTCTTGAAGATGCGGGGATTCCATTGAAGGGAATCAAATCAGAGGAAACGAGCTTGGAAACGCTCTTTTTGAGCCTCACAGGAAGGACGCTGAGAGACTGACATGGGAGCCTGGGAAATCACCATCAAAGACCTGCGCCTGATCCTGAAGGACCGGGGGGCACTGTATACACTTCTTGCTTTACCGGTCGTCTTTATTGCGATCCTGGGGGTCTCGACGGGCCAGTTGATCACGACACACGATCAGGCCAACCTGGTGAAGATCGGCGTCGTCGATGAAAGTGACACCGAACAGTCAGCCGCCGTATTTCAAAACCTTTCGACCATCGGCGGCCTGAAAGTTGATAAGGTAAAAAGCCGTGACGAAGCACAACTTCGACTGCAGAATGGCCGCAGCAGCGTGGTCGTGATTTTCGGCAAAGAATTCAGCGAAAAAATTGACGATCTCGAATTGAGCGATGTCTTCGACAGCGAACATGGCAAGCTGAAAAAGGGGTTATCAGCACTCGACATGGAAGTCGAAAGTGGTGCCCAGTTTGTTGGTGTCGCCGAACTTGTTCAATTCGTCGTTCTCTCGGCGGTTCTAAGAGTCGTCGCACCAGAAGTCGCAAAACGCAGCGTCGTCCTGCGAGGTATCATCAACAGAATGGCCGAGCGTCATGCCGAAGAACTGTTGAATCAGACGCCGGAGCCTGCCGTCGCCAAAACCGTGAAGCCCGGTGCAAGCATTGTCTATCAGACACTGGTCCCCGCGTTCATGGTGATGTTCGCCTTCTTCCTCGTGAATATCATGGCAAGCTCATTCATCAACGAACGAACCCTGGGAACACTCAGGCGGCTGCAAGCCTCAAGAATTGGCCCCGCGAAACTGTTGTGGGGCAAGACATTACCATTCCTGTTCGTCTCGATCATTCAAAGCGTGCTGTTGTTTATCTCGGGCAAGCTGATGTTCGGCATGTCCTGGGGAACATACCCGTTCATGCTGCTTCCCGTCATCTTGACCACATCGATCTCGGCCACAGGACTGGGTCTCTTGCTCGCCACAATTGTACGAACCGAATCCCAGGTCTCCTCGTATTCGACGTTCCTGATGATCGTGCTGGCGGGAATCAGTGGATGCTACATGCCACGAGACTGGCTCCCCCAACTGATGAAAGACGTCAGCCTGGCAACGCCCCACGCCTGGGCCCTGATCGCCTATCAGGAACTTCTGACACACAGCCACCCAAGCCTGCAACTTGTCTTCATCTGTTGCGCAGTTCTCGCAGCGTTCGGTATCGCATGTTTCACCGTCGGCTACATCCGTTTCCGTAAACTGGAATACTCAAACTGACGGCTCGTCACAATTCGCCGAATGAGCCCCGACCGAATAAAGCCCCACCCCACCGCCCCGCGGCGGTGGTTATCGGGCCTTTGCCCTACGATTTCGCGCGAAATTACACCTCGCAAATAATTGATGACACAAAACCCCACCGCCCCGCGGCGGTGGGGTTTCGTCAAACTGCCTGCTTCAACGTTTCGAGCTTTGATCAAATCATCGACTCACAACGTTTCAAAAATCGATGAGAATTCCCACTGCTTCTGTACGAGGCTGCTGCTGGTCGTATCGACGTAGGTCTTGGCGGATGTACTCGCGGTGTCGCGGTTGAGCGACCAGATCGAGATCCGCCCCATCCCCTTTTGCTCGGCAAAGGCCAGCAACTGCTTAGCGGCATTGAGATCAAATGTTTCCGTCGTCACATCGTTGAGGCCGATCATCGGTGTGACCCCAATCATGCTCCACAATTCCGCACTGGTCTTGCTGGTTCCGTAAAGCGTGCTCAACTGGTTGAACAGACTGTTGGCGGAATCGATCGCGTAATTGCCCATCTGATTCGCAGGACTTGGCGCGGCGTTGTCGCCGAAATCCATCGCCATCACGTTGACACCCCCGATTTGTACGCCGTACTTCAGGGCCGATTGCACCACATAAAGCCCGTCAGCCGTCAAGCCGGTGGGAAGCACCGGCAGGGTGAACCAGATCTGTAGATTTTTACCAGCTGCGGCGGCATTTTGTTCCAGCGCCGCCAGCGCCTGCGAGCGTCGATCAATCGACGCATGGTCTGCCGAAGCCGCCCCTTCAATGTCGAAATCAAGGTGAGTGATGTTGTATGCATTGACCACGGTCTGGTACGCAGCGGTCAACTGGGTGACGTTAGTGATCTGCTGAGCCAGTTCCGCATTCGACGCCCCACCGAATGAAACCATCACGTCACCCCCGGCGGCTCGCAAACTGGTGATCTGCTGCCGAAGCGCCATGTCAAAGCTCCCGCCATTGACTTCATATTGGGTATAGCCGCCCCAACTGGGCTGACTGCTGGAGTCGGCCACGATGAAGGCCAGCGAGAAGTATTTGATGTTGCCGGTTGTGGCGGCCGTCACAAGGTTGTAGGTCGGATAAAGCGTCATATCGACGTAGGGGGCATAGAACTTCGTCGGCCAGCTCGCACTGGCCGTCGCCTGGCTTACCGTAATCGCGACACTGGCGGTGGCGGTACCGCCGTGGCCGTCACTGACGGTGTAGTTGAACGAGTCACTCCCGATGTAGCTGGCGACTGGCGTGTACGTGATCGTCCCATCGGTGTTGAGGACTGCGGTCCCATGCTGGGGCGCGGTCACCGTGGTAACGGTCAGTGAATCCCCATTGGGATCGGTGTCATTGGCCAGCACATTAATGACCTTGGGCTGGTTGATGATCACAGTCACTGAATCATTAGCGGGTGTTGGCGCCTGATTCACGCTGCCACCACCACCCCCGCCCCCGCCAGTTTGCGTCCCCACCCAGGCGTAATTGGTCGGGCCGACCGTGACGTTCCCCGGGCTGCCGTTGAAGCCGATCGTGACATTGGCCCCCGGCAGGATCGTACTGTTCCAGCCGGCATTTTGAATCACGTAATGATTGCCGATGTGGCTGGTGATCGTTGCATTCCAGATCGAACTGATCTGGCCTGGAAAATCGAAGCCGAGCTGCCAGTTGGTAATGGCCGTCGAGCCGGTGTTCGTGGCGATGATCTGACCACCGAATCCGGTTCCCCAGTCACTGGTGACGCTGAATTGGAAGCCCCCTCCCGACGAGGCAGCGGGATTCTGAATGGTCCCTGTCGCCTGTGTCTGCGTGAGTGTGGCACCAGAGGGATTGCTGAGTGTGAGATTAAACGTGGTGGTCGCGGCTGCCGCCGGGTTACTGAGTACCGAAACATTGATCGTCGCTTGAGTCTGACCTGGCGCAAAGGTCAACGTACCACTGGCAGCCTGATAGTTCTTCCCCGCGACCGCCGTACCGTCAGAAGTGGAATAGGCCACGGTGATCGGGGTGGTCGCCGCAGCGGAAAGCGTGACGACGAACGGTGCGCTCACCGACTGGGTCGCCGACTCGGTAACAGAACTGTTAGCGATGGTGAGGGTCGGAAGAGTGACCGTAGTCCCCAGCGCAGCGCCATTCAACTGGTAATTGGTCGGAATCGCCGCACTGGAACCACTCGCGACGAAACCAAACGTGACGTTCCCCTGGGCAGCGAGATTCTGGTCCCAGGTAACCCCTTGGACGACGTAGTGATTGCCGGTATGGCTGACAATCTGAGCGTCCCAGATCGACGAGATATTGGCCGTGTAATCAAACTCAAGCTTCCAGTTCCACACACTCGTGGCTTGAGTATTCGTCAGTTGGATCTGCCCTTGAAAACCCGAGCCCCAGTCGCTGGTAACCGCCATGGCAGCACTCACTCCAGACAGCATTGAGCGAGCCTCCAGCATCTCGACATGCGCAGACTGATTATTCGGCACGGGTGACCGACGCTTCCTGCTCCGAGTCCCTTTGAGTGTGGCTTTGGGTGAAAACAGCCAGGACACGAACACCTTGGAAAGACTGGTCATGGAAAACCCTCCTGAGACATGTGAGACGAGAGATTCGTCATCGTGAGACGTGACAAATGTCAGACGTGCGGAGTGATAACGCACATCCCGCGCCAGATATTTCGAATTTTTCTTTCGCATAAAACAAACGCGAAACATCCACGTTGATCGAGATCAAACAGCCGCAGCCGAATCAAATACCGCAGTAGTCTGCACCGCCTGTTCAATCATGCGCCTTGTGGCGACTTCTTTTGAAAGGCTCCAGAAAGCGATCGTCCTCCGTATCTAATTCCAAGCCTATGAACTCTCGTGACACTTGCTTCTGTCATCTGTGTTATTTCGCTCTTAACAGTTAATTGTATACTAATGCAATGATGGGCAAACTTCGTGTTTTCATGACTTTTCACCCATTTTTCTCGATATTACGATTCCGTGTTGACAATGCTTGGGTACGACCACAACAATCGGCAATGCACGTTGAGCATTCATTTCGTTCATTATTTGTTCGACTACTAATATCCTATCGAATGTTCGACCTCGCTCTTGTCTTTGTCCCTGCAGGACTGCAGTGATTAACGGGTGGTTGAGCAACGCGACACCACCGGATATGGCGACCGCAAAGGAATTGACTCCTGAAGGGATTCCAGAAAACGAACGTTATTTGTTTTCATTTTGAGTGTGTCAATAATCGTTTTTTAACACTTACTAATGCCATTAGCCCTGCTCTCGATGACTTACATTGTGTCTATTTCATTAGACACGACTTAATGGCGTTCGTTGTGTTCATAGTTGATCGAACATTGAATGACATACTCATTTTGAGATATCGAGCTGACACCAGGCGCGCCTTGACGTCGGCTCATTCAGCCTGAATGGCTGACGGTCATCAACCCGGGTCAAGCTCGTCTTCGAGCGCCTCCCCCGCGCAGCAATCCACACAATCGAAAATCCGCCTGAAAGAATCCTAAAGCCCCCACCCCACCGCCCCCGCGGCGGTGGTTAACGGGCCTTTGCCCTAGCGAGTGAAATCATATTTGGCCGTTGCTGGAGGAGACGGGACCAAGGTGTGACACCTTTGCTTCCCCCACGCGTGTTTTCACGGGCCATCCCGATAAAACAAAACAAAAGTGTTTCTGAAGTGATTCTGTGTCCCGGCGCGACCGCTGGAATTTACCGCTGACTGAGCAACGCGACACCACCGGATATGGCGACTGAAAACGTCTCGAATCCTCAAGGGATTCCAGAAGACGATCGTTGGTCGAATTCATTTCGACGAATGTGGAAAGTGCAGAACAACGCTTCTGCCATCCTTCGAGGATGAATTTGTCAGTAACGAAACCAAGCCGCTGATGTCGCTATCCCTCAATCAACGATGAATCGCTTTGGTCCTTTCAGGACATAACGCAACGCCAATCAGATGCAAGATTCTTCCTGCCGTATGCATCGTCAAATCGTTCCGCCTCCACCCTCCATCCTTCGCTTATCGCCGTAGTCCACCCTGAAGCAGCAAAAAGGGAGTGCAAGGCAAGGTGAGCCTGGAAGTTCACGCGATCGGATTCTTCTATGGAATCTGAATACCAGTCGTTGAACAAAGACCGTGAGGTCTTACACTTGCCGGCTCACCGGGAATCTCCTGTTTACTGTTCCGCCTTCATCCATTCTCAGGCAGCGGTCGCGTTCGGATTCGAAATTCTTCCACGACGAAGAGGTGTCCCGTCCAGTCGACTCGCTCGGCAAGCGTTTGGATGACACGGTCTCGCACGTATTCGGGAGACAGCATTCTGAGGCGAAACAAAATGACACCACAGCTTGCAGACAGGCCCCATCGAAATGCAAGTTCGCCGAAGTCCTTGTCAAAAGTTACGACGAGGCGTGAGTCGTCTTGTGCCCGTTGAAGGATGCCGTCGTCCATTGCGCCAGGCATGTCGGTGCGAGCCCACAAGACATCGTGTCCCGCCTCCCGCAAGGCGGTCACCGCTAGCGACGGAAAATTCTCGTTGGCAAGCAAGTTCATGGCTTCGCCGACGTCAAGTAAACCCGTTCAGACTTGAGCATCTCCGTCGCGTAATGCAAACAAGCAGAAATATCTTCGTGCGTGATGCCGGTGTAATTATCAATAATCTGCGATTCTGACCAACCGTTTGCCAGTAATTCCACAACGAACTCAACCGCCAAGCGAGTCCCCCGGATGACTGGCTTACCAACTAGCACTTTTGGGTTGATTTCGATTCGTTCTTCCCAATTCATATGCAATCTCCACGATTTTTCGACGGATAAAGCCAGATACGGCGGAGTGACAAGACCGCAGCCAAATGAAAATCGATTCCCCACGCGAAAGCAACCTCAAATCCGTCCGACCTCACCCCTTCTCTGTGTGAAAATCAAGTTGTCAGGATCCGATTGTCACTCTTATTCTGAGATCTCCATGCGACTCCTGACCCATATCCAAGTCGGAACCATCTTTAGCCTGAATGGCGGACGGTCATCAGCCTGGGGCAAGCTCGTCTTCGAGCGTCTCCCCCGCGCAGCAATCCAAACAACTGAAAATCCGCCTGAAAGAATCCTAAAGCCCCCACCCCACCGCCCCCGCGTGTTTGGGCCGGACACAAGGGTGGCGCGCGTTCGGGGACATAGGTTACACGAAAATGTGTTGGTAAAGCCCCGTCTTCGGGGCACTCGATGTTG
>CAIOKO010000153.1 GCA_903858935.1 uncultured Schlesneria sp. | reverse complement strand
CTTGCGCTCACCATTCTTCAACAGGACACTTCCATCAAAGGGAGTATTCGTGGAAAACGAAAAATCTGCGGTTGGGATGAATCCGCGTTTGAGCGGCTGCTCGCTAATTTTTAGCGGGATTGACGCTCGATTGCCCTGGGTAATATCCCTCCTGGATGGCGGCCGCAGAAGGAAACGGGTTTTCCAAAAAGTATCCGATAATGACACTCTTGCGGAACCCATTCCGCAATTGGTGAACGTAAGGATTACGTACAACATTAACACAACAGAATTAATCTCGCACCACAATTGTAATTCACATTTTTTCCACAATTTGACAAGGACTTTTCTTGATGATCAACCAAAACATGTTCCAACGATACTCGATTCGAGGCGTGTGCAAAATGACAATCGCTCTTGTGATCATTTTTACGCCGAGCTTTGTTTATTCGGGAACTTTGGATTATCACGTCACGTTTAAAATTACGGCGGGTGGTACAACGGAAAATGTTGACTTGAGATTTAAGACGGATGACACATTGCATGCTGGCTTAAATGGATTTCAGGGGTATCTGATTGACAGTACAACACTTACCGGAACTGAAGATGGTACACCAGTTACTGGACTTGCAGTTGGTGTGTATCCTCTGGTGGGTAATACTCACGGATATACCCCAAATGACAACTTGTTTAACCCTACCGCTGGCCCGCAGGTGGATGTGGGTGGATTGTCCTTCCAGGATTCCGCTGGCTGTAATTATCAACTCTTTAATGACAATGGCGTATTGGCTGGTGAGTGTTGCATTGATAGCATTGTTATGCCGTTTACCGTTTATACGGTATCTGATTTTCAAGTGGTTCCTGAACCATCGTCGATTGTTCTGCTCGGCTTGGGCGGCCTCGGTTTCGCTACGTGTGCTTATCGCCGCCGACGGACTACGAACTCCTGATCGAAACGTGCTCTCTCCTGCCAAACACGAAAGCCGCTCTTTGTAGGGCGGCTTCTCTGTTTTTTGGTTCCCACCAGCATTTGACCAGTCCCGTCTGAAAGTGAATAGGTCACTACCGAAAAGTCCCGAATCATGAGCGTCATGCCGCGTGCTCGTATCGGACCAATGAACTACGTGCCAATGCTTTCACGGTTTTAGTGATCGGCTGCAGCGAATCAGCAGTCAAGCCGACCGTTACGTTTGATGAAAAGACCGGCGTATCCGAAACGACTCGGGAACCGGCGAGCATCTCATAAGTCCGTCAAATCATTACTGAATCTCCTGCCAAACCTCCTCAGGAACACGAGAAATCAACACTGAATCGTCATGCGGAGGTGGATCGAATGCTCGCGAGTCTCAAACCTGGAATCATCGCATTCAATTGCCCTGAAAAGTTCAATTTGAATGAGACGTCGAAAATCACATTTTTTGAGTCTGAAAGCGACGGTCAACGAATTAATTTAAGAGATCACCGTCGAAGAGAATAAACAGGGAGTTCACATCAAGGTTTCCAGCCAATTTGAGGCGAGGCTGACGGGCGAAAATCTCCAGATCACGACGATTACAGTCGAAGAACAGGCTGCGGGAACTGTCGATACGGTGCAATGGCAATCTGAAGTCAAACCACTTGTGAATGGGCGTCAACAGTTGTATCCGACGCTTACGGCAGTGTTCAAAGTTGATGAGTGAACCACGCGTCGAGCCATCAGGACATGTGACCAACAGATTGCTTTGCAAGTTCTATTCCAACAAACATTGGCCGAATTCTTTGGAAAGAACTGGCAATGGCGGTGGGCAGTACTCCTGGTTCCGATGGCCGGCTTGCTTTTGAAACGACGGAGGATCGCGAAACGGATTCCGCGCACCACGAGTGCAGACACGAATGCTAAGGACACAACTTCTACGGAGCAAAAAAGGAGTGAGATTGGAGGGGATACGCCCGTTGCAGAAGAACTCTTGTGAAAAGCTTGGGAGGGCGAGACAAGAAACGGGGCGTTATTGTCGCATAACGGTCCGACGCTGCTAGCGTCGGTAGAATACGATTTTATGAGAACCTTCCAAACGTTAAGAAACTATCCGTTGCTTTCCATTTACATGCCACACAAGTCCTTGTAGTTTTATTTAGTTGCGTGTTTTTGTCTTGAATCTGGTTTGGGAAAATCCGAGGACTGACGTCGCCCTCCTCGCCTAGTTTTCAGGAAATTGAATACTCACGACAATCGATCTTTGACCTCTTGGAATTAATTCAATACGGGTCACCCCGGCGTCGACTTGAGGCACTGGGCAACCCGTGGCGGTTCGCGCTGCGCTTTGAGTGTGCGGTCGGATCCGTGCGGGGCCGGGAGGCACGCACGACGGAATCGAAGCCGGTCGAAGTCGATCGAACTTTTAAATAAAATTTCGTGGGGGATTCGAATATGGCAAGTACCCCGTCTTACGGCGGACACCGTTTATCGTGATTCAATCGGGGTTCATAGTCGCACAAGTTCACCCATATTTGCGCAAACTTTCAGGCCCTGAAAACGCCGAAAGAGGCCTATGTTTCCGCATAGTTGCGCAACGTTTTTTGAAAAGAATTTCAACACGGACGACGCCGATGGGAACGGATCGAACAGGAATTATGCGACGTATAGAAACTATGGGACTTACATAAATGGCGCTGAGCGAATAATTTGCCTGGGCTCGGGTGTAGAAACGAGAAGCTGACTTCGCGTGGTTCGCCCTTCTGAATCGATTGTTGAATTGGTGCGACAGCATTACCGCCGGATAATTTGGAATGGTTCACTGCTGACAGACTCTGCCGAAACTGCTAAACCATTGATCGGCATACAGTAACGTTCGGACTTTCAGGCGCGGTAGCGTGGACTCTCTGAGACTGAAATACGGATTCAAGTTCGTGAATCCGCCTGCTTGAAGAAGAGAAACATCGACGGTTCTGCGGGACCTTTTAACGGAGTGATTTCGGATGGGTGTTCCTGTTTCGCAGATGTGGACAGTGGCAAGTTACGTCATTGGAAAAAAACTACGCGGCGTGAAACGCTATCCGCTGGTACTGATGCTCGAACCTCTGTTTCGCTGCAACCTTGCTTGTGCTGGATGCGGAAAGATTCAGTACCCAGCTGACATTCTTCGTCGTCACCTGACACCGGAACAATGTTTCAAAGCAGTTGACGAATGCGGTGCTCCGATGGTTTCCATTCCAGGCGGTGAGCCATTGCTGCATCCGCAAATCGGGGAGATTGTCGCGGGATTAGTGGCTCGCAAGAAATACGTCTATCTCTGCACGAACGCCATCCTGCTCGAAAAACATATCGATCAATTCAAACCTTCAAAGTACCTTTCCTTCTCGATCCATCTCGATGGACCGAAGGAAGAGCATGATTTTGCCGTTTGCCGTGAGGGTGTTTACGACGTGGCCATCAGTGCGATCAAAACGGCAGTCGCCAAAGGGTTCCGCGTCACGACGAATACGACCGTCTACAATAACGCCAATCCGGAATCGATGCGGGAAATGTTCGATAACATGATGGGCTTGGGTGTTGAAGGGATGATGATCTCACCTGGCTATCAATATGAAAAAGCACCTCTTCAGGAACTGTTTCTGCAACGTAATCAAACGACGAATCTCTTCAAGCGGATTATCGGAAACGCAAAACGAAGCTGGAAGTTCAATCTTTCGCCGTTGTTCGTCGAGTTTCTCAAGGGGAACTGGGATCTTGAATGCACTCCGTGGGGCATGCCTGCCTACAACCTGTTTGGCTGGCAAAAACCGTGCTATCTGCTGAACGAAGGCTATTGCGATACGTTCCGGGAATTACTCGACACGACAGACTGGTCTCAATACGGACGAGCCAGTGGGAATACCAAATGTGCTGACTGCATGGTCCATTGCGGATATGAGGCAACCGCCGTAGCCGACACATTTGGGTCGCTTAAAGCGTTTTCTAAGGTTGTCCAACTGACATTGTTTGGCGCTGGTCGCGAGACCCTTCCGCCAAAGGAGCCAGGTTCGTCAAACGGCGGACCAGGTGTCGAACCCGTTTCTGACGACGAACGAATTCGTAATGTTCAACTGCCAGTTCTGAGTTCCTAATGTCGCGTGAGCCATTGCTGCACATCGTATTGTTTCAGCCGGAAATTCCGCCGAATACCGGTAATATCGGTCGGACGTGCGTGGCGGTCGGTGCCAAACTGTGGTTGATTCGACCCCTCGGGTTCAGTCTGGACGAAAGCCAGCTTCGCCGGGCGGGGCTTGATTACTGGCCATTTCTCGATTACGAAGTGGTCGAAAGCTGGCAAGATCTGCTTAGTCGATTACCAGGGCGGACAGTCTGGTGCATCGAGAACCCCGCTGCTCGAACGGTGTGGGAGGCCAGTTTTTCTCCCGGAGACATCCTGCTTTTCGGCCGTGAGACCAATGGCCTTCCCGCCAGTATCGTCGATCAATACCGTAGCCACACCCTGCAATTTCCGATGTACCCGGAAGTTCGCAGTCTTAATCTTGCCAATACCGTTTGTGCCGTTGTTTACGAAGCGGTGCGGCAATTCGGCGGTATCCCAGCGAACTGATTACGGTCTCGACAGGATTCAAAGAGACTTCTTGACCCGTTCGTGGACACATCTAGAGTAAATACAGGCGTACGAATCAGGTGCCTGAAATCGTGATGGCCCCGCCTGATCATCAAGCGGATTGAACCAGATACGGCGGCACGATCGGTGACGTTCACATTGATTGGCAGTGAAAGAGGTACGACGATGTTTCATTTGATGTCGGCGAAATGGGTCTTGGCGTTCGCATGCATCGCTGGCGTTGCGGTGAACGGTGTTGCGATGGCTCATGGTGGCGGAGGGCATGGAGGTGGAGGACACGGGGGTGGCCACATGGGAGGTGGGGGCCACGTCGGTGGGGGCGGACACACTGGCGGAGGTGGTTACCACCACAGCGGCGGTGGAAGTTATCACCACGGCGTTGGTGGATTTTATGGAGGTGGCCTGGGTGGGTTCGGTTTATATTATGGGAGCGGATTGCGATATCCGGGATCTGGATACGGTGGCTATCCAAGTTACGGTTACGCTCAACCGGTCTATGCGACACCAGTCTACAGCCAACAGGTCTACAACCAGCCCGTTTACTCAAACACAGTTTATTCCGGCAATTCACCTTTCGTGACGTCATCCGGCGTGGTTACTTCGGCCCATCAAGTGACATACGACAACGGAGAAATCGTCCTCTTTAGTCCGCCAACGAACACTCAGGATGCCCAATACACATTGAACGGCAATACATTTTCGATGAAGCCAGGCACGACTCAGAAATTTACGAACGATCGAAATTGGACGATCGACGTCAATCTTGGAAATGGGCAAACGACGAAATACACACTGTCAACGGGACGCTACAAGTTCAAGCAATCGGATAAAGGAATGGGACTGTTTACCACCCAGGATCAACCTGGTGCTCCGGTCGCGACGGGGACTTCAGCACCAACGACGACTCCGGCTCCATCACCGATGCCAGTCGAATGAGCTTGTTAAAGGTTTGAAGACAAAGACCGAAGCGAGGAATCGGTATCAGTGACGGTGGTGGAACCACTCTCTCCTTCGCTGGGTTCGTCAGGCAATTGACGAACCCAGCGATTCGACGTTGTCACCGACGTAATTCGGCTTAAGACAACCAAAATCGGCTGTTGAACTACTTCTTCAAATCACCAGCAATTACATTCACCATTTCCGAAGGAACAATGTGTTTGCGAAGTGCCGCCACCACGTCTTCGGGTTTCAAGCCTTGGACTTTCTCCTCAAGCTTGGTCTGATAATCGAGCGTTCGTCCTGTGAACAGAGCCGTAGCAAGAATCGAAGCCAGTTTGGCATCGTCGCCTCGATCTGCTTCGTTTCCTTTGATCCACCCTTGCTGAGAATCGGACAATTCTTCGGCTGTCACCCCTGACTTAAGCAGCAATTCGATTTCTTCCCGAGCCAACAGAAGTACCTTTTCTGCATTTTCCGGATTGCAGATAGCCATGAGAGAAAATGTCGAACGAGGGTCTAATGCGCTAGCCCGGAACGACGACATCACACCGTAAGACAAGCCTTCCTTTTCACGAATGCGGCTCATTAGGCGTGACGCGAAGCCGCTTCCACCGAGAACTTCATTGCCAACGATAAGAGCCGGATAATCCGGGTGATCATCTTTTAGCTGTAGAAGCAGGCCGGCAAAGTACATCGCGTTCGCCTTGTCAGGAGTTTCGATCCTGATCGTTTCCGGCTTCGGCGGCTTTTCAGCAGTCCGGGCAATCCGTTCGAACGGCTTTTTGGATTTCCAACCGCTGACGGCGGCAGAAAAAGCCTTGACAGTAGCGGCTTCGTCGAAATCGCCGACGATGACCAGTTCTCCTACCTGAGAAGAAAGGAATTCGTCATAGATGCCCTTCACGCTGGTAAGATCAAGTTCTCGAACGAGTTTCAGTTCGTCAGTCAGGCTTGGCTGATGACGCACATCACCCGGAGGGTAGGGATTCATTTTCTGGGAAACTAACCGCGGTGCCAGTGCCTGAGGCTCAGTGGATTGTTCTTCCAGCGCCGACACACGACGCTGTTTCACGATGTCGAGTTCCTCCGCAGGAAGCGATGGCTCTCGAAGGATTTGGCGTAGAACGTCGATAACGGCGGTCAGATTTTCTCGTTTCGACTGGACAACGAATGTTGCTTCGCCGGCAGCACCGCTGGCACTAAGGGTGCTTTGCAGCTCATCAAGCTTATCTGCAAGTTGTTCGGGGTTCAATTGCCGAGTGGCGCGCGCCATCAGGCCGGGAAGGAACTCACAGGCTTGCGACTTTTCGAACAGCGACGCGGCAGACCCATATCGCAGGCGAAGTATCAAAGAGACCGTTCCGCCTCGGTTCTTCTTAGGAAGCAGGGCTACCTTGATACCTTCGATCGACGAACGTTTGACGCGAGATTCGATCGCCGCTGGAGAGACGTCAAATTCTTCTCCGATCGAGAATTCGGGTCGCCCCTTGTAGTCTTTGAGAAGCTTTGCGACATCAGGTGCTGCTGCAACCGGTGTTCGCTGTGGTTGTTGAACCGGGACATAGACTCCCACCGTCCGGTTGTTGGGTTGCAAGTATTTTCTGGCAACTCGATTCACATCGTCTACTGATACTTTCTCAATCCGATCTCGATTTAGAAAGAACAAGCGCCAGTCCCCGGCTGCGGCCGATTCCGCAAGTTCGATCAACAGTTTCTGAGTGTCGGCGGAGAGCTGGTCAATGTATTTACGGAACTGTCGCTTGGCTCGAACAAGTTCGACTTCTGTAATTCCCTTGTTCGACACCTGTTCGATGGTATCCAGCATCTTTTCGACAATGCTGTTGGGCTCATTCCCTTGAGCTGCCTCAGCTGAAATAACGATCGCTCCGGGATCATGCCAGGCGTATGCCATTCCTTCGACTTTGGATGCACGTCGGGTTTCGACGAGTGACTTATAAAGTCGACCGGTTTTATCGGCAGTCATAATCGCTTCGAGGATGGCAGTCGCAGGAAACTCCTCATCTGATGCCGCAGGAATATGGTAAACGACGCCAGCAACAGCCACGTTGCCAACCCTCCGCAAGGTGACGAGGCGCTCACCATCTTGAGCCGGTTCTTCAGTGTAAGTTGCACGAATCTTTTCCGCAGGACGAGGGATCGGTCCAAAATATTTTTCGACCAATGCCAGGGTCTTGCCTTCGTCCAAACGACCTCCGATAAACAGGATAGCGTTATCTGGTCGATAAAATTTCTTGTAAAAGGCTCGCAAGTTGTCTACTGGAACGCGCTCGATATCAGCTCGATTACCGATGGTCGACTTACCATAATTGTGCCACTCGTAGGCAGTGGCAAACATTCGTTGTTCGAGAACTCCTTTGGCGTTGTTTTCACCCATCTCGAACTCATTACGCACGACGGTCATCTCGCTGGCGAGGTCTTCCGCCTTGATTGGGCAGTTCACCAGACGGTCCGCTTCGTAGCCGATGGCCCATTCCAGATTATCGTCACCCGCTGGGAGAGTCTCGTAATAGTTCGTCCGGTCAACCCACGTTGTTCCGTTGTATTCGGCTCCACGTGCCTGCAATTCCTGGTCGGGTCGAGGATGGCCGGGCGTGGGTTTAAACAGCATATGCTCAAGTAAGTGAGCCATTCCCGCCTCGCCGTATCCCTCATGCCGTGACCCGACGAGAATGGTCATGTTGACCGTGACTTTGTCCTTGGAAGGTTCGGGGAAAATCACGACCTTCAATCCGTTGTCGAGCTGATATTCGGTCAGCCCTTCAATCGAGCCTATCTTTTTCGGCTCGCCAGCGTCGACGATATTCAGACTTAGAGCAAGAATGATCAGGCCAATAACTTTCCGTTGAATCCGCATAAACGACACTCCTTTTGTAAGCGATTTCAATTTATTAAAGAGATTTGATTGATAGAGGCTACACGGGCGAAGACAATTCCTCCAGAGAAGCGTTAGGGATGCAAAAGCTGCGCACGTTTTCATCTGCAAATTTGTGCCGTGTCACGCCAAAAAGATTAACGAGAGGGCTGCAAGGAAATATCGTCTTGCAATTAGGACACTGCAGTAATCGTGCAAAAATCATTCGATGTTGAGCGATTTTTGAAATCGTTGTAATCTTGGGGTCGATGCAAAGGGTTGATTGCGATTTGATCGGGGATTGCTTTCGGCTTCAAAAAATGATCACCGTGAGACAAGGAAGTCTAAGTGCTGCTAACGCGTTCAATTCGACGCAAACTGGTGATCGGCTTGGCTCTTGTGTTTGCCATGTTGCTCTTATTGTCGATCGCAGGTCTATCGGCGATTTACGCCTATTGGAACGTCGTCGATGAACTGCGTTTCAGCCGTGATAAAGAACCGCACCGAGCTAATCTGGCAGCGGCAATTCAGGGTCTAGCAGAACCACTGGTACTTCGGATTCCTGAACCGGTCAGCCCGCTACAGATACCGATAGGCCCAGGGCGATACTCGGTCGAACTGGCTTTCGTCGATGAGCAACTTTGGATTGAACGAATGCAAAAGGCTTGGGACGAATTCAAAGAGTTCAAACGACGATGTGAAGATCTAGCCAAAACCAACGCGAGAATTCAGCATTTTTTGACGGAAGAACCAAGTTTATTTCAAATCAACTATCGGCTGAAATTACTCGAAGAGAACCGTCGTTCGATCAAGAATCCAGACGCACGTTTGCTGAAATCCATGCTGCTTACGATCGCAGATTTGCAGGCCATTTCGAGGCAAATCCCCAATCTGGAAGGTGGGTTCGAATTGACGTTACGAAGTTCAGACGATGAAATTGAGTGGCGATTATGGTTGATCGGATGTCCAACAGCGATTGTTGTCGCACTCTTTTTCAGTTTGATCTATTTTGGATACCACTGGATTTTGACGCCGATTCGTCAGTTACACGAAGCCGCGTCGCGAGTTGC
This sequence comes from uncultured Schlesneria sp., assembly GCA_903858935.1. GTDB lineage: Bacteria > Planctomycetota > Planctomycetia > Planctomycetales > Planctomycetaceae > Schlesneria. The sequence continues at coordinate 21,782 of CAIOKO010000153.1, read as the reverse complement.
AAACGGCGACTACACCTATCGACTAAAGCTTCGAGGAAAAGACGAAATGGTGGAACTGGCAGAGATGTTTAACAAGATGACTGCTCGCTTTCAGACAGACAAGGCTAAGCTGGCACGGGAGGTGGAAGAGCGAAGCCGCCAAATCCTAAGGAATGAACGACTGGCTGGGATTGGATTCTTCGCATCAGGGATTTCGCACGAGATCAATAATCCGTTACAGGCAATCGGAGCCGCCGCAGAATCACTCATCGAACGAATTGGCGACGGCTCATTGGGTACGGAGCTCCCCAACGAAGATCGTGAACTGCTTTCTACATACCTCGCGATGATTGAAAGGGAATCAACCCGTTGTCAGCAGATCACGTCACGAGTTCTCGACTTTGCTCGTGGTACAAATGGCCCTAAGTCAAGACAAGATTTAACCAAGATTGTCGCCGAAGTTCTTGACATGGTGTCGCACATGAGCAAGTTTGATAACTACAAAATTGAGTTTGATCGAAGCAAACCACATTTGCTCGATGTGAGCGCAGCCGAAATGAAGCAGGTCATCTTAAATCTCGTTGCAAATGGACTCGAAGCGATGAATGGTTCTGGGACGTTGACGATCCAGGTCATGGAACTCGTTGACGAAGTCGTGCTCAGCGTTCAAGACAACGGATGTGGAATGACGGCAGATGTCATTGCAAATCTTTACGAGCCGTTCTTTACCGAGAAGTTGAATGGAAAAGGAACCGGTTTAGGATTATCAATCACTCATCGCATCGTCCGCGATCATGGAGGACGCATCGAAGCAACAAGTGATGGTGTCGGTCACGGAAGCACTTTTCGAGTTCATCTTCCCCGGTGCGCAAACCCGTCAAATCGGTCCGCGGCTTAGACAACCCACTGTTCGATCGTGTTTTCAGCCCGATCGAAACAGATTTTGCGATTTCTGATAGATTGACGACAGGCTTTTCAGGGTAGTTCTCACACATTCTTTTTTAGCACACGCATTATGTCTCGCGAGGATCTCCTCTCAACCTACGATTACAATCTACCAGAGGATCTCATCGCGAAAGAGCCGCTTGCGACGAGAGATGCGGCGCGGTTAATGGTTCTCGACCGACGTCTTGGAACTATCTCTCATCGACAGATTCGCGACTTACCGAAATTATTGCGAACAGGTGATTGCCTCGTGCTGAACAACAGCCGGGTCCTCCCCGCACGATTACTCGGCGTTCGCACAGCAACCGGCGGAAAGTGGGAAGGACTCTATCTTGGTTCGACACCAAGTGGTCTGTGGCGATTGATTGGTCAGACCCGTGGCTACTTGCGCCTCAATGAATCAATCACCCTGACCAATGACACCGGCATGGATCTACAACTGAAGCTGATCGAGAAAGAAGCCGACGGCGTTTCGTTATTCGAACCGTCATTGACGGAAAATGTACTCTATCTTTTGCAGCGATTCGGTGGCGTTCCTTTACCGCCTTACATTGACCGCAAGCAAGCAACCAGCTTGGATCGTGAACGTTACCAGACAACTTATGCTCGTCATCCTGGATCAGTAGCGGCGCCGACTGCAGGACTGCATTTCACACCCGAGCTACTCGACGCATGTAACCAACGAGGCATTCAGCGAGCCGAAGTGACGCTACATGTTGGCATCGGTACCTTCCGCCCTGTCTCTGTGGAGAACTTATCCGAACATCGGATGCATTCCGAATGGTGTGAGATTTCACAAATTGCCGCCACAACATTGGCTGAAACTCGCTCTCGCGGTGGTCGCATCGTCACAGTAGGGACCACGAGTTTACGGACGCTGGAATCAGCCTGTCATGGAATCGGTGTCCCAGACGCAACGTCCACATTTCGTGAGTGGCGAGGCGAGACAAATATTTTTATTCGTCCGCCGTATGACTTTACGTCGACGGATATATTACTTACGAATTTTCATCTACCGAAATCAACGCTGTTAATGCTTGTATCCGCGTTCGGTGGACTTGACTTTGTGCTGAATGCCTATCGCACCGCGATCTTAGAACGCTACCGTTTTTTCAGCTATGGCGATGCCATGTTGATTGTCTGACACGTTTAACATCATCAAATGTTGAGCGTTTATCTGTCAGCGTCATTTTCAATATTGAACTCCGTGTTACGGTGCCAACAGCAGCACGTTGTCAATAATGATCCCGCCGATTCCCGTTCCTTTAGGCATTGAGAATCCATCTGTCAGCGACGCGGTGTTACGAATCCAATTTGTTGCTGATCCAGACGGAGCATACAATGAGATTTTTGGGGCGACCTGAGTAAAGATGATGCCGCGATGGGTTAACGTGTCGCCAGCCAGTAAATTGATCGTGTTTGAATTGATCGTGAAATAAGAATTCGCAGCGACGTAGTCAAATAACATTCCGGTTGCCCCGCCCGCCAGATCTGCCATGTTCGTTCCCGTAATCGTGGCATTTGTGTTTTCGTAGAATCCGAATCGCATCCCAATACCACCGGTCCCCTGGAATTTGAGTCCGTTGCTTGCCACATTCAACACCGATGTGCCTGTCGATGTTTGACCTGATTGACCGTCACCGATATAGATTCCTGTTCCCGATGTCGCTGTGGCATTTTGAAAGAGGATCGAATTGCCACTGACAGTTGCGAGTAGATTCGCACCCGTTGTATTCGTTGTAGAGACCGTGGTTGGCAGCAACGAGGAACCTTGAAGTGATATGGCGGTCACATTGGCGCCATAAGCATAGAAGGCATTTCCTGAAACGGTGGCAATCACGGGTCCATTCCAATTCACCCCTGCGAGTGATCCCCCGTTACCGTAACCGGTGATCACGTTTCCAGAAACCTGTGTTGTCAGCGGTGAACCAGCAGCACCAGAGAGGGTTGCGATTTGAATTGCGGTTCCGTTCGGGTCGGTGATGGTGTTTGTTTCAATGTATGATGTATAGGCGCCAACAGTATTTGCCTGTAGTCGTATCGTCCCGCCACCTACCGCTCCATTGCCAGTCAGAACTGAGTTGCTCAACGAGACCATGCCATCGTTCAGGGAATCAATTGCGTATCCTGCCGTATTTGTCATACGCAAATGAGAGAGTGAGAGAGAAGTGGTATTGGCAGACTGAATGCCAACTGCATTATTGGTGAAATCGACGTAACTGAAATTTGTGTTTCCGTACCCGTCAATCAAGACTCCGCCAACTGTAGTATTCTGGATTGTACCGCCGGTTGCATAAGTACCATTTCCCTGAATCACAAAATTGCCCAAGCTTCCGTCAATCTGGATTCCATAGGGACCACCGTTCACCGACACAGCACCGAGCCTTGCATTGAAACTCGATGACTGAACATCGATTGCAGGGGCATTAATTGCGGTGAATGAACCGCCATCAACCTGTAAAGCGCTCAATCCGCTCGCGTACAAACCCATACCATTTTGTGTATTAACATTTAGGTTTCCAACGGTGACTGCACTTGCCGCATTCACCAAAGAGACAGCTGGTTGCGTCGACGTTGACACAACATTGAGATTCGCAATGTTGATTTTGGCATCAGTACTGCTCACCGCAAAACCAGTGCCGCCAGTTGATGTAATATTCGTAGTACCAGTGAAATTATAGGTGTTGAATGTACTGGTTGATATTCCGCCAAGAGTCTTTGTGACTCCAGTTAAACCTGAAATTGCAACGGCTGAATCGCTGCTCCCCGAATGAGATACGGAAAGAGAATCAATCGTCGCATTGCTGGCGACGTGACTTATCAATAGGCCTGTTCCACCAATATTTGTCATTGAAAGCCTGTCGATCACAATGGAACCCCCAGACAGTTTCTCAAGCACAAAACCGTTACCTGCCGCGGTGATCGTACTCCCTGAGCCATGATACGTGATATTGGGGTTGCCTCCATTTAATACGATCCCGTTTCCTGAAGTTGACACCACCTGAATGTTGCTCATGGCCACGTTGCCAGACGAGTTCTTCAGGTTGATTGCGTCACCACCAATTGAAGAGAAAACCAGGTCGTGTAATGACACACCTGAGACCCCATTTCCAGCGATTCCGTTAGCACTGGCACCAACGATATTGAAACCTGCGACCTCGGAATTGGATGCCAATGTAACAGCAGTGCCGTTTACGCTTTGAATGGACGGAGTCGAGCCTGCACCCGATTGTTGTGCGGCTGCCAGCAATAAATTTGGAATCTGAACGTTACCGCCACCCGCCGTTGCCAATGTTTCGTTAAAATTTCCCTGACCAAACAGGTACTGTCCAGGGCTTAACATAATTGCTTGATTCAAAACAGATCCGTTTTGGACGATGAAGACGTTACCGCCCGCTGCCTGAGCTGCAGAAATAGAGGGAAATGGGTTAGCGCTAGTTCCATCAGGTGTACCTGGTCCACCACTCGAACCCTTTGGATTTGAATAGACCTGATCGATAACGTATGCTTTTCCAGTCGTCGGATCGGCAGCAAGTTGATTACTGTCGTTAGTCTGCGACTGAGCGACAATCACGTTGTAGTTGCGTTCAACGAATCGGAATGGCGAAGGTGTATTTCTTGTCCATCCCGCCGTCGGATGATTATTGGCGAACGGAAACTGTAGAGACAAGCCGAACATAAAATTGTCGCCGTACAGTTTATCGTTCGTATAAAGTACTTGTGCTGTAATCGTGTTATTGATAACACTTTCGAGTCGTGCTTTGAACCCGTTGACGCCGCTTGTCGATCCGCCGTCAAAGTGGTAGCCGCCGACAAATCCTCGACACACATGTCGATCGAGGACTGGCAGGCTATACCCGATTTCAAGATCGACACCTCGCAAGGCTGTTCCAATATCGATGGAGCGGGAGTAGAACAGCTGATTTCCGACAATCGTTGCGTTGCTGACCGAGTTTGACACGGATTGGGAAGTCGAGACGGGAAGGTAAAAGTTTGAACGGATCTCAAATTGCTGGATTAGACCTTCGAAACCGAGACCGACTTGTTGAAACATTTTTCCTGTCGACTGGTCAGCGTCGTACCAGACACTTGCACCAGCCCAGGCATTCCAGTCATCAAGCAGTCGGCGGTATCCGAGGCCAAAATTTCCGCCAGCCTTCGATTGATTGGTCACAAATCCACGAACATCCGCAAAAATGAAATGTTCATCGGTCAACAAATATGGCATCGCTTCAATGGGGGTAATCGATACGTTTCGTCCGAAAGTCTTGGCGGCGAGGTGACTGGCTCGACCAAAAACACCGATACTGTTTCCCGTCGTGGTCGATACAATTTCTTCGGCGTCTGAAGTCTGAACAGTTTGAGATTCTCGCTTTGGATTTATCGGCTCTTCTGGCTCAGGCGATTCTTCACCTTCATTTGGCTCTGTCGGAATGACACGTACTGGCGGCGACAAATCCGCTCGAAGTCTTTGAGGAATGAGCATGCCTGGAATGACCAATAATACAACGAGCCCAACTGTCCCCATAAGTCTTAATTTTAATATTTTAATAGACCTATCAGATATTCTCGTCGACATAGTGACTGTCCCTTCTCGCACAACGGAATTGCAAGACCAGTTGATTGGCCGGAATTCTCTCGGGCGAAGCTCGCCGTTGTTCAAAGCAAAAGAATAGAGTCGCGCCCGGACTTGAACGGGTAAGTCAGGTCGCGAATTGCGAAATGAGAATCTGGCGGGTTAATCAAGTAGATTCGCAAAGTGTATAGAACTTGGCTCGATTCGTGTCGAGGCTAAGTTTCTAAAGCGTTGTCCAGACTGTGTAGAAATTCAGGTATCAGAACAGCGATTAAAGCCACTTTCGGTCAGTGTGATTTCACTTTTGGAAACCGGGCATTAGCATTTGAAAACGATTCGATCTGGCTTTCGCTTTCCGACCAGAAAGGAACAGGCTGAGAATGCTTATAAGTGACGTTCGGCTGATGCCTCGAGCGCGACATTCAGTTTGACTCGCGTCTCCTGCTCACACGCAAATAAACTTACACCGATACTTCAAATCATATCCAGTTTTCGATGAGTTCTCTGAGGTGGTCGCGAACATTTCGCACAAATCCCTTCGACCTCAAGACGGTGTCCCGACATTCGAAATCCATGCTCAGCTGCGACCGTTTCGAGCACACTTGAGATCATCTCGTTGGGAAACTCAATCATGTCTCCGCACTTTTTACAAATTAGATGGTCGTGTTGAGGATAACCATAGTCGTGCTCATAGACTTCACGGTCATTTGCGCGGGCAACTTTTCGAATCAGCCCTGCTTCTTGCAATAAATGCAACGTACGGTAAACGGTGCTTCGGCTAGCAAGCATTGATCCCTTGCGGCCGGCTAGACTGTCGACCCACTGATCTGCGTCAAAGTGATCATGAGACGAATAGATCGCGGTAACAACCGCTTCCCTTTCAGGAGTCAACCGCATTTTTTTCGTCAGCAGGAACTCGCGGAACTTATCGACCGGTGCAACAGTCACGTTCATCGTGGCTAGCTGCGACACGATACACCCTCCCCTTATTCATGAGCATAAACTCTTTTACCGAATACACTTATGTAATATAAAAACCCTAACCTATGCAACTAGTTGCTGCAGCAAAATACGGAAACATTCCCAGAATTCAGACAATTGAGCGCCAATCATTCGTCATCAAGGCGTTGTCCGATCGAGTCGAACATTTTCGACAATGCTGCTTCCAGTTTTTCGTCGGTGTCGTAAGCTCCGTTTTCGATCGCCTCCTTGATATTGGCCAACCGTTCTGCTCGCACTTCGGGTGTTTCGCTAAGTCGATCGAGCATTTTGCCTGACGATGAGATTTCAAGTTGGTCTCGCGGAGATTCGACGGACGAAGCCGTTGACGGATGCGAAACGGAAGCTGTTGGAGACACCGCACGTGTGGGTACCCCGCCGGAAACAGATCCAATGCCTGAGACGTCCATGTTCGTTTGCCCCTCCTTGATATGGCAGTCAAAGCGATTCCTTGAGACGGAAAGCTTACTAACCAAGCCACCTAGATCATAACTCACGAATGGCTGGCGATTCAACCGGGACTGAGTTCGACGACACATAACATTCCCCTAAATTAACGTGTTCGGACATGAATGTCCGGACGAACGGGCTACTGGGGGGAACGTCATCTTTCCCGGTGTGACGCGTCAAAATCGATTCAATCGACGCTGTCGGCGATATGGAAAAGCGGGGATCCATCATTTGGATCATCAATGTCGGCCCGAATTCGTCCGACATTAGGTATATCGGTTGCCAATTCGGAAATATTGAATTGACGAAATTTTTTTTGAATTGGGCACACTTTTTGTGTGACATTTCTAAAAACATCCCCTAGAGGCGGGATGCGATGAGAAGTTCTCGCATTAATTTGATACCATACGCCTTTGGGTTTAAAGCACGGCGACACGATAAATTGCAGGAGTGACCAGAAAGAAACATCATGCAAACGAGCGAGCCACTGGCTGAACTTCGAGATGGCAATGTCACCGTCATTGTTTTCGGAGAAGAATTCAAACATCTCGACGAAACAAACGTTGCTGAAATCGGAAGCAAATTACTTCTGTTTGCCGAGAATCTTCCACACCCGATTTTGGTTCTCGACATGCAGGCAACCGAATTCTTTGGCTCGTCTTTTATCGAATCGTTGTTTCGAGTCTGGAAAAAACTGAATACGAAACCTTCGGCCAAATTTGGACTCGCAGGTTTGCAGCCCTATTGCCGAGAAGTCCTCGAAGTGACTCACCTCGACAAACTTTGGCCACTATTTGATACACGAGAAGCAGCATGTGCTGACTTCAATAAAGCCTAAATCATCCAGCAAGTCGTTGTTCCTTATTCCCGGGCTTTTTCTTTGACCGTGGCTCGCTCTTCCAGCGACGGTGAATCCAAAAGTACTGTTCGGGAGCGCGCCGAATGGCATGCTCTAACGCCGCAGTATATTTCCGGGTGATCTCACCAACCGGATCTTCGCTTTTAACCTCTCGCGGATCTATCACCAACTCACAGCCGACTTCAAATCGAGACCATTCATCATCCCCTGTTTGATCAGGCAACCGAATTGAATATCCGACCATAATTAACGCGTCATATTCCAGAGCCAAAAGCGCAATCGATTTAAATGTCGAAGCCGGCGTCCCAAAGAAGTCAACAAAGACACCACGTGGTCCTGCGTCCTGGTCGCAAAGCAATCCGAGATTCCCCCCTTTTTCAAGCAGGGCCACCATCTCATCAAAGTCGCCTGACTTCAGTAACATTCGATGACCAGTATTTTCTCGTTGCTTTCGGAACCACTGATGTAAATACGGGTTGTCCATTTCCCGGGCAACAATCCCCATGGGAAACCCCCACAAGCCAAATAACCCGGTACCGATCTCCCAATTGCCAAAATGACCTCCCAACATCAGGACGCGTCGCCCGGAACAGATTGCCTCGTTTGTTCGCGTAAATTCCGCGAAATCAACGATTTCCCGGTACGAGTGAATATGTAGTTTACGAGCTGCTTGAACCGTTTCGGCAACTGTCCTGAATAAATGAACCCACATTTCATACACCAAGCGTTCAATCTCGGCTTCGGAATAGCGGCCTCCAAATGCTCGATTGAGATTATCGCGTGCGACCGCATAACGCGTCCATTTTCTTGGCAAACCGAAATGGATCAGCGTCGCCAATAAACGAGCCAACCTTGCGGTCGTCCTCATGGAAAGACTATCAATGATGCAGACAAATGCCTGAAAGACAAGAAATTCCAGTCGATGCCTTAATTTGAGCATATAATGACCACTTCCTTCGTCAATTAAGACAACAATGCTCGTAGACTTCCAAATTCTTTAAACCAATTTCCCGACCGTGAAACGTCTGCGGCAAGGTCGACGCTGATCATAATCGATCTAATCAAATGACAGTATTCCTACTAATGCTGTGTAACCACCGAGCGATGGAGCACTGTATGAACATCTCACAATCTGAAACGTCGCTTGTCTATTTCTTAGCAAGCAACTCGACGTCGTGGGTCAAATATTTTGTCGAGCGATTCGTCACCGAAAATTGCCTGGATTTCTGGTTGCTGAAAGAAACGTCTAATCCGCGATTGCCCTCGCCAAAGATGCAGGAAACGGCTTTCAGACTGAAGCTCAGGCAACAACAACTCGGTCGCGTGATTGAGGTGAACCACTCGCATGGCAACCGCACGGGGGTCAAGTAAACGACACTCATAGCCAAGGCGTGCAAGGTCCTGGTGAAGTCCCTGTCCTGCTGTTAAGGCAGGCTTGTCGTTATATGACATCGAGTGCTCGTCCAGGATGCTGCGGCGGTATAACGCACAATGGCTGCGGATATAAGGCAACTTGTTATTTACTCGGACCGGTCGGAATCGTTTCCACCACATCACCGCGTCCTCGGCGCTTCGCAACCATTCCTGAAGTGCTGAGCGAAGTACAAGTTTATCAGTCCCTATCGCAGCGAGATTGTGATCGGCGAGCATTGGGTTCAAATGAAATTGCAACCAATCCGATCGGATTGGGATTGTGTCTGTATGAACAGTCAGAACAAACGGAGCGCGCGACGCTTCGAATCCGATCGCCACAGCTTCTCGATGTGCGATGCTTCCTGTGGCGATGTCGCCAGTACGCTCGATCAGTCGAATCCAGTTGACGCTATGCAAATATTGTTTTGAAGCGGCGTCCTTAGAGGCGTTGTCGACAACGATCACTTCGTAATCGATATCCGTCGTATATTTGCGAATGCTGCGAAGACACAATTTCGCCAGTTCTGGCGTTTGAAAATGTGGAACGATAATAGAAACGACAGGGTTCATGATCCATCCAATCCATGTGCATCCTGATTCTCAGGTCAATTATTCAATCACACCTGAAATTTTTTCCGATTCCAGACTACTAGTTCTTTTGAGTCCATAACCATTGCTGTAGCCGCGTTAGCTTTCGCCGCCACCACGAAAGATTATCGTTTAACATCGCTTGTTCGGCGATCCGATCGGCCTCATCAAAGAGAGGAAGCCATTCTGACAATTGCGGCTGGAGAGGAATCAGTCGCTCCACAAGATGCGCGCGAAGGTCCACCAATCGTTCCCGACGTCGCGCTCGTTGCACTTTACGGTAAGCGAAATCGACTCGCTTTTGACGATATTGACCAACGGGTCGTCGAATTCCACATGTCTGCTGACCATGAAGTCGGTAGCGCGTCACTGGCTCTGAAGTCGCAACTCCATGTGCCCCGACCAGTTCGCACGTCACCGAAAACCAATGGTCATGTACCCAGGTTGCAGGGATCGGCGTCAGCATTTTAAGACACGCTGATCGCAGCAGCATGGTCGCACCGAGAACTCGATCGGACTGCAAGAGCAAATGTCGTGCGGCAGCAACATGGTCGCCTTGAAGAAACGAACCCGGAGGGCAACGATATTGTTCCCACAAACGCTGATTCAATGATTGGCCATCTTCGCCGATGAGTTCCGCATCCGAGCATGCGTAGCCAGAGTTCGGGTGATGTTGAATTAAGTCTACTAGCCGTCGCAGTTTGTCCGGTCGCCATTCGTCGTCCTGATCCGATAACGCAATGAATTCACCTCCACATCGTTGAATCGTTTGGTCGAAGTTTCCTCCCACACCCAGCCGTTCCGTGTTCTGTCTAAAATGGACGGGGAAAGGGGCCGATCGAGCGAACGCCTCGACTAAGGATTGAGTTTCGTCATTTGATCCGTCATCGCCGATAACGAGCTCATCCGGCAGCCGATCCTGCCTAAGATAACTTGCCAACTGAGCCGGCAAGTAATTAGCACCGTTAAAAGTACAAAGCGCTATTGAAACTGTTCCGTTCCCTAATGGTGCCGATGTCGTCGTGGTGATCTCGAGTTCAGGCGGCATTTCTTTTCCCTGTTTTGACGGTGCTACCTTGAGAAGCAGCAGGTAAATGAGTTGTTTCTTTCGGTTGGTTATGGCCTTGAACAACCCGTAAACCTGCGTTTTTCATGAGTCGATGGAAGCCGGTCTCAATTCCAATCCAGCACCAAAGCAAGGCCATCTTGATGATGCGAATCGTTGTCGTGATCGGATTTTTCCGCTTGAGGTGATGCAGATAGACGTACCTCCATGCTTTCAAGACTCCTTGCACTCGATCATTTGCGGGTAATCGCTGCCAGCTTAGCCGGGTTAAGTGAAACCCTACGATTCCCCACATCACTACGGTTTGGCGATACGTCATTTTTTTCCGAACGCGGTGGTCGGCGGTGTAAAAGAACGTCGCTGCGGAGTCTCCGACGACTTGTTTCTGTAACAGGACGCCCCACAGCCAGATCACATCACCTGAAAGCAATGGATATTGCTTCCATTCCGGAGCTGCTTTTGCAACCCATGCGGTACGATAAAGGCCATAAACCCACACGCAAGCCATAAAGTGCTTGATGTAAACAGCGAGTGTCATGTCCCGATCGCCGTTTGGTGCCGAAGGGACGATTTCCTGCTCCTTCATTCCGTTGCGGCGGGTGGTCGCGACCCGAGCTGCACCCGTCGAAAGGACCGCATCAGGGACTTGATCGAGCCGATTTGCCAATGCCTCAACATAATTGCTGGACCAGAAATCATCGTGAGCGGCCCACATGAAGTAGTCGCCCTTGGCCTCGTGCAATACCCAGATGAAATTGGGAACCGCGCCTTGATTGAACGGCTGTCGCGTTAATCGAATACGAGAATCTCGCCTCGCGTAGTCTTCTGTGATCGCCTTCGTCACAGAGTCGGTCGACGCATTGTCCGAGATGATCAGTTCGAAATTGGAATGCGTCTGTGCCAGCAGACAGTCCAGTGCTCGTCGCATGGATTCTCCGCCGTTGTAGACCGGCATTCCGATCGAAACGAATTTGTCTGACATCTCGGGAACCTTTTCAGAAACTCACAATTCGCCGAACGCCTGACCTGCGCGTCAACATGCTCGCAGTCGTTAGCATCCTGCACTTTCACTTATCGGCAATGCACTTGAGCCAACCACCGGGAGCCACAGTCACTTGCAACTTGTCTTCGATTTCCTGATCCAACTCGAATCGTGAATTTGTCTTGAGAAACTCTTGCACCGCCGAATACGGATTATCGCCGATCTTCCAGGGACGATCGGGGAAAGCATCCACTTTCATGAATTCCACCACCGTATCGAATACGACGAGATAGCTGCCCGACTGAACCAGTGAAGAATAGAGCTTCAATTCGTCACGAACATGATCATGGGTGTGGTTTGAATCAAGGATCACAACGACAGGAGACCGCTGGCCAACCAGGTCACGTACCTGCTGAGCAACCGTTTCATCAATCGACGAACCTTGAACCATTCGAATTCGTCGTGCGAGTGGATGAGCTTCAATGACTGCCCGATTATGTGCGCGAATATCAATATCGACACCGACAACAATCCCATCGCCACCAATCAATTCGAGCAACGAAGCCGAAAGGATCAGCGATCCGCCGTGGGCAATTCCTGTTTCCACGATGGCCTTCGGTTTCACTTTCCAGATGATTTCCTGCAGGGCTACGATGTCCTGGGAATATTGAATAATAGGAACGCCAAGCCAGGAAAAATTGTAAGGGTATCGATATTCAAAGGTCTTGTTGAACCAGTCACGGGTCAACCGACGCATTTCAGGATCAGCGCCCATCTCCGCAATGCGTTTTGGATCTTTAGGACTTGTAGACATACGATACCATTCAATTTAAGGTTTCTTTATTTCGCTTTTTCGCTGCGAAGTTTTCAGTTCGGTGTGACTTATTTTCAGGCTGATCGTTCCGTCTTTGGTAATAAACCTCGTGGTCTCATGCCATCACCTCGTCGTGCATCATGTTCACAATTTCTGCCGTCACGCCGACAATCGCCAAACGTTGAGCAATCTCGTCGTGATAATTCGGATTAAGCACCATCACCGCCGCCGGTGATATCTCGTGTAATGATTCCGGAGCCACTATCGGATGTCGGCTTCCGGCAAGGTACTTGCCCTGTTTGCTGGGGTTTACATCGACGATCGCCTCGATCCACTGACAATCAGGATCGACAAGGTTGGCAAACGTCACCGCCTTGGCACCCGCCCCCCATAACACCAGCGAACCACGCCCGGATTGACTGCGGACGAAATCCGTCCAGGTTCGATTTCGTTGTGCTTCGATCTTCGTAAACGCACGGGCACATTGTGGAGTCACACCTGGGTTCATTGTCACACTTGGTACCGTTTTCGCCGGACGAGCATGTAGCCACAGGTATTGCCCGCCGAAAACATGCTGGACTGATTCAACGGTAAATCCGCATCTTTCGAACAACGTCGTTAACGATGCAGCGGTAAACACTGAGCAATGCTCGTAGAAGAAGTCCCAGGTGACTCGGTTTTCCAGGATCCAGTTAACGCAGGGAGTCTCGAAGAAAACGTGAGCTTCTGGGTTTGTCGACACCGCGCTTCCCACCGCACGAACGATGTCCTGAGGCTGCGGAACATGCTCAATCACGTGCCGACACACGACAATGTCCGCTTTAAGGTTCGCACAGGAGGCATCGTAAAAACGCTTGGCAAAGGCCAAGCGTCCGTTGCATACGACTTCAGGTCCAAGATAACTGGGGTCGAAGCCATAGCCGCGAGCCTGTCGATCATGGTTCAAAAGGCGTTTGATAAAATCCCCTTTTCCACAACCGACTTCCACTATCGTTCCGCTCCTGACGCGTGATTCATTCAGCGTCGTTTCGACCAGTCCGTCGACGTAGGCATTGAACGCAGGGGAATGAACCTGCGTATTTTCATAATCCTGATTGTAACTCATCAACGAGCCATCGAAGGCGGCATTGAACACGAAGCCGCACGCGTTGCAAACGTGCATCGCCAGCCGACCTCGTCGGATTTTGCCCGCCTCTTCCGCGCTGCGCATCAGCAGGTTCTGGTGCACCGGGACGTTCTGACGATCGAGAAACAATTCGATCGAAGACGAATTGCACACAGGACATTCTTCCAATTGCTTCGTCATGCGAGCCTCCTCTTATGCCATTCCAGCGTTGAATCTAATCCCGAGGCCAGGGAATGAACGGGTTTCCAACCGAGTTCCAACGTCAGTCGACGTACGTCCGCAACCAGCAGCGGCGGATCGGTCGCTGCCGTCGGGATCGCTCCAAACTCGACCAGATTGCGACGACCAAAATGATCGGCGATCTGTAAGACGATTTGACGAATCGTGACAGGTTCACCCGATGCAATGTTCAGTGGCCCCTGAACTTCGCTGTCGATCAGCGCGACGAGTGCCGACGCCACGTCAGCAATATGCAGAAAATCCCGGATTTGATTCCCGTGCGAACAACGAGCTGACTCGTTCCGCGAAAGTGATTCGATCACGACGCCCGGAATCCGCGACGGATGCGAATGGGGGCCATACATAAAAAACAGTCGTCCCCATCCCCAGCTCAATCCAACTTGCTTGGCATAACCTTCAAGAGTCGCAAACAGAGCGGCTTTGCATTGTCCGTAAAGTGTCGCTGGCTTCAATGGGGTGAGGTCTTCTCGACACCAACCATAGTTCCAATCGTACTCGGCACAGCTTCCGGTCATGATGACTCGCTTCCCGCCATGCTGATGAAACGATCGCAGCAACTGCAGACTTGAAGCCAACCAGTCAACGTTCTCGGGTGCCGTTGAATACCGTCTCGGTTCCGTGATCCACGCCAGGTGAAGCAGATGAGTCGGTTGAACAGTCTTCATCAACGTCGCCACGCCCAGCTGATCCATCAGGTCGACCGTGTGCCACTTGACGTGGTCACCCGTCTGACGTTGTGACGAAATCACATGGACCTCATAGCCGAGTTCCAGAAGCTGCGGCAGACAGTGGCGTCCGACAAACCCACTGCCGCCAGTAACCAGTACTCGCTTCATGGAGTCGTACTCCGTTGAAGTTGATGGGCATTTTCACTTTCGAAATTGGGATACGAATTATCACGATCGGAAATCACCTGAGGAGATTCCGGCCATTCAATCCCAAATGACGGATCGTTCCAGCGGAATCCAGCCGCACTGCGTGGGACATACTGATTCGACATCTGATAAAAGACTTCGGTTGAATCCACCATTGTGATAAACCCATGTGCAAAGTCTTTGGGGATGTACAACATCCGGCGATTCTCGGCGGACAGCTCGACACCCAGCCATCGAAGGTACGTCGGGGAGTCTTGCCTCAAATCGACGATGACATCGTAGATGGCACCCATGGTGCAGCGGACAACTTTCGTTTCTCCATCAGGAGTACGTTGAAAGTGCATTCCGCGCAACGTCCCTTTTCGGCGATTGAACGAAATGTTGCATTGCACCAGGTCAGGGTTCAGGCCATGTTCCGCAAATTCGTTTTGACACCAGCTGCGCGCAAAAAAGCCCCGTTCGTCTTCGAGCCGTTCCGGCTCGATCACAAAGGCTCCGCACAACGATGTCTCGACAATTTTCACGGTCTTTCTCAGGCCACGCGTACTTCTGGAATCGGGATAATGAACTTCCCACCTTGCTGGCGGTATTGAGTCTGCTGTTTCAGGATTTCGTCAGCGAAATTCCAGGTCAGCAGCAAACAATAATCAGGTTGATCGGTCACCAATCGGGACGGATCGCAGATCTTTAGCCGCGTACCGGGGGTATACAGCCCTTGTTTGACTGTACTTCGATCAACGACGAAATCGAGCTGTTTCTGGCCGATTCCAAAATAGTTGAGCAGCGTACTTCCCTTCGCCGATGCGCCATAAACGGCAATTCGCTTCCCCTTGGCTTTGAGCGAATCTAACAGCGAAATCAAATCGCTTCGCAGCGTCTCGACCCGTTTGCCGAACGTCTCGTATGACTTCGCATCGCGAACCCACGCGGACTCTTCATTAAGCAGTCGCAGCACCGATGGCTGAACATCAGCCGAATTCGTATGAGCGGCGAAAATTCTGAGCGAACCACCATGAATCTTCAGCCGTTCAACGTCAATAATCGTCAGCCCGTGTTGTTGAAACAGTCGAGTCAGCGCAGTCAACGAGAAGTAGCAAAGATGTTCGTGATAGATCGTATCGAATTCGACATGATCCAGCAGATCTTTGAGATAAGGAGCCTCGACAACGACGACGCCGTCAGGCTTCAGCATCGCAGCAAACCCGGCGACGACTCCGTTGAGATCGGCGACGTGCGCCAGGACGTTATTGGCGTGGATGACGTCGGCCCGCTGTCCTGACTTCGCCAACTTACCGGCAATCTCACGACCGAAGAATTCGCTGATCGTCCGCACCCCTCGTTCGGATTCGGCGACGCGAGCAATGTTCTGAGCCGGTTCGATCCCTAAGACGGGGATTCCCGCCTTGTGGTACCACTGAAGCAGATATCCATCGTTACTGGCGATCTCGACAGCGAGACTATTTGGTCCCAGTTTACGGGTTTCTCGCAATCGATCGGCGATAGTCTTTGCATGAGCGACCATCGTGTCCGAGAACGAGGAAAAATAGGCGTATTCCCGAAACAGAATCTCGGGAGGAACCGTTTCCGTGATCTGAGCCAGCGAGCAGTCCGGACACCAGGCCAGTTCGAGCGGCCAGGTATTTTCGCCGTCGTCAAGCTGATCCTCGCGCAGCAGCGCATTCGCCAAGGGGGTCTTTCCCAGCGACAGTATGGAATTCAGGCCGACTTGGCCGCATATCCGGCATGCCACGTCGTATTGATGGGATTGGCCGTCGGCTGAAGATAGTTCGTGTACCATGCGATTGTCCTGCGGAGGCCTTCCTCCAGGGTAAACAGAGGTTGCCAGTTCAAAAGTTCGCGAGCCTTACGGGCACTGAGGTATTGATGAGGGATCTCGTGCGATGCCTCGCCAAGGATTTCCGGCTCCAGCGTCGAATGCATCTCACGCAAGAGTTGTTTCACAATGTCCAGCACCGACAGTTGGATCTCGGTCGACAGATTGAAAGCTGATCCGGCGAGTTCCGGTCGACGTGCCAATTGTTCGGCGAGAAACATGTAGGCTGCAGCCCCGTCTTCAACATAGAAGTAGTCGCGAACGAACGATCCGTCAGAACGAATCAGCGGTCGCTGGTCACGCAGGA
The DNA here is from genome assembly GCA_903858935.1 of uncultured Schlesneria sp. GTDB lineage: Bacteria > Planctomycetota > Planctomycetia > Planctomycetales > Planctomycetaceae > Schlesneria. The sequence goes on along the minus strand of CAIOKO010000153.1, from coordinate 4,729 downwards.
CCGATCGGATCGTCCCAGGTATGATCCGGTTCCAATTCAGATCGCCACCACCATAAAAGTTGCCACATCGAGTGATCACAACCGGCAGCTTGTATGTCACAGCGTAAGTCTGAGCGATCAGATCACTGCAAGACTTACTGACGTCGTAAGGGTGCCGCCCTTCCAGTGGAGTCTCTTCGGTATAAGGGAGGACCTTGGCTTCGCCGTAAGCCTTGTCCGATGACGCCACAATGATTTGCCCGACCTTTGGCGAACGACGACAGGCCTCCAGCAGTTTCCAGGTCCCACCAATGTTCGCTTCGAACGTCGAGACGGGATTACGATTGGCAATCCCGACGATCGTTTGCGCTGCCAGGTGCATGACCGTGTTGATCTCAAATTCGCCGAGTGCCCGTTCCAGCACCGCCTGATCACAAAGATCACCGCTGACCACAGTCACCTTGTCGATCATGCGACTTTGATACAGTTCCGAATTCGGTGTCCAGTCACGGATCAGACAAACAACATCGGCTTCGGCTTCCAGTAATCGCCGGATCAACCAGCCACCCACGAGGCCTGTCGCACCAGTCACAAAGACACGTCGATCACGCCAAAAACTTTTATCAAAATTGCCGCGACCATTCATAGTTTAGCTTCTTATTCGAGCGGCCTGGGTTCAAACGCTTTACTTCAGGAATCTATGGCACCGACCCTTGTCAGTTTTACGGACACAAACATCAGGCTCTAAGCCGCTTTGGGTCTGAGCTTGATCGTGGGAACGCTAGTCTCATCGTCCCAGGTCCGCCACGGCGAATCGCCGCTTTGCCACAGCGACTCGAGGTAGTGCTTGTCGCGTAACGTATCCATGCACTGCCAGAAACCATCATGCTCGTAAGCAGCCAGTTCACCATCTGCGGCAACCCGGTTCAGAGCATCCAGTTCCAGGCTTTCCATGTCGTGGGACAGGTAATCAAAAATGCCTGGCTCGAAGACCAGGAATCCACCATTGATCCAGCCTTCACCTTTAACCGACTTTTCTGTGAAGCAATTGACGATGCCATCTTCAATCGTCAGTCCACCAAATCGAGCGGGGGGGCGAACTGCTGTCACGGTCGCAAGCTTGCCTCGCTGACGATGAAAGGCGAGTAGTTTAGTGATGTCGACATTACTGACGCCATCGCCGTATGTCAGCATAAACGTTCCGTCACACAGCCACCGGCGAAGACGCAAAAGCCGTCCACCGGTCAGTGTGTTCAGGCCCGTGTCGATCAGGTTTACGTTCCAGCGATCGAGTTCGACTTCGGTCCGCTTGATGGAACCCCTGGCAAAATCAATCGACAGGTTGCCTGCCAGATTATATCGATCAAGGAAAAAGTCCTTGATAAAGTCACCCATGTAGCCGAGCGCAAGATAGAAGTCATCGCACTGATGATGTGCGAAATGCTTCATGATGTGCCACAAGATTGGCTTTCCACCAATCTCGACCATCGGTTTTGGACGGGTCGTCGTTTCTTCTTGAAGACGAGTCCCCATACCCCCGGCGAGAATAACCACTCGCATTGTATGCCCCGTTCAAATCCATTTGGGAGCCGCACGGATTCATTCATGAATCCGCCACCTGTCATCCCGATTGTATTAATAACAATTCCCCCGAGACAAAAGGCTGGCGGAATGTATGAACGGCTTTCCAGGGTGTCAAGATCAGGAAAGCCATAAGGGTACGGACTTTGAGCGTCAACCGAAAAATTGATCATACCCGCTCAACACCGATCCCATAGGTCGCATAGGACGTACGGGCCCTATTCATCCCGGAAGGAAACCACGATTTTCTTCACTTCGTTACCTTTGTTAACTTCTGTTCAGAGTCTTCTTTGTGTTTTTGGTGATTTACGTCCCTCGTGAAATTTGATGTCAAAGTTCGAGCGACTTCGACCATTCCCCTTATTTCATAAAGTTACTGCAATTATTTTTCGTTTTCCTCTCGCCAAAAAGTTCGCGCGAGTTCGCCAGAGTTCGATCAAGCTCGACTCCGTAGTGCGACGGGTCTCCTGACCTCGCACTGCAATCTCGACCAAAGGTCTTGTTTTGAAAACGTTGCGCAACTATGGAGATTTTGAGCAACATTGGAGGAGTATAAGCCTTTTTCGATGTTTCATGGTTCAATACGTTTGCGCAACATTGGCCGAACTTGCGCAACTACGGTTGCGCGACACTGTCGGCGTTTGCGCAACCATGGAGTCTGTTCGAATCACGATGGAGGGTGTCTGCTGTAAATGACCGCAGGTCGCGTCGTAGGGTGCGGTCGAGTCTTCGAGGCCCACCAGTCCCCCGGTTTTGTTTTCGGGAGGTTGAGGGTAAATTCGCCTCAAAATCTTTTTTGAAAACGTTGCGCAACTATGGAAGTTTTTGCACAACATTGGCGAAAAATAGGGCATTTTCAACATTTCCGAACTTGCGCAACGATGGGTGAGCGACATTGATAGCGTTTGCGCAACTATGGAGTCTGTTCGAATCACGATGGAGGGCGTCCGCTCTAAGTGACCGAACCTCGCGTCGTAGGGTGCGGTCGAGTCTTCGAGGCCCACCAGTCCCCTGGTTCTATTTTTGGGGAGGTCGAGGGAAGACTCGTCCCAAGATCTTTTTTGAAAACGTTGCGCAACTATGGAAGTTTTTGCGCAACATTGGCGGAATACAGGCGTTTTTCGACATTTCATGGTTCGGAAAGGTTGCGCAACGATGTTGAGCAACGTTGGCTGAACTTGCGCAACTATGATTGCATGACTTTGGCGGAGATTGCGCGACGATGGAGCCTGCCTGAATCACGATGGACGGTGCCAGCCGAAAGAAACAGCAGCCGGACCTCGTATCGCAGGGCGCGGTCGAGTCAAAAGATCGAAACCAAGAGCTCACGGAAAAAACTCCGACAATCAAGATGCCGCCTGCACCCACAAGGCACATCACACACCGCACATGGAGAGAAAATGTCCTCAAACATGTTTTTCGCATTTAACCGTGCGCATCAGTGTGATCCGTGGTTAATCTCTTTCCTTTTTATTCCGAAGAATTGAATTGCGAATGACGCCCGCCTCTGGATGACAACCGCGTCGCCCACCCTGAAGTATTGTTTTTTGTAAAAACCTAGTCGTCATATTAATGACTCTTTGCGCAATATGTCAATACATATTTCACACATATTTGACGCTTTTTTGAAATTGTCGGTGGATAAAAAAGTGTCTCTTTCCTGCGGGAGTGTCCTGCGGCAGGGTGACGGGTATAATCATGCTATTCCTCGGACGTTCGTATCGGACATTTGTCAGGCGCGACCGTTCCCTTCGTTTTGCAATTTCTCAACACAATTCAAAAGTACTCTCAGGCGTCACGCAGTATGTCATCAAAACTCAACACAATTTCAGTCAATACCCTGTTCTCAGTCGCTCTGATCGGACTGCTGGTTGTTTCTTCCGCGACCGCGCAGGAAAAGCCTGAAAATCCCGGCACCGAAGGAAATGGCGATGTCGTCATCGGCCCTGAATACAAAACCGACATCGATCTGACCGACCGAGCGAACCCCAAAGGGAAATCATTCGAATTCTCGATGAAGCTGGCCGACAGCAAGATTTTCAAAGGGGACGATTCGACACTCGAACCGAAGAAAAAAGTCCGCGAACAACGCAAGATTTTTGTCTACATCCCCGCCGCCTACAAAGACGGAACCAAAGCTCCGATCCTGGTCACCCTGGATGGACCGAGCCAATTAAATCTGGTGAGAAATGCACTCGATAACCTGACCGTCTCAAAAGACCCTCAACGCAAATTGCCGCCGTTCATCGTGATCTCTGTCGAAAACGGAGGTGACGACAGTAAGGGTAGCGAACGAGGCCTCGAATACGACACGATGTCCGACCGGTTCGCCCGGTTCATCAACGACGAAGTCCTGCCCGCCGTCCTGAACAATCCCCAAATCAAAGCGGCGTACCCTCAGATTGCTTTCACGCAAAACCCCTGGGGCAAAGCAGTCATGGGTTGCAGTTCGGGCGGAGCGGCAGCACTCACCGTGGGCTGGTTTCGTCCCGACCTGTTTCGTCGTCTGATCACCTATTCCGGCACATTCGTCGATCAGCAGGACGACGACGCCCCCGAAGAAGCAAAGTACCCGCTCGGTGCATGGGAATACCATTCCAGCATGAAGCTGATCGAAACCAGCGAAAAGAAGCCGCTACGGATTTTCACACACGTCTCCGAAAACGATAACGGAGCAAAAAGTCCCGAATCGTCCTATCACAACTGGGTCATGGCCAACGAACGAACCGCCGCCGCCTTAAAAGCCAAAGGCTACGACTACCGTTACATTTTCAGCAAAGCCTCAAGGCACTGTGATGGAAATGTCTTCCAGCACACGCTCGCTGATACGCTCGTCTGGATGTGGCGAGGTTATGAGCCGGAATAAGCGAGAAGAAATCAATTTCGCAGAACGGACGAACCAGACATGGTCGTCGCGAATGAAGAAACGGGTACGACATTTTTCGCCGAGAAACACCAAGGTCGCCAATACGTTATAGTCAGAGAGAAATGAAGCCGCAGAGCCAGGGCAATCGCATCTAAACCATCGACACTTTAGCAACGGGTCTTTTCGAATCAATGGGTGTTGACTGAATTCCTTCGTGTTCTGTTCCCTTCACGGAGGCTTTTCGATGACTCAAAGCATGAATGACATTTTTACAACGTTTGCAAATCTTACCGATCCGCGTTT
>CAIOKO010000152.1 GCA_903858935.1 uncultured Schlesneria sp. | reverse complement strand
CCAATGAAATACGGGAAAATGTCGAAGTCGGACAAACTTGATCAAACATTGACACCAAATTTCTCGGAACGATGAATACAGCGGAACGGAAGAGAACGAAGAGTCCGAGGGGGGGCCGAAGCGGCAGAGAGTAGTTATGAGCGAGTTGAGTGTAGAAAGGGGAAGAGTCCGAGGGCTGACGCACCTCGGCTCGCCTGGGAGCGATGGTGGGATTCGAACTCGAACGAACTGCGACAAACTCGAACGAACTGCGACAAACTCGAACGAACTGCGACAAACTCGAACAAACTCGAACACGACGAAAAGAAGGCACAAAACCCAATGAAATACGGGGAATGGTCGAAGTCGGACAAACTCGAACGAACTTTGACACGAATTTTCTCGGAACGACGAATACAGCGCAATGGAAGAGAACGAAGAGTCCGAGGGCGGGCCGAAGCGGCACAGAGTAGTTATGAGTGAGTTGAGAGTAGAAAGGGGAAGAGTCCGAGGGCTAACGCACCTCGGCTCGCCTCGTTTTTCCATTTTTTGCAAATTTGACGTGTCCAAAGATGCTGGAAACAGTGGTTTTAACACCTTCAGCGTTGTTCGTTTTGCTGTATTAAGATGTCAGATTTCGGGTCTCGGTTGAGAAACGGCTCGCGTTCGGCCAACATAGTACGCGTTTCCGAAGCTTTTCATGTTATCACGAGTCCGCTTGCGCCAGCGTGACGAGTTTCGATTACGAACGAGATGGTCGTTTTCGACGGTCATTCTTTTTCCCGGCCTCAGGTTACTCTACGAACAGTCCAAAAAATGGTTGTCGAAAAACTTAGTAAGACTTGGTTCAATCTCGTTCACGGGCGAAATATCGTCTACAACCAGTGCTGGGAAGATCCCCGTCTCGATCGCGTCGCGCTGGAACTGACACCTCAAGATCGCGTCGTCGTGATCACTTCGGCCGGGTGTAATGCGTTGGATTATGCTCTTGCCGGCGCCGGCCACGTTCATGCCGTCGATATGAATTCCAAGCAAAACCATTTGCTCGAACTGAAACTGGCCGGGTTACGTCACCTGGATTACGACACATTCTGGAAGCTGTTCGGGAACGGATGCCTTCCTGAATGGAAATCGGTCTATCCGAACCAGCTTCGGCCACACTTGCCAGTCGACGCACAGAAATTTTGGGATCGCAAGGCTTCGATGTTTAAAGCGGGACGCCGCAAGTCATTTTATTTCCGCTGTACGAGTGGCACGTTCGCGTGGTTCGTCAATTATTACGTGGATCGTGTTGCCAAAATGCGAGATCCCGTGAATGCACTGCTTGCTGCCGAAAATGTCGAACAACAGAAAAGCCTGTTTCAGCAATATGATCTGGCAAAGAAGCTGTGGCGACCAATGATCAAGTTCGCCATGCGCCGTGATGTCACCCTTTCTCTACTTGGTGTCCCCAGAGCCCAGAGAAAACAGATCGACGAAGGTTATCCAGGTGGAATTCTGCAGTTCGTTGTTGACCGCGTTGAAGCCGTGTTCACCAAGATTCCGCTGAAGGATAACTATGCCTGGCGCGTCTATCTGACCGGCCAGTACTCGCAGGACGCCTGCCCTGAATATCTCAAGCGAGAAAACTTTGATCGGCTGAAAGAGGGCGTCGCCGATCGGGTCACGACCCACACCAATACGGTCCAGGGGTTTCTCGAACAACAGGATAAACCCATTACGCGACTCGTCCTGCTGGATCACATGGACTGGTTGTCGCGAGATCCTGCGAAAAAAATCCTGACGGCCGAATGGCAGGCGATTCTCGACAAGGCTTCGCCGGACGCCCGAGTCCTCTGGCGAAGTGCGGGCCTGGATGGCACCTTCATCAACCCGATCGAAGTTGTTGTCAACGGCCAGAAGCGGAAACTGTCAGACATTTTGCATTACAACCATCCACTCGCGAACGAGTTGCACGCGAAAGACCGCGTTCACACGTATGGCAGCTTCTGCATTGCGGATATCCGAAGGTGACGCGTACTTGTAGATAAGGCATAACCGAGTACCTTGTTGCGCGTGTTTCGGTTATGTGAATTTTTTTGAGCCTGAAGGGCCACCGCCGGGTGAACCCCCTCATCGGCAGCGCCTTGCCGGTTTAAGGCTCTGGAAGCAATAGATATGAAGCTCTCGCTCGGATTCCAGAATGATCGCGATTCGTCTGATCAGCAGAATGATCGGTCAGAACTGCTGCAATACATCAACCTGAAGCTCGCTGCGAACGGATTGCCCGTTGCCAAGGCGGCTGGGGGAACCGAGCTTGTCAAACTCGCAGCGGGTTTGATCACGAATTTTCGTGAGAAAACGCGGTTACTTCACAATCACCGGTGTCCCGTCGATCAGCGGATTGAGTCGTTTCTGAATCGTTATTTTGAGGATGTTCTTGCTGGCGAAGGCCCCAAGTCAGAGCCGTTACGCGTTCCTGGACGAGGGCTTGTTCTGGATCGACATGGCCTGAACCGTGAATTGTCGTTTCCGGCTGACGGGAATGAGTTCAAAAGCGAGTACCTGCATTCCTATCGAGTCCGCAATGGGGCGTTGCACAATCCTCGCTCTGACCGACGGACGACTGTCGGGACATTTCACGTCTGTGAGGGTGGACTTGCCATTCCCGGCGATAAGCGGACGGTTTCGAAGAAAACCTACGTCGAGTTGTTTCGACATGCCATGACCCCCCCCAGTGACTTGTTGCTGCTGCCATTTACGGCGAATCAGGACGAGGCTGAACAGGCGCGGTTCTGGGTGACAATTCTCTTGCGACCGATCGTCTGTCCCGAAGTTCCTGGGTACACGCCGCGAAAGTCGATGGAGGTCCGCTTTTTTGCACCGGGTGCGCTTGTCAGTAACCTCGACTTTGTGGAATCCATCTTTGGTAATGCGGGTGACCCGTTCGTCCCCAGCAATGATGCGGCCCTGGATGTTCTTCATTGGTCAGGTCATACCGGCTGTGTCATTCTCGCACCTCATTTGACACTGCTCACAAAGAAACAACTGGGGCTTCCACATATCAGCCAGGCAACCGCTCGTGAGAAAAACGACCGCATGTGCTGGGAGCGTGACGACGAACTCTATAATGACGGTGATGCGTTCAAGGTGACTTGCCGAGATGAATCGGGCGTCATCGTCACGATCATCGCGGACAACTATTTTGGCTACTGCAAAAAAGAAGTGAAGACCCAGATCAGTTACGCCGCAAATCTGATGGGGAATGTCGAAGAAGAGCACGCTGGGGGGGCGTTAGTCTTCCCCAGTTGGAGCCTGGGAGAAGAGCTTCAGGTCAACAGTCGCCGGTATAACGGGCGGACGTTTGAAGACATCGTGCGGGACTATTCGCAGTGGATTGATGTCAAACCCGAGGGATATGGGATTGACCGAAAATATCCCAATCTGATTTATATTCCCGAGGATGCTCGTGCCGACTTACGCCAGCAGGACATCTCGTGGAAACGTGGCGAGCGATTAATTCATATTCCGCTGCTGCCCGGCAAAGTCTATATGGCACCGTCGGGTTATAAAGTTCGGATGGAAAAACACCCGTCTGCGCCCTCCTGGAGAATCATCGGGACCGCCGCAGAAGGAACTTTCTGCCACAAGCCCTGCACGGTCAGCGGCGGTGGAAAAAGCGAAATCAGCAAGTCGCTTGTCGATTACATGCAATACGGCTCAGTGTTCGTGTCCGATATTCAGGCCGATCTCGATCACGTTCAGGCGATTTTTGAGCGGGATTATTCGGACCGATGGATTCCATCACTCAAGGAAGAACGGAATTACGCTGCTCTTCCAAGCCGTCCTCTGCTCAGTTCAAAGCGATCGCTGGGAAGCGTGATCAAGCTGCTGACCCCCTCTGAAGACTATACCCAGGACTACAATGACTGGCTGGCAACGATCCCCAGTCACGTTTATGCCATCGTTTATGCCATTAAGCGGTTCTACAACCCCCAGTGGGGCAACGATTGGCGGCGTCATTTCAGCGTCGACTTTGTGAACGGCAGTCCTGGGCACGAACTGAAGGTTCACGAACGTACGATTGTCGGTACCTACCTGCGGGTCGGTCTTTCCGGCGATCACGGCTGGCGTACATTTAAAGTCCGTCAGGATTTCGCCGCGGCATCCAAAGTCCAGCAAGAAGACGACATCAGCGCCTCGATCGTCGTTCCGTCACGATCACTTTCGTACCTGGCTGAAGAAGGACCAACCGTACCAGCAAGCGCTGTCATTCCAGCCTCCTTGGTTTCACCGTCCGCCCCCGCGGCGAATGTGCCCCCCAACCTGCCTCATTCTCCCGACGCCAGCAAGAAGTTTGTGGAGAATTGTGAGTATCGGTTGTTTCAGCGGCCTGACGATGCAATTCACCGAGGGTTTGATAAGCAGGCGGAAGCGGATCTGGCACGGGAAGGTCTGAATTTTATTTCGAACTTTGAACCGCTGACTCGAGCGGATGTCGAAGACATGATGGACAAGGTCGTCGACTTCGACGCTTTTACATCGCCGATGAAAAAACTGTTGGAATCGGTACTGGCTGCTGAAAGCGGTTACATTGTCTGTTCGGATAATCCCAGACGAGTGGGGGGCGTTCCCTCAAAGAACCCACGATATCTGCAGGATCGTCCCGATCTGGTCTCGCCGATGGATCGCTACGTCGCCGAGATGGGAACTCGGTTCTGGCGAAAAATTCCGGCAGAGATGCCGGTCCATCTTCCTGTTAACGCGGTGCTGTCCGGTCGACGTAATAACCCACCGGAACGTGCCAAGGGAATTCGCAGTCTCGCAGTTTATAACCCAATCCATTACCAGGAACTTCCCGAACTGTTTATGGATTATATCTGTTCGTTGACGGGGAAAAGCCCTTCGACGACAGGTGCAGGGAGTGAAGGAGCATTGACCAAAGGGCCGTTTAACGCGGTCATTCCCACGGCAGATATCAACACGGCGCTGGTTTCGATGATCCTGACCGGCCTGTCTGGCTATTCGACGGCAGCGGGATATATCGGCCCGAACTCGCGATTTGATCATGACATCAGTCTGCTCGTACCCGAGATCTGGTGCCGGATGTCACCTGACGAACGTGATCCTGAATATCTGATTCGTGAGCGATTGCTCGAGCCGGTAAGCGACCTAAAGTATAAGGGCGAAACGATCCCGGCAAGTCGTCTGGGTTATCGGATTACCGAGCGTTTTACACGTCGTTATTTCGGTCGTATTTTCGACAACCCCGATAAGGTTTTTGATAAGTCGATCTTGCAGCCAGAGACTCAAGACCTGGATTCGTTTGCCGATGGTGTCAAATACATTGTCGAAGCTCAGCAACGATCAGCGTTACAATACTTCGAAGATGGCTCGATCGAAAAAGCGTGTCCTCCTTTGAAGATTCTGCTGACGATCATGGCGTATGGTCACTACGAGGGAAAAACCGAGCGGGACCCGGAATTCCGGAAACTGTTCACGCGGGAATCTCTACTTGCCAGTGACTGGTATCGCGAAAGACTGGAAACCAAGCAGAAGCGTGACATTCAGCTTTGGGAACGTCACCAGGCGTATCTGGAGGCGTATTTGAAGGATCGCCCGAACGCTGAAACTGTGATCAGTGATATTGCCGAACGTCAGCAACTCGTTGCGAATGAACTGGTCCGGCTACGCAGCCCTGAATATCTCAAGGAACTCAATGGATCGCTGGGTGCCGAGCCGCGTCTGTAACCGAGGGATTCTGGGTTGTCGCCTCAATGTGAATGGGTGGCCTTTATGATTTGGGGTCGGGTGTTCAGATTTCAAAATCGGACGTGTAGATCGATTTAACGATAAAAGTCACACGGTCGGCCAATTTTGAAATTTGAACGCCCGACCCTCTCTTCGATAACCGACTTTGCCCTTTCGATCCGATATAGAGTATAGTTGATGCGTTAAGGTTTTCGGATTTGGCGAGGGAATTGAGTCGTGCAGGTTCATCAACATTATACAGGCGTCTCGCGTCGGGAGCTGATTCAGACGGGCTATTCCGGTTTGCTCGGGGTTGGCCTGTCATCGGCTCTTGGTCGTCGATCCCAGGGAGCGCCTGCACAGCGATCCGAAGCTTCACGATCACCCAAGTCGGTTTTAATCGTATTTCTGACCGGTGCCTGCAGTCATCACGATACCTTTGATATGAAGCTCGAAGCCCCCGCCGAGATTCGGGGGGAATTCCAGCCAATTGCGACGTCGATCCCCGGCTATTCGATTTGTGAGCATCTGCCGCAACTGGCTGTACGGGCCAATAAATATGCCGTGATCAGAACGTTGTCACACGAAGACAACAACCACCTGATGTCGACACATCATGTGTTGACGGGTCAAAAGCAGCCGGGTGGCTTTTTCGACAAGATTGCCTCGCGAGACGACTGGCCCTGTTATTCTTCGGCGTTGTCGTTTTTGCGACGACGTGACGACGGGCTTCCATCAGGCGTCAATCTTCCGACATTCTTGCGGGAAGGCCCACTCGTCTGGCCGGGTCAGCATGCCGGATTTCTCGGTCAGAACTTCGATCCCTGGCAGATCACAGGTGATCCTAACAAGCCCGATTTCCGTGTCGACGCCCTGACGATGGCTCAGGGGATGGATGTCAACCACCTCGGCCAGCGGCAGATGCTGCTCGAAGAAATCAATCGCAAGCAGTCCCAATTTGCGGAGGTCGCTCAATCTCTAAGGTTGCAGAAAGATCAGCAGCTTGCGTTTAATCTGCTCACGTCCAGTCGACTGGGTCAGGCGTTTGAACTGCATCGCGAACCTGACGCCATGCGTGATCGCTATGGTCGCACGACCGAAGGTCAATCGCTGTTGACCGCAAGACGCCTGATTGAAGCCGGGGTTCCCGTCGTACAGGTGAATATGGGCCGGGTTCAGAACTGGGACAGCCACGGTGATATTTTTAATACCCTGAAGACACGGCTGTTGCCGCCGGTCGACCAGGGTGTTTCTGCGTTGCTGGACGACCTGGAGTCGCGTGGACGTTTGAATGATACGCTGGTGATGATGCTGGGTGAGTTTGGCCGTACACCAAAGATCAATAAAGAACGAGGCCGGGATCACTGGGGACCCTGTTTCTTCGGGCTATTTGCCGGAGCGGGAGTGCAGGGGGGGCAGGTTATCGGTCGATCCGATGTCACCGGGGCCTATCCGGCGACGCGAGGATTTTCGCCGAACGATGTGGGGGCGACAGTCTATCACTTGCTGGGTCTTCCTGCCGAAGTTGAAGTCGAAGACCGCCTGGGGAGAAGGGTGCTTTTGAATCGCGGCGACGTGATCGAATCGCTCTTCAATGGTACTGCGGTCTAAGCGGTGACCTGTCTGCGTCTCACGGAACTGGTTTTGAATATGGAGCTTACTGCCTACCACGAAGCTGGTCACGCATTCATGGCGACGGTTCTGGGAGCCAAGGTCCGGTCGGTCACGATCGAGCCCGATAACGACGACGGCCCGGAACGATTTGGTGACACTCAGATTGTCTGGCGACGATCACGACTTTCAGACAGTGAATTTTGCGAACGAGCGATTCAAGTTTCGCTGGCAGGTCCGGTGGCCGAGATGCTGTATTCCGGCGACCCCTATCATCCAGGACTTGTCGCGGAATGGGCCAATGACTGGCAAGCCGCGTGGGAACTGGCTGAACCGTTATTCGCGGCCCCGCGTAAAAGGTTGGAATACCTTGAGGCGGTGACTGGCGAGTTGTACCGCTTGATCGATTCCGAGCCGAATTGGTCTGCAGTGGCGGCGCTGGCTGACAGCTTGCTCGCTCACGAGACCCTGGAAGCCGAAGACGTGAAAGAAATCGTCAACGATTGGATTGGGTGAATTAGTACGAATTCTTAGCAATCATGGATTTCGCGGAACGGAATTCGTTCGACTGGTTGAAAATCCCCCCCATGCGAAAACATTCCACGTTGACACTCATGTAATTTAATCGATACGGTTTTAACCGATTTCCGTTGTAGTTTTAATTTGTCAGGGCTTTGTGCATGCTTCGAATCAACCACGGTACGACTCGTCCATTTTGTGATGGTTTATCCCGTCGCCGTTTCCTGGAAATTGGCTCGTTGGGCGCGTTCGGATTAAGCCTTTCGTCGTTACTGCGACGAGAGGCGGTTGCTGCGGATGCGTCAGGACGTGGTATTCAACATTCGTCGAAACGATCCGTCATCTTGATCTGGCAGCACGGTGGGCCGTCACAGCTTGATACGTTCGATATGAAGCCGCTGGCGCCTTCGGAGATTCGTGGTCCGTATCGTTCAATCGCTTCTTCGCTGCCGGGTCTGGATGTCAGTGAGCTTTGCCCTGAGCAGGCGAAGGTCATGGATAAGTGCACGGTGATTCGCAGTTTCACTCATGGGAACGGCGATCACTGGGCCGCGGCGCATTGGATGTTGACGGGAAGAACCGGTGCCAATGGTTCTGATCGGGTTCCACGCCAGCCGTCGATGAGTGCCGTCGCATCTCACTTAATCGGTCCGAAGCGAGCCGGGGTGCTGACGTCCGTCAACATGAATGATGGCGGTTTTGGTTTTCATGGGGGTGCGTGGCTTGGTGTTGCTCACAACCCTTTCCGCTACGGTGAGTTCAGCTATGGTGACGAAGCAGGACGTCTGCTGGGGGGTGATCATCGCAGCTTTGCACTTGTTGACGGCATGACGGTTGATTCGCTGAATAATCGGGTTGGGCTTCAAAAGCAGCTGGATACATTACGAAAGCGAAATGACCAGAACGCCGTCTTCCGCCAACTGGATGCTGTCGATCAGCAGGCGCTCGATATTTTGTTATCAGGTCGAACCCGCGAAGCGTTTGATGTTTCCAGGGAAGATGCAAAGACACGGGCACGTTACGGTGATGGTTGGGGTGAGCAGGCGCTTGTCGCTCGACGGCTGGTTGAAGCGGGCTCGAGATTTGTGACCCTCAATACCGGCTATTGGGATGACCATGGCAATCTCAAGGGTGGCTTGGATAACAAAATGCCACGTCACGACAGGGCCGTGGGAGTGCTGATCCAGGATCTGGCCGAACGAGGGATGCTGGATGACACACTTGTCGTATCGGCTGGGGAATTTGGACGTACACCAGTTATGAATAAAGATGCCGGACGCGATCACTGGCCTCAGGCACAAAGCGTATTAATCGCGGGTGGTGGCTACCGGCACGGCCAGGTGATCGGTAGCACCGACGCGAAAGCAGCGTTCCCTGCTTCCCGGCCAATCGGTGTCGAAGACTTCTGTGCGATCGTCTATCACGCGATCGGTTTAGTTCCCAACGACACCGTGGTCGATCACTCCGGACGACCCATGCATCTGCTGCCGCAAGGTGAGGTTCCTCGCGAGTTACTTTGATGACTGTCGTTTCGACGGCAGTCTCGAATTGGCATGCGACGGGATGAAACCATTGGCGTCTGCGGGTATCATCGTGGTTTGCTTATGATTCCCGGTTTATTCACTATGGAGTTTCCCGCAATGAAAATGTCTCGTGGTTTGCTGGTGGCGTTGTTTGTTAGTTTGATGACGGCAGGTTCCGTTTCGGCAGCGGATAAAGCCAAGGTCCTGATGCTGACTCAAAGCCAGGGGTTTAAGCATGGTTCGGTGAATCGTGATCGCAAGGATCAGCCCCCTGGAACTCTGTCACCTGCCGAGATTTCGATGACTCAACTGGGCCAGCAATCGGGCCTGTTTGATGTCAAATGTACGCAGGACGCTGCCGCTGACTTTACGAAAGCCAATCTGGAAAAATACGACATTGTGATGTTCTACACGACCGGTGACCTCCCCATCAGCGAAACTGACAAGGATTACTTTTTCAAAGAGTGGCTAACGAAGAAAGGTCACGGGTTCATCGGATTTCATTCGGCACTCGACACGTACCACAACTACAAGCCGTATTGGGACATGATTGGCGGAACATTTGCTGGTCATCCCTGGAACGCAGGCGAACTTGTCACGATCACCGTTCACGACACGAAACATCCTGCGATGAAACCTTTCGGCGGCGAATTTCAGATCAAGGATGAAATTTACTGGTACAAGAACTGGCAACCGGAAAAAGTTCACGTCCTGATGAGTTTGAATATCGAAAAGTGTCCGACGAAGGGTGGCAAGAAGAAGGTCAAAGAAGGTGACAAAGAAGTCGAAGTCATCGAAGCACGACACGTTCCAGTCTCGTGGGTGAAGAACTACGGCGATGGCCGTGTTTTTGTCACGAACCTGGGCCACAACGAAGCAACCTGGGTCGACAAGCGATTTCTCGATCATGTCACGGGAGGTGTGAAGTGGGTTCTCGGCCAGGAAGCGGGCGACGCCGCACCGAACCCGGAAGTTTCTGCCAAGGAAGAAGCGAAAGCCCTCAAGGATGCTGGTGTGACGAAGTAGTATTCGCAGCGAAAAAAAGATCCAGGGATGGGTCTTCGTAGGGTGCGGTCGAGTCTTCGAGGCCCACCAAAATGGGCGCAGAATTCGTGAAGATGGTGGGCCTCGAAGACTCGACCGCACCCTACATGGTTTAGCAGACCTGAACTTCGTTCAAGACCGGCACGTCATCAACGGCATCGCGAATCGCGTGGGTGACAAGCTGCTTATTGTAATAAGTCGACGTTCGTCCTGAGACGACGATGCGGCCTTCATCCATCCGAACTTGAAGGCCGACAATGCGCCCCCCAGTTCTGGCGAGAACGGCTTGCTCGACCTGATCCAAAAGCTCAACAAGCTCTGGCGACGATTGGACAAAAGCGAAACTCATTTCGAATCCTCCATGTAGAACCGAACGTACCGTCCGTCCTCGCGATCGATACATGTTGGTATAAATCGCCAGTCGGAGTCGCCTGAATCGGCGATGTGTACCGCATCCTTGCCTAGCGCTTTTGTGAGCAGTCAACTGAAACGGAGCGCCCGCGAAAGTTGCCTGTCAGAATGAACGCTAACCTCAGTGAGGCTGATGGTCAAAAGAATTCTTCATTTTTTCACTGAAATTTCAGAAGAAATACTGTGCGGGTATTTGGGCGTATTAGAGGGAAACACCCTGTTTTATCTAAGCACCCCATTTCTCGGGCTGGTTTTCGAGTCTTTTAATACTGAAGCAGGGATAAAATTACGGCGGATGAGGTCTTCCATCACGATCGGAGGATGTTCAAATGGATGACGGGTCGAAGAAACGACAGGCATTGTTATTACTTGCGCTGGGAAAGTGTCGTGGGCTTTTATACGGAATTCGGACAGGTGACATTGATCTGGAAGAGATCGACAAGATCCTCCATCTGACCAGTATCTCGCATTTGGCAGAAGTTCTCGGTGTTGAAGAAGACGAACTTTCTTTAGACTGGAACGACTATCTTTCTCCGAACGAACGACTCGTGAATTAATCAAAGATACTTTCATGGACAGTAATGCTTTACAGTTTCTCAAGGATTTACTGCACGCACCCAGCCCGTCAGGGTACGAACGACCTGTACAGGACGTCGTTCGCCGATACGCGGGCGGTTTTGCAAATGAAATTCGGACGGACTGGCACGGAAATGTGATTGCGGCCGTTAATCCGACTGGCTCACCCCGCATCATGCTTGCAGGTCACTGTGACCAGATTGGATTGCTGGTTAAGCACATCGATGACAAGGGTTTCCTATGGGTGCATGCCATTGGCGGGTGGGATCCACAGGTTTTGATCGGACAGGATGTTCAGGTCTGGACGAAGAATGGCCCTGTCCCAGGAGTGATTGCCCGTAAGCCGATTCATCTTCAATCTCCGGATGATCGGAAATCAGTTCCCGAGATCAAAAACTTGTGGGTGGATATTGCCGTCAGGGATGGTGACGAAGCCCGAAGTCTTGTTGCGATCGGTGATCCAATCACCGTGCAGCTTGGATATCGCGAACTGCGGAACGGCATGGCAGCAGCGCCGGGAATGGACAACAAAGTCGGTGCGTGGACGGTGATCTCGGCGGCAGAGCGGATCAGTCGTCAAAACCCGAAGGCGGCGGTGTTCGCGGTTTCGACCGTGCAGGAAGAGATTGGTTTACGCGGCGTTCAAACGAGTGCCCATCAGATCGATCCTCAATTGGGGATCGTCGTTGACGTGACCCATGCCACTGATTGTCCGACGATCGATGAGAACCAGTATGGGCGAATCAAGTTGGGGAAGGGGCCGGTGTTATACCGCGGCCCCAACGTTAACCCGGTTGTCTTCGATCGTTTAGTAGAGAGAGCCACGGCTTTGCAGATGCCAATACAGGTTAATGGCCTGGCAACTGCGGCGAGTAATGACGCAGCGGAACTGCAACTGACTCGGGGTGGAGTTGCCACCGGTCTGGTTTGTATTCCGAATCGATACATGCATAGCCCGGTGGAAATCGTTTCGCTGGACGATCTCGACAACGCTGCGGAACTGATTGCACAATTCTGTCTTTCCGTTGATTCGGATAGTGATTTCACTCCGTAACCAAATGTCGCGGCGAGGGCTTTCCCTCAATTCAAATGGAGGGCGAGCCTGTTCTGATCAAACGGCCAGACTGGCGTAAGGTAATTGTGTTGTTCCTGATAAACCGCATCGTGGTCGAAGTTCCGGGTGCCAATGTTTTGGAGTCTTCGACAAGGGCATGTGTTTCAGGGTTCGATAACATGAACCTGTCCGAAGAGCACGGCTTTGCCGAGGAAGGGAAAACTGTGTGGCGCCCGATCCGAAGATTCAAAGTTGTTCCGTGACAACAAGTTCCATCGCTATTGCTGGGAATGTTTTCGCCACCTAGAATGCGAGATTCAAAAAGGGAGTGCGTAATCGTCCATGACGTCGTGAGTTATGGCGAGCATCTCTCGTCCGTGATGGTCTATGCGAGTGATGCGTGCCCCCTGAACTGCCAGACATGAACCGGATCGCAGTGCTTGGTGCGACCGGGTCCATCGGTACCAGTTGCCTGGATGTGATTGCAGCGCACAATTCGCGCCTGCAAGCGACAGCGTTAACTGCGCATGGACGTTGGGAAAGCCTGGCAGAGCAATGTCATCGACATCAACCTCGGTTCGCCGTGATTTCTGACGCAAGTCTCCGTGCTCAGATTGGCGGCAATGCATTTCCATATAAGACAGAGGTCTCCTTCGGGCCTGATGCGATAGAGAAGATTGCCTGTCATCCCGATATCGATACCGTCGTTTGCGGAATCGTAGGAGCGGCCGGATTGCGGGGCGCCTGGTCAGCGATAGAAGCGGGCAAACGGGTCGGGATCGCAAATAAAGAAACGCTCGTCGTCGCCGGCCCGCTGGTCATGCAGCTTGCCGAAAAAACGGGTTCGCTTCTGCTACCCGTCGATAGTGAACACAGTGCCGTATTCCAGGCCCTTCTTGGGGGAAGACGTCAGGATCTAAAACGGATCGTGCTGACGGCAAGCGGCGGGCCGTTTCGGGGTTGGTCAAAAGAGCGACTTGAACGCGAGGTCACGGTTGAGCGGGCATTGGCTCATCCGACATGGCAAATGGGGCCCAAGATCACTGTTGACTCGGCCAGTATGATGAATAAGGCGCTCGAAGTGATTGAGGCACGGTGGCTGTTTGACCTTGAAATCGAACAGATTGCAGTAATGATTCATCCGCAATCGATCGTGCATTCATTCGTCGAATTCGTCGATGGCAGTGTACTCGCCCAACTTTCACCGCCGGACATGAAATTGCCGATTCAGTATGCTTTGACCTACCCTGAACGTTGGGCCGGTACAATTGCGACGATGGACTGGACGCGCTCGCACCAGCTTGATTTTCAGCCACCCGACCTCGACGCCTTTCCTGCTTTGCGGCTTGGTTTTGAGGTCGCCCGGCGTGGTGGAACCTGCGGAGCGGTTCTGAATGCGGCCAATGAAGTTGCGGTACAGCGGTTTTTAGATGGCAATTTGAAATTTACAGAAATCCCGCAAGCATGCGGCGATATTCTGATCGGTCACAACTTCGATGCTCAACCGACTTTAACGGAACTTATCCGTCTGGACGGCTGGGCGCGAAAGGAGATGCAACAATGGAAATCCTCGCAGTCGATTTGATGAAGTTAGCCAACAATGCGTCGAATATCGGACTCGCCGCAATCGGGTTGGGTTTGGTTATTTTCCTGCATGAACTTGGACACTTTGCGGTGGCCAAGTGGTGTAACGTTTTCGTCGAACGGTTCAGCATCGGATTTGGACCGGTGTTTTTTAGTCGCAAATGGGGCGAAACCGAATATGCACTGTCTCTGATTCCGTTTGGTGGCTACGTCAAAATGCTTGGTCAGGATGACGCTGACCCGAGTCAGCTGACCAACGAAGAGATCGCTGAAGACCCCCGATCGTACGTGGCGAAATCGGTCTTTCAACGAATGGCCATTATCTCGGCAGGCGTTACGATGAACGTCCTGACAGCACTTTTATTCTTTATCATCGTCTTTAAAGTTGGTTTCCCCACGTCTCCATCGCTGATTGGCGACGTCCGACCAGGAATGCCAGCATGGGTTGCTGGACTGGACGCAGGAGACCATATCGAGAAGATCAACAACAGTTCCATCAGCACGTTTCCCGAACTTCAGCTGGCAGTCGCGCTCTCATCGGGTCCTTTGAAGCTCGAAGGGAAACACGCCGACGGAAAATCGTTTGAAATCACAGTTGATCCCGACGCATCAGGCTCACATCCTCAAATTGGTGTGACGCCGATGGAGAGTCTGATCGTCTACGATACCTCACCCGGCCATGCGACAGATCGTGCGACTTCCAGATTCCATACGGGTGACTTAATTAAGGATGTCGGCGATCACGCCGTAAAAACAGCCGTCGAATTCCATCGTGCTGTCGCAGCCAATTCGGGAAATTCACTCGCGATCACCGTCGAACGAAAGAACGATTCGACGGGCAAGCCGCTGCCAAGTCCGACTAACGAAACGGTCACCATCACCGACAATTTCTTCCGAACACTTGGATTGACGTTGGATTCGGGGCCGATCGCTGCCGTTCGACATGGATCCCCAGCGGAAAAAGCGGGTCTCAAGAAAGGGGACAAGCTGGCAAAGTTGGACGGCTTGGACATTGGTACTCAGATCGACCCATTGAAATTGCCGGTTGAATTCGCCAAACGTTCTGGTAAAGAGATTGATATCGTTGTCACGCGGCAGAATCCTGGCGGAGGGCAAGAAAGTAAAACTTTAACATTGGTTCCGGACGATATTCCGGGCTGGTTGGATCAACCCGAGCGTGAAGGCGAACCTCTTTCGATTCCTTCAATCGGAGCCGCGTTTCATATCCTTCCCGTTGTGCTGGCCGTGGAACCGGGAAGTTCCGCCGAGAATGTCGGCATCAAGCCTGGACCGCTGAAAAAGCTGGCGCTGGTGCGTAGCGCCGAACCAGGGGATCATCAGGATGATGCCAAGGAATCGACGATCACCGTCAATTTTGATGACTCGAAAGGGGAAGCAAGAATTAACAACGTCGCCTATGCGTTCTGGCTAGTTCAGCGGCTTCCACAACGTAAAGTGATGCTGACGATTCTTGAAGAAGGAAAACAGAAAGACGTCGAATTGGAACCAAAACTCGATACGGAGTGGCCACTTCCAATTATCGGACTGAGGTTAGAACCTGAAAAGCTCGTCCAAAAGGCTGATTCACTTGGCGAAGCCTGTTCGATGTCAATCGCTCATACAAAAAGTTCGGCACTCAACATCTATCTGACTCTCCGGAGCCTGGTGACAGGGCGAGTGTCATACAAAGAACTTCACGGTCCACTTGGGATTGCGAACGCCGCGTATCAGGTTGCTCAGCAAGGCTGGATTGCGATGCTGCTGTTCCTAGGTTTTCTCAGCGTGAATCTGGCTGTTCTCAATTTCCTGCCGATTCCGGTACTCGACGGTGGTCACATGGTCTTTCTGGCGTGGGAGGCACTGACTCGTCGTCGGCCGAGCGAACAAGTCATGATCGGAGCGACCTATGCAGGCTTTGCATTCCTGCTTTGCCTTATGGCGCTTGTCCTTTATCTGGATTTGTTTATTCATCCATTTGCAAAGAAGTAACGACGGCTTGAATGGTCGATACGCCGAGGAAACAAGTCCGTTTCGTAACGGGTGGATTTCAGTTGAAGATCTTTGGCATGCGACTTCACATGCCAAGGATCTTGCGTGCTGGCACCAGGTATTCAACATTCAATATTGGCCAGTCCACCGATTTCTGCAATGAACGTGGCATCATGGCCAATTTTGGAATTTGAACGCCTGACCCCTCTTCAACATTTCCGGTTTTCAGGGTTGGTTTCGGGGTTATTCAACGACCAGCAGGCTGCCGGCATCGAGCAATTCAAAGGCTCGTTTGGTTGACGCAAATGTCTTATTAAGTGTGGCGAGATCAAGGGGATTGCCGTCACCTGTCATTCCGCCATTGATTGTAACGGGACGAGGTGCGACGAGTGCTGCAATGTCGGCAATATCACCGACGTCTCGTAAGAGTCCGGGAGCCATCAGTCCCAGTCGCAGTCCGCGATAAGCATGATCGGTGGCAAAACTGGAAAGAGATTCGATCGTCTTGACCCGCGTAATCCGTTCATCCAATGCTGCGGCACACACGGCGACGACGCCAGAGGAGCCACGACCAATTATGAGAACGTCGTGCGGCAGCGAACCGTCTCGATCAGCAATCGCATCAAGAGTGCGTCGAATATCATAGACCCATTGCCCGAGAAGTGGCCGACCAATCCACAAAGACCATTCAGCCGTATTGTGATCAGGCGCGTTTCCGATTTTGTCTCCAGGATGAGCAAAACGCCCAGTGGTTCGAAGTTCAGGCGTGACAATCGCCCAACCCCCGTCACGTAAACTTTTTGCGAGTTCATTCGTAAAGGCAGCTTCAGCGCCACTTTCGAGATCCACCACGATCGCAAGTCGACCCGGTTTTTCCGGCAAGTCACGGTGCGCGAATAATCTCAATTCTGGTTCGGAATCGAAAGTCAGCCTCTGGCTGGCCTGATCAGTACCTGGTTCGACATTCAGATGAATCGGTGACGGTTTCGGCTGGCCACCGAGAACTTCGATCAAAGCACGTCGTTTTTCGGGTTGCAGTTTTTCAAACGCGGTGCGTGTGGTAGGGATGACTCGTTTATTGGCCAGCCGACTTGCTTCGATCGCTGCAAATCTGGGAATCGTCACAAAGTCGTCGGGTCGCGAATCACCAGGAAAACAGCGTAACGATTCGGGTGTTTCCGGCTTGATAATCGGATCGGAGATCGGAGAACCGTCACCTTCCTGTTTCAGCTGTTTTGTCATCCAGCCGTACATCGCCTCGCGCATCGGCTGATTGTAGTCGTGACCAGAATCGATGATTGTATGCTTGACTGTGGCGGTCTTGAAAAATTTTGCAATTGTTTCAACGCGTTCAAAAGACTTTTTGGCTTCAGCGACCGAGAACTGAAATGCGTCTTTTGTGGCGCTGGTTACCATCAGACCTCGGTCAGCGGCAAGGCCAAGGACATTACCTTCTTCAGTGAATCGCAACGCTCCTGGTACCACTTCGCACATGCAGCATGCCGTACTGAGATAAGCTTCATAAGTTCCAACCGAACAGGTTGGGACGACACATCGAATTCGCTCGTCGAACGCACCGGCATACATCGACTGATTTCCGCCCCCGCTTGCTCCAGTAATACCGATTAGATCGGGATCGACTTCGGGCCGAGTCCGCAAATAATCGACGGCTCGCATGTTTTCGTAAACCTGCAGTCCTGACAGAGGCAAACCAACCGGAAGCAGTGTTGCCGCTGTCATTTCGCCATGATATTCGCCGAGCAGCTTTTCAATCCCTCGTTCGCCTGCACCAAAGGCATCGACGCACAAAACAAAGAATCCCAATTTGACGCAGCCAATGCAGCGGGTCTGAACGACAGGATCTTGTTTTGCTCCGGCCCAATGTCCGTGAACATGTAAGATCGCGGAATGCCTGCCCGGCTGGTCGGGAACATAAGCATTCGCCGTCATCCAGACTCCAGGTCGAGTTTGAAAAACGAGTTTTTCAACGCGATATCCGTCACGCTGAAACCCGCCGAGAATGCGAGGCTCTAATTCACATGAGGTCTCTGGAAAGCCACCCCAGGCCTTCAGCAGATTTTCGCGAAGAGTAACCTTTTGCTGTTTCCATTCTTCAAGAGAAGCTGCTGGTCGGTCATCCTTTCGGAGTTCCGAATACTGTTTTTGAATGAACGTTTGAAACGTTCTGGCAGGTTCTTGAGCGACCGCCGTAGCGCTACAACCTAACAACAACCAAAGCACGCAGACGTAGGTTCTGCTTGTCATGTTCGTCCCTTATTCGATCGAGCCACCTTCGGTGGAAATCGAAGGGGACTGCTCACCAACGATTCTGGCGATCACGTTTCGCCGTCATATTTTAGCAGGCTGAAGACTTCCTGGTTCTTGAGTCGGTCGCGTCCGTTAAGGAACGTCAGTTCGATCAGGAATGCACAGCCGATGACCTCTGCCTGACTTTCCTGCGCAAGCTTGAGGCAGGCTTCGATCGTTCCACCTGTGGCGAGTAGATCATCGACTAGCAGAACCCTGCTGCCTGGTTCCACCGCATCGACATGCATTTCAAGCGTATCACTGCCGTATTCGAGATCGTATTGAAACTTGCGAGTTTCATAAGGCAACTTGCCCGGTTTACGGACAGGAACAAACGCCGCGCCAAGTTCGAGAGCCAGGGGTGCGGCAAAAATGAAGCCACGAGACTCGGCTGCCAGTATTGCCGTTGGTTTGGCTGACCGGAAGCGGTCGGCGAACTGTTTGATGGCGAAGCGAAAGGCTTCCGGTGCTGCGAGAAGCGGCGTGATGTCGCGGAACATGATCCCCGGTTTTGGAAAATCGGGCACATTACGAATGTATTCCTTCAGATTCACGAACGCCTTCCTTCAATCAGGAGTCTTCATTGCAGTTCATTCGAGCCAAGGTCGCCTGGGAAGACTCTGTTGAAAATGCGCACGAAAAGCAACCGACTTGTAATCATTTACGTCACGGCGGCTTCCAGCCGGTGCGATGAGTCGATAAAGCCTCTCTAGCACTGCTGATTTCACACTGTCGGCTTGGAAGCTTCGTTACCCTCTCGATCAACGTGCGAACGATCAGCCGGTTCTAAACCCATTGTACGACGCTCAAAAACCGGCAGGGACGCGACGCGATTGACTCGACTGGGACGATTCGGTCTTCTAACTTGGAGCCTGGGGTACCTATTGGGCATACATGCTAACAACGAGCCTTCCCATGAACGAAGACTTCCGACGACATCTGGCTGGTCAACTTAATGAGATACGGGCTGCAGGAACATTCAAAAGTGAGCGGGTGCTTTCGACGCCGCAAGGGACGTTCGTACGTGTGGCCGACGGCGGCCCGGTTCTGAACCTGTGTGCAAACAACTATCTCGGTTTGGCGCAGCATCCCGAAATTCGCGAAGCGGCTCATCGAGCTCTCGACGAATGGGGATATGGCCTGGCCTCTGTTCGATTTATCTGCGGGACTCAGGGGATTCACAAACAGCTTGAAGACCGACTTTCGTCGTTCCTTGGGACCGACGAAACGATTCTCTACAGTTCGTGTTTTGACGCAAACGGCGGTTTGTTCGAGACATTACTGGGTGCAGAAGACGCCGTGATTTCAGACGAACTCAATCATGCCAGCATCATCGACGGTGTTCGGCTTTGTAAGGCTCAGCGTTACCGTTACAAAAACAACGACATGGCTGACCTGGAAGCAAAGCTTCGCGAGGCGGACACGGCCAAGGCCAGGTACAAGCTGATCGCCACCGATGGCGTGTTTTCCATGGACGGTACTTACGCTAACCTTCCCGCCGTTTGCGACCTGGCTGATAAATATCAGGCGTTGGTCATGGTCGATGATTCTCATGCTGTCGGTTTTACCGGACCGACCGGCAGGGGAACTCATGAACTACAGGGAGTTTTGGGGCGAATCGATATTCTGACAGGAACACTTGGTAAAGCGCTGGGAGGTGCGAGTGGTGGCTATACCAGTGGTCGGAAGGAAATCATTGATTATCTTCGACAACGCTCGCGGCCCTATTTGTTTTCGAATACGGTCGCACCACCCATCGCAGCAGGATCGGTCGCGGCACTCGACCTGTTGACGCGGTCGACGCAGCTTCGAGATAAGTTGGCCGAGAATACGGCATTCTTTCGAGGCGAGATGACCGCGCGTGGTTTCACGATAACGCCCGGTTCACATCCCATCACGCCGGTGATGCTCGGAGACGCTGCTCTCGCAGCAAAATTCGCCGAGGCGATGCTGGCGAAAGGGGTCTATGTGATCGGTTTCAGCTATCCTGTGGTTCCGATGGGGAAAGCCCGTATTCGGACGCAGGTTTCCGCAGCCCACTCGCGCGCGGATCTCGAATTGGCAGTAAGATGTTTTACTGAGGTGAAGCACGAACTGGGACTTTGATTGCGATCTGACATTTATATGTGAAATTGTCTGCTCCTGAATTCTTCCTCGAATAAACAGATTTCATTTAACAACCTGATAGAGACCTAACGAATGCTCAAGCACCGACTGTTGCACCCGGAAATCTCGGAAATCCTGGCTCGCGCCGGACATCATGCCAAGGTATTAATTGCCGATGGAAATTATCCTGCTTCAACGACGCTGGGTCCGAATGCCCGTCTGGTCAGCCTGAATCTGGCCCCAGGAATTGTGACTGTTTCGCAGGTGTTGGAAACGTTGCTGACAGCGATTCCGGTCGATGCTATCAATACGATGGGAATCCCTGCTGACGATCCATATGCTCAAAAAGGGGACCCGGTTGTTTGGACCGACTATCGCCGCATCGTCGCCGCATCGGGGTCAAAGCTGGAACTGACGCCGATCGACAAATGGCAGTTCTATGATGCCGTCGCATCGCGGGATCATGTGCTGACGATCCAGACGGCTGACCAGCATTTGTGGGCAAATGTGCTTCTCACTCTCGGTTGTCGAACAACGTAGTTCTGCTCGAAAATGAAATCTTTCATGAAATCAAAAACCATCGTAAAACCACCCCGACGATACTGGTTATTTAAATCGGAGCCGTCGGCGTTTTCGATCGATCATCTGGATAAATCACCGAAGAAAACGGCGCCATGGGACGGTGTACGCAATTATCAGGCTCGCAACTTTCTGCGAGACGATGTCCAGGTCGGTGATCTGGTTTTGTTCTACCATAGCCGCGAAGAGCCATTGGGGATCTTCGGGACCATGCGAGTCGCTCGAGCAGGGTATCCAGACTTCACCGCGTTTGATCCCCAAAGCAAGTACTACGACGCTAAAAGTGATCCTGAACAGCCTCGATGGTACATGGTCGATGTGAAGCTGATCAAAAAGTTTTCACAACCAATCACACGAGAAATGTTGCAAGGGGATGAAACGACAAGCAAGATGCTTGTGATGAAACGGGGAATGCGGTTGTCCATTCAAACTGTTACTGAAGAGGAATGGCGCGCCGTGCATCGCCTGGCAGGAGTTGAAATTCCTGAAGATTCTTGAGAATGATCTCGGAAGCGTGGCGATGAACACAAAAGCTCTTTGTAAACGGATATCGAATGACTTCTGAATCATCGGACTCACCAGAACTCGATTCGTCGACTGTTGCAGCACGAGCCGGTTGGGTTCCTGAATTTACGACACGTTCAAGCGCACCACCCGTCTATCTGACAACGGCATTCGATATCGAGTCGCTTGAGCAACTGGATTCCGTCACCGGGGGCCGCGAGAAAGGTTACCTTTACACCCGCGATGGAAACCCTAATCACGAGGCATTTGCCAACGATGTCGCCACCCTGGAACATGCCGAAACTGGAGTCGTTACGGCGTCGGGAATGGGTGCCTTGACCGCGGTACTCATGAGTATGGTTAAAGCGGGCGACCATATCATCGCGGCGCGAGTCCTTTACGGCCGAACGGGTCAACTGCTTGATCACCTCGCTTCGTCGTTCGGGTTGAAGATCACGTATTTTGATGTCGACGATCTTCTGGCATTACGTGTTGCGATCACGTCAGAAACTCGACTTTGTATCGTCGAATCAATTTCCAACCCGCTGCTGGAAGTCGCCGATCTTCCAGCGATTGTTGAAGTGCTAAAGGGGATTCCGCTGCTTGTTGACAGTACCTTTGCCACGCCGTGCCTGCTGCGTCCGATCGATCATGGGGCAACGCTGGTCTGGCATAGTGTTTCGAAATACTTGAATGGTCACGGCGATGTCATGGCTGGAATTGTCGTCGGTCCGACAAACCTGATCCGAAGAATTCGTGCGATGTCAAGTTTATACGGAGTGAATGCCAATCCCTTTGAAAGCTGGCTTGCATCGCGCGGACTGAGGACTTTACCTCTCAGAATGCAACGCGTCTCTCAAACGGCGACAAGGGTTGCCAACTTTTTGAAATCAAATCCTCAAGTAGCGCGCGTTTTCTATCCAGGATTGGAGAACCACCCTCACTTCGATCGAGCGAGCCGTTTATTGCCGAACGGGTGTGGAGGGATGCTTGCATTCGACCTCAATGGTGGCAGGCCAGCGGTGGATGTCCTTTTTCGGAGACTGTCCCATGTCATACCGTTCTCGCCAACGTTGGCCGATGCTCGAACGACGGTGTCGTATCCGGCCGGTACATCACACAAATTCATGACCGCATCTGCACGAGCCGCTTGCGGAATCGGTGATGGACTGGTCAGGTTATCGATTGGGCTGGAAGACGCGAGTGACCTGAATCGCGAACTGGGAAGAGCTCTCGTGCAGCTTTTATGATTCACGTTCTGGGGTTGCGTGTTCAAATTTGAAATTTTGACTACTCGACACCTGCCGGGCTGGCGTAGGTAACTGGTGATTTGACGAAGACGTAGTAATTTTCCTGCGTGCTAAACAGGTAAAGTCGGCCTTTGTACCAGGCGGCGAAGTCGAGTGTTCCTTCAACGACGTCTTTATCACGGCCCAGCGACACGACGTCTGCCCCGTACGCGGCTGGTGCATACAGTGATGGTTCAGCTTCGAATCGATTACGAGCTTCTTCCGACGCGAAGTGAAACTTCTGGCTTCGATGAGTAAAGTGGAATTCTGGTTTGGCGTCTAACAGTTCTCGCTCGTCTCGCAGTGTGACGGGACAGAATCCTTTCAAGCCCTTCATTCCGAATCGGTCGCGGATCCGCTGCATTTTTTCAAGGTAAGAATCCGAAGGGTCTGCAGGTGTCAGGGCGTCTGCGGGCTGTTCCGATAAGGCTCCCACATCAAGCTCCGGTCCAACGTCAGCTTTTGCATCGGTCACTGACGGAGTGGTCAATGGTCCAGGCGGTGCGATCACATCAGGGCTGCTGGGTGTCACTGCGACTGATGGAGCGTTTGCTTCGACCTTCTCATCGATTCTTGGTTCAGCAAAATCCTTGACTCGAACCGAGAACGGATCTTCATCTGTTTTCGGCGGGTCAAGCGTTGCGACGCTGGTTTCGGGCTCGTTCGATGTCGCGGTGTCCGTAGAAAGAATCGGCAGTGTGGGAACCTGCTCCGAGGGAACTTGAGCGGTCAGCGCTGGCACCGCAGGAGCCGCTACCGTAGGAACCTTCACAGCGAGGACTTGGGCGGTTTTAGGTAATGATTTCCCCTTCAGGTCGGCCTGGTTCTCTGGAAGTTCCGGGAACGGGTTGGGAAAATCGTTCTGGGCTTGCGGTTTTGGAAGTTCGTAGACCAACTCTTCGGGTTTGGTATTTAGCGTCACTGCAGGGAGCGGTAGTGTTTCATTCAACAGTGGAGGCATAAACGCTTCGCCAGGATTATCCGGAAGTGACATCGGTAGTTGTGCGAGCGCCGGTAGTCCGCCGTCCGGTTGTGGCAGATCAATGGAATTGGGACTGTATCCAACGGCAATCGGGGCTTTTGGAGCGACTGGCGACAGCGGGATTGGTTCAGCATTCAGTGGGGCCGGCAGCAACACGGGCTTCGCAGCCAGTGGCACGTTGTTCGTTGCTGGTGGTAACGGTCCTCTCGGCTGCGATGCCAGATATTGATTGGATTGTGTTGTCTGAGAAGCAGGGGGAACATCAGGTACAGAATTGTTGGCGTAATCAGGTGGAATCGGCGGCTGTGACGTTAATGGTTTCTTAGCCCCAGGGATCAGTTTCTTAAAGAATCCCGAAACAGGGTTTTGGCGTGGTTGAGCTTGCGCCTGCTGTTGAGGTTGGACCGTTTGCGGTCCTTGGGCATCGATGGCCGA
Organism: uncultured Schlesneria sp.; assembly: GCA_903858935.1. GTDB lineage: Bacteria > Planctomycetota > Planctomycetia > Planctomycetales > Planctomycetaceae > Schlesneria. Next base: position 37,752 of record CAIOKO010000152.1, on the reverse strand, counting down.
TGAGTAATTTTTGGTTGTCTGTGACGTGACTGGCGTTACGGGGTTTGGATAGTTCGTTGTCTGCGGACGTGCCGGAGCAACTGGCTGATATTTCGTGTAGCCGGGCGTCGGTTTTGCAGGCTTCTGTGCCGATGACGGTTGCGTTGGACGCGGTGCCGTCGCGGCGGCGGACTGAGGAGCAGCAGCAGGCGTTTTTCCCGGCGGATTGAGTGGTACCATCTTCAATTGCATGTCGGGAATTTCTTTCCCGTCTTTTTCGTACAACAATTCGAGTTGGCGCTGGACTTCGGTCTTATCATTAGCGGCGACTTCGATTTGTGACGCGGGGACAACGGCGTTGGCCGTCGAGCTGGTCTCATCTGCCACCATCAAAAGCTTCGGCGGCTGAGTACCTGGAGCAGGAGCAGGTTTAGCGGAAGGCTTTCTTACGGGCGAAGACACAACAGGTTTCAGTTCTCCTGCCGCTATCGACTGGGAAAACAGTCCCGCCGAAGCCGCGCAGAGCACCCACGTTCGCAGCCCGACAACCATATCTTTGCGCATTACCATCTCCTCGCACCAATCCGGCTATTTATCCGCAGATTCTGCCGGTCGACTCCGGCAGTGGACAATTCACGGACTGAATAGTGATCGTCGTAACGGATGGTCGGGGTGTGACGGTTCTAATGATTGCAAGCGAGATTCGAGTTGTATCGAGATATCGCGCGATACGATCCGAACAAAAAACAAACTCGACGCAGTTCCCCTGAATTGACACGTCGTGATCAGTGCGAAGTGGAAACAAGCTTGGACACCGTGACGGACTAACGTAAGCCGCTATTCTAAACAACATCGTTCCAAGTGTTTTGACGCAATCGAAGAGCACTGCTTAACCGAATACGGTAAAGCAAGCGGTGGGGCCCAATTGTGCGGAATAGCGGTCCAAACTCGAGGTGTCACGGTCTTGTAGTCGTCGTAAGGCGTTGTCTTCATGGTCCAAAAACGTGTCCGAAGAGCACGGCCTTACCGAAGACGGTAAAACCATGCCACCCGACTGCTACGGTTGACCACTTTTGTTTGGGACAAAACACTACGTCGCGTCGTCGCCGGCAAATTCTTCATCTTCTTTGCTTCCTGCCTCGCTCATTCCGAGTTGCCTCATCTTGCGGTAGAGATTCGAGCGATGCAGTCCCAGAAGTTTCGCGGCTTCGCTCATATTTCCCTTGACCCGCTTGATGGCGCGACGGATGAAGTCCTGTTGGAATCCGTTGGTCGCATCGCCGAGACCAAGGTCCAGAGAAGGCTCGTAAATGTTCTGCTGTTCGGGACTGAGAATGAATGCCAGGTCGTCAACTTCGACCTGATCTCCTGGAGCCAGGAACGCAACTCGTTCCATCAGGTTTCTCAGTTCGCGAATATTGCCAGGCCACGTGTGAGATTGCAGGCGTTTGCGTGCATCGGCAGAGATCTGCAAGTTGGGTCGCCTGGCTTGGATCGCAAACAGGTTCAAAAAATGCTCGGCAAGGGGCAGGACATCATCAGCTCGTTCCCGCAGTGACGGCAGATCGAGTGTCACCACGTTCAAGCGAAAATAGAGGTCCTCTCTGAATTTCTTGGCTCGCACCGCCTCTGCCAGACGCGCATTCGTCGCGGCGATGACGCGGGCGTTAATGGGAATCGATTGTGAGCCACCCACGCGGGTAATCACTTTTTGCTCGAGAACCCGCAGTAGTTTTGCCTGTCCACCGGGACTCATGTCACCGATTTCATCGAGAAAAATCGTGCCACCCTCGGCGATTTCAAACTTCCCTTTATGCATTTCTTTCGCATCGGTGAAGGCCCCTTTTTCGTGACCGAACAGTTCACTTTCCAGTAGTGTTTCTGTGAGAGCCGCACAGTTCACGGCGATGAACGGGCGATCGGCACGTGGACCTTGATAATGGAGGGCTTGGGCCACGACTTCTTTGCCAGTTCCGCTTTCACCAAGAATAAGGACCGGTAGATCCGTTGCTGCCAGCCGTCGGATCGTGCTGCGCATCGCCTGCATTGCAGGACTGTCACCGATAATCGTCACCCCTTTGGTGACCTGTTCTGTCAATTGGTGGTGAGATCTGAGCAGCGATTCTCGTTCGCGAGTGTTCTGAAGAGCGACTGCGACCTGAAGTGAAAGGTCCGCCAGCGTGATTTCGTCGTCGTCGCTGAATGATCCCGTGTTCTTGTTGATGACTTCGAAAGCACCCAGCAACTTTTTGTTAGTTCCATGCAGTGGGGCACAGAGCAGGTTGCGTGTCTTATACCCGCTTGTGGAATCAACTTTCCGGCTGAAACGCGGGTCGTTGTAAGCATCATCGACTCGTAACGAAACGCCTGAATGGATGACCTCGCCGACGACTCCTGTGTTGTCGGGGATACGAAGCGAATTTCCTTCAACACCCAGGGCGGGACACGCGACAAGTTCGTGCTGCTCTTTGTCCCAGACGAAGATGCTGGCCCGATCGCAATCGAGCAATCGCGTCGCCTCTTTCGCAATTAATTCCAGAAGCGGTTCGGTTTCGTGCACGGCCGAAAGATTCAGCGAGATTCTCAGAATGCTTTGAAGCTGTTCGATCCGTTTTACTGACTGACTTCGACGGGCGAGAAAGTCCAGACACGCACCGAGAGCCTTGGACATCAACATGGCTGACGGCAAGGCATCATCCGGAAAACTACGACCGGCAAACACCAGTACCGCCCCGGTATGGCTGCGACTTCGTAGCGGCGTCGCGACAAGATAAGTACCTGGTACGCCCTCGAGAGACCCGACAAAACCGGCGTCTCGATCAAGAACGTCCATTAAAAGGTGTTTTGGCATTTCGCTCAGACCAACACGACCGTGTTGGGAAAGCGCGATCCAATCCGGATTTCTGAGGAAAATCCCGACAGAATTTGCGGCCAATTCGCCAGCCAATTCAGGAAGTTGATCTCGCAGAAATTCAGCAGCATTGTCGGCCAGGACCGCTTGATCGACAACTTGTTCGACCGCCTGAAGGACACGAACACCGTCATCGGCTTGAATCGACTGAGCAACCTGCTGCCACAAAATCCATTTGGTGGACACGAACGGACTCGCTTTCCGGCGAAAAAACAGCCGTATCAGCGTTCAACCAACTTGAATTCATGAGGAACGTAAGGCTGATGCAGTCCGAAGCACAAAACTCAAGTTTATATTCTCGAAAACGGGAAAATAAATTTTCCGTTTCGAATTGCCCTAATTTTCGTTCTCAAAAATCAAAGTCAGGCAGTCACTGATGTCAAAACGACGGCTATTGAAGTGAGTGAATTCACAATCGGATTTAAAACGGATCGTAATGATAACATCCGTCACCGACAAATCCACTCAGTACGTCAGCGTTCGGTGTCTTTAGAGCTTTTTCGTCTTGGCAATTCGAAACACGGGCATATTACGAGAATCGCCAACATTCTCATCAACCGACCCTTCAATCCGGACGGCATCGCCTGTGCGGAGTTTTGAGAGTGCAGGATGATCGACCAGCGTGATCACGCCGCCAAGCTGGTCGGCTTTATCCGGACTGTCATCGTACATGAGCATCCAAGTCTTCGATTCGGGGTCATAATCAACGACTCCCTGAACCCAGTTCCATTCGGGATCATGTGCGTAGGGTTTTGGCACACCGCGAGTTACTGCTGGTTTGCTGTCTGCGAACTGGACGTCATCGTCGGCTGTGTCGGTGGCAGACGCCTGCCGTACCGCAGGAGCCTCAAAAGGATCGTCTGCTTCCGGCAGATTGACGCTGGTGTCGGCACTGGGTCGAGGTCGGGGGCGAGATTCGTTTTGAACCATCGAAGGCGCATCTTGCGGTTCAACGGAAGATGTCGTCGGCCTAAGCGTGGGTTTTGCGCTTCCACGTTCAAAACCTGGATCGTCGCCAGGCAATGGGACTTTGTCACCAGCCGGCGTTTCCGGATTAAATGTGGGCGCGCTTCCAGTACTGCCGGAGGGGCTTTCATAAGTCGTTGAGCCACCGGAATTTCCTGGCGGCATCAATGTTGGTCCTGAAGGCGAAGTTCCGGGAACATAAGGAGTTGCTCCATTTGTCGGATAGGGATACGTTCCCCCCGGCTGATAAAATGGTCCACCGGGAAAACCGGTTGATGGCTGTTGAGGCACCACCGATGGACCCGGGGCATAGTAGCCAGCGGGGTATCCCCCACGGAAACAACAGCCGGGCGTCGCAAGGACGAGCAGCATAACGGCGCAAATAAAATGGATTCGCATGCGACCAGTCCTTCAGAACTGACTCGGAACTGTCGACGCACCCGCCGCCCCCCAGCGTCGGACCGGGCGGGATTGTAAGGATGCCGCCATTTGTGTCCAGACCGATTCGGCAATAAATGCCTGTGAGCAAATCGCGACTCAAGATTCGTATCCGCGACGCGTTGTAAGCACCGATATTGATCGCGGGTCGGCATTCGTCGTGCTGGTTAAACCCATGCCTCGAACAAAAGCGGGGACGCAGCGGCAAGATTGCTGTCAGCCGAGGCGTCATTATCTAATTGAAAAATTGCGGGAGGACCGATCCACCTGAGCCGATGGCTGCGGGTCAAACTTGAAATGCCCTCGCTATTGGTATTTCGGAGACCGCTTCTCATTGAATGCGGCAATTCCTTCCTGCGCGTCCTTTTGCCCCAGACAATGAATGTAGGCCGCAGTATCAGCGAGAAATGCCTGCTTTGACTGGGTCCCTTCGTCCGCATGTAACAATCGCTTCGTGAGACGCAGTGCTTCAGCCGGTTGTTTAAGAAGTTGCGTAGCCAGTTCACGCGCAGCGGGGATAACTCGTAATTGAGGCACGACGTCGTGCACCAGTCCGTATTGTTCCGCCTGTTGTGCCGTGATTTGTTTTCCCGTCAGGCATAACTCAAGCGAGCGGGCCTTGCCAATCAACGCGGTCAGTTGAGCCAAGCCGTAACCCGGAGGCCATCCGAGTTTCACTTCCGGCATGGCAAAACGAGCCGAGTGGGCGGCGATTCGAAAATCACACGAATAGGCACAGACGCAACCTGCCCCAAATGCGACGCCGTTGACGGCAGCGATGAAGATTTGAGGCAGTCTTTCCCAAGCCAGATACAGCGACGCCTGACGGTGACTAAGCTTAGTCGCCTCGGCCAATTCAAGCGTACCGACCTCCTTCACATCGTCCCCCGCACAGAAGGCTTCACCTGAACCGGTCAAAATGACGATTCGGATTTCGGAATGACCGGCCAACCACGAATTCAATTGCTCAAAGTCGGTTGTCATCTGTCGGTCAACAGCATTCAATTTTGCGGTTCGGTTTAACGTCACGGTGACGATCGGTCCGTCGCGTTCAACTACCAGAGTTTTTAACGGCGACAGTTCTGCTCGATTGGCTTCGATAAGCGAGGGCACAATGACTCCTCTGTTCAATTTGCTGGTTTTTTCGATCAACTTCGACACGAACCGCTCTACTTGAATGACGGCTCGGCGATGAGTCCCTCGACCGATCTGTTCCTGTTCATCAAACGTCACAATTTCAAAATCAACCAATCGACCTTCAATGGCCGTGACCCGTGCTTCGGCTCGAACAACAGAGTTAATTGGTGTTGCGGCGAGGTGCTCAACGACGACGTTCACACCAACGGATTCTTCTGAATCATCCAGGAAGGGACGCAGCGCCTCACGTGCCGCATGCTCCATCAGATTGATCATTGATGGAGTACAAAAAACAAGCGTGCTGACTGGTTGAGACGATCCAAGATGTATGACGTCCGATCCTCCGACTATCAGATCAAGCGTCCCACTAGTGCCAACTTTCAGCCCAGGTTTCATCGAGCGATCATTCCTGATAGGGCGTTATGAGTCCGATTCGCGTTCCATCCGGTCGAGTGCACGCAGTTTGCGATCGGCATCGAATGTCGGCGGAGGAAGCGTGACTGCGAGTCGCAATGCCTCATCCGGAGAGACATCCGATCGTGGCCTTCCCGATCCACGAAACACCGGCAGTGACTGTTTTATTGCGATGATTTCGCGGCGCGTGCGACCTTTGGGTGAGTCGGGCCAGCGATCGGGGTGAGGTGTCCAATTGAAAAACAACGGAACAACCTGCTGCATGTATTTCCAATAGCCTGGATTATCCGTCTGAAGGATAAAGAGTCCCTCCGGCACAAGCGACCGATGTGCGAGCGCCAGAAATTCCGGCGTGATCAGTCGGCGATGGACTTGGCTCGCTTCATAGTAGGGTTGTGGATGATAGACATGAATCTCGGCAATCGATTGCGGTGCAATATAATCAGCGAGCAATTCGCGACCACCAATGACAGCAAAACGGACATTGGTCAACCCCCGTTGATTGGCACGTCGAGTGGCGTAACGGATAACAACCGGAAGTACGTCTGACGACAGATGATCGATACCCGGTCTCCAGACGGCGGAAGCGAGTGTCGAACGTCCGTTCCCACATCCAATATCGAGCATGACGGGGGCTTCTCGTCCAAACATCTCTTTGAAGTCGAGTGGACCCGGCGGCGGTAGTTTTTTCACTGCCGTTTGGGTCCAGCTCTCTGGTGGCACGATTTCCCCCGGAACCGGCACACCAAACTCACGTTCAATCTGTCGGCGAGGACGTTCAAAAGGACTATTGGGTGGCACCACGATGCTCCAGTAAGAGTTCTATCGAGCATATCACTTTTCGGGTTTGCTAAGGAGAGAATCACTCGGAATTCGATTTTTTTTCCTGATGAAAATTCGTTCCGCGATTCGTCAATGAGATTTGTTTCCATTCCCTGCTTCATAAGTTGATTGAGTCCCCATCTTTGTGCGTTACAATCCCCTTTTGCGAATAATCCCACGTGCCGCGAATTGCGAGAACAATCGCCGCGTGTTGATCTTGCTTACTGAAAAAACCGCTTTGTGGAAGGGATTCCGGTTATGTCCGATGCTGCGATTGATTCTATTTCGGTCAACCAGGTACCGCCATTTTCTCATCTGCACTGCCATACACATTACAGCTTGCTGGATGGGGCGAACCGAATTGATCAGGTTGTTAAGAAGGTAAAAGACGCGGGAATGAATTCCCTTGCGATCACCGACCACGGCAACCTTTACGGGGCGCTTGAGTTTTATAACGAGTGCCGTGGCGCGAGCATCAATCCTATTCTGGGACTGGAAGCGTACATTGCACCCGGTTCGCGATTTGATAAATCGGGTGCTTCACGCGTCAAAGAGGCGTGCTATCACCTGACTCTTTTGGCGATGAATGCGGCGGGTTTTCAAAACCTGGTCAAGCTTTCTTCTGCGGCGTTCCTGGAAGGTTTTTATCATCGTCCTCGAATCGACAAGGAAATTCTCGAAGCACACAGCGAAGGGCTGATCCTGCTGTCGGGTTGTGCTGCCGGTGAATTGTCACAACTTCTTCTGGGTGGACGCGACGAAGAGGCTGAAAAACTGGTTGCATGGTATTCGAAGGTCTTTGGCGACCGCCTCTATATGGAGATACAGAACGCAGGATTTGATATTCAGAAGCAGTGCATGGATATGACAGTCGATCTGGCCAATCGGATGGGGCTGCCGCTGGTGGCGACGAATGACGCTCACTATCTCAATCAATCCGATGCGGCCATGCACGACGTGCTGCTCTGTGTGAACACAAAAGTCGAGCGGTCAGACATCAATCGGATGAAGATGGACACCGACCAGTTGTTTGTCCGGACTCCTTCGGAAATGTACGACGCCTTTCCTGGTTTTGAAGACGCAGTCCGGCGTTCGCAAGAGATCGCAAATCGAGTCGATATTCAACTGGATCTGAAGTCGCGGCACTATCCGGTCTTTCAGCCCCCCGAAGGCAAAAAGGACATCGACTATCTTCGTGAATTGTGCGACGAAGGGATGATCTTCCGGTATGGTGCCGATGGTATCACAGCCGCTCATCGTGAGCGGATGGATTTCGAACTTTCGGTGATCGAGAAGATGGGCTACGCCAGCTATTTTCTGATCGTCTGGGACTTCGTCCGGTTTGCCGTCGAACAGGGAATTCCGTGCAGCGCGAGAGGTTCAGCCTGTGGTGCCATCGTGGCGTACGTGCTGAGACTGAGCCACGTCTGTCCGCTTGAGTACGACTTGCTGTTCGAACGATTCCTCGACCCCAGTCGAACGGAACCACCCGATATCGATATCGACTTCTGTCGTGACCGGCGTCAGGCGGTTATCGACTATACGAAGCAGAAATATGGCTCGGCGAACGTGTCACAGATCGGTACATTTGGAACGCTGAAGGCCAAAGCCGCCATTCGCGACGTGGCGCGTGTGTTGTCGATCCCGCCGAAAGACGTCGATGTCATCGCCAAAATGGTTCCTGAGACGCTGAACATCACCCTGGACGAGGCGATCAAAGAGAGCTCCGAACTTCAGGATCTTTACAATAGCGATCCGAAGATCCGCGAGGTACTGGATCTGGCGAAACAGATCGAAGGACTGGCGCGCAGTGCGGGAACTCATGCGGCGGGTGTCGTCGTTTCTGATCGACCGATTTCTCAGTATATCCCGCTGCAGACGATCACGGGGAAAACTGACGTCATCACGCAATGGGAAGGTCCAACGGTCGAAAAGGCCGGGCTGCTGAAAATGGACTTCCTGGGTCTTCGTAACCTGACGATCCTCGACAAGGCGGTCAAAAACGTCAAGAAGCATCGCGGCGTGGAAATCGATCCTGTCAAGCTGCCGCTGGATGATCAGCCGACTTTTGCACTGCTTCAGCGGGGTGAGACGAAAGGGATCTTCCAGCTTGAGTCTGGCGGGATGCGGGACCTGCTCACCAAGATGAAGCCGGACAAATTTGCGGACATTATCGCGACTTCGGCGCTCTATCGGCCCGGCCCTCTGGAAGGGGGGATGGTGATGACGTACGTCGACGTCAAACACAAACGCTTGCCGCTTCCACGTCTGCATCCGATTATCGACTCGATCCTGGACGAGACCTATGGCGTGATGGTCTATCAGGAACAGGTCATGCGGATTCTGAACCGGCTGGGTGGCATCGAACTCCCTCAGTCGTATCAGTGCATTAAGGCGATCAGTAAAAAGAAACTCGAAACGATCGCCAAGTACCGGGCGCAATTCCTGGAAGGTGCCAGCAAAAACAATCTCGCCGAAGCCAAAGCAGTGGAACTGTTTGGCATGATCGAGAAATTTGCCGGTTACGGTTTCAACAAAAGTCATAGTACGGCTTACGGAGCGGTCGCTTACCAGACAGCCTATTTGAAAGCTCATTATCCTCCTGAATTCATGGCGGCCTTGCTTTCATGCGAACTCGGTGAAACAGACAAACTTGTTGAACACGTTGACGACTGCCGTCGCATGGGAATCAATATTCTGCCTCCCGACATCAATGTGGGGGACGTGGAATTTTCGGTCCTTGGCGATCAACTCACCTTTGGTCTGGGTGCCATCAAAGGGGTGGGCGAAGCTGCGATCTCGGCGATTGTGGCTGAGCGAAATAAGGGAGGTCAGTTCAAAGACATTTTTTCGATCGCCGAACGTTGTGATCCAAAGCACGTGACCAAAGGTGTGCTTGAACTGCTGGTCAAAGCGGGAGCGTGCGATTGTCTGGGTGGCCGTCGTGCGCAGCAGTTTGCCGTCATTGAAAGAGCTGTTCAAGGGGCCGCTTCGATTCAGCGCGATAAACAGCGGGGCCAGAAAAACCTGTTCGGTGGCGACGACGACGAAGTCGTCGTCGGAACTGCAGGTCCGTCCACGTTGCCTGACGTTCCCGAATGGTCAAAACGGGAAATGCTGGCCTTCGAGAAAGAAGCGCTGGGCTTCTTCTTGACCTCACACCCGCTGGCGGAAATGTCGTCCGTAATCAAACAATTTTCGACGCACGAAGCGAAGCAACTTGTGGAAGCGGGTGAGAACGAAGAAGTAGTCCTGGGCGGAATGGTCTCGGCCATCAAGAAAGCTCAGACGAAAAAGCCCAGTCGAAACGGACACCAGAAGTATGTGAACTTTGACTTCGAAGATCCGACCGGAGTCGTTCGCTGCATCATGTGGCCTGAAGAGTTTGCCCGGCTTGGTGAAAAGGTAGAAACGGAACAGATCCGCTTTGTTCGAGGCAAGGTCGACAAGCGCAGTCGCGAACCGAATGTGATCGTCGATGCAATGTGGACGCTGGAAGAAGTTGAGAAAGAGTTCACCAAACAGGTGCTGATCAAATTCCAGAAGGGACTGCACGACATACAAGCGATCGAACGGGTTCGCGACATCATTCAAAAGACACCCGGCAAGGCCGAAGTAATTCTCGTCGTCGACTCAGCAGGCGAAGGTGATATCCGCAAGAGATATATCAGCCTGAAGCCGTTGGAACAAAAAATCAGCGTCAATCGGGAACTGCGCCGCGAATTGACGGAAACAATCGGCGAAGAAAATGTCAAGTTCGTGGCCGATCTGAAGAAGAAGGGTTCGAACGGACATAGCATAGGTAGGTAGCAGCAGGGGGTCGCGCACCAAGGCAAGCAAATGGCAACCGGACCCCACCCCCTCTACGTGAGTGGTTATCGGGCCTTTGCACCAGGGGCACCGGCAATAAGTGAGCCTGATTTTAACTGCAAGGACAAAGAGCAAAGGCCGGTTAACCACCCTAACGAACGGGGTGGGGTTGCGTACGTTGTCTTTATTTTTTCGCAATAATACCGGTAAGTGCGTTTCCACATGGGGTCTTATTTCAGCGTAAAGGCGGCCGTAAATTCAGGTCCGTCGACGCTGGTTACGCCGTTTGCCATTGAACCTTTGTAACTCTTGGGCGACTCGACAAACGTCGCAGTGACCGTCCCCATCTCGCCGGCTTTGACCAGCCCCGCGTGAACGGCAGCGGCGGCAAGATCACTGCTCGTGGTATACGTGCCATTACCAATCACTTGTCCTTCGATCTTACCTGTAACCGAAAACATCACCGATTGACCAATCATGCCGTTATAGGCCTCAAGGTTACCTGGATTCGGTGTCGCTTCTTTGGTCCCTGCCGGATCAGTTGAGGCGACTGCCACGGAAGTAGCGCTGACTTTGACGGCCAATTCCTGTGGTGTCAAAAATCCGTCATGGTTTTTGTCGAGGCGTTTGAATTCCGCGTATTTCGAGCGTTCCCATTCGTAGAGACCGATCTGCCCGTCGCCATTCTTATCGTAGGCTTGATACTCCTTTGGCAGAGGCGATGTTCTGGCTTTCCTGGTTTGAGTCGTATCGGCAACGTAGTAGAGCGTGTTTGGCGGGACATCGACATCTTCGCTTTTGTCGAATCCGATCCAGTGGATACGAATCTGCTTATCCCGTTTCAGCTCGATCACTTCGACAAGATAGTTCTTCTTATCCCAGATACCGACAAGCTTGGTACCAACAGTCAGCTTCGCGTCATTGTCAACCTGTTTTCCGGCAACGATGTTAGGCGGAATTTCTTCCTTACCGAGCGAAAAACTCGCCGTCAGAAAAATCAAAATCGATGCCAAACAGAATTGCAACATGACAGCACCTCAACTTCGTTGGGTAAACCCCACCGGAGTATTTCGTGGGAAACTTAAACGATCTACTCTATTGTGCCATACAAATGAGAATTCAGCTATCTTTTTCCGCGATTTCCATCAGATCGGCATCAACTGCCGATGCCCCACGATCCGATGTTGCTGAAACACCGTCACAGGCGGTTCGTCATGAGCTCCCGCTCCATGAACCCTTAACGAGACTGATAACGTCAAGTTTCTCAAGACGGGATTCGTTCGAATTGTTCGAACCGCCCCAAGGCAAACTGGTTGGATTGCAGTAATTGTATGGCTCGTACTGGTAAAACAGTCGTTGAAACGGCGAGGCAAACTTCGGCAGTTTCGTCGTTTATCCAGTGGTTTTTTCAACCGGCGATGTTGTTTCGCGCATCACTGGTGGCGGGGGTCTTTGCGCTTTGGCCTTATGTGGCTCAAAAGCTTCCGTCGCTTGAGGGGCGTCCTGAATACCAGATTTCGTTTACGGAAATTCAAGTCAGCCCACTCCCCAAACACCCGGTTCCCCAGAATCTGGTTGAGGAAGTCGCAGAACAGTCAGGGGTTCCTTCGAAGATCTCTTTGCTCAGCGAAAGTTTGACATCGGATATCGCAGCTGCATTTCGCCGCCATCCCTGGGTTGCCAAAGTCGTTCGTGTGCAAAAATCGTTTCCCGCTGCCGTCACCGTTGAGTTGGAATATCGTCAGCCCGTCCTGATGGCTCAGGTTCAGGGGGGGAGGATTCCGGTTGATATTAATGGGGTCTTATTGCCAACCGCTGATTTTTCAGCAAGCGATACAATTCGTTTTCCTGTGATTCAGTACACGGGAACGAAACCCAAAGTCCGTCCCGGAGCGATCTGGAATGAACCCAACATCGTGGCAGCGGCGCGACTGGCGAACCTTCTCGGTGAAAAGTGGAAAACGTTGAAGCTCGAAGCGATCGTCGTTCCGCAGCTTGCCGAGCCGTCGACCGACCCAAAGGATATCATGCTTGAGTTAACTGGCATCGGTGGTTCACGAATCGTCTGGGGTCGAGCACCAGGGAGCGATCATCCCGGCGAACTTGAGCCGACCCAGAAAATACGCCGCCTCGAAAAATATCTGACCGACTACGGAGACTATGGTCAGCCGCACGGACCATATGAAATCGATATTCGGCACTGGCAGGAAATCACTCGTCGACCGTTGGCGACGCCGCAGGCACAAGCAAAACCATCAAAGACTCAGCGGCCCAATTTGAAAAAAGCTGGCGACGCGGCAAGCGGGAAACTTCGCGAAGCGAACGCGTTACAACCTGAGAAAAAACGATAGCGTTTCGCTCTGCGGTCTCGGGTGTTCAATATTTCAAGATTGGCCGTTCCAGTGTTTTCATTGATGCAGCGATCTGATGGCCAATTTGAAATGTGAACGCCCGATCCCCCTTTTTGGAAAACCAACAAACGAAGAACGCTGCTTGACAAGGTACGGTCAAGCAGCGTTCTTCGTTTGTTGGTTTCCCGTCAACGCGCGAACGATCTTCCTATTCTAATCATCCCATCGTTCGACGCGCACGAACGGGCTACGCCGGTTTAGCCGACGCGGCAACGTCCTGCTTTCGCAGGCTCCACCACATTCCTCTCGGCAGCATCCCGATTCCGATAATCACCAGATTTACAAGGATAAACAGGCCAAGGTTTCGCAGAGTTCCCTGCTTGAAACCGTATGAATGCAAGCCTGCTCCTAACGCATTCACACCCCACCAGGACCAACTGACGAAAATATTGCCGCCGACGGCCAGCACTGCCAGTCCGCGTTCTTTGACCATGCCACCCCAGCGGGCATGAAGCGCGAGTGCATTCCAGAGCACGATGATCAGCGCCGCATTTTCTTTAGGATCCCAGCCCCAGAACCTGCCCCAGGAATCGTCGGCCCAAAGTCCACCCAGGACCGTTCCGACAAAACTGAAGAAGATCGAGAAACAAAGCGTTCCGTAAATCATGCGGTAAATGTCACGTCCGTCGCTGGCGGACAATGAGGGGGTACAAACTCCACGTAAAATGTAAGCGACGCCAAATAACCCCGCGAGGTATGTCGTGGCGTACCCTAGCGTAATACACGTCACGTGTGTGGCAAGCCAGAATTGCGTGTCAAGAACGGCTTGAAGAACGGTGAAGGTATCACCGTCATTTGCCAGGCCGTCTGCAATTTGCAATGTGGCATAGCCTGCGACGGCAGCGACAATATTGCCGATCCCGATCCGGTAAATCACTTCGAACATCAATCCGAACAAGACACAGCCCCAGCCGATGAATACTGCCGACGAATACAAACTCGTAACCGGCGGTCGCCCGGAAATGATCAGCCGAGCCAGGAGTGCTGCCGAGTGCAGGACAAGTGTGACGAGCAACAGGTAAAATGCCGCTCGGTTAAATCCGCGTGGCCAGACCAGCCACCCACAGGCACCGAGAATGAATGCGATCAGGTACAATACGCTGGCATGTGTAAACGGCCGGACGAAGTTGAAGTATGATTCAAGATGAATCACCGAAGGTTTGACGTCTTTCGGATGCTGGTCGTTGACCAGTTTTAAGAGGCCATCAACTTCCTTGTTAAATTCCGGGGCTTTGTCTTCGGAAAAGGCCGTCAATAGTTTTTCCCAAGTCGCCACCGTCTGGCTTTCCTGGCCATTCTTTTTCATGCGGTTTGGCAGGTCGATCAACCAGGCACGCGAAAGGATATGCCACTTCTCTTCATCATTGCTCGGCCAGACTGCGAAGACAGGTTGACCTTGTTCTTCCATGACTTCGGCAAATTGACTGACCATTTGAAACGACCGCAATACTTCCTGTTGCGTTTCACCCCGAATCCGGTGTTGTAGTCCGAAGGCAAATGCGAGGTTATCAAATGTGGAAACTTTATCACTCAGTTCCAGCACTTTCTTCTGGTAAACGCTTAGTTGCCGTCGATCCTTTTGAGCCTGCGCACGGGCGAGCTTGACCTGCTTTTCAAATTCGTCCTGATTCGCACGGATATCGGCTCTCGAATAACGCATTCCCTCACGCTTTTTGACGCCGATTGTTTCCTGTAATTCGAGATTTTCGACACGGAAGATTTCTCGTTCTTCCGAGACTTTCGATTCGGAAATCACTTCCAGCAGCCATTGAATGGCAGGGATCTTTCGTTTTGAATCTTCCTCACCAACGGTAATCTGTGTTCGTCCAGAGATCGTCAACAAGGCTGCGGCAGCGGCCGTATCAATCGGCTTAGTCCGACCTTCTGAAACAACCGGAATCTGACCAAAGCGATACAGGTCCATCGATAAGGTCTTTGCTTTCGGTGGAACCGCAATACTGCTGACGTAGGCAGCAGCACAACCGGCGATCACAAAGGCGAAAGCAGCCGATGCCCATCCGGAAGCGCTTTCATTCGGCGAAAGTTCGGAGACCGGCTCGGTGGATGTTTTTTGTTTGATACCTAACTTTGCCGCCAGCTTCGCCGCTCGTTCGGATTCTTCGGCAGAAATATTGGGGACGTCACCTTTCGTCAGAAATTGAACGAGCAGGATCACGAAATGTGTCAGCATTCCGATGCCGACAAGCATGCAACCGACATAAGGCATCATCCAGCCGGAATTGGCAACTACGGAAAGCGTCGCGTGCTCGGATCCGGTACGCGAGTCGCGGTAATAGCCGCTTTGATAAAAGGTCTCATCGGCGAACCGCAGAGGGTTATTCATCCAGATCGTCTTGTCTTCATCGACATTTCGAGCGGTATCGCGAATGTGGACCTTTGACGCATAATTTCGTGGCGTACTCGTCCCGAGATAGTCTTCCTTCTTGACGTCAATTAATTCGAAAACATAAGGCTTGTAATAGCGTTTCGGCCTGAGAGCGATTTGATAAGTCTTCCCTTGATACGAAATCGTGTCGAATTCGTCGCTCATTGAAAGTATCCAACTCACGAGATACGTACCGAGCGGCGTGTTATCGACCTTGGATTCGAGTGTGACATAAGCAGCGGGTGTATCGACGCGACTGTCATTGTCGGTACCTGCTCCAGGTTGCTTTTCATCAGCCATCCATGAGAGGCCATTACCTTCCGTTGCCGGATTTTTGTCTTTTGACGAGGCCGCACGAATTTCTGCGTTTTTCACAAACCCAGAAACCGTGATCTTGAAGGGAAGATCGGGATGGTCGATCGGCTTACCGCTCAGTAACACTGATTTGGGAATCGCTACGACGCGGTCTTCTTTCGAATCCGTGCTGTCAATCACCGCGAGTTCAATCGTGCGAATATCCTGAACGAAATTCGTTCGTTCTCCCTCGACGAAATTCATTTGAGTTTCGACGGCTGTCAGGGCGACGTGCAGTTCGTAAAACATCATCAGACCGATGCCACCGTGCAGCAGAACAATCCCGGCTCGCTTGCCAAACACAACCCAGCAACCACCGAGCAGCGCGATCGAAGTGGCGGCTCCTTGCGTCAATTGCCACAGAATTCGAAGCGATGCATCGCTGGGTCGTCCTGACTGGCCACGTACGACAATCCAGGCGAGAAGCGACGCCAAGCCAACTCCTGTGACCGCGAGTAGTCCTCGCAAGAAAAGTTGTCGAACCCACTTGTCACCCGATTTTGACATAGGTTGTTGACAGAGCAAGACGAAACCAAACCCGGCAGCCAGCGCCGCCAATCCCAGTTGTCCCTGATATCCGACCCACTGAGTGCTATAGGGAATCAAGGGTTCAGCCATAATCCCCTTTGAGTTTCCGCCAGCCGCGATGATCGCCCAGGTCATGACGCAGCCAACTGCGATGCTGACGAATCCGGCAAGCAGCCGCGATCCGGTCGCGACGGCTTTGAAGCGGATCAGATGTGCAGAGACCAGATTGACAGCCAGCAGCAAACCAAGGAGTTTTCCGCCGGGGAAATAGATTCCTCCCGGTACATTCAATGGAGCATCAGGAAAAAATGATGCGGGAAAGAAGACCTGGAAAGGGACCCACGCAAACCAGCAGCGGAAGTAAAGGCCGATCACTTCCCAGATATCTTTATCTACCTGAGCAAAAGTTCCTGCGAGGATCAGAAAGATCGACAGCGCGAATAAGACGACCGTCAGCTTCAGCGATGCGGCTGGTTCAAGGACCCGTTTAATCCCCGTCCAAAGCGCGTGCTCCGACGATTCTTGACGGACGAAACTACCGGATGTCATTACGCCTGTTGCCATCAAACACCTCACCATCGAACGGGGCTGATTGGGTTTCTTGTATTTCCCGGATCTGGCTTTTCCGGGGAAAGACTGAGTCGATCAATCCGGACTTTACAGCTGCAGCGACTTGAGAAATTCGACGAATCGCTCGCGCTCTCGCTCGACCAGCGGAGTATCACCCGCCATCTTTGCAAACCACATCTGACCTTGGTTTTCGACAATCACTCCGAAAATCGAACGTCCCTCCTGAGACATCTCGTAGAGGTTCCCTGCCATTTGACCAACTTCAACCTTTTTGGCTGTTGCAGCCAGTTGTTCTTCAGTCAGTGGACCAAGCCCGACTTGTCCGCGCCATCGGTTCACGTTCAGAAGCGGGCTGCCGCCAGCCGAGGTCACGGTGATCGCCGCTTTCTTATCGCCATCCAATACCTGCAGCGAAACCGTAGCAAACTTCGCTGATGGCCCTTCGGTCCAACCTTCAGGTTTGTTGTAAAGAGGAGCCGATTTCTCGGCAGCTGGTTCGGCATTCGCCTGGTTCGGCATGGTTGCCTGGGCCGGTGGAGTCATCCCAGCGGGTTTCGGACGCGGTCGTCCGACCAGGTTTGTCCAATAACCCTTACCATCTGCAATCGAGATCTGCTCGGATTGATCTTCAAGGTCCTCGTTTCTGATCGGGGGTAATGACAACTGCCCTCGCCAGCGATTGATATTCATCACGACCTGCTCGGCTTGCGGTAAATCATCTCGGCCGGGGAACTTTGTCACGGTCATTTCGAGTTGCGGTTCCCCATCCAGAACCAGCGTCGCATACCGCATTTCAGTCGCGCCCAATTTTTTCCAACCAGCCGGCAGTGTCCATTCCGCTTCTTCGTTCGTTGGAAATTGAACGGACTTCAGAAACTCGCGCACATCGTTTTCTCGAGCCGTCACCGCTTCAACACTTCCCTGCAGCTTGAAGAACCACAGTGTGGTCGCCCTTGGTACGACCAGTCCGATCATCCGTTCCGGTTTGGGATGCGCCCGTTCAAAATTTGCAAGATATTCTGATGTTTGTAGCGAATCGTGCTTCACGACGGGATAGGTCGTGATCTTCTCGACCTTTTCACAGCCACTCATCCCTACGCAACAGACAACCAACCAACCGGAAAATGCGACACCGAACGGAGTAATTGTGTTGAGCTTTGACACGGCGATACTCTGTCTTAAAGGCAGGGAGCAGGCAAAACACGACCGAATCTACGATCGAGTCGGGTGGGCAACCAGGCGGGACGATTTCGGCAGTTGCATGGAATTATAGCGATGCGTCTGACGGAAAGCACCACTGAAGGTCATTCTCCGTCGTTTGGGCGGCATCGTCGGAGAAGTTGCGGCATACGTTGGTGATACGTCGCTTTGAAGTGCATTAAAGTGCCGACATGACTGGCAGCTCTCGGCCTGATCAACGCCGGTACCGCACATGTCCTGCCGGAAGGCATACGAGGCTCAAAAGAGCAAGCAGCGATGCGACCTCGATGACCGCCACTCGAATCGGGATGTCGCTACCACGTTGACCGTGCAACGCTCCACTCGCCGCGAATATCGGTCCGAACCAGCAGAGGGTGACCAGAGCGCTTCCCATCAGACCAAGCACCATTCCGATACGCTCGTTTTTTCTTCGATTGAGCAACACCAGCACGAGCGCGTTCCATGCGACCAGCGTCACGCCGCCGATTTCTTTCGGGTTCCACGCCCAGTATTGGCCAGTTTGGCTGTAAACCCAGAATCCACCCAACGCCATCCCAAGCATGGTCAGCACCAAGGCCGACACGGTTATGTACCACGTTGTTCTGCGGAGTACTTCCGTCTCGGTATCCGACCATCCCCGAACGGCGCGCGAGAGAACCGACCACGCAGCGATCGCACTGATGGAGAACACTGCTGTGTAGCCGAGGGTGATCGTCAAGACGTGGAGCGCCAACAACGTGTCAATTTTCCCCTTCAGCAGTCGCGAGACGATGAACGATGACGCCAGCAGGGCAACAATGAAATACGTCCCCATGACAATTCTTGCCGGCCACCATCGGTAAACTGCGTAGCCTGGCAGTTTGTTGAATTCGATCATAATCGAGTCAGGGCTTCCCAACTCTTCCATGGCTTTTGTCCACGCAGCTTCCTGCGTCATGCCATTCTGGACGTGGCGTTGTACGGCTTCTCTGAGATGATCTTCTAACTCGGCAACCGCGTCACTATGGATTGGAAGGCGAATCGAAATTCCGCGACGCCATTGACGAATCTGGTGCTCAAAGTCGAACATGTCGCATCCCCCCAAACCTGGTTTAATATCTGGCTCACGAGACGCCACTGCTCGCGCTGGATTGTGAGTGCTTTGTGGCCAGAGTCCTTCATCAAGTAGTACTTTCTTTTCCGGCCGTTCTCTGCCGTCTTCCAGTAAGACTCGATCAACTGTTGTTCTTCCAGTCGGTGAAGCACGGGATAGAGCATTCCGTCAGTCCACTCGATTTCGCCGCTTGATAAAGCTCGAACTCGTTGGATCAACGCATAGCCGTAACTCTCACCATCCTTCAGGATCGCGAGTATCAGCGGAGCGACTGACGCCCCCATCAGCTCTTTGGTAAGTTCCATAGAAGAATTATGCATTGAACTTCTATGTATGTCAACGAAATAAATCCAAAGCTCGGCACCGGCTCCCAAAATGTTTCGCGAAGGCTTTTGTTACCAGCGGTTTAATCAAATACGGCATATTCAATTCAGGCTTCCGCTAGAGGGTTCGAAAGCGTCTGTCAGCGATCGCCTTTGTAGTAAACCAAAGCAGCACCAGGGGTCATCTTGCAACCAGCTGACCCGCCTTGACGATCCCCCCCTGCATGACCGCGATGAAACGTTCTCGGTTTTCTAGAATTGAAATGTCGGCGAGAACATCTCCTTCCACGACCAGAACGTCGGCAAGCTTGCCCGTTTCAAGAGTCCCCAATTCGTGCTCGCGGCCAAGAATCTCGGCACCCGTTTTCGTCGCACAGGTCAGCGTTTCCAGCGGGGTGAATCCGACGTAATTGACGAAGAACGAAAGTTCACGCGCATAGTGACCGTGTGGGTTCCAGCCAAACCCGTAGTCTCCTCCCATGCCCAGTCGTCCACCAGCTTTGAGAATTCGGCGTGCGCTTTCCGCACCTCCATCCAAAGTTTCCTGGTGCCCGTCGATGACACGTTGCGACAGACCGAATTCCGGTCCCCGTTCGATGCTGGCCAGTTCGAAGTAGAGCGCGGGAATCACTGGAGTATTCCGCTTCAAGATCAGCTCGAGTGCTTCGTCGTCAACGAACGTTCCATGTTCGATGGTGTCGTAACCCGCTCGCAATGCGTTCTTGATCCCTTCTGTCGCTCGACAATGTCCTGTCACTTTCAATCCATGGTTGTGGGCTGTCGCCACGACCGCATGCATTTCATCGAATGTCATGCACAACGTGTGATGGTCATTCAGGTCGGGTGATGCCGCGTCGCCAGTCGGGTACGTCTTCACCCATTCGACACCATCTTTGACCAGCTTTCGTACGGCAGCTCGCGCTTCGTCCTGGCCGTTCACGAGCAGCACAAGGCCTTCCATGCCGATCTTGCGAAAGTCGGGATTCCAATCCATCAGTCCGCCAACGCTGCAAATCTCGCGACCGCTGGTGGCCATACGTGGGCCAGGAATTAAATCACTCTCAAGCGCCTTTTTCAGCCAGACGTCGACATTAAACAGGCTGCCGCCACTTCGAGCGGACGTATACCCGCATTCGAGCGCAAGTTTTGCATTGCATGACGCCAGGATTGTGACATATTCAACCGGGTACTTGATATCGAGATCTTCCAGCGCCTCGATATTGAAATAAGTCGGATGGAAATGAGCTTCAATCAAGCCCGGCATGATCGTCCCGCCACGTGCATCAATGGTCGAGGCGGATCGCTCGAACAGAGGTGCCTCTTTCGTCGGGCCAACATATTCGATCCTTCCGTCTCTCACGATCACGGTCGCGTCCGGAATCGGTCCGATACCTGTACCGACAATCACCGATCCATTCGAGATGACCGTACATCCTGTGGCTGTTTTCATGATGTCTATCCTACTGGCTGCTATTGATTCTTGGGCGCGTCAAATCAACGAACGGATTTGTCAGTTTTCGAAATCAGATTCTGTGCCAGTGCTTAGGAGTCTTTGGAGAAGCAGTGGCACCGTGAATCAGAAACTGACAAAGCGGACGTTCACATTACCGAGAATTTGCGGCAGACGAAACGTGTCGTGATCAATCGATTCTTTTGCAATATCCGGACGAGCGCGGTTGCCATGTTTTAGTGGCTTGAACTATAAGACCGTTGGCGGTTGCGTTGGCATCATCTTGTGTGACGATCGAGCGGAGACGAAACATTGGATTTTGGCGATTTGGTCAGTGCGATTCGGATCGTGGAGCTGTCGGTCAAACAGCGTCCTGCCGCCATTCGAGCGCTTGTTCAAGCCGCTAACTGGGAAGACGAAGGGATCGCTCCGGATACTGTTCTGCAGGCAATTGAAGAACGCGAAGCGGCTGCCCAAACCCTTGTTTCCAGTGATTTTGCCCTGCCGCACGCCTTCGTCGACTGGGAAGGTGATTTTCGCGTCGTTCTCGGCCGAAGCCGATCGGGGATCGATTATGGAGTCCCCAGCGGCCAAAGCGTGAAACTCGTCGTGTTGCTCGTCATCGGACGGAAACTGCAACAAACGCATGTCGAAGTTCTCGCGGGACTGGCTGAACTGCTAAAGCTGCCCGAGTTTCGACAGCAACTGATCGATGCGAAAGATACCAAGACGATCGATACATTATTGCTGGCAAAAGCAGGAATTCAGCCAGATCAGCGTCCCGTCCGTTTCCCTGGGATTCCGCGTTTAACGCAAGTCATTGTCAAGCAGGCGATGCAGTTGGTGGAATCGCTGGGTGCACAGGCTTTGCTGATCGCGATCGACCGCCTCGAAAGTGTCCCGTGGGATTCGCTGGCTCAATGGAAGGGTCGGCTGCTGATCGTCACGACGGAGCACAGCGAAGATTTTCAAATCGATCGTGAAGATACTCACGTGTTCGAAGGCTTACATGCTTCGCTTTCCCGCATGGATCGAGCCAATCTCGGGCAACTTCTCGCGTCATCACAAAACCTTCTGCACGAAAAAACCAGTGTGATTTGTGTTACTGGCCCCGATGGACGGCGGCTCGACAGTATCACCGTCACAAAACCGGAAGCCCATTTCCGGGCCATGTTGTCCGAAAAAAATCGTCGTGGAATCGATATCGTGCGCCCTGCAGTCATGCTCAGGGTCTTATCTCTGGCGGTCGAAATTGCCGCCGAAGGTCGCGAAGCACATCCGGTGGGCTGCATGTTCGTCGTCGGTGACGCGCGCAACGTCTTGCGAAACGCTCAACAACTGGTCTTGAACCCGTTTCATGGATACTCAAAACAGCTTCGCAATGTCCTCGACCCCAGCTTGAGTGAGACAATGAAAGAGTACGCCCTGATCGACGGGGCATTCATCATTCAGGGTGATGGAACCGTTCTCAGCGCCGGGACTTACTTGATGCCCAAGTCATCGCCGCCCGGCCTGCCTCATGGGCTCGGTGCCCGACATCAAACGGCAGCCGCAATTTCAGCTCATACGCTGGCCATGGCGATTACCGTCAGTCAGTCAACGGGGACTGTGACGCTGTTCCGCAATGGAACGGCGGTCTTCACTCTCGAACGTGCTGCCACCACAAAGTGGTAAGTAGCGTGGGCTTTAGCCCGCACAAGTTGTGATGGCACACGGGCTGAAGCCCATGCTACGGCGTGACTGGTTGCGTCCAGGCTCGTTGAGGTTCTCCGATTTCCGACGGGTTTGGATGAGGTCTCGATGAGGTAATCCTCGCTCGAACATACAGCTCGTCCCCGGAAAAGGCGTATGACGCCGACGTTCCTGTCACAGTTTTTAGAACTTCACCGATGTCTTTCGAGTATTTTCTGGTGACAGGGAGAGATTTTCCTGCCTTATCGACGACAGGTTCACTCGTGGGGTCGAACCCTTTTCGTGTTCCTATAAATTCAATTGTATACGTTGCATCGGGATCGGGGCGGACCGAAACTTCAAGACTTTTCTCCGTCAACGCCACTTGTTCAAGCGTGACACCCGATGACGAGTAAAAACGACCCGCTTCCATCGCATGAATTAATGCTCCGGGATCAAGTTTTTCCGCAAGAACCATCACCCAACCCCGACCAGGTTCACTCGCGCGAGACGGGATATTGTGATACGAATGACCGTCGTCAGTGGCCAGACCGAAAAGTAGCGGCAGGCTAAGTTCGCTCAGACGTCTGGTATTAATAATGTCCCAGATCCGTTCTGTGGAGGCATGAATTTCGTCACCCTGATTGTAAACAGTCGGGTGACCGTTATAGACCTCAAAGAAATTCTCACCACGAATCGGTGCCAGATCTTCTGCTGTGATTCCCCAGGCAAAATTTGGATGATTGAGGTGGATCATCATGGGCTGACGAGTTCGTTCACGCTGAGCATGCAGAGCGTTCACGTCATTTTGAATCGTCTCTGAAACGCTGTTGCCACCGTGAGGGGGAATCGTCCTGACGAGATTGGATGCGTTCAGGTGAATGGGGTGTTTGGCGAATGAGTCGCTGATTTCTTCCCCCTGAATCACCAGGAACTTATCCTTTTCATTCAACTTCGCGAAGACTTCGTCGAATCGTTTCAGGCGAATTTCGTGCTTGTTGTCCTTGTTTCGTTCTTCAATCCAATCGCCAGGAAATCTGGCTTTGAGTTTTTCATAAGCCGCTTCTCCACCTTTCGTGTGCGCAATCTCTACCCAGCGGATTTTGTCTGCGATGGTGTTGTGATCGGTAAAGACAAGAAAGTCGTAGCCTTTGTCGCGATACCAGACGGCGATCATTTCCGGGTAGTCGTCACCGTCGCTCCAATGGGAATGCGTGTGAAGATTGCCGCGAAACCACTTGAGTGGACCAGCTTCCCGCAAGCTGTCGGCAACAGCATTTCCGGAACGAACCGGACGCGACACGCCGACTGCCAGAGAAATCACGGTGACAACAATCAGCCCCAATCCAAGAGGACGAAGTCGAACAAACATTGAGGTTCTTTCAAGTTTGATCTGAACGGAAGTCAAAGCGAGCGAAAATGATCGAATGCAGTCAGCAAGGCCGTGCCTTGATTCATAACGAAGTGCTAGTTTAATAGAAAGATCGTCGCGCATCTGACATGTTTCGCCGTTTACTCTAGCGTGTCTGAATACGGTCGGGGACTGTCTGATTGATTATGGGCTTGTTTTTGTACTGGTTCCTGATTGAGCGACATCATGATTTCTGGAAAGGAATCTTCGCATGACATCACTGATTGAATACGAGCAAAGTACTGGTCTGGTTCGCGAGGTCTATGACGATATCCGGACCACGCGGCAAACGGATGAGATCAACAATTTCTGGAAGGCGATCGCCAACCACCCGCCCACTCTTCAACGGACCTGGGCTATGTTGAAAGAGGTGATGGGCGGGCCGGGCGAACTGGACCCCCTTGTGCGTGAACTGATCTATATCGCTGTCAGCGCGACGAATGGTTGCGATTATTGCATCGCGTCACACAGCGCAGCCGCCGTTAAGAAGGGGATGACCGACGCCATGTTCGGTGAACTAATGAGTATCGTCGGTGCGGCCAACATGACAAATCGACTGGCCAATGGATATCAGGTCCCTGTGGACGAGAAATTCAAACGGCCAGTCTGATCTGTTTTGTCAGGTGACCTATTCGATCGGCTTCTCGTTCCCTTTGTCGTCACGTAGGAACGGCTTTTTCGCCTGAACTCCGATGGTCGGTTTGGTTTCGCGAATCCAAATGTTACGGAACCTCATCGGATTGTTATGGTCCTGCAGGCGAATTGGCAACTTTTCAGCGTGCTTTTTGTACTGTGGCGGACGGTTGAAAGGGGTATCACCTTTCAGCTCGAAATGGTTCAAGATCAGGATGCCGTTATGCAAGGCGGTGACATACGCAGGTGATTTTAACGATCCGTCGTCGTTGAAACGGGGGCCAGTCCAGATCACGTCGTAGATGTTCCACGTACCGGGAGCGCGAGTGGCATTCACCTGCGGGGGGGTCTGCTTGTAGATGGCTCCCGCCTGACCGTCGAAATAGGTCTTGTTTTCGAACGAATCCAGCACCTGTAACTCGTAATTATCCTGGAAGAAAATGCCGCTATTGCCACGTCCCTGTCCGTTTCCTGTGGCAGGTGTTGGTGCCGACCATTCGATGTGAAGCTGACAGTCTCCGAACGATTCCTTCGTCCGAATATCACCTTTTACGCAAACCATTGCTCCATCTTCGATTTTCCACTTGTCGGCACCCTGCCAGGCTGAAAAATCTTTGCCATTAAATAAGACGACGGCGTCCGATGGTGCACCGTTGTTTTCGGCGGGGACGACCAGAGGTGGCTCTTTCCACTCGATCCCATTGAGATATTCATCTGCATTCACGGGACAACCCACTCCTGAAATGAACGCGGTTAATACAACACCCATCAGCCAATCGGATTTTTTCATCGGTTTCCTGTTCCTGTAGAAATTCACTAACGATCTGCAAAACGATCCTCGCGCCCGACATTGAAGAAATCTCGGCATTCTTAAATCTGATTGACGCGAGTCGAATAGGCTACGCATCTTACCGAGACGTACGTTGATTTTCCGCTGCAGCGAGGGTCAATAAGAGGGGGTCGGGTGTTCAATTTTCAAAATTGGCCGACTTGATCAATCTATTGTTGAAATTCGCTGAAACTGCCAATTTTTAAATTTGAACGCCCGACCCCAGAACAGCCAGGCCAGTAATGCAAAAAAGGCACATTGACATCTCTTGCACAGCGAAATCCGAAGAGATCGGCTGAACGCCGATCCTCCTGCGCCGATGGCTTCGGGTTAAACAATAACGACATCTTATCGTTTAACCGCGCCTCGCAGAGAAGCGGGAACAGAGCGGCGGAATTGCCGTTAGCCGAGGCGTCATTTCACTTTGTGGCATTGCGAAAAATCGGGGCTGTGGCAACGTTCGAAGAGATCGGCTGAACGCCGATCCTCCTGCGCCGATGGCTTCGGGTTAAACAATAACGACGTTTTATCGTTTAACCGCGCCTCGCAGAGAAGCGGGAGCAGAGCGGCGGAATTGCCGTTCGCCGAGGCGTCATTTCTCGTTAAGGGATTGCGACAAGTCGAGGCTGTGGCAACGTTCGAAAAGATCGGCTGAACGCTGATCCTCCTGCGGCTGCGGGTTAAACGAGGAATTTGCACGGTCCCCTCCTGTTTCCTCATTCGACCGAAAGTCCGTTACCGACAGAGTTTGGCTTCTAATGGGCCTGATGCCCTAAGCTCAAGACTGCGTGGTAGTCGGTATACCCTCTCTGAATTACCTGCCCGTCGCAACTTGAGTACGCGCTACGACCCTCGGGTGTTAGTAGACGCAGAACAATCGATACGTCTTGCGCGTGAAGTCGACTTGCCCGGTCGTCCGATACTCGACGAGTAAAGTAATAGGAAGCTCTCATCACGTGATTACAACAAGGTCGTTTCCGACATGAAGAGCACAGTTTCTGAATTCGACGAACGTCGGGCTGCAGTACGAATTGCTGAACTTCAGCAACAGGTGCAATCTCTTCAACAGCAATTGCTGCAAGCTCAAAAAATGAGTTCCGTTGGCGTGCTCGCGTCATCGATCACACATGAATTCAATAATATTCTGATGACGGTGATCAACTACGCCAAGATGGGGATCCGTCACAAAGACGCCGCGATGCGAGACAAATCGTTCGAGAAAATTCTCGCCGCAGGACATCGTGCTTCGAAAATCACCACCGGCATGTTGTCGTATGCCAGACAGCAGGGGGATCGTCGAGAACCGATGGATCTTGTTCCTCTGGTTGAAGATGTGCTGGTGCTGGTCGAAAAAGATTTGCAGCGTTACCGGGTCAGGCTGACGACGAAATTCGAAGACCATCCGTTCGCTGCGGTGAATTCAGGGCAAGTCCAACAAGTGATCCTGAATCTGATCGTCAACGCTCGTCAGGCGATGGAGCAGGGTGGAAATCTGACCGTCTCCGTTCGTCAGAATAAGGAACAAGGTCAGGCCGAGCTCAGCATCCAGGATTCCGGTTGTGGGATTCCGCCGGAAAAATTGCGACGAATCTTCGAACCATTTTTCACGACGAAAACCGCTGACGAACAGGGACAGGGTGGAACCGGTTTGGGCCTTTCGCTCGCTCGCGACATCATGGAAGCACACGGAGGCCGGATTCGCGTGGAAAGCGCCGTCGGAATCGGAACAACATTCACGCTGAAATTCCCGCTGGTTGCTTCGCCAGTGAAACCGGTTGTCGCTCAAGCGATACGATAAAATTAAGAGAATTCAGCCACAGATGCACACAGAACCACACAGATAAGAAAGATGAAGCGCGAGAAAAATACTAGACAACCTCATTTTCCTGTATTTTCTCTTTTGCGTTTATCTGTGTGAATCTGCGTGCATCTGTGGCAAATACTCTTTTCCATCATTGCTTCACCGGCTATCCCTCAAGCAGGGTTTCCTTCTGATTCTTATTCCCGAGATTCGTCAGATTCGTGGTCAAAACTCTTTTGCGGTTTTTCCTGCGAGCTTTCTTCAAGGGTTGATTGAAAAATCGGATGACGGAACGTGATTGGGGTATTCCCATTTCCCGACGTTGTCGCGGACCCAGTCGTAATAAAATCGAATCCCGCGGTCGGTCGGGCCGGTTCCGTAACCGCCCATTTCTGCGTGTGGTGCGGTGCCGCTGAAGTTGGTAATTCCCTGCACAAAGCCCGAATGAAACATGAAGACGGCATTCGGTGCGTCGAGATACTTGCGACAGTTGGAGAAGACGACATCCAGATTGGTCTGATTAAAGATTCCATCGTTCTGGAAATAGTCTTCGCGAATCGGTTCGACATTCACTACGAATCCTTCTGTCGGAATGGGCATACCTTTCTGAATGATTCGCACGTCCATTGAGGGATAATGATCTTCGGTATCGGCTTTCCAATGTGGTCCGACCCCCGCTTCGATGTTCGGGGCGATCGCTTTGAACCAGGCGGTCATTTGGGCCTTCTTCTTTGGACCATCCGGTTCACGGATCAAGAGCTTGTCGGCACTTAACGGGTGATTGAATTCGTCGCACAGATTGACGAACACATTGCGCAGTTTCTTTTCGGTCAGAAAGCGGGCCGTCTCCTCAATCGCCTTTCGAATAGCGGCGTCATCATAAAAGTCTTGATCCTTGCGGGGTGTGATGACTCCGATCATCACAACCATGCCACATCGGTCGGCTTCACGAATCAGCCATTCCATGCGGCGAGCGACTTCGGGCAAGAGCACGCCGTGTCGGCTGAATCCGTTCAGACCAGCATCTCCGTTGGGAAATCCCGCGTTGACGCCTTGGATGTATGCCCCAACCAGATTGATTCCATGAGCGTTCATGTTGTCGAAGTTACGAATGAAGCGTTCGGTCACTGCGTCACTGAAGAAGGCATTTCCGCAGCGAAGTCCCCATAGATCGACCTCATGACCGCCGAGATACGGGCGGTCCCCTTTGATTTCGAATTCTTTTGTTTCGGTGATCGCTTCGGCAGGTTTGGGAACGATTATTGTTCCCTTCGCCGTCAGGTCGTCGAAGTACGTATGAGCATCTGATTTGGACCAGAGCCCGATCCGGCCGTAGCCTCGAATCGACGTATCTTCAACTTCGAGGTGAATCGTATCGTCGAGGTGACAGCCGATTTTGCTGCCGTGCATCGAGACGCGGAGAGTGTGCCAGTCGGTATCGCCGGAAGCTTTAATACTACCGAGTTGAATTCGCTTGCCATCCACCACTTTGTAGACGCGGAATGAATCTTCCAGCGGATTAAAACGAGCCAGGTAATATGTCTGCGAATTCTTCACGCGCCAAACCAGACCACCCCCTTGATCGACGACCCCTTTAACCGCTTTTAAACGGACGCTGAGTTCCAGATCGGAATAGAGCACATCGGAGCTGAGAACGAGATTGAAAACGGAGTCTGCGTTCGACGCGGTCTGGGCAAGGACTTGATTCTTCCGATCCTGCGTAACGGTCCAATCGCCAACAGCGGTGCGAAAACCAGCTGCGGGCTTTCCCGAAAACTCCCCTTCAAAATCCCATTTCCGGTCACCAGGGACGATATCGTTTGCCAGTACCAATCCGGTGAAAAGACCGAAAACGACGATCGCAAGTTGTCGATGAGGCAAGTTGAGTTCCATATTTGACAGCAAGTTGTGAGTGATTTGAGTTCGCGGCAAACCTGCCCGGTATCATGAGGCAGAATGTCTCTATTCTGGCAGACAACACTCAAGAACTGCAAGTGTGGGAAGTCGGGACAAGCTCGTCTTCGAGCACCGCCCCGGGTATTTACCATCGTCCGACGCGCATCAACCGGCTGTGCCGGTCCGGGCTGACGCACCCCGGCTCCCCTGGTTGAGTTAGTGTGCCCAACGTAATCGTCGAATTCCAACTTCGTGCTCTTCGTGTCCTTCGTGGTGCTACTCTGCCGATCCCCGCTGATCGATTGCCAATAAGCCCATCTTAACACCACGAAGGACGCGAAGAGCACGAAGGAATCAGAGAATGAAACGTCGCGAAGGGAAGAAATCAATTGTGATGTCTTCTTCGCGACTCCGCGCCGTCGCGTAAAACATCTTTTCCCACGACCACAAACAGGATTCATTTACTGGCCAATGCCTGATTTTGGGACTCTCTGGTATCATCGTCTCGGACAAGGTCTGACAAATTCAATCCGTTGGTTGTTGAGTGAATTCAGGAGTCACTTCGATGACGAGCCGTTTTGTGATTGCCGCATTCAAGCCGAAGCCGGGAAAAGAGGCGGAGCTCGGTGCCGTCGTGGAAAAACATTGGGGCATTCTGCAGAGGGAAGGACTGGTCACGGATCGTACTCGGTATGCGATGCAAGCGACGGACGGAACGATTGTGGAGGTCTTTGAATGGTTGTCACCGGAAGCCATCGAAAAAGCCCATCATAACCCGGCGGTTCTCGCGTTATGGGCCGAATTTGAAGCGGCCTGTGAATACGTTCCGCTGGCCAGTTTGCCAGAATCGCTGCATCCGTTTTCTGAGTTTCAGCCGTTGCCATTCTAATGGACGCCTCTTGCTGCACGATGCCAGTAATAATCGGTATTTCCTGATGAGATTGCCGATCATTTGTTAAACTGATTCAACCGACGACTGCGACAGATTTTTCAAAAGCGTGTGAGGAACACTATGAAGACATGGCGGAAGCGATTGATTCAACCGGCGATTTTCGCTGTCATCTGTACCGTCGCGTTCGTGGGATTGGATCTTTGGAATAAATCCTGTTTTTGCCATGGCTGGGCAGAATGGAATAGAGACCAGGCAATCCAATGGCGCGAGAAATCCCGGATGCCGGATTTATCTGCTGGCGAGATCAACGACTGTCTCGCAGGGGCCGACTTGTATGAACTCATTTCCCGTAAGTATGCGTTAGTCGCCTCCCGGCCATGGTTGCCTTATCCGGGGTATCCGCTCGTCTCAGCGGGCGAAGAATTCATGGTCAGGAGCAAGTACGAGATCGTTTCTCGTTAATTGAGGTTTTCACACTTATTGAA
Organism: uncultured Schlesneria sp.; assembly: GCA_903858935.1. Lineage (GTDB taxonomy): Bacteria > Planctomycetota > Planctomycetia > Planctomycetales > Planctomycetaceae > Schlesneria. Next base: position 7,342 of record CAIOKO010000152.1, on the reverse strand, counting down.
ATCGTGCCCGATCCATCCTTCACCGACGCACAGTATCCGGCAAATTCTTAGGGCAATCGCCCGAAGCCGCGAAGGGAAGAATTCCATGGATTGTACTCTTAGCAACGCTGCGTCGTCGCATAAAACACCTGTTCTTACAATCACAAAAACGATTCAATGACTTGTTGATTGCCAAGTCAAATACAACGAAACTAAATTGACTCAAAGTACCCAATTTTGAATTGTTTCATCATGCCAGCCTGGCCGATCCGTGGAAATTCTTCGCGGCGCACGAAGAAACCATCCGTAAGTACTACGAAATCTCTCTTTGGGGCCGTGATCCTGTTCACCTGTGTGGCGGGCTGTGATCGAGTGCCTGTATCGCCAGACTCGTCATCAAAAACGTCTGGCTTGCAACCGACTTCCAAAGTGACTCAGACAACGATTTCTATCGCGGCGGCCTCGGACTTGAAGTTTGCGTTTGGGGAAATTGCGAGTGAGTTCAAAAAGTTGCATCCAGAGATTCAGGTCGAGACGACATTCGGCTCGTCGGGAAACTTCTTCGCGCAGCTTTCAAATAAAGCACCGTTTGACATCTTTTTTTCAGCGGATATCGGATATCCCCGCAAGCTGATCGAGCAGGGTGACGGATTGGAAGAGACCCTGTTTTCTTATGCGGTGGGGCATCTTGGCATCTGGGTACGCAACGATTCTACGCTCGATCTGGACAAAAACGGTATCGATGTTTTGAGCGATCCTGCGGTGAAAAAAATCGCCATCGCGAATCCGAGATTCGCCCCCTATGGGCGTGCTGCAGAAGCGGCTTTGAAATACTTTGAGATCTACGAATCGATTCAGGACAGGTTGGTTCTCGGTGAGAACATCGCCCAGACAGCTCAGTTTGTGGAATCGGGAGCGGCGGATGTTGGAATGATTGCCGCGTCTCTGGCGACGGTTTCGCCATTGCGAGACAAAGGACGATTCTGGCAACTACCGACCAGTTCGTATCCGACGCTCGTTCAGGGGGGGGTAATTCTTTCGTGGGCCAAAGATCGAGAGGCTTGTGATCAGCTTCGGCTATTCGTGACATCAGAAGCGGGTCAGGCGATTCTTCAAAAGTACGGATTTGCTGAGCCGGAAATGCCGTGAAGAGTTTTTCTATCGCGAAACCGCGGCGAAACTTAGAAAACTGTGGCGACGTTTCCCAAGTTTTAAGCTCTCCACCGCGAGGTCGGAGGAGGGCCTTTTTCGTAACCGAGTTCCGCGATGACCCTGTTATCTCGAAGAATAATCGTTCAGGGATTTGCCCTGCAGGGAGAATGAAAATTGACCTCCGAACGGCGACGTTCCAGGGGTCTTTTGATTCGGATCGACTTCACAGCAAACTGACGTCGTTTTATGATCTCATCGTCTAACAATGGAGTGTGACGATGAAACGGATTTTCGTTCTTCTTTTCGGTTTGCTTCTTTGCGACGCGGGAACCGTGTTCGCTCAGGGGTTAGACACGGGCAAACCATCACACGTGACGCATCGGATCTCGTCGGAACAACTGACGGAGATTCGGCGTAAAGAGGGGCTGGCTCAGGACCAACCGATTGCACCAACGCCGTTCTCGATGCCGAGCAGTTCGCGTGGTCAGTCAATTGATTCGTCTGAAGCACTTGGCCGACTCTTTTCGAATATGTCTCGTCGTGACCGTCGATTCCACTTTGGTCATGCGAAAGCAACGCTCGAGGGACGCGATCTCGAACAAGCGATGTTAAGAACCAAAGATGTCGTGTTATACGAATTGGAAGTCACGGAAACCGAGCCTGAGTTGCCGTTGATCGACGTCGACGGGGATGGCACACCAGATCAGGTCAATGCCATTCGTTACCGCGGACCAGGTTTTTTGAACCGACGGCTATGTGGTCCGACGATCGTTATCAATCGACATCAAAAGTTGATCATCAATCTCAAGAATAAATTGAACAGTAGTCGCGAACCGGTTCTCGAGTGGAACGCCGGTGCGGAACCCCCGGGACCTCAGGACCGGCCCGCCTACTGGATGATGGATGCGCCCCACAATCTTTTCTCGATTAATTTGCACACGCACGGTTTACACGTCAGTCCCGGTGGCGGTCACGATAATGCCTTTCTCGATCTGCCACCTGCCACAGGTGACAAGGCGAATGAATTGTTCCTGGATTATGAGCTTCCTCAAAATCACGTTGCGGGAACGTTCTGGTATCACTCACATGTCCATGGTTCGGCTGCCTATCAATTAGCAAATGGGCTCGCTGGCGCCTTGATTGTCCTGGGGGACACCGACGCGGCATCGAACGATCTTGAAAAATTGAAAGAAATCCAGGCTGCCAACCGGATCAAGCATCCGACGGACAGTACAAAAGATGTTGAGTATGGGCGTGTGTTTCTGTTGCAGCAGCTGGTCTTCACGAAAGTCGGTGGCCAGGAGGGAGGTCAGGGAACCCGATGGATCGTTGATCCTGCCGATGTGAACGATCGTAAAAATGCTCCCGCAGAAAAGAACGTTGGCCGGATCACTGAAGGAATCCCCAGCAACAAGCCGGAATCAGCGGAAGTCCTCGCCGTTAATGGTCAGAATGCCCCGTCGATCGAGATTCAACGAGGTCAGATCGAGCGCTGGCGGCTGATTCACGCCGGTCGAGAGTCGGCATTGAACCTTGCCTGGTATCGTGCGGGCGATTTGAAGGACGCGTCGATTGATGTCCCCGCGATTACCGATGCGATCGAAACGTACGAGATCGCGACGGATGGAATTCCGACGGGACATCTGAAGAAGAAAATCCATAACGAACTTTATCCAGGGTACCGCAGTGACGTACTTGTGAGGGTGACTGATCAAGCGACTGATGGAGAGTACTGGCTGCTTCCGTCTGAAGCAAAACGTCTGGTGCGAACTCATCTCGGTCCGGTCAAAAATGCGACTCCTGTGGCGAAGTTGATGGTTCACGGAGGGATTGCGACTCCGATGAGCCTGCCACCTGTCGCACAGATCATGAAGCTCAAGCGTCCGGCTCCCGATGTAACGGGTGCGGAAACTCTGGAGCTGAATTTTACCTTTGCTGATAAGGAACGGTTCGGGGTTTCGACAGTTCCTCGTCATGTGGGGAAGCCATACGCCGAGTCTGGAACGGCTGATAGTATCACGATCAGGATCGATACTCCTCAGATCTGGAACCTTGGCGTTAAGGAATTTCTGCCGGGTGTTGTGGAGTCTGTCAAACACCCGTTTCACATGCATGTCAATCCGTTTTACGTTCCCTCGCTGGGGGTCTGGAAGGACACGCTGGCCATCAGCCGCGAGGTTGTGACTCCGATCCACTTTATCCCTAACGACTATTGCGGGCGATCCGTTGTGCATTGCCACATTCTTGATCACGAGGATCAAGGGATGATGAAAGACCTCAATATCGTGGGAACTACGCGCGCTCAATATCCCGATCTTTATCTGTTGGAACGGGTCACTGAAGCGGAACGAATAAAAATTGACGGACTGGATCTCGATCCAGGTAAGAACAACGTGCTGGTCTTCATCAGCGGCATGGGGTGTCCCCACTGTGCCGATGGACTTGTTCGACTCTGGAAACGCTCTGACCCCTTGAAGAATCTTGATGCGACGATCAAATGCATGAGCGCGACTCCGTTTCAGCAGCGGGAACTGACGGCCCTGGGAGTCCGAAAAAAAGATCACTTCTCATTTCATGAGGTTCCTGACGGTTTCGATCTGGCAAAATATGACTCTTCATCGGTAACGGCAAATGAGCCTGCGATCACACACGGGGTTCTCATCTTCGACAGGCAGCAGAAGTTGCGATTTCGCTACCTTGCCGATCGTCCATTGAGTGATCTGGACGAAATCACTTACGCCCTGATGGAGTTGAATGAGCGCGGCCCCACTGGGAAGGGCCGCTTTCAGCGAGTCCCCATGGCGAAGCGAAAGACCACGGCAGAGAATTGAGCCGATTCGTTGAATAATTCCGGGCAGGCAAAATTCATCTGCCGTTGCACCCGCCGTGATTAAGTCGTAATGTCTTAGCGTAAGGCCGTTGAAATTTTAGTCACGCCGTTTGACTCTGTTGGGGCACCCTGTGAATCGTCTGGATTTCTTTTCAAAACCGGTGCGTAAGGGCTTTACACTGATCGAACTGATGGTCGTGATTTCAGTCATCGCCATCCTGGTGGCTCTGATTCTTCCGGCGATCCAGCAGGCTCGCGAGGCGGCTCGTCGAACTCAATGCAAAAACAATCTGAGGCAGATCGGTCTGGCGCTGCAAAACTACTGCGACTTATACGGGCGATTTCCTCCTGGATACGTCGCCAGTTCGGACACAACCGCGACGACTCCCGGCTGGGGCTGGAGTGCGATGATTCTTCCTCAAATGGATCAATTTCCGCTCTTCGGGCTGTTCAATTTCAGTTTGCCGATCGAGCACCCGTTGAACTCGGCCCCTGTCGCGACCAGAGTAACCGTTTTCATCTGTGCATCAGATATTGTTCCAAACGGGACCTTCGCAATTACAAATGTCGCTTCGGGTAAAGTCGTTCAACCGGGTCCCAGCAGTTACGTTGGCTGCGTCGGAAACGAGTCATCAAGTGTTGATGACAATGTTAATCCCGGTAACGGAATGCTCTTTCGTAACAGCAGTGTCCGCTTTGCCGAGATATTAGACGGGACCTCAAATACGATTCTTGTCGCGGAACGTTCGTGGGCACAAGCGAACGGAACATGGATTGGCGCACCAAATACAGGTCGCTTACGAGCGGGGGCAAGTAATCGCGCGGCTCCCCTCGATGAAGCATCGTCATTTCACGTGTTGGGTCATGCCCATCGCATCAATGCCATCAACGATCCCGATGGAGGTCTGGATGATTTTTCCAGTCTCCACACAGGTGGCGTCAACGCCTTGTTCGTCGACGGCTCAGTCCGGTTTCTGCATTCTGTGACAAGCGACGGTGGTTCGGCGACTCACCTTCAGACGATGGGAACTCGCGCTGGAAGTGAAATGACCGCCGATTTTGGATATTAGTTCATCGTTAATCTTCTGAATTATCGTGCCACTGCTTGACCGTCTTCGGTCAAGCAGTGCTCTTTGATCCGCAAATCTCAATCCGAAGCCGTTGTTCCGAGCTTCGTTCGTAGCGTGGCTCGGTCGAGTCCGAGAAGCTTGGCTGCCGCGCTGCGGTTTTGTTGAGTATGAGACAGAACCTCATTCAACAAGGCGGTATCGGCAATGCTTGAAAAACGTCGGTAAAGATCGTTCACACCGTCCGTTTGAGAGTCGCTGAGTTGCCGCTGAACCCAAGCGGCAATCGCGAGTTGAAGTTGATCACACGATTCCTCACCAGGAGCGATGTCAACCGGCCACTGCGGAAGGTGTGCAGCGACCAGCGGTCCGCCGCGAGAGAGAACGACTGCGTGATCGATCGCATTTCGCAATTCACGGATGTTGCCCGGCCAGGTTTGCTTTTCGATTTCAGCCCAGAATTCGTCGGTTATATTCGGATGAGATGAATTCAGGTGCCGTCCAATAAAGTATTCCACCAGCGGCCTGAGATCCTCGCGGTGAGATCGTAATGGTGGCAGTTCGATCGAAAAGACTTTCAATCGGTGATACAGATCTTCCCGAAAATTGTGTTCGGCGATCATGGACCTCAAATCACGGTTCGTGGCAGCGATCAACCTGGCGTTTGTTGTTCGCTCGTTGCTGGTCCCGACGCGAATGAACGAATGAGATTCGAGCACACGTAACAGTTTCACTTGAATCGCTGGAGGAGTCTCACCGATTTCGTCGAGAAAGATTGTCCCGTTCTCTGCCAACTCGAACAGTCCCTGACGATCTTCGGTGGCACCGGTGAACGCACCTTTGCCATGTCCGAACAGTTCACTTTCGATCACCGATGGATTGAGGCTTGCCAAACTGACCCGCACGAACGGACCGTTACGGCGGTTGCTATGCCGATGGATCGCCTCGGCAACGAGTTCTTTTCCGGTGCCCGTTTCACCCGTGATCAGAATGGGAAATTCGGTGGGTGCCATCAAGGCGATTTGTTTGAAGATCGCCTGCATGGCAGGCCCGCGCCCAATCAATTGATTCCCTTCGACGGGCAGCGACGGACCCGTTTTTTCCTTTGCGAGCGTCTGGATGGCGCGGGAGACCACCGACAGAAAGTCGGGCAATTCAAACGGTTTGACCAGGTATTCAAAAGCACCGCGACTGATCGCATCAACGACCGTCTGCAAATCCCCGAAGGCGGTCATGACGATGATGGGGGTCGAAGGTAATCGCTGGCGGAAACCAGGGATGGCGGACAGGCCATCCTGTCCCGGCAAGCGGATATCCAGCACAATGACTTCGGGCACAAACGTGTTAAGAAGTTTATCAGCACGTTCGACCGATGCCGCAATCTGGACGTCGTGACCTTGATCCGTCAGCCGTTCTTTCAGGCTCCAGCAAATCGCCGGTTCGTCATCAATAATCAGAATTCGAGACATCAGCAGCGGTCTTGTTCAAAGGTCGCAGATTTTGGCACTGTTAATTCGAATCGAGTCCGGTCGAGGCGGCGGTTCCAGGTTAGTGAGCCATGATGTGCCTGAGCGACCGTGACGGCAACGGTCAGCCCAAGTCCGATCCCTTCGGGCTTTGATGTGACAAACGATTCAAACAGCGATGAAGCAAGTTCGGCCGGCGGACCTGGGCCGTCGTCCTCGACGATCATTGTGCATTGCTCAAGGCTCGAGGTTGATGTGAGCCAGACATGTCCACCGGGTCCGGCGGCGTCGATCGCATTCAAGGTGAGATTGAGGTATGCCGCTCGAAGACGGTCAGGAAACCCCATGACATTGAGTGGTGTTTCTTGTCTTTCCACGGTCAATTCAATGTCTTTGTGATCACAGTTTAACGACACAAGATCTCGAACAGTTTCGATGATCTGGCGAAGATCTATTTGAGCAGGAGGTCTCGAATCACCTTTGCCGAGTGAGAGCAATCCCTGGACTTCTTCTTCGACCAGTGCCAACTGGTTTCGAGCCACGATCAGACTCGTATCGGTTCCCTGTTGGCATCGGCTTTCGTGCAGTTGGATGGCCAGCTTTGCTCCTGCAATTCCGTTACGCAGCTGGTGTCCAATCCCTGCGGTCAACTGCGCTACCAGCCGAATTCGTTCTCCCTGAATCAACTGTTCTCGCATGGTGTTTAACTGACGGCTCATGGAATTAATGCTTTGAACCAGTCGAGAGAATTCGTCATCGATCGGGCCGCGACTTAATTCCAGGCCGAAATCCCCTTGCGCGATCGTTTCGACATGCCCTTCCAGCTTCCGAATGCGGCGAGTCCAACT
>CAIOKO010000151.1 GCA_903858935.1 uncultured Schlesneria sp. | reverse complement strand
GAAAGTGTTTGCTGAACAGCAGCGGTTGTGGTTGCAATCGCTGCTGGAAACCGCCAACGAAGCAGCGCCAGGAGGCACGGTTCTGCCGGACGATCATCCGGGGCATCAGGTCATCAACAGTTCGTCACATCGACAGATTCGACATTATCTGTATGCCCCAAACACTCCTTTCGATGTTCCGGATGAAGAAGCGGTGAGACTCACCAATCGAACAATCAATGATTTGATCAGCGGGAAGAAAGGAGCAATTCACCAGTTGAACCTGGCGTCACCAGGATCACCTCCGCGAGCCATGATTGTTAAGGAAGATCCGGCGCCCAAAGAAACACAGGTCTTCCTGCGAGGAAATCCACTCGCGCGAGGCGAAACCGTTCAGCCAAGGTTTTTGTCGGTCTTGTCGGGTGACCAAACTCCCGTTTATGAAAATGGAAAACGTCGCCTGAGTCTTGCTCGTTCTGTGATTTCAGAAAGCAACCCGCTGACCGCTCGGGTGCTAGTCAACTGGGCGTGGCAGAATCATTTTGGTTCTGGACTTGTTCGAACACCAGACGACTTTGGCACACGTGGTCAGGCTCCAACGCATCCCGAACTGCTTGATTACCTTGCTGATCAGTTTCGCAAGAATGGATGGTCGATCAAGTGGCTTCATCGACAGATTATGCTTAGCCGGGCTTATCATCAGGCCGCAATCGAAGATGATCAAAGCCGTCAGGTCGATCCGGAGAATCAGCTTCTGTGGCGGATGCCGCGACGACGGTTGGACTTTGAATCGATGCGTGATTCCATGCTGGCTGTCTGCGATGAATTAGACACCACCATGGGAGGCCGTCCGATTGACTTAAACGCTGCACCAGCAATCCCGAGACGCAGTGTGTATGGATTCATCAATCGGGACATCATTGCCAATCTGATGAGTACCTTCGACACCGCCAATCCGAATGCCTGCACGGCTAAGCGGCCTGAAACCACGGTGCCACAGCAAACGCTTTTCGCGTTGAACTCAGACTTCATTCAGGATCGAGCATTGCGGCTGGCATCACTGACAAAACAAGTGAATCCAGGGTCAGACGAAGATCGTATTACAGCGATGGTGCGCAGAGCACTTTGCCGAAACCCGACAGCGTCGGAAATTGGTCAGGCCAGGAAATTCCTGAATGAAGCGGTTTCCAATACGACAACAGCGGACGGTTCCGCAGTCGATCCCGAACGAAGTTGGAGGCTTCTGGCTCATGCGCTAATGGCTTCGAATGAGTTTACATTTTTGGACTAACGACCGGTTCGTGATGAGTAGAAAGTTTTGTGTCTCTGCTTGACCGTCTTCGGTCAAGCAATGCTCTTCGATCAAAGAAAAAACAACGAGGACACAGCATCTCCGAAGACTCCAGCGAGGTTTTGCCTCAGACTGAAGAAGCCGTCATCGTTCCGCGTGATGAGAATTGTTCGAGGGCCAGACGAATACCAGACACCATGTTTTCCAAACGGAAATTCAAAGGAATTAACTGTCCCGATGCTAAGGCAACGCTTGAATCGTTTCTGACGCATGCTCATCACGCAGAGCGATGATTGCTACTTTGGAAGAAAATCTGAAATCTTGACTCATTGAGTCGAGTTTTAAACTCGAAGAAGTCCGACGCAGAGGTACAGATACCAAGTCGACAAGGAGAATAACGATGATCAACCAGACACGACGACACTGGATGCAGCAATGCGGAATGGGATTCGGCGGCCTCGCGCTGGCCAATCTTCTGGGGAGCACAGCCTCGGCCGAGTCGTCAGGCTCAGCGATGCGGACTCATTTTCCGGGGCGTGCGAAACACATCATTCATGTTTTTCTGAACGGCGGCGTCTCTCAAGTTGACACGTTTGATCCGAAGCCGGAACTGACGCGTCGAGCCGGACAGATGCTTCCGTTTGAAAACCTGCAGACCGAGCGAAAAACCGGCGTGGCTTTACCCAGCCCGTTCAAGTTCGAACAACATGGCGAAAGTGGAATTCCCGTCAGCGAAATCTTTCCCAACCTTGCCAAGTGCGTCGACGAAATGACCGTTATCCGGTCGATGCATGCCGAACTTCCCAGTCATGAGATGTCACTCATGCTGATGAATACGGGTGACATGCGACTGGTTCGCCCCAGTCTTGGCTCGTGGCTCACCTGGGGAATGGGATCGGTTAACGAAGATCTTCCCGCCTTCATCGCGCTTGTTCCTGGCGGCATGCCTGTTGGCGGCGCCGGCAACTGGCGATCCGCATTTCTTCCCGGCTCATACCAGGGGACTCGTGTCGATACCTCGAACCCCGATCCAACTCGACTGATCGACTTCCTGCAGAATAAACGAGTCACTTCCTCAGAACAGTCGAAGCAGTTCGAATTTCTACAGCAATTGAATGCAAGGCATCTCGGCGACCGACCAGGCGAAGCGGCGATCGAATCACGGATCAAATCGTTTGAACTGGCGTTTCGCATGCAGACCGAAGCGAGCGATGCCTTTGACGTTTCGCAAGAACCAGAACATATTCAAAAGTTGTATGGCCCTGGACCACAGAACCGTCAATTGCTCATGGCACGACGATTGATCGAACGTGGTGTTCGATTCGTCCAGACGTGGCACGGTGACGGACAGCCCTGGGACAGCCATTCGAACATCAAGGACGAACATCGCAAGGTCGCCAGTGAATGTGATTCGGGCCTGGCCGCACTGATCATCGATCTCAAGCAGCGAGGACTTCTCGATGAGACGCTGATTCTCTGTACCGGCGAATTTGGTCGGACTCCGTCGGTTGAAATGGGTCAGGACGGTACTGGAGCAAGTCAGGGCCGCGACCACAACCACTGGGGATTTTCGTTATGGATGGCCGGTGGCGGAATCAAGAAAGGAACGATTTACGGAGCGACCGACGACTTCGGGTTCAAAGCTGTGGAAAACCGTGTCTCGGTCCACGACCTTCACGCAACGATTCTGCACCTGATGGGCTACGACCATCAGCGGATGACTTATCGTTATGCCGGTCGCGACTTCCGCCTGACGGACATCCACGGAGAAGTCATCCGACCGATTATCGAGAGTTAGCACGATGACGGACCAGAATTCCTGGAACTTGAGGCTGTGATCCCGATGGCTTATCGCTCACTGCTGACAAGTCGAATCCGATCCGTGCGATATCTTACTTCTGGCGTGGATTTTTCAGGAAATAAAACCGGCCATCTTCTGCTCCGCCGAGGAAATCGGGGATTCCATTTCCGTCGAAATCAACGGTTGTCGGGCTGACGTCGTGGCCTTCGATATTCTGAGGTGCGAGCGTTCCTTCGCGTTGAAAACGCCATACGCCATCCTGTTTGCCGAGTCCGCGATAGAAGTCGGCGTTTGCGGAATTGAGCAGGATATCCAGTTGCCCGTCACCATCCCAATCGACAACCGCGATCTTGCGTCGCCCGCTCGCTCCCGCCGTCCGTTCATTGAAGCGTAACGGTTTTTCATTGGCGTCGGTAAAAACTCGCTGGGGTGGCTTGAGTAACAATTGCCCGTCTTGCCGGAATCGTTCAAACAAAGCGAAATAACCTTCGCTGTCGAGAATTGCCAGATCGAGCAATCCGTCACCTGTGAAATCGTGTACGACGGGTGTTGTCCGCCATTGTGTCGCGAGTTCTTTGTCCGTCGGTTGCCACCATGTCCAGGTGGGCTTCTGTGGGCCAGCAGGCCATTCCACTTGTATTGCTTGGGGAGAAGCCAGTTCAGGTTTCGTGCGAGTGCCAATGTTTTTCATCCACTGCACTCGGCCCAGAATGGAATTCAACACGATGTCCAGCAGGCCATCCCCGTCCCAATCGGCAACGTTGAGCGTTGTGTAACCCCACTTGGCTTCCGCGGGGCCCTGAATGCTGCCGTTAGGTCCCGCCATGACTCGAAAGAGTTTTCCTTCGGCTTGAAGCCGGGTTGGTGCGGCCCATTTCGGTTGTGCGATCCCAACGCCACTCAGGTTCTCGAAAAACTCAATGTATCCGGCTGTGTTCCCCGAGACGATGTCGATATCGCCATCACCATCCCAGTCGACGCCGCACGGCGTGGCGAGTGCTCCACACTTCAGCGTATCGGCCTCTTGTTGAAAGTATCTGGGACGCGCAAAGTTGAGCTTTCGGGGCGATTGTAATTGACGATCATCAGGGCGATTAAGGTTTTCGATAAAAGCCACGCGTCCATCTTCGTCACCAACGATCAAATCCAGATCACCATCTTTGTCCCAGTCAAAAGCAATGGGAACAATCATTTCGAGATCCATCTTCAGCGGTTCGCCGTCTAAAAGCCTGACACGTTGCCCATCTCGGTAGACCGGTTTGGTTCGGGAGCCAACATTTTCAAAATAGGTAAAGCCATCCAGAAACTCGCCACAAAGCAGATCGAGATCACCATCGTTGTCGAAATCGGCGAAGTTGGGAGAAGGACAACCAAACGTATCGATCGGTTTTCCTCCGGCTTCGAGTTTACGTGGAGGTAGATATTTCGGATCTTCGGTTGTTCCTGTATTGCGGTGTAGCAGAACAAACCCATGCAGCGGGCCATTGGTCCATTCGCCGCGTGAGTTGAAGGCGTCGTCCCAACCGTATTCGCTCCAGTCCTCGATACCCGTCACGAGATCAAGTGCACCGTCGCCATCTTCGTCTATGAATCTCCATTGGTTGTGTCGGACCTTCGGGCCTTTTATCTGGGACCAGCCTGGTTGATAAAAGTCCTTGCGTATGGGGAGTTCGATCCGCTGTTGTAATCCCGTTTTCTCAAAGTTCAGGTATTCAAACCCCGGTGTCAGTATCCGCAGAGCGCCGTCGATATAACTTGGCATCACGTAGTGGACCGTGGAACTCAATCGTCGAGCGGCCTTGAAGTCAGGCATCTTGTTGATCGATGTGTCGCCGGTTGTGTTCTCGAACAACCAGACTCCGTTCGACGGTTTGTCGGGGCACGAGACGATCAAGTCGAAATCGCCGTCTCCATCGGCGTCACAAGGGACGGGCCACGCCCACAAACCGACGCCAAGATCGACTGTGAGGCCCGGGTTATTGTAGGGCAACCTTTCGAGGCCATCTGCGTACGATGGTTTGGTTAACAGAATCATGCAAATGAGAGATAACCAAAACGGTTTTTCGTTCATCAAAACATCTCGGGAGGGGATTGTATTTTCTCTGGTGCGCAATCGGGCTCATGATACACTTCGGGAATGAAACCGACGAATACAACTCCTGCCCTTGATCGAAAGATGCCCGTGGATCTCGATCTTTACCAGCTTGATGATCTGATTTCAGCGGAAGACAAGGAACTACGAAGGCAAGTACGGCACTGGGTTCAAACGAGGTTTGTGCCACAGATTAATCGGTGCTGGAGTGAGGGGACATTCCCGCTGGAGCTTCTTCCCGAAATTGCTGAGTTGGGTGTCTTCGGCGGCAACATACAAGGTTATGGCTGTGCCGGTTGGAGTCCCTTGCGGTATGGGTTAGCTCTGGCAGAACTGGAACGGGGTGATACGGGCCTGCGGACTTTCGTTTCGGTACAAGGCGCTCTCGCCATGACTGCAATTTGTTTGTTCGGCAGTGAAGATCAAAAGCAGCGCTGGCTTCCCGAGATGGCCCGTGCGCGGAAACTCGGTTGTTTCGGTTTGACCGAACCGCTGCATGGGTCCAATCCGGGTGGCATGGAAACTCGTGCCGTGAAAACCATGGATGGGTATGAACTGACGGGGTCGAAAATGTGGATCGGTGGCGGGACACTGGCCGATGTCGCTGTGGTCTGGGCCAAGGTCGACGGTGAACCAGGGCTCGAACCGAACAGCCCTGCCGCCGTTCGGGGCTTTCTTGTCGAGCGTGGGACCCCTGGATTCAGTGCATCAGTGATCGAAGGGAAATACTCATTGCGAATCGGAATTACCTGCCGCCTGGAATTCAATCAGTGCAAAGTTCCTTTTGCCGCATTGCTTCCTGGTACGAATGGTTTGAAATCTCCGCTGCAATGTCTGAACCATGCACGATATGGGATTGCCTGGGGTGCTCTTGGTGCGGCGCAGGCCTGTTATGAAGAGGCTCGCGACTATGCGCTTCGCCGAATCCAATTCGGAAAACCATTGGCGGCATTTCAGATGTTACAGGCAAAACTGGCCCGGATGGCGACCGAGATCACGAATGCCCAGTTGATGGCCTGGCGGCTGGCTCAGTTGAAAGAAGCTGGTAAGGCAACCTATGTGCAAATTTCGATGGCCAAGCGAAACAACGTGTCGATGGCATTACGGGTCGCTCGTACCGCTCGCGAAATCCTGGGAGGGGTGGGAATTCTCGACGAACATGTTTCGTTCCGTCACATGTGCAATCTCGAAAGTGTCTATACCTATGAGGGAACCGACGACATGCATCTGTTGATTCTCGGAGAACATCTCACGGGGCATTCAGCGTTTGCTTGAAGACCGCTTTTTCCAATCGTCGGCATTTCTTGAATGACTTTTTTAACGTCAGTTCGCAGCCAGTTTCCATATCTCGAATTGGACAAATCGGCGAGGTTAAATGGGACAGTCTTATCTGGAATGCATTGACAATGCCATGTATGGCAGTTAAACAGCTATTCTCACGGATGTCCCTGTTTTTCACACAAAAACAAAACGTTTTTTAAGGAGAACGCATTGAAGAATTTGATTCTTACGGCGCTTTTCGTCGCGTCAGTGGTGCTGTCTGTTGTGGATAATAAAGCGTCTGCAAATGTGATCGTTGGCCCCATTCCCACTGCGATTGGTTCGATTGGCGGGGCTAGTAACCCCCCACAGCCAAGCACTTGGGGACTCCAGTTTACGGCGAATGATTACTCTCACCTGGTCGCTTTTACCTTCACGCAGAAAGGATCTCAATTCGGAAGCAACAACGTGGGGACGATCACACTGAAGGACGTTACGTCGAACACAACAGTTGATTCGTGGAGTGTACCGCTTGTGCCTGGGTTCGCTCCTGTCGCCAATACGCTTTCTTTTTCCGGTGACGATCTTCTCAATTCGGGTGACACGTATCAACTGCTTTACACGCAGACCGCTGGCGATTACAGCAATGAAGTGCTTGTCAGTATCGGTGCCGGTAATTTCGCCCCTTATCAGAACTCCGATATCTCCATAACGAACGGTATTGAAAACGGTAACTCGTCGAACAGCATCTGGTTTGCTTTCAATAATCTTACCACGGTTCCAGAGCCATCAACGTTCGCCATGCTTGGACTTGGCGGATTGGTTTTGGCGATCCGTCGGCGACAGGCTGTCGCCTGAATCACGTCCGCTCGGACGGAATATCATTTTTAAAAAAGTCGCCCGTGAACTCGGACGGCTTTTTTTGTTTTTCCGTTTGTCAAAGGCTGATTTCGAAATTATTCGTCGGACGGGACGCACCGATGACAATTTGCCGAAACGTCCTTTGCTTCTCCGCTGCAAGGAAAACATTGTTACAATACGACGAGGGGGGGCTTCGTTTTTATTCGACATTGTCTAGAGGTCGTCGCAGTGAAAGATAATGGGTTCACAATGAATTCCTCGGGAAAATCTTTTAACCGGTTGAGATCTTTCACGTGGCATCAGGCAATGTATGTCGTAGCAGCGATCTGGATTTGTAGCGTCATTGCGGGGATCGTGCTGCTTGCCAAGTACGGTTCAGCGCCAGGTGCAGCAGCGGGGCCGCCTCGTTCCTGGCCGGCGACCCCTGGATTGCCTTGCCAATCTTCGCGACCCTCGCTGGTGATGTTCGTTCATCCAAAGTGTCCCTGTTCACGGGCAAGTATTAATGAACTGGCGCGACTTACGGCACGATGCCGCGATCGAATGGATTTAACTGCGTTATTTGTTGTTCCGCCCGGTTGTCCGCCGGACTGGCATAAGTCAGCACTTTGGGAGAATGCGAATGCGATACCGGGGCTGCGAGTCGTCGTTGACCAGGGGGGAAGGCTCGCAGCGGCGTTCGGTATCACGACATCAGGTCACTGTCTGGTTTATGACGCCGGGGAAAATTTGATTTTCAGTGGTGGAATCACGACCGGACGTGGCCATGAAGGAGACAGCCCCGGGCAAGCCATCGTCACTGGAATCGCTTTACACTCAGCCGTCAACGGCTCCCATGAGTGCGCAACGTATGGATGTCCCCTGATGGTAAAAGCACATCAAACAAATTAGCGTACCGCTGCTTGACCCTCTTCGGTCAAGCAGTGTGCATCAACAATTCAAACAAGAAGAATCGAAAGCTTCTAAGAAGGCTCTAAAGTGGCTTCGCCTCGGGCCAAAGTTGCCATTATCGCTCTGCTTGATGAGCGTTGTTCGAGAGCCTGCCAATTTTCAATTCGCATGTTCTCAAAAAAGGAATTCAATCCAGGTATTTGTCCCGATGCTGAGGCAACGGATGAATCGTTTCCGACGCATGCTCATTACGCGAAGCGATGATGGCTACATTGGAAGAAAGTCTGAAACTTGACTCAAAAAGTCAGCTTCCTCATGCGAGGAAATCCAAAAACTTGGCACCGTCTGATTTAGACATTTGAAAAAACGCTTACCTTATTTTCCAAATCGCCCGACTCGGCTTCTGATTTCGCCAGGTGATTTCTTAATGTGGCCATCAGTCGGTCGACTTCCCTCACGAGGTCCAGACAGCCAGCTTCGAGTTGATTCAGTTGGTGTTCATGGCAAATTTGCTCTAACCGCATTGCTGCATGGTAAGTCGGTTCGGCGCAGAAATTCGAGACACTTCCTTTAATGGTGTGGACAGCTTTGCCTGCGGATTCGCAGTCTTGTTGTTCGACGGCTGACTTCAGGGATGAGATTAATTCTGGGACCGAATTGAGAATTAATCCACAAATCTCATTCACAAATTCACCATCACCCTCAAATCTTTTGAGGGCGGCTGGAAAATCGAATACCAGTTGATCCGGTACGATTTCCGCGTCTTCTTGGATTTTATTGCTGACTGCTACGTCGACCGACGATCGATTGAATTTCGTTATCAGCGAACACGCCTTTGCCACCGAAGCTTCGTTAATCGGCTTGCTGACATAATCGTCCATACCAGCCGTCAGGCAGCGCTCACGGTCACCCGACATCGCGTAAGCGGTCATCGCGATGATCGGAATGTGGTGTCCCGTCAATTCTTCCTGTTTGCGGATGGCGGTCGTCGCTTTGAAGCCATCCATAACGGGCATCTGGATATCCATCAGGACCACGTCGAATTCGTCTTCCTGTAACGCGCGGATCGCCTTTTCCCCATTGTCGACAACGCGAACGGAGTGACCAAGTTTATTTAAAAATCGAGTCGCAACTCGCTGATTGATCAGATTATCTTCTGCCATCAGGACACGTAAATGCTGGGCAATTGACGGCTTTGATGCTGATTGACCTGCGGTGAGAGTGGCTTGATGCCGGTCAGCCAGGCCAAGAGTCTTTACGATTGTTTCACGCAACTCTGACTGTTTCAGTGGCTTTAAGAGTGTCGCGGCAATGCCGAGGTCTGTGCAGTGTGCGCTGGCTCCCGGTCGATCAGATGACGTCAGCATCATAATGACGGACCGAGCCAGTTCGGGGAATTTTTTCAATTCTTCAACGAACATGAAACCATCCATCTTCGGCATATGGCAATCGGTGAGGATCAAATCAAAAGGTTTGTTTTCATCCGCGGCCTTGTGTAATTCGTCCAGTGCTGCGGGACCTCCGTCTGCCAGTGTCGGTATCATTTTCCAGCCGCGAAGCACTTCTTCCAGAATGCGCCGATTCGTTGGATTATCGTCGACGACTAAAGCCCGCAATCCATCCAGTTTCACGGACTCAGTGTTGTCGCTGGCTTCCGCTGGAGCGACCGTCACCGGCAATTCAATCGTGAAGTAGAATGTGCTGCCTGCGTTTTCAACGCTGTTTAAAGCGAGTTCACCACCCATGAGTTGGACGAGCTGTTTGGAAATCGAGAGACCCAATCCGGTACCGCCGTAGGAACGGGTCGTGGAAATATCTGCCTGGGTAAATGCGTCAAAGATGACCGACTGCTTTTCTAACGGAATGCCGATGCCGGTATCCCGAACCGAAAAATGCAATACGGCAAGTGATTCTGTTCGACTGACCATTTCGACAATCACACCGACCTCACCATGATCGGTGAACTTGATGGCATTGCCGACGAGATTGACCAGGATTTGTCGAAGACGTCCAGGGTCACCGATCAGCCAGTCGGGAATGTCGGTCGAGATGTGCCAGTACAACTCGAGATTCTTCTCATGAGCCCGCGCGGCGAGGGTTTTCATCGTTTCACACCGGGATTCACGCAGCTGGAACGTCTGGGGATCAAGTTCAAATTTCCCTGACTCAATTTTGGAGAAGTCCAGGATGTCATTGATGATTCGAAGCAGAGAATCGGCGGACAACTTGACACTCTCGAGATATTCGCGTTGCTCGGCATTGAGTGGTGTGTCGAGGGCGAGATCGGTCATCCCGATGATGCCGTTCATCGGCGTTCGTATCTCGTGACTCATGTTGGCGAGGAATTCGCTTTTCGCTCGATTGGCGTGCTCCGCAGCGACAAGTGCTCGCTTCACCGCTTCGTTGGTTTTTTCCAGCTGGCTTTGACGTTCGGCAATGAGATTCGTCTGACGATTACTTTGAATGCATGCGAAAATCAGAAAGACGTCTTCGAAAACGACCCAGCCGGCATGCTCGATCCAACGCACGTGACTGAGCACTTCGTCACCGTAAATTGACATCGGCCAGAGATAACCTCGCACAAAGTGGTCCGTTGCGGTGACCAGCGAAGCGGTGATCAGAACCCTCCAATCTGCGTAGAACATCAGAAATGCGAGTGATCCAAACACAAGAAAGTGAGTCTCGATCCGCCCACCGGTGAGGTGAATCAGCAACCCGGCCATAAGCATTTGAGCGATGGCGACAACGTGCCTTGTCAGGCGTAGTCCCGGTTGAAACTTCGCTAGAAATAGTGGAAAGCTGATGATCAGCGATCCAAGTAACACTGCCGCGACGACATGCGGGTGCAATTGCCTTTCGGTTCCCGCCCACGCATAGGGCGAAATCCACAGCGCTGTCGCAATCCCTGCCAGAAACTCGAAAACAAGCAATCCGGCGAGTAATCGGTCGGTGAACCGATATTGACGAGCCCGCTGTTCCTGGGCGAGTTGCCGACCTCGTTCGCTCGATAAGATTTCGACGGAACTTGCACTGGACAATATGTCAAGCAATCGGCTCATGTGTATCCGGCCTTCAGGATGCCGCGTTGGTCATGGCGGATGACGAATCGGAGTTGCGTGCCAGCACTCGTTTCACCATCGTGATTTCGTTCCCCTGCAGGTTATGGGTCACTTCGTCCATAAAGCTGTGGATAAGCAGCAGTCCACGGCCTTCGATCCCTTCCAGATTGATCGCGTCGATCGAGTTTTGCCTTTCTGACGGTTTGTTACCTGATCCATCATCAGAGACGACAAAGCGTACTTCGGTGTCTGAGAATCGCGACGAAAATCGGACTCGGCGTGAAGCATACGGCTCATCCCCACGACGTTCCACCGCTAAACGGCTAAAAATCGCTTCATCGCTCTGCCTCAAATCTGTCTCAAGTTCCAGGTTACCATGATAAATAGCGTATGTCAGTGATTCGTAAATCGCCATTCCAATTCGAGTAATTTGCAGTTGATTGGAAAGCCGCATTGTTTCGAGTTGATTCTGAAGATAAGCAATCAGAGGACTGATTAACGAGGGGTCATTTTCCAAGGTGAAATGAGATTCAAGCACGTCGAGAGTTGTGGGAACCCGGTACTGATTTCGTTGCCACTGGGACACGGACAGGACGTGTTTGACGGTCTCGACCAGATGTTTGTCGAGGGCGCTTTTAGGAACGTAGCTGGCCGCCCCTGCTTTCAACGCCTGGACGGCAATCTGCTGTGTACCAAAACCGGTCATCAGAATCACCGGCGCGCTACAACCTTGTGATTTGATTTGTTCGACCAGTTCCAGTCCATTCATCCCGGGCATTTGCAGGTCCGTGATGATCAAGTCTGGGGTTTCTGACGCGATTGAATCAATGGCTTTTTGACCGCAATCCACGCTTAAAAGTGAAACGTCGGCGATCCCTTTTCTCAGGAAAAACTCGACCAGCCTCCGATCAATGGCTGAGTCATCAACAATGACAATGCGAGTCATCAATCGGAAATTCCTCCCCAGGATGTACCGTTCATTTGTTCCGACGTTCACTAATACTCAGCAATGCCGAGTAATTCAAGAATAGCAATAAAAGCGAAGAAAGCATCATAATTAATGTGAATTTCCACTCATCAATCAGCAACGTACGTTTGCAGTCCGCTCCGATTGCGTTTTTTGCAGCGTTGTTGAGTCGCTCTCGCGACGGGTGCTGCAAAATAAGCAATCTTCAGCAACAGGACGTCCGATCGCAAACAACCCATTCAACGGTCCGGTCTTTCCGGTGGAGCGCGGTGTGAGTCTGCGTATTGTTTATAAGGTCAAATAGATTTCGAAACGAGTGAAGTGGTCTTGTGAACGCGCCGTCAACCGAGGTGGTCTGCTAAAAGTCGATTCACTGACCAGATCACGATCACCTCGCTATGATGCTGCGACCAATTTGGAAAAAAAGGTTGGCGAGGATCGAGGAGACGCCGAGTGAATACGCCAATGCTGTTTTCGGTCAGCTATGCCGGGGGTTGGGGACAGCACAGACTCGACTTGATTCCTTTCCTGGAAAAGGCTGCGGAACTCGGTTATCCGGCCGTGGAGCTTGGCGCAAAACGCCCGCATCTTTCGCCTGTGGATTATCCGAAAGGTGAATCAGTTCACGAAATCAAATCAGTCGCTGACCGGTTGAATCTTCAGATCGCAACAATCGCAGGGTATACCGATTTCACGTCGGGTTCTCAGGCGAAGGAAGTGCCGTTCGTCGAGATGCAGATTCTTTATGTTCGACAGCTCGCGGAACTGGGGCGTGCGCTGGGGGCGAAAAATATCCGTGTGTTCACCGGCTACCACACAGATCTCGCCGATTATCACTCCGACTGGACGAAATGCGTGACGGCTCTTCGCGAATGTGCCGCCGTCTGCGCTGACTTCGGATTAATCCTTGGTATTCAGAACCATCACGATGTTGGCGTCGACGTCGCGGCATTCGGTGAATTGCTGGACGACATCAAGCATCCGAACGCGAAAGCGATGTTCGATCCCTGGTCGATCGGTCTGCATGGTGCCGATCTGTATCAGGCCGCCAAGGAGATGGCTCCGCGAACGGTACAGACGACGCTTGCCGACTACATACGCATTCCGCGATGGCAATACCGTCCCGCTCTGATTAATTACGAGCCCATCGAACCAGCAGCGGTGAAAGCGGTTCCGCTGGGCGAAGGGTTTCTCGATCTCGACGGCTTTTTCCGTGGCTTGAAGGAGGGAGGATTTCAAGGCGACATTGCGTACGAAATCTGTTCCCCGATCCGAGGTGGCGGAAGTGAAGCGAATCTCGACGCCGCAGCCAGGCATGCGTTACAGAAGATTCGAGCGTGGTTGGTATGAACTCTTCCGACGCTGGCAGCGTCGGAATTACTCGTTCCCAAGCTGGAACTGGGAACGAGGGAAAAATCGTGACACTGTTTGTCGCGACTTAATTCAAGACCGGCCCGGGCGTTTTTTGAAATTGCGCCAGCGTTGTCTGTTGGAGAAAGTCTGACATTTGCTGGCGAAATTGGACAAACTGGTTATGCAACGGGCAGTGTGGACCGGTGCCGCACCAGTCTTCGCCAAAGGGGCACATCAGTGTTGTGTCGAGTCGTTCGAAAGGTGTGATAATGTCGTTCAAGGTGATTTCTTTTGGAGGCCGTGCGAGCCAGTAGCCACCACCAGGTCCGGGAGCACCATTGACCAGCCCCGTCTGAGAAAGCGTGGTCAGCACCTTGGCGACGATCGCTTGGGATAGTTTGCGGTTTTCGGCAATCTCTCGCGAATTAAGCCGCCTTCCGCCCTCTTCTTTGTAGTGCTCTGCCAGCAGGCTGGCAGCCGAGACCGCAGCTTGAGCGACCTTCCCATAATGTGTCATGCGACAGTTTTCCGAAAGTTGGCGAGTTCGCGAGCGCGATGAGGATGTCGGTTTCGCAGTAGAGTCTTCTGTGAATCATTCTCATCTACGGCCGGAAGCCGCAGCGACGGCGCGTGGCTTGCCGTTTTTAATTCGCAAAAACTGACAACCTCAATGGTTTAAAGATAGCCGATTTCCCGTTTATGAGCAAATAAAGAAAAAACATTCTTTATTTCTTGAATGCTATACGCAAGGCGTTTATCCTGTCGACGTTGTCACTGACCTCATTCTCCCTTTACCAAGGAATCCAAGATGTTCTGCAACCAATGTGAACAGACTCAGAACGGAACCGGCTGCACCGAGATTGGTGTTTGCGGCAAAGATGCGGATGTGCAGTCACTGCAAGAGATCCTGCTCTATGGACTGAAAGGGATGGCGGCTTACGCCAACCATGCACGCCGTCTCGGGAAGTCAGATGAGAACGTCAGCGCGTTTATCGAGGAGGGGCTCTTTGCCACGATGACGAATGTTAACTTCGACATCCCGACGCTACTCGAAATGGTGCTGGAGTGTGGTCGTCAAAACTTGCGTGTCATGGAACTGCTGGATCAGGGCCACTGTGAACGATTCGGCAAACCGGTGCCGACAACAGTCCGGGAAGGGACTATTGCCGGACCCGGCATTCTTGTCACGGGACACGATCTGGTCGACCTCGCTGCCCTGCTGGAACAGACTGTCGGCACTGGGATCAACGTTTATACGCATGGCGAGATGCTTCCCGCGCACAGCTACCCGGGCCTTAAGAAGTACCCTCACCTTGTCGGACACTTTGGTGGTCCCTGGCAGAACCAGCAGTGGGAATTCCCCATGTTCTCGGGACCGATCGTGGCTACAACCAATTGCGTTCTCATTCCGTCAGACCTCTATGCGGACAGACTTTTTACGACCCGCGTCACGGCCGTTCCCGGCGGTACACGGCTGAAGACCGACGACTTCTCTCAGGTGATCGCCAAGGCCAGAACATGCGAGCCACTTACCGAGAACTTCGTCCGCGAATCAACGATCGGCTTCCATCACAGCGTGATTCTCGGTCTGGCAGATAAAGTCGTTGCCGCAGTCAAGTCGGGTGACATCAAACGGTTCTATCTGATCGGGGGTTGCGATGGCGCCGAAGCCGGGCGCAACTACTACACCCAGGTCGCTGAGCAATCGCCCGAACAGTCGGTGATCCTCACTCTGGGATGTGGAAAATACCGGATTCGCAACCATGATTACGGCACCGTTGCGGGAATTCCGCGTTTATTGGACATGGGACAATGCAACGACGCCTATGGTGCGGTGCAAGTGGCTTTGGCACTGGCCAACGCCTTCGAATGCGGAGTCAACGACTTGCCGTTGGAGATTGTTCTTTCCTGGTTTGAGCAAAAGGCCGTTGCCGTGTTGCTCACGTTGCTGGCTTTGAACGTCAAAGGGATTCGGGTCGGGCCGGTGGCGCCAGCCTTCATTACACCGAACATCTTCAAAGTCTTGCAGGACAAGTTTGATCTGAAATTGATTGAATCAGAACCGCCAGCGGATCTGGTTCAGCTTGCGGTGTGAGTCTTGTGAAGGGAGTGCCTTTGGAACGGAACGCAGCGAAACTGGGTGCCACGGCTTTATCGACTTCGGTTAAGCCGTGCTCTTCGGAAGCGTTATCAAACCATGAAGACACGGCCTTGTCGAAGCCTCTAGTGAGGCTTTGCCTCAGACCAAAGTAGCCATCATCGCTCCGCGTGATGAGCGTTGTTCGAGAACCGACCAAATTCCAATCCGCATCTTTTCAAAAATGTATTCGAGCGAAGTTTTTCTCCGATGCGTCGGCAACGCTCGTATTGTTTCCGACGCATGCTCATCACGCGGAGCGATGATGGCTACTTTGGAAGAAGTCCAAAACCTTGGCACTCCGTGTTTCGACCACGATTCCGCTCAGAAGGTACAACCGTAATACCTGACATCAGTCAACCAGATTTTCTGGTGATGCCCCCATCGATGTTGACCCCGCAAACATCTTCCTTGACCCGTTCCAAGGCCGCGTATCATGCAGACGATTGACGAATATCGCCTCGAAACCGATCCGCAATATCGTTTCGAATTTCTCGCCAGCTTCATTGGCTTCGGTCCAGAAGATGTCAAGCTGATTCAGGCATCGGCTCCGCACCTGGGACCGAGAGTGCCACAGCTTGTTGATCAGACCTACCAGAAGCTGCTTTCATACGATGCAACCGCCCGCCATTTTGTCCCACGTCAGCATGGCTTCGAAGGTTCAGTCCCTGAGGATCTCAAATCGCTTTCAGAAGATCATCCGCAGATCAAGTTCCGAAAAGACCACTTGAACCGGTACTTTGTTCAACTGATCGGCCGAGCCTACGACGCAAAGATGGTACAGTATCTGGACATGGTCGGCCGCATTCATACGCCGAAAGCAGGAAACAAGGAGATTGATGTTCCGCTTGTGCATATGAATGCCCTCTTGGGTGTCATCTCTCACGCACTGTTGAACTCGATTTCCGAATGGCCCATTACACCGGAGTTGAAGTTTCGCACGATCATGGCTTTTAACAAGCTCTTATGGATTCAAAACGACTTCATCAATCGACACTATCAAGCGGCGTTGGCCGAACCTTGAACCACTGACTTCTATTGTTTAAAAAGTTTGCGACCCCAGATCCGGCCAGCGTCGATGTTCGACGCGAGATCTCGTTTTGTTGATGGGAGTCCGCCGTGAAACGGGGGCGACATTTAACTCATTCGGGGATGGCGATGAGACAGATGTTTACGAAGTTGTTTTTGGCGGTTGCGATCACACTGGTGATTCACGCGAAGAACGCCGGAGCTGGTGTCATTGTCGACAACACCAGCCAGACCCCGGTAGGATCTGGCCAAATTGGAGGAGGTCAGTTCGAGGCGCAGGAGTTTAATACGGGGAGCCTCATCTACTTGCTTGATTCGATCGTGGCCCAGGTGGGCGGCTTGTCCGGCACAATTAACGGGATAGGGGCTCAGCTGGTCCAGGACAACGGCGGCACCCCCGCTGGCGGTACTGTGCTGACCTCTTTTACGGTCCCTTCAATCGGATCGACGTACGCGAACTTGGAATTCGATCCAACGACCAGCGGCGTCGTTTTGGCTGCCAACACGAACTACTGGTTTGTTTTGAACTATTCCTCGGGAAGTGGTTTGTTCGGTTGGAATTATGCGGGGAATCAAACGGCCAGTGGACCAGGCTAATTAGGTGCTTACGCGACGAGTTTTGACAACGGATCGACGTGGGTCATCAACAAGTTCGGACCCGGCACGCCCGACCTGATCCAGGTCAATGGGACGACCGTTCCCGAACCGGGCACGCTGACCATGGCAGGGACCGCAGTCGCATTTGGCCTCGTCTTCTTGCTCCGCCGCCGATCAGGAAATTCGTCGAAAACGAGTTCCAAATAGAACAAACGTCTTGAGAAACGAAAAATCAGATACCCGGAGCGAGCGATCGTTCCGGGTATCTAATTTTTTTTATCTTCACTGTCACATGCTTTAAGGAGATTGAGAACGATGGTGAGACCAACAGTCTTTCAAAATCTTGACCACGATCGATTTATGCAGGAGGCAATCGACTGCGCAAAACAAGTTCCCTCTCGTCCATTTGGCGCTGTCATTGTCGTTGCCGAACGAGCTGAAGTCATTGCGAGAGGTTTCAATCGGTCCGACGTCAGTCCGACATTTCATGGAGAAATCGATGTGATTAACCGTTGTGCCGAAAACCACCCGAAAATCGAATGGAACGGGCTGGTTCTTTACACAACGGCCGAGCCCTGCCCGATGTGCCAGTCTGCCATTCAATGGGCTGGAATCTCAATGGTTGTTTTTGGTTCATCAATTCCATTTCTGAAGAGCCTGGGATGGAATCAGATTGATATCCGCGCCGAAGACGTCGCTGGAAAGACTCCGTTTAACAAATGCGAGATCCTGGGTGGCGTCTTGGAAAAGGAATGCGATGCACTTTTTCTCGACGCCAAGGCCTCCGCTGTTAAGAAAAAGTGAACGCGGGTAAAGTTCTGGAAAACCATTACTCGGTCGCCTCTACGTGGCTAAAGAACGTTGGCCGGTCGGGGATTGATCACGGTCGTTGGGGCGTTCGATTTTGCTACCGCTGTTTGTTACCAGAGTCCGTTGCCTTCGACGCGGTCAACATGTGTCAAAACGCATAGCGGTCCACATGTCTTAAGCCGCAGAGCGGAGGACGAGTAAAGCCTGGGGCGGCTTCCGACCCAGGATGTGACGCAAAAAAATTCTACTCAAAACCCCATCGGGGTGACCGAGAACAGGTTTGGTCGCGATCGCATTTTCAACGTTCCTCGATTGATGATGGTATGGGACCAATGGCAGGGTTTGGCGTGATCGAATCTCGGTCGCCCCGAATGGGGCTTATTGTTGGTTTAGCGATGGCGAAACCTGAGACAGAAGCGGCCCCAGGCTCTATTCGTTCGCCGCTAAGCGGCTTTTGCCGACGCTGCTAGTGTAGTGACTCAGAATTACGGGAACTTATTCGATTCGCTGGCGTCTGATCTTCAGTATAAGGAGGATCAGTGTCATGCGAGTAGCGAAGACGATCATATTGACGGACGAAGAGCGAGTCACGTTGACCAAGTGGG
>CAIOKO010000150.1 GCA_903858935.1 uncultured Schlesneria sp. | reverse complement strand
TCATAGGGTTTTCGTCACCTTTTTCGCCGCGCCCGAGTTTGTTCGAGTTTGTTCGAGTTTGTTCGAGTTTGTTCGAGTTCGACCGAAATCGAATCCCACCATTCCATAAAGTCGAGCCGAGGATGTTAGTCCTCGGATTCTTCTTCCTGCTTTGTCTACTTTCTACTTTCTCAAAACTACTCACTCGCCGCTTCGGCGCCGCCACGGATCAGCCCGCAGCGATTGATGCCTGCGGAACAAAACCGGGACTGGCTCCGAGCTTCGAGGTGCCTGTCCCGCTTTTGTTCCAAACAACGAACCGACACGGATCAGCCCGCAGCGATGGATGCCTGCGAACAAAACCGGGACTGGCTCCGAGTTTCGAGGTGCCTGTCCCGCTTTTGTTCGCTGCGGGGGCGATCCGTAATTCATTCCAAGATGTCAAAGATCAATTGTCGTCGTCAGGTTTTGACTTCAAAAATCCGGGCAAGCCCAAAGCCGTAGAATGGGCTTCAGCCCGTTCCAAACAACAGCCTGTGCAGGCGAGCGTCCCATTCAACCAACGTCGCTAAACTCAAAGCGACGCTGTTTTCCTGAGCTTCCTCGCGAATCCCTTTGCCTTCACCAAACAAAAAACGACATAAAACTACAAAAATATTTATATGCTGTCAATGAAAAACTTGAGATACCTTCTTAACGTTTGGAATGTGCTCATGAAATCGCTTTTGTGAATCAAAACGGAGATGGAGACCATCAAGCAACCAAAGTAGCAGCAAACGATACGACGCTCAGGACAATGTCGCGAGTCGTTTTAGTTTAACCCGCAGCCATCGGCGCAGGCGAATCGGCGTCCAGCCGATTTCTTCAAACGTCACTGAACATGTTTTGTGAAAACGGATCGAGCGTCGCAAAAAATAATCTCAATTGCGAAACGACCAATGACGCCTCGGGTGTGTCACTGACGCCGCTTGACCCCGCTTCTCTTCGAGGCGCGGTTAAACTATGGTCTTCGAGACCATTGAAACGACCACTTTTTCTGACAGATTCACCGACCGAAGCGGCACGCTGGGGTTGTCGTCCGTTTCGCAGTATGCTGCTCACCTAATCTGGATTTCTACGATTTTCCAATGAAGACGCATCGCGTGATGTCTTCGTACGGAGTATCGTGATTTTTAAAATGAAACAGGCGCTGCGGTATGGTCGACGGGACATTCAGTGGCATTGAAAAACTCGAAGCCGATTTGTGGGAAGCGGCGGATCAGCTTCGAGCAAATTCCAAGCTCACCTCCAGCGACTATTTCATGCCCGTCCTCGGACTGATCTTTCTGAGGCATGCCGCCAATCGCTTCGACGAAGCCAGTCGGAAGATTCAAGAAGATCAGGCCTGCGGCAAGATGCCGAAACGAAAACTGCTTCCTGCTGATTACATCCGACGTCGAGCACTCTGGTTGCCCGAGTCGGCACGCTACGACGTCATCATGCAGAAAGCGACCAGTGATAAGCTCGGCCTGCCAGCGCTGGTGACCGAGGCCATGACCGCGATTGAGGCCGAGTTCGAACCGCTTCAGGGGGTCTTACCAAAAGATTACGGCATCTTTTCGTCAGAACCGAAGGTTCTCGAAGACCTGATGCGGCACTTCAACAGCGAGCAGATCAAGCGGGCGACAGGAGACGTCTTCGGTCGCATTTATGAATACTTCCTCGCAAAGTTTTCCATCCAAAAAGCGCATGACAACGGCGAATTCTTTACTCCATCGTCGCTCGTCCAGACCATCGTCAACGTCATTGAACCGGAACATGGGACCGTGTTCGATCCGGCGTGTGGTTCCGGCGGAATGTTCGTCCAGTCGAGCCATTTCATCGAACAGTCGGGGGGCGACACCGCGAAGAAGGTGGTCTTCTACGGTCAGGAGAAAAACCGTGAGACGATCCACATCGCCAAGATGAACCTCGCCGTTCACGGACTGGACGGGAAGATTGCCGAGGCGATCACCTATTACCAGGACGAGCACACGCTGTTTGGCAAATGCGATTTCGTGATGGCCAATCCCCCGTTCAACGTCGATCTTGTCGATGCCGAGCGGGTCAAGACCGATGTTCGTCTTCCGTTCGGTCTGCCTGGCGTGAATAAAGAGAAAAAGGTTTCGAACGGCAACTACCTGTGGATCTCGTATTTCTGGAGTTACCTGAGCGAAAAGGGACGAGCCGGTTTTGTGATGTCGTCGCAGGCGAGCAGTGCGGGTCATGGCGAAAAGGAAGTCCGTCGCAAGATCATCGAGACCGGCGATGTCGACGTGATGATTTCGGTCCGTTCGAATTTTTTCTATACGCGGACGGTCCCATGCGAGTTGTGGTTCTTCGACCGAGGCAAACCGAAGGAGCGCCGTGATCAGGTTCTGATGCTCGACGCCCGCAACGTCTTCCGCAAAATCAATCGGACGATCAACGATTTTTCGCCCGAGCAGATGCAAAACCTGTCGGCGATCGTCTGGTTGTATCGCGGTCAGACCAATCGGTTTCTCGGCCTTGTCGAAGACTATTTCATCGCCATCTGTCGCGAATGCCGCGAAATTCAGAGTGTCCTGTCGGGATTCGACAACGCTTTTGCGAACGTCGACGAAGTCATCATCAACGTGCGGGACGAAGTCGATCGTGTCGAGGCCATCGAAACCACCGTGTCAGGAACCGACTTTCTCCGCACGGTCGACGAGCTGACAGAGGCGTTTACCGCGTACGGTTCGGATCGGCTGGCGCTGGAATCGGCGATTGCGAAGTTTCAACGGAAGTACGCGGAAGCATTCCCCGAAACGAATGCCAAACAACACACTGCCCGTCAGGCGTTTGACCCGATTGCCGAGCAGACCAAAGGACTGATCAAGCAAATCGATCTTGCCTACAAACTGGCCGCGCGGATGGGCGACATGTCGGCCAAGTTTCTCGCCGAACAAAGAGAAAATGCGCCGGAAGATGAGGTTGAACATTTCGTGTTCGACCGTCGGCGATTATCGCGACTGGTGAAGGATCTCGACGCCGCACGTAAGGCGGCTGTCGATCAACTCAAGCGTGTTGCTTACGTGCATCGCCAGGTCGTCTGGCTGCAAGATCGATTCCCGGAAGCCAAACTTCAACCGGTTCTCGGTCTGGTGAAAGTAGTCACTCGGGCGGAGATCAAAGCGGCGGATTGGAGCCTGACACCGGGCCGCTACGTCGGCGTCGCTCCCGCCGACGTTGACGAGGATTTTGATTTTGAACAAACGATGCGAGATATCCACGTTGAGTTGGCCGACTTGAATCAGGAAGCGGTCGAACTCTCCGCGAAGATTCAGCAGAACTTCGCGGAGATGGGGATATGACTCGGCGGCGCGTCAAATTTCGAGATCTCTTTAAGGTAAAGCATGGATTTGCATTCAAGGGTGAGTTCTTCGACAACAGCAGTGAGTTGGTTTTATTGACTCCTGGCAACTTCAACGAAAGCGGTGGATTCCGCGACCAAGGTGAAAAACAGAAACGTTACTCGGGGCCAGTTCCCGAGGGGTATGTTCTCGCTGCTGACGACATTCTTATCGCCATGACCGAACAAATGTCAGGGTTGCTCGGAAGCTCGATTTGGATACCTGAAGACGGCAAGTTTCTGCACAATCAACGACTCGGTAAGATTGTTGAGTTGAACGAGAAGCGTCTCGATCGTCGTTATTTGTACCATCTTTTTAATACCGCAATTGTCAGAAATCAGATCGCAGCATCAGCCAGTGGAACCAAGGTACGCCATACTGCACCTGAGCGAATCGGACGCGTTGAAGTTGAGCTTCCGCCCGTTCATTCTCAAAGGAAAGTCGCTGAAATACTCTCTTCATATGAATTTCTGATCGAGAACAACCGGCGGCGAATGGCATTGTTGGAGGAATCGGCGCGGCAACTCTACCAGGAATGGTTCGTCCGCCTCCGCTTTCCCGGCTATGAACACACGCGTGTCACTAATGGGGTCCCTGAAGGTTGGGAACGCAAGAAATTGATCGAACTCTGCGAATCCGTGGATTACGGATATACGGCAAGCGCTGAAAAAGAAGAGATTGGCCCCAAGTTTTTACGGATTACGGACATCGTCCCTGAATTCATCGATTGGTCTTCAGTCCCATTTTGTCCGATCGATGATGGTCGGTCAGCGAAATTCACCTTAGCCGAGGGCGATATTGTAATAGCGAGAACCGGGGCGACGGTGGGTTACGCAAAACGCATGAACAAACGGCATCCTGAGGCCGTCTTCGCATCTTACCTTGTTCGTCTCCGCCCGCGAGCCGACGTTGAAAACCGCATGCTCGGCGTGTTCGTGGAATCGCCGTCTTACAAAGAATACGTCCGTTCACGCGTCGGCGGTGCCGCCCAGCCCAACGCAAATGCTCAGGTCCTCGCCGCCGCAGAATTTTTGGTTCCGACACACGGTCTTCAACGCGAATTTCGTGATTTTGTTGAGCCACTCATCGACCAACGTGAGGATCTTCAGCACCAAAACCAAAAACTCCGCCAAGCCCGCGACCTGCTCCTTCCCCGCCTGATGTCCGGGGAGATCACCGTATGACGTTTCAACGGGTCCACGACAATTGGCACGCGGTACTTGAAAACGCAATGAGTGCGGATCATAAGCACGAGTTGATCGTTTAACCCGCAGCCATCGGCGTAGGCGGATCGGCGTCCAGCCGATCTCTTCGAACGTCGCTGAGCGTGGTAGCTAATCGTCGATGGTCGCAGCAAAAGACCGTGGCAATGGTCAAACGCGCGATGACGCCTCGGGCTTTTGAACGCTGCCGGTTGACTCGCTTCTCTGCGAGGCGCGGTTAAACGATGAGGACAACTTCTTCGTTTAACCCGCAGCCATCGGCGCAGGCGGATCGGCGTCCAGCCGATCTCTTCGAACGTCGCTGAGCGTGGTGGCTAATCGTCGATGGTCGCTGCAAAAGACCGTGGCAATGGTCAAACGCGCGATGACACCTCGGGTTTATCAGCGATGCCGATTGACTCGCTTCTCTGCGAGGCGCGGTTAAACGATGAGGACGACTTCGTCGTTTAACCCGCAGCCATCGGCGCAGGCGGATCGGCGTCCAGCCTCAGACTTACCCACATTTTTACAATACATTTTGAAATTGTTGCGAGTTCAAACGCCTGTAAAACAGGCGAATTCCAATGAAATGACGTTTGG
>CAIOKO010000149.1 GCA_903858935.1 uncultured Schlesneria sp. | reverse complement strand
GTTCGCTACGCTCACCTGCGCGGAGCCACTGCCCCAAATCGAAAGAGCGGGCGCCTGGCTGTCGCCAGTCTCTCTAATTAAATCCGTTTTCTGGTCTAGACAATGGGGTCCACCGTAAGGTACGCACGAGGCCTGAAACGGATTGCAGGACAGAAACTTTGTATTCGAAGAATCATTAAGAGACGAGTATGCCTCATATCAACTCCGAATCACTGAAACAATTCATCCAAGGTGACGAAGTCCTGCTGGCGGATCTGGCGACGATGTTCGTAGAGTCCTTGCCGGATTGCAAAGCTCGTTTAAGGTTCTCAGTCCGCGGAAGCGACGCGGTCATGCTGCGCGAGGCTGCTCATCTGTTGGCAAGCCGTTTGGGGTATTTTCAAGCTGATGGACTGAGGGAACAGGCCAAACACCTTGAACAGTGTGGAATAAACGGTCAGATCAGCGACGCTCGGGTTCTGGTTGACCAATTGATTAAGGGGCTGGACGAGCTGGTCAGCGAGCTACGACAGTTGACTCAACTTCCGTTGCGGGACTCTGAAGATGATTAATGAACCGAGGCGCTTTCTTAATATCGTTGACGCAATACGTCTCTTCTTTCGTCCTTTAGCCTGGTCGATTGGATTGTGTTTTTTTACAGGGATACTGTGCCTGGCTTTTGCCTATCTGATTGTCTGGCCCGCATACAAAAACCCCATCGCCAGGATGTATACGTCAAAGCTCGGTTACTCCACCGTCATTCGCAAAACACGAGGTGCTTTTCCGGTTGATGTTGCGACAGTTGATCGTCGTGAAATCATTGGCAAGTTCATTGGAGAAGGGTTGACGCAAAGCGAGCCTGTTCAAGTGCCGATGATTGCCATGGCTGCGATTAAGAGCGTCAATGCAGTCGAAGGGCAGCGGGTTCGTGCCGGCGATGTGATCGTCGAATTAGATCGATCGAAAATTGAGCTCAAGATCGCGTCGGCGAAAAGTGCCCTTGAAACAGCGTTGGCTGAACTCGACAGAGTCAAGCTCGGAACGGTCAATGTGCTTCAGCAAGAGCGTCCCGACATGCAGGCATTACTTGCCAAGTCTGCTTCCGCCAAGACGGAAATTGCAAAACAGTTACTCGATATGTACGACAAATTGCGAAAAGCCAATATCGTCACAGAGCAGGATCTGTTGAATACACGTCTGAATGCGATCAATGCCGAATTTATTGAAAAGGAAACGAGTCTGGCAGCAGAAATGGCGAGAAACGGTCGCCAGAGCAGCATTCGCATCGCGGATTCGGCGATCGAGGAAGCCCAACTCGTAGTCAAGTTCCGTGAAAATGAATTAGAGGACTATACGTCACGCAGTCCTGCTGATGGAATTGTCGAACGGGTTCTTGTCCACGCAGGAGAATACAATCAGGATCCCGGTCGTCCTGCCGTGTTAATTGCTTCCGGTCTCTGGTTTGAATGCTATCTCGATCAAACAGCGCTGGGGCGAGTCAAGGTTGGTGATGATGTCGAAGTTCGTTTGGCTGCATATCAGGACCACTTGTTTCATGGTTCAATTACTCACGTTCGCCCGCTTGTGAATTTTTCACTGGGTGGTCCCGAAACAACCAATCGACCGATTCGTCCTCTTGGTACTGGTTCGCCCGAATGGCCGTCAACCTTCTCCGTTCGGGTTGAATTGGAATCTGATGGTTATCTCATCGTACCTGGTTTGACCGGTTACGCGACGGTGCTTCAACGACGAAACGTCTTAACGCTGCCTCAGGGGACCGTTTCCGCGGTGTCGGGGAACCGTGGAATTGTCTACGTTGTTGGCGGTGATGGCCAATCCTTCGAGCCTCGAAATGTGATCACAGGCATTACAGATGGCCGATGGGTCGAAGTTCGAGAAGGATTGGAAGAAGGAGAAGTCGTCATTTCCGACGGGTATCAGGTTCTTCAGCCCAAAGATCGGATTGCAATCGGGGCACTCACCGCACAAACCCAACCGGATCAGCGAGGATCCAGGGCGGTTTCGGAGTCGTTGCAAAGTGTCGATCGCTAGGACTCTTCTTGCAGAAATTCAACGATTCGTCGTTTCTGCATTTTCGTCGCTCAACCAGTTGCTGTTTATCGGCGCAGCGCTCGCTGGAACTGGCGCGCTGACGTTGAGTCTCAAGAAAAGTTGGTTCACAGTCCCGGTGGCACCTCAATGGGGAGCCAATTCCCCAGCGGATATTGTCGGAATTAAGCCGGGATGTATGACGGTGTTTCAAGCCGTTATGGCGATCGGGCTGATGGCAATGATTTTATCGTGGCTCTGGAAGAGGCATTGGACCATCGTCAGTACTCTGATTGCTTCGATTCTTTGTTCCGTCACGCTCGCATTTCCTTATTTTGTCATGTTGCGCAGTCCGGTCGTTTCGGCCGAGGCAAGTTGGTTGCAGTCTCAGCATGATAACCTGCTCTGGCTTGGTGGTGATATCCATAACAATGCGGAATTCGCACATCGTGGATGGAAGTCAAAGACCTATCTGATCGATTTACCTCAGCAGCTTTCCGTTGTCAGACTTCCCTCATGGTCTCCCTGGGAAATGGGGCTGGACCGGTGCGAAGACTTGCTTTTATGGCTCGGCTATTCGAATGCGTTCTGTAATTTTGTGGGGATGGGTTGGGTCATGGCAATGATCGGATCCAGCCTGCTGTTGCTCTGTTCGCTTCAGCGCGACGGGATTTTCGAATTTGGACGAGCCGGTTTGGCACTCAGTTTTTTCACGGCCTGCGTCGTGCTGGCAGCCGGCGTCGGATGGTCATTACCCTTTCGTGCGAGTCAGCATATTAATCGCTCGGCGGAACTAAGCAGCCAGCGTCAATTTGCCGAGAGTCTTGCACAACTTCAGAAGGCCGTCAGTTTACTTCCGGTATTAGCTCAAGACACTTATTATATCGCTCAACGCGGCACATTAGAAAAAGAGCTTGGTCAACAAACTGACTACACTCGTTTGCGAGACGGAATAAAACTCGAACGTGATGGACGATATGATCAGGCCTATTCCGCGATATCGAGTCTTGTTGAATCAGATAACCCCGCAATCCGTCGCGAAGCATTGCGAGGGGTCATGCGATTTGCGATTCAAGACTATAATTCCGCGCGGTTTGAACTTTCGCATGACCGATTCTGGGTCGTGATCCGTCATCAGCCCTGCAATATGAAATTGCTTTATCTGATGCAGCTGCAGGGTATCCGTGAGGGGCGTCCTGAACTCGTCAATTCCATGCGTGACTGGATTTACGAGGCGACGAATCGGATGGCGTTCGGGACGAAAGTGATTCTCAGATCGGCAGCAAATCAACATTGTGCGATTGCCGCCGGAATGGAAAGCAATGCGCAGGCCATCTCCGACGCACAAGACAAGGCAAAACGACCATGAATGCCTTGTCTTCCAAACACGATTCGACAGACGAGATTCGCCAACAAAAGCAACATCGCCGAATACTTTTGTCATTGTTGAT
The DNA here is from genome assembly GCA_903858935.1 of uncultured Schlesneria sp. Lineage (GTDB taxonomy): Bacteria > Planctomycetota > Planctomycetia > Planctomycetales > Planctomycetaceae > Schlesneria. The sequence continues at coordinate 5,862 of CAIOKO010000149.1, read as the reverse complement.
TATGTCCTTCGTCTTCACGGTGAACGCAGGATATGGGGTCGCCCGATTTCTTGAGACCACACAGCATCCATTACGCCGAACAAACTATCCGAATCGCTGGATTCGCGCGGCAGGTGTCCCATCGCAGGCTGCCTATTTTCGAAAGACCTTTGACCTTCCAGGACCCGTCCGGCATGCGTGGATCAAAATTGCGGCAGCGGAAGCGTTCGAGGTCAGTGTCAACACGAATCCAACGGGTCGCCAATACCTATGGCGACCAGCGCGACCATTTCAGAGTGGTACCAGCGAAAAAGGTCAGATTTTGTCATGGCGCGAACCTGCTTTGGCGCTGAACTTTCCTCGCGATTATCAGTGGGACGGTCATGACAATTGGCGGCTGGCGACGTTTGTCGAAATGACAGCGAGTTTGCGTCCTGGAAAAAACGTGATTGCCATTGAGGCCGAGTCACGTACGGATTCTGCCAGAGTTACATTTGAAGGCGAGATTCAACTTTGGAGCGGAGAAATTATTCCGATTCAGAGCGATGAAACTTGGTACGGCGAACCTGCCCCTCTCGGGCCACAATTATCTGACTGGACCGAAGTGAATTACTGGGGCAACGAATGGCGCAAAGCAGTGGCGTGCGAAGGTCCCACTTCGCATGGACTGCGCTCCGTTCCCGATGCCGTATATCGAGAATCGTTTCAAGGGGAATGGATTCGACACCGGTCGGCATCTGGGGGAGAGGCGATCGTTTTTTCGGTCGACTGGGAAATTGATAAACCGGTCGATGAAGCATGGCTTCGATTAATCGGCAATCGCGGTTACGAACTCTACGTGAACGATACACGCGTTCGCGTTTCATCAGTTAAGCCACCCGATCTGGACAACGGTGACTGGATTTTTGGTCGTGCGGCATCGTTCGATCCGACAACGAAACCTGAATTGTTAGACCCGGATGAGATTGGGTCGACATTTGTTGGAAAGCAATTTGAAACCCCTCGAAAGGCCGATGCACAACTCGAACTCTTCAATGCTCCGTTTGCCCCGGCGAATACACCGTTTCGTTATAAGCGTGTGACGCATCGAGTACAGGAAGCGGGAGTGATTGAGCCAATTCAGACACTTGGAGAATCCCGCCGAACCCCGGCATCACCGGATCTTTTTCCAGAGCGACCTCAACCGAATGCGTTAAAACACGATCTTTCGTCGGGAGGATACCTCGCCTATAGCATTGGCAAATTGCTTGGTGTGGGAATGAATCGTATTGAGATGCGATGCCTGGCAAAGCCAGGTGCGAACTGGCCAACGCAGATGGCAATGGACGGGGGAGCGTTAGATTCGTCAGGGAAAAAAATTGAATTCCCGCAGGCGTATTCGTGGATGGCTCGCAAATCAACAGAACCCGAAGCGGAATCGCTACCGGTCTCTGTCATCGGACCTGCATATTCCCCTGGGGACCGTCTTCCTTCGATGCAATACCGTGGTGTTGCTTTGAATTCTTCGACATTTCGCACTCTGTTTCCCTGGTCACTCGCGATGACCGGGTTAATCGTCGGGTTAAGCGTTCCGGCTATTCTGGCTATCGCGTGGCTGTTAAGCCGGCAAAAGATCGCGTGGTTGTGGCGGTTATTGCCCTGGCATCAAACGTCCCATGTGGATTCGTTGCCACTTTGGCTCACTGTGGCGCAAACAATCTATGCAATGATGCTTACGTCATCAGTCACGATGTGTGCTGCCGTCCTGCTGGAAACAAGTCTTGTGGAAAGGCACGAGGTCCTCTGGTGGATGGATGGTACGGCCTGGAAGATTGTCTTTGTGATTGCCGCAATTGCCAGCGCTGGTATCTGTCTCGTTGATCGTTTTGGACGTGTCGCACTTCCTGGATTAAAAGAACGGACACACGGTTTTACACAAAAGATGCTCGATCTTCCTCATTCGGTCATCTGGCGTCATCTGCTCATCTGGATCTTATTACTCGGAGGTTTTTTGCGGGCTTACAAGCTCGATTTACAACCGCTCGACGATGACGAGTATGCATCGACGCAAGCGGTCCTTTCGATTATCGATACAGGAGCACCCGGGTTTGTGGCGAAGGACGTGTATTACACTCGAAGTCCGATGTTCCACTACCTCACAGCAATCATCGCATTTCCATTTGGTGGCGATCTATGGAGTATGCGGCTTCAGACTGCTGCATTTGGAGTTGCTACGCAATGGTTGGCATACATTTGTGGCGTACAGCTGCTACGAAGCCGGTGGGTCGGCATGGTCAGCATGTTATTAATCGGCGTTCATCCGCTCGAAATTTTTACGGGACACGTGATCCGCTTCTATCAGATGCAGCAGTTTTTTGCGCTGTTAACAGTCTATTGTTTCTGTCGAGGGTTTATCAGTCTTAAGCCTGGGGGTGTGTCTACGCCCGCATCAGGCCAACATCACTCGTCGTCAGTAGATGATTCTCCGTTACAGGTTCAGCGCTGGCGAATCGCAACAATCTTCGTCTTTTTAAGCGCTGTTCTCAGCCAGGAAATCTCGATTGCCTTCGCACCATGTCTGATCATCGGCTATATGTTGTTTGCCAAGGATCTCGGCTGGCAGAAAAATATCGAACTCGTCGTCTATTCTGTCGTTGCCGTGGGGATCATCGGCATGGACTTCATTGCATTTCAGACGCTCTGCTTGACGCGAACTGAAGGTGTCTCACCCTCGATTGAAGCTGCGGTTAAGCCTCATTTCTGGTATCCGCTCAATCTGTTGTCCATATTCATTGGATACTCTCGATTACACGTCGTTCCAAGTTTCTTTCTGTTTTGTGGAATACCACTTTTAAAAAGAGAGCATAATCGAAATGCACTGGCGCTGGTTGCGTTTTTGATGTCAGGAATCATCATGACGAACCTGCTGGTCACCAGCGTCAGCTTGCGATACCTCTACTGGTTGTTTCCAATCTGGATACTGCTGAGTGTTGATGGAATGCGGCTGATCGTTACGACACTTGTTGAAATCGTCTATCCCCCGCATGAAAATCTGAATCGGTATGTTGTGACAAGCGGGCTTTGCTGCTTCGTATGCCTTTGTAGTATTCTGGGAAGCTGGTCGTTATGGCGGATACCCGGCTCTTATGAATTAAGAATTCTGGGAGATTCGACGACTGCAGTCCGCTGGGTCAGAAGTCAGAAACGTCCCGGTGATAAATTAGCAATTACCGAGCCGCACACGCATTGTGCTTTTATTGAAGGCGATAAGTGTGATTATGACATCGCAATTCCGTTGCAGTATGATTTTGCAGTCATGCGAGATGGCGTGCTTGTCGATCGAAACGGCGGAGGCGAGCTTATCAGCAGTCTTGATGATCTGATCGCCGCGTTCAGCAAGGGTGACCGCGTGTGGGTCGTCATCAATCGGGAGAAATTTCGAACTCGCGGTAAGAATCTCCGTTGGGAGTATCCAGGAGCTCGCTTCGAATCCTTCCTGCGACAGAATTGTGAGCTGAAGTATCGAACGTATTTATGGACTGTATTCTTGTGGGATCCCGCTCGTGGTCACTACAAGCCATTTCAGTTGCAAGAATGAACGCCAGTTCGCGAAGTCAAACCGTAAACCGAAGTTTCAAGAGGACTCGCAAAACCGCGGGGCATGCGACGGATAATTTTTGCGAAACGGATTTCCCGATCTTGGGATTAGATCTCGTCCGGTCGTGAAATGACGGAGACGATAATTTCCTGAAGTTGGACGCAGTCGATAGGCTTGGAGAAAACTTGTTCGACAAGTGTTTCTAGCTCGACAAGTTCCGAGGCTGCCAATTGGCCCGTTATCGCAAATCGAGTTGCCTTGGGATAACGCTTCGAGAATTCCGTAAGAAATGCGAGCCCATCCATGACAGGCATCCGCAGGTCGCTGAACAAAATGTCCGGAGTACGTTTCGCCGCTTCAGCAAGCGCTTTTACACCACTGTCGCAGAATACAAAATCGATGGAGGTCAGCTTGCGAGCCAGCTGGCGATTAACACTCGCCAGAATCATTGGATCGTCGTCGACGAACATCACTAAAGGCTTCGCTGGAGACTCAACAGAAAAAAATGTTTGGGAATTGGGTCTGGCCATCGTTCCAACTTCCTTGAAGTCGATCGGCCCAGACTTCTTCGTGGGGGCTAACATGGGGCTTTTACTTGTCAGAAACGAGCAGAATGGGGTGCTAAGAGCAATTCGGATACATCAGTGTTTCGTATGATATCGCATTAGCCTATTGCCATCAACAGGAAACAAGTTACAAAACATTGGATTTACCGATATGGCTACTGAAGTGTTTCGTCAATTATTCGACAGTAAGTTAAACTTATGTTTAGGTTGCGGTGATAATAGCAGGCAAATGAAAGGAGGTCGGCTTTAACAACGATCAATGTTACGACAAGTTAATGGACAAACGACGCCCCGGCAGCATGATGGGTGTCATGCAAATTAATTCTGCGGCCAGTTGTGCAATTCGAGATAAGACGGCCATCGCGATTCCGGTTTCGTATGGGATCCATGGCAGAAGGAGTGTTGCGAGTGCAGCCTCGCGAACAAACACTCCCCCCGGTGAGAAGAACGCGAGAAATCCAATGATCCAGGCGGTCGCGGTCGCCGCAATCATTGCTGCAACGGGAACGGAAGCGGTGCTGTCGATGATTGGCAGCAAGCAGACTCCAATCGTTCCATTGATGACTGCCATAAGTGTCATATAGCCAAGTGCGGCTCCAATTCTTGACCAGTCTACTTTCACGTTGGCGAGAAGTTTGAACTTTTCAGCAAGATTTGTCAGTTTGCGGATCAGGCTTCGGTGGGTTGCGAACACCAGCACAGCCAGGACGATGAATAAGGCGACGACTGCGGCCCCACCAAATCGCAAGTTCGATTTTTCCACGACCATGCGCCGGATTGTGCCGGCAAGATCCTCGTAGTGGAAAGCGACTCCAACCAGGCTGACAATCACTGCGGCGGCCATCGTGATCAGCAATTCAATCAGCATTGAAGCGGACGCCACCGAAACGGGGACACCAAGTTCCCCGGCCTGAGTCGCTCGGGACGCGTATCCCCAGATGCCACCCGGAAGCCAGCGACGTGATTCGGCAAGCAACCAGACCCGGGTCGAGCCTATGACATTCGTTGGATATCCCAACCCAGCCAATACCAGGTTCCAACCGATTGGGTTGATGGCACGATAGACGACGGCAATCAGCGTGGCGAAGACAAAAGTTGGTGAGCAAAACGCCCCGGAAATACGGGCTGAGTTTGTCAGCTTGATTGCCGCCGCAACCATGATCACGACTGCTGCGATCGTCATGACTGGTGTCGCGACCGCTTTAAGCATCGAGATTGATTTCGAAAGGCTTTTCTCAGAAGTAGCTGACGGCATTTTGATATTCCACATTAACTAAAATCACACGATAGTCTTGCTGCCACGTATTTAATTCTCAGGCAAATGCTTCTTCGAGTTGGTTGAGATTGGCATCGGCCTTCAGTCCGAATCCAAAGTTGTCTCGAGCGTAGTGAGACTTCTTGCTGAGCTTCGTATCCGAGACGACCGAGGATGTTGCTGCGAATTTCTGTCGAATCATCAGTTCGGTGAACAGTCCGGCGAGAACACACATTCCGCCGGCGGCGGCAAGGCCGAGTCCGGTCAGAACGCAGAGAAGGCAGGCGAGTGAACCAAAGCTGGTGACGACACCGAGGGTTGCAACAACCATGCCAACGAAACCGAATAGTGCGGCGATGCTGTTTGCAAAGTGGCTTGGTCGGTTCTGGTAAACTCGGAGGAATCCCATGGTGAGCATGTCGCTGAATCCACGGATGAATCGTTCGATGCCGTATTTGGACACGCCGAACTTGCGTGGGTGGTGC
>CAIOKO010000148.1 GCA_903858935.1 uncultured Schlesneria sp. | reverse complement strand
GGAGCAAGCGAGGAAAAAATTAGAAATTTTGCGCGGTTGGTTGCTCTTGCGCTGCGGCGGTCGTCGGGAGTGACTGAAAGTCCCACTCCCGCTCGCAGCGGCAACCAACCAGTCCTTGGTGAATACTATAAGGGCGGCGCTTCGCGGCTGATACCGCTTCGCTCTGCCCCGGGCTGGTTTGTGATGGCCTTTCAGGCCGCGAAGACATCAGGTTGGCTGTTCTGGGGTCGTGATCGCAAAAACGGAAAAACGAGGTCAGTCGGGCGGTGTCAGCCCTCGGACGTTTTCTCTTCTCAACCGTTGTTGATGACGAATCGAACGAAACGCGAAGAGTCCAGTGAGGCTTTATCTCAGACCAAAGTAGCCATCATCGCTCCGCGTGATGAGCATTGTTCGAGAACCTTCCAAATTCCAATAAGTGTGTTCTCAACTCGGAAATTCAAACGGAATAACTTTCCCGATGCGTCGGCAACGTTTGAATCGTTTCCAACGCATGCTCATCACGCGGAGCGATGATGGCTACTTTGGGAGAATTCTGAAACTCGACTCATTGAGTCAAGTTTCAGACCCTATGAAGTCCAAGGGCTGACGCCGCTCGGCTCGCCTGGACTCTTTGTCTCAGTACGGCTGATAATCGCAACGTTTATCGGTCGTGGTAATCGTCGGTACCAAATCGGCTTGATGGGAGAGTCTTTCGTGAAGGCCTTGAAGATCGGCTTGACCGCGATGAGTGGTGTTCGTGCCTGGGACACCGAACTGCTCGAACTGGGACTCAGCATGCCCGGTTTCGTCGAGCGAAAGGAGGTCATCGCGCAATTGCCTAGCCTGGGACTGCTGACATTAGCGGGACTCACGCCTCCCTCCGATGAGATTTCCTATCACGAGATCTTCGATTACTCGAAAGACTCGCCGCCGGAAGAGGACTTTGACCTGATCGCCATTTCCAGCTTCACAGCACAGATCGAAGATGCCTATCGAATGGCGGACCAGTTGCGTCAACGTCGAAAGGGTATGCGTATTGTTCTCGGTGGGCTGCATGTCAGTGCGATGCCGGATGAGGCTTTGCAGCATGCCGACGCGATCGTGATCGGCGAGGCGGAAGAGACCTGGCCGCAGGTTGTTGAAGACGCTCGAAACGGTCGGCTGAAACGTGTCTATCGTCCGACACGGCCATGGAATCTTGCCGAGACTTTGACCCCTCGTTTCGATCTTTTGGACCCTGCGAAATACAATCGGATTACTGTGCAGACCTCACGCGGCTGCCCCTGGAAGTGTGACTTCTGTGCCAGTTCGATCCTGATCGCCCCTCGTTACCAGACGAAACCGGTTGAACGAGTTGTTGAAGAGATCCGCCGGATCAAATCGATCTGGTCGCGTCCCTTTATCGAATTCGCTGACGACAACACGTTTGTTCAAAAGGCTCATTCGAAGGAACTGATGCGGGCACTGATTCCCGAGCAGATCCGATTCTTTACGGAAACGGATATTGGGTTCGGTGAGGATGATGAATTAATCTCGCTGGCGCGCGATGCCGGTTGCCGTCAGGTGCTGATCGGATTGGAAAGTCCGACAACGCTTGGCCTGGACGGAATGGAATTGCGGTCGAACTGGAAGTTGAAACAGCAGGATCGGTACATGGAAGCGATCGAACGGATTCAGTCTGCGGGAATCACTGTCAATGGTTGCTTCATTCTCGGACTGGACGGACAAACGACCGATGACTTCGACCGGGTGCTGGAATTTGTCCGGCAATCGGGCCTGTACGAGGTTCAGGTGACGTTGCAGACTCCGTTTCCCGGCACACCGCTTTATGATCGTTTGCGTGGGGAAGGGCGGTTGTTTGAAGATCGGTTCTGGGAGAAATGTACCCTGTTCGATCTGACTCACGAGCCACAGGGAATGACCGCGTCTGAACTACGAGCAGGATTGATCCGGGTCAGTCAGTCACTTTACAGCGAAGCAGCGACACATCATCGTCGTGAACAGTTCATTCACAAACTACGAGACACCAGTGTCATCACCCAACCAGAAATCGCTCGAAACTGAGTGTGGCAATGTCACGCTGAAGACGCTCGTTCGATTCCCGTTCGGGTACCGATCCGCAATTCTGGATCTGGCGACGAATCATGCGACGCTCTGGCTGGGATTGATGTTCGTTGTCTCCGCTGGACTGGCCCGCGAATACGACCGGGAGAATCTGGCAAAAGAACCTTGGCATCTCATCGCACCGCTGATTGCATCCCTGGCCACCTCCTGGATTTTGTTCGTCATGGTTTACAGTGTGGCGATCTACCGTGGAGCTGAGATGGAGGGGTTCTGGACCAGCTATCGAAAGTTTCTGGGTCTTTATTGGATGACGGCGCCACTGGCCTGGTTTTATGGAATCCCCGTCGAGACATTTCTGCCGCCCGAAGGAGCGACCAACGCCAACATCTGGCTGCTGGGTTTAGTTTCGATATGGCGCGTTGTTCTGATCGTGCGAGTGATCGTCGTTTTGTTCGACGCATGGACAGTCACGGTACTTCCCGTCGTACTGCTGTTTGCCGATTCTGTCATGCTTTTTCTCTTCGCCACTCTTCCCAGACCTGTCATCGAGTTCATGGGAGGTGTTCGACATATGCAAAGCGAACTTACCGTCGAAATGGTGACAAGGTACGCAGGGTGGTGGGGAATCCTGACATATCCTTTTTGGGCACTCGGTTTTGTATTGGTTTTCGTTTCGACGGAACCCGAATGGGTGAATGTCACGGCGACTGTGAAACCCTCTCAACGAATTCAACCATCAGCGTGGGTAGTGGCTACCGCATCCATCGTCGGCGGGTTTGTCTTGCTGGCAGCCTACCAAAGTTTCCGTTTTTCGGTTTCTTAACCGACCGTGCCCACTCAATGGCAATTCCGATGACGAGTTTTGAGCAAAACGAACATGCCGATGAGCGTTCCATGGCGAGCGATGCGGACATCACACTGAAGACGATCGCCCAGTACTTCGTCGGTTCTCGAACAGCAATCTTGTCACTGGCTGAGAATACCAGAACCGTCTGGCTCGGTTTCCTGTTCGTGATTTCCGCAGGGTTTGCGCGTGAATACGACGGAGAAGATTTATGGAGTGAACCATGGCATCTGCTGCTGCCGCTGTTGGCTTCGCTGGTGACATCGCTGGTGCTGTTCCTGCTGGTCTATCTGCATTCGCTCCGTCGACATGCATCTGTCAAAAACGTTTTCGCCGGCTATCGAACGTTTCTCGGCTTGTACTGGATGACCGCACCGCTCGCGTGGCTTTATGCCATTCCCGTCGAGCGATTACTGTCGGCAGCGAATTCAGCCGGGGTCAACTTCTGGTTACTCGGGATTGTCGCTTTTTGGCGAGTGGCCTTGATCATTCGCGTGATTACGGTTCTGTACAACGCCCGAATCGAAACCGTTCTTCCCGTCGTGATGCTGTTTGCCGACAGCGTCTTGTTGTTATTGCTGGCGTACATGCCAAGACCGGTTCTTGCCGTAATGGGGGGCGTGCGAATAACCGACAGCGAAATGACTCTTGCAACCCTGACGCTGTTGGTACGCATGGTCGGAATGCTGGCCTTTCCCTTTTGGGTTATTGGCAGCTTCGTCGTTTTTTGTTTTCGTCAACCCGACTGGTCTGACCAGACGTCCTCGGGCGAAGTCCGTCGGAAAATTCCTCCGTCAGTGTGGGCCGTGGCGTTGCTTTCAATTCTCGTGTGGATCTTCATTCTTCCCTTCACTCAGCCGGAACAGCGGCTACGGTTTCAAGTTGAGCGAGCTTTACGAACGGGCCAACTGCAGGAGGGTGTCGCGCTGATGAGGGATCATCGACTCGAAGAATTCCCGCCCCATTGGGACCCGCCACCTCGTCTTGGCTACCATGAACGGACTCCGCCGATAATCGACCTGGTTGAAATTGTGGCCGAGGGACCTGATGACTGGGTCAGACATGTCTATCTCGACAAATTTCAACGGCAGCTTGCCAGCGACAATTTCTGGATGAGTAGTTTGCGTGATATGGAGGACGACGAGCGGCTGAAGGTTCTGAGCACAGTCGAATTGATGCTGGACAATGAATTATCGTTCACCGATCCAGAATCCCTGAAAAATCTGATGTTTTCATTGACCCAGATCGGAGTATCAGATGAAACAAGCTGGAAGATCCCGCACATCTCTGACGAGGTCCGTGAGAAGGCGAAAGAGATTGCGTCGAGGTTGAACGACGCGCGAGCGATCAAAAGGGATTGACCACGCGCCACCAAGTCAGGGACGACGCGAGAATTGTGAGCAACCTATTTTAAGAGTGCTGCCTGTTCTGGGGTCGATCAACGCGCAATCGATAATCCTATTTTAAACCCGTCTCCCGACGCGCACTAACCGGCTGCGCCGGGCCGTTTTTGAAATTTGAACGCCCGACCCCCTCTTGCTTCCGCTTCGACTGAAAAACCGGCAAGAAATCAAAGAGGAAACCTTCGGTCGTGACGAGTGCGAGGTCAGAAGACCTTTGCACAATGAAAAGTAGAACAATTCACGCGCGGGCAATATCTCTGCCCTTTCACATCATTTTGTTCTGCAGAATGGCAGATAGTAGATTTGATTTATCCATTCTTCAGGTTCCGAGGATTCAGCCACAAGCATGATGTCATCAATACAGACACCGATCGGTGCCAGGTCGTCGACAATCAATACGCCAGAAATTGAGAGTCCTTCGGCCAATCGCGTCCGAACATGCGATGGCATCGTTCGTCCGTCGTGAGTGAGCAAAATGCGATGATGTTCGTTCGCCCAATTCAAGATCACACTATCGGTAGAACCGGAATGACCGCAGTCTTGCACGCGGACAATATCGAGATTCGGATTTCTTAACATGAGTCCGCGGAGGATCCGCCCATTGAAATCTTCGTCGGCGAGGAACTGCAGCATTTTATTTAATCGCGCTTCATCGATCGAGCGAGCAGTCGTTCGCGGATTCCTGCCGGATCGTATTGCCGCTCCGTTTCAGTCCGAATCCGCGACGTCTCGTCCTCGATCTCAGCCAGCCACGAATCGACCTCCGCCCGGTTCTGCAGGTAATAACTGATCACGGCATAGATATCCTGAAGTTTCAAAACTTCAAAATCCTGTGAAATCTGTTCAGCCGTCGAACCATTCAAAAACGCTCGAAGAACGCGTTCCAATGGAACCCGTGTTCCCGCCACACGAATGATATTGTGACTGATTTCGAGCAGCGGCGGGCGTTCAGCGTGAATTGTGAGGGACATCTGAGGTTTCCCGAAAATTGAAGCAAAACCGAATTGTAATGTTACGTCCGCGCAGCCCGATTCAGTCTGCTAATTAAAACCAATCTCTTGCATTCGATTTCAAAACACGTGGGAGATTCCAATCCGAGTATACATCTCAATTCCGTTGAACGCCAATTTCGGCCGTTGGGAATAACGAAGTGGATTAGAAGGGGGGTGCGCAGTCGTGTCGTGATTTGAATACTTTCCGAACTAAAAATGGGAGGGCGTGCTGTTCTGGGGTCGGGTGTTCAAATTTCAAAATTGGCCGGGAAAACGTCATGTGATTGATCATACGGACCCGTCGGCCAATTTTGAAATTTGAACACCCGACCCCCTCTTTGCTCCCGATCAACGCGCAATCGATAACCCTATTCTAAACCCTTCGCCCGACGCGCACTAACCGGCTGTGCCGGGCCGTTTTTGAAATTTGAACGCCCGAACCCCTCTTGCCCACGCTTCGACTGAAAAACCAGCAAGAAATCAAAGAGAAGACCTTCGGTCGTGACGAGTGCAAGGTCGGGAGAACTTTTCACAACAAGCGAGGGTCTTCATTCACCGACAAATCGTCATGCGAATTCCTAGCCCGCAATTCTCACAGCGCGTGCAAACACAGGAGCCTCCGTGGGCGTAACTTCTTTGCTTGAAGGAGAATTCACACCCGAACGGAGGCGGTCCCGTGAAAACAGAGTGTCAGTCAGATTCGTATGGATTTCAAGGGT
>CAIOKO010000147.1 GCA_903858935.1 uncultured Schlesneria sp. | reverse complement strand
GGCACCCCGAGTTTCGAACAGAGCCGTAATTCAGATTCCCATGTTCGCCAGAACATCAATGAAGCGATAGACGACGCCTGTTGCGACGGGGGCTTCGACTTCCGCCCGCGCTGCGGCTTCTTGCAGGCGATTGCTCGCAGATTCGATCAATCCCGCCGAATGTGGTTCGTGCAGCGAATGAGTGACTTCGCTAACCGCTTCGGCAAGGTGTGTTGTTTTTTCCAACTCGTGGCCGTTGGAATCCAAGTGGATCGTGAGTTCGTCGAGCAAGCTGGCCAGCGAGGATTGGGTTGACGAATCCAGATGGTCAGCCTGACGGATCGACGCTGAAAGTTGACGGAGTCTGGCCTGAAGGTCAGAAACTGTCTGTGGTCCTTGTGCGGATTGATCGGACATGATGACGGTTTCTTAATAAGGAGAACCTGATCGACGTACGACTTTTCAGCACGCCGCTACAAGTAACAGCGTACCAATCCTGATACCAGATAAACATCCCCTTGTTGTTCAGGACAGCAGCAACCTCAAATCGTCGGTCGTCAGATTCTGCATGATCGAATTGTTCTGTTCCAGAATCGCGTCAGCCAGTTCCCGTTTAGCCTGTTGCAGTTCGGCGATTTTTTCTTCGACGGTATTCTTACAGATCAGACGATAAGCAAAGACTTGTCTGGTTTGACCAACGCGGTGTGCCCGGTCGATTGCCTGCGTTTCGACCGCAGGGTTCCACCAGGGGTCGAGGATGAAGACGTAATCTGCAGCAGTCAGGTTGAGACCAAGTCCCCCTGCCTTCAAGCTGATCAGGAACACGCCACAATTGTCGTCTGTCTGGAATCGTTCGACTCGTTCCTTACGGTCACGGGTCTGACCGTCGAGGTATTCGTACACGATACCCTTCTTGTCAAGAGCCTGTCGTACGATGGCCAGCATGCTTGTGAACTGAGAAAAGACCAGCGTTTTGTGCTTCTCTTCCAGCAGTTCTTCGATATGCGGGATCAGTACGTCAAGCTTTGCACTGGAATCGTCCGGTGCGGACCGATTCAGCAAGGCTGGATGACACGCCGCCTGACGTAGGCGGAGCAATGCTTCCAGCACGTGCATTCGCGTTTTGGCAATCCCTTGTTCTGCAACCAGGCCCAGCAACGAATCGCGATAATGGTCGCGAAGTTCGTTGTAAAGGCGTTGCTGATCCTCGCCCATCTCGCAGAAGATGGTCTGTTCGAGCTTTTCGGGAAGCTCACTGGCCACGCTGGCTTTAGTACGGCGCAGAATCAGCGGTCGCAGCCCTTCGGAAAGGACTCGACGCGTCTCTTGATTCGTCGGGTCGGCCGCATGCTGCTTAAAGGCCGAACTTCGACCGAGCATACCAGGGTTAAGGAATTCGAAAATCGAACAGAGATCACCCAGATGGTTTTCAATCGGCGTACCACTGAGGCCAACCCGATGTTTGGCCTGCAGCAATCGGACCGCTTTCGCGACTTGTGATGTCGAGTTCTTAATCGCCTGAGCTTCGTCGAGAATCACGTAGTCAAAGGTCAATTCTTTCAGAATGAGCACGTCGCGACGAAGTGTTCCATACGTCGTCAAAATCAAATCCATTTTCAGAAACTCGTCGCGCATCTTCGCACGATCCAGGCCCGCGTATTCCATGACTTTCATGGCGGGAGTGAATCGTTCGCATTCGTGCTTCCAGTTAAACATCAAGGACTTTGGCACGACGACCAGCGTTGGATTTCGCTTTTTGACGCGAAGGCGCCGATCTTCCAGAAACGCCAGCATCTGGATTGTTTTACCAAGACCCATGTCGTCCGCGAGACAGCCTCCAAAGTTGAATTCCTCAAGGAATTTCAACCAGCCAATCCCTTCGCGTTGATACGGTCGAAGTTCGCCCTGGAACGTCGGTGGTTCACGTTCGGTCTTGATCCCATCGAACGCTGCCAATCGTTCTCGTGTTTCCAGGAACTTGGCGTCGAAATCGACATCTTCCTTCGACGTCAAAAGTGCGTCGATAATGCTGACCTGAACCGCGTTGAACCTCAGATGTTCACCATCTGCGACGCCAAGTCCTGCCAGCAGGCCATACTTAACCAGCCATTCCTCCGGCAAGATGCCTAAAGAACCGTCATCGAGCACGATCGTGCCGTCACCACGGGCGAGTGCCGCGAGCAATTCCGGAAAGGTGACGCGTGCGCCATCGAAATTCACATCGCCGTGTAATTCGAACCAATCGATTCCCGATTTGATCTGGAATTTCAGGTCCACTGCCTGACGAACGTGTTTTCCATCGGCACGAACCTGCCAGCCTTCGGCCATCAGTTTTCGGACCGCCGGGGCAAGATCGCGAGCGGCGATTTCCGCATCGTGCGCACCCCGTTTCTGATCGAGCAGTCTGCGAAAACCGTAGTCCATCAGCTGTGACCACGCGAGCGCCTCTTTCGGCTTATCACGGACAAGGCATCGGCTCGCTTCACGCTGGACGATTGCCCATTGACTGCTTGATGCCCGGATCGAAAGTCCATCGTAATCAAACAAGACTTCGGCCTTGAGTCGATCATTGTGCCATCGCGACTTCCCAGGTGCGTGAACCACCAGAATTGGCTTGGGCTCGAGCACGACTTCCATGAGCTTCAGTTCTTCGGGTAGCTCGAGTCGAGGCAATGCCGGCATATCCAGCAGACGGTCGACGAGTTCATGTTCTTCGCCGACGGGTACCTTCAGATCGTCTGATCGACGCAGAAGCGCGACCCACGGATAGGCGTCAAAGTCCTGAAATGGTCTGACCAAAGTCGTGGTGATTGCCAAGCCGCCCGGAACGACGAGTACGGGGTCCTTCAAGGACATGTGTTCTTCACCGCGTCGCAGCGATCCCCGCAATTTCCATGCTTCTTCGGCTGGTTCGAACTCGACCTTCAGGCACAGTTCCCAGTGACCACCATCATCCCACGCCAGGGTTTCGGTAACGCGTTCATCATCGCCGAGAATTCGGATGCGTCCTGTAGCGCAAATTGCGGGGAGCAACAGCTGACACAAGTCATGTGGCAAGCGATATCGGTGTGCAGCGAGACTGTCTGTCACCGGCCCTGTCATCGAGCTGCGATCAGGCGTTCCACCGACAAGGTGAGCGAGAATCCTGCGGTCTTCGTCATCGTCGATATCTTCAAATTTGCCGGGTTTTAACTTAAGTGGTTTAAGTTTACCCCATTCGCCATTCGATCGCCTCTGGCGATTCGAGGTCTGGATGATGATCAATCCTGCTTCTTCGCTGGCAACGGCATCGATCTCGTAAAAAATCTGGCGTTCTCGGCCTGCTGCATTCGAAGCGCCTGCGGCATCTTCCCCTTGCATGGCCTTGCGAAGTTCGCTGAGTCGAGATTCCCATTCACGAAGGCGCGGAACGGCAGCGGCCTCGATTTCGGCGCGAATTGATTCCCGCTCGGCCCGTTTTGTCGATCTTGAGTTGCCGATCGAAGAATAGGCTTCTTCGTCATTATCATCCCAGTCGTCGTCAGCGAAATCGAGCGGCTCATCTTCGACGGCGAACGGGGGGATGTATCCCTGTTTCGCTCCGTCGCCGATGTATTTACCGGCATCGGCCGCGAGAATCGTCGCCCACAAATGTTTGCAGTGCGGATTGCCGCTCTTGTTCGCGTCTGTGCCAACACAGTTGCACGAAACTTTTAAAACGCCATTATCGCGACTGAGCTGCGTCTGGTATTCGACGCCGTCACGCACGATGGCAAATAGATGGTCGGACGTGACGCGGATTACCGCCACCCGTTCCGCCTGAATATACGCAGCCCCTCGGAAACGAATATCTCCGCGAAACTTGCTTTCCAGCAGTTCCGACAACGTCATGAACGCGTCCCTGTTCCAATCGAACAAACCAGTCTTCAACAACTCGCGTCGGTATCAAACGACAACAATTCGCGCGAGCAAAGCAAATTAACCGATCTTGAGATGAGTGGGTAGTCTGGACCTGCCTGCGACTCGCTCAAGTCGGAAGAATCAGCACCGGCGGAGATTCAATTCATCAAGATTCTCGATTGGGTCTGGCGTCTAGCCGGTTCGTTAAGGTATCTTAATGAGTGTCGAATCCTGAACGGCTCGACACGCTGGTACTCCTGACAGATTTAGTCCCGCCGAACATTCCCAACTGATAAAGTGCCTGGAAGCACTCGCACGCCTCTTATTGACTTTAATGAGAGTGGCACGCGGTGAGTTTCGTGACGTAACCATAACGTTTCAGACACGTTCAGATATCACAAAAGAGATCTTGCATGTACCGTTGGATCATCGCATACCTGCTGCTCGTCACGTTCGCGAAGTCGTCATTAGCGCAATCCCCGAATGAAGAAGGATTAAAATTCTTCGAACAGAAGATTCGTCCGGTGCTCGTGCAACATTGTTATAGCTGCCATTCCGTGGGCGCTCGCGACACAAAAAAGTTGCAAGGAGCGCTTTTTCTGGATTCGGCAGAGGGGATTCTGGCTGGAGGTGAGAGTGGTCCTGCTTTGGTCAAAGGAAAGTCCGCCGAAAGTCGAATGTTCAAGGCGATGAAGTATGACGGCATGGAAATGCCTCCTTCAGGAAAACTGTCGGACGAAATTATTGCCGACTTTGCAAAATGGATCGAAATGGGAGCGCCCGACCCACGCGAGGGGGCCGCGCCAATCAAGCCCAAACGCGAAATCAACATCGATGAAGGTCGAAAATGGTGGTCGTTTCAGCCGTTGAAGATCGTTGCGCCCCCGTCGATTCCTGAAGGAATCCAGACTCGATCTCCGATTGATCAATTCGTCGTCGCCGCCCAGTTACGACAACGTCTGAAGCCTGGGGTTCCGACAAACAGAGAGAAGCTGATTCGCCGCGCCTATTTTGATCTGGCTGGACTTCCTCCGACGCCTGAGCAGGTCGATAACTTCCTCAATGATTCGTCACCGCAAGCGTTTGAGAAAGTCATCGACGGTCTGCTGGAAAGTCCCCGGTATGGCGAGAAGTGGGCCAGACATTGGCTGGACGTTGCCCGATTTGCTGAAAGCGGCGGGTACGAATTCGATGGATTCCGGCCGGGAGCATACCACTACCGGGATTGGGTGATTCGGGCGTTAAACAATGATCTTTCGTACGATCAGTTTGTGCGAATGCAATTATCCGGTGATAAGCTGCAGCCTGATGACTATCTCGGGGCATCCGCCAGTGGCTTTCTTGTCGCCGGTCCATACCCTGGCCAGATTACAGCTAAAACCGTTGAAGGGATTCGATACGATCAACTCGACGACATGCTGATGACGGTCGGTGGATCGATGCTGGGTCTCACACTTGGCTGTGTTCGTTGTCACGACCACAAATATGATCCGCTGCAGCAGAAAGACTATTATTCTCTGGCCGCGTCGCTGGCACGGACGGTGCATGGGTCGCGAACGATTGATCCCGATCCTGCGGCGACGCAACGCGCTTGGGAAAGTTATCGACAGGCGCACGAGCCTTTATTAGCGGCCCTCCGTAAATTCTCGACCGAAGAATTACCAAAACGTTTTGAAGCATGGCAATCCGCTGAGTTACCCAAACAAGCTGATACGCCTCGCTGGCAATTCATGGAGCCTGTCGATCTCGATGCGGACCGATCGTGGCTGAAATGGTTACCTGGTGGAATCATTTCCCACAATGGAGCAATTAGTCCCGGAACGGTCTTAATCCAAAGGGGCCAGCGTCGCGTCGTACCTAATCAAGAACGATACAAAATCACTCTTCATACGTTCCAGAAAAACATCGCATCACTTCGACTGGATGCTTTCGCCGACAAATCACTTCCCGCGAAGGGACCGGGTTTGAATGGAGACGGCAGCTTTCAGCTGGCTGAATTAAAAGTCGTCGCTCGGCCGCTGGACGGGAATGCGGCAGAAGCTCCGCAAGAGCTGAAGCTTAAGCCGATCTATGCCGCGTTTGAAGAAAAGGATCAGCCACTCGGACACGCTGTCGACGGCAAACCTGAAACGGCTTGGGTCGTTCGTCCGCCAGCCAACAAAGACAATGCTGCGATTTTTGAGTTCGAATCGCCACTTGCTGGCTTTGCGAGCGGAACGGAACTTCAGATTGAATTAAAGTTTCGCGATTTGGGACTTGGCCGAATTCGGTTTTCGCTGAGTACCGAGCCGAACCCCGCAACATGGGCTGGTGATGTTGTTGCACAGAATGTCGGCGAGATTCGAGCAATTCTGGCAGCGAACGGAAACAAATTGCCCGAGCCTTTACGGGAAGCAATGACTCGCTGGTTCAGTCCCTTCGATGCCGAGACATCCAAGGTTTATCAATCCGTCCGTGCGCATGCTGCGTCTGAGCCACGTCCACCCTTGACTGAGGTCTACACAACAGTGGCCGGTGGTCAGGATGTCTTTCTGCTACGGCGCGGCGAAGTGGATAACAAACAGGGAAAGGCCGAACCCGGGTTCATACAAGTTCTGTTTCGAGAAACCCCGCCGGCAGCGCCGGTTGCGGCACAGCCTGTTTCAGGAACGGTCGATCCGCGAGTCGACTTGGCGGATTGGATCACCAACGTCGAACGAGGTGCCGGTCCATTGCTCGCTCGAGTGATGGTTAACCGCGTCTGGCAGCATCACTTCGGCGAAGGGATCGTTGGCACTCCCAATGATTTCGGTGCTCAGGGAGATCGACCATCTCATCCGGAACTTCTGGAATGGCTTGCTTCACAATTCGTCTCGAATGGTTGGAAGCTGAAACCGTTGCACAAACAAATCATGCTGAGTGCCGCTTATCAACAATCCCATGAAATCAATGCCGAGAATCTGCAAATCGATCCGTCAAATAAGTATTTGTGGCATTTCCAGCCGAGACGACTTGATGCGGAATTGATTCGTGATGCCTTACTTTCAATCGGCGGAAATCTCGACCTTGGGATGTACGGCCCCAGTATTTTGGATAATACACCACGTCGCAGCATTTATTTACGAGTCAAACGGAGCGAGCTGATTCCGTTGATGACAATGTTCGACGCTCCGGAACCGACCCAAAGCGTTGGCGAGCGGATAAGCACAACAGTTCCAACACAGTCGCTCGCAATGATGAATTCACCGTTCGTACGTCAGCAGGCCGAGAAGCTCGCACAACGAATTCGCCCGACAAAAGAAGTCCCGATCGCAACCTCAGTTGACCTCGCCTATCGAATTGCGTTCGCTCATGCTCCGTCAGATTCCGAACGAAATCAGATGCTCGCCTTTATTGAAAGTCAAAGATCCGTTGCGGGCATAGATGCCGGTACAAATATCGAACCGGCACTCGTGGAGTTCTGTCATGTCCTGCTCTGCTTAAATGAATTCGTTTACATCGACTGAAAACATTGATCACAGGATCGTTCAATATGCTTTTCGAGAATTCCGCGACTGCCAGTGAAATCGTACTTCCAAGCCGACGCCGTTTTCTTCAACAGGCGGGACTCGGATTCGGCAAGCTGGCGCTGGCGAGTCTGTTGCATCAGGAAAGTCACGCCGCGCCAAGCCTAGCAGGTGATCCACTGGGGCTGAAATCGCCTGATTTCCCCAGTCGAGTCAAATCGATTATCTGGTTGTTCATGACCGGAGGGCCATCACAGGTCGACACATGGGACTACAAACCCGAACTTCAGAAACGTGACGGTCAGGATCTTGCCGGCTCTGACCCGAAAACCGGCTTCTTTACAACCAGCGGTAAATGC
The DNA here is from genome assembly GCA_903858935.1 of uncultured Schlesneria sp. Lineage (GTDB taxonomy): Bacteria > Planctomycetota > Planctomycetia > Planctomycetales > Planctomycetaceae > Schlesneria. The sequence goes on along the minus strand of CAIOKO010000147.1, from coordinate 33,647 downwards.
CTGAAATCACCATTCGAATGGAAGCAGCACGGTGAATCGGGATCGTGGGTTTCAGGGATTTTTCCACATTTATCCAAGCACGCCGACAAGATGTGTTTCCTGCATTCGATGCATTTGAAACAGAATAATCACGCCCCGGCTTCGATTGAGCTCATGTGTGGTACGAACCGTCCCGGCTTGCCCGCCATGGGTGCGTGGATGACCTATGGCCTCGGATCGATGAATCAAGATTTACCGTCTTATGTTGTTCTGCACGACACAAGGCCGCGCGGCGACGACCAGATCTGGTCGGCGGGATTTCTACCCAAGACTTATCAGGCATTGTCGCTTGACGCACGTCGCAAAGAGGCGGTCGATAACCTGCTACGTGATAATCGGCATAGCGACGCACAACAACGTTCGCAACTTGACTTGATTCGTCGGTTGAACCAGGACCATGCGAGTTCCCGTTCGACTCAAGCCGATCTCGCCGCTCGAATCAACTCTTATGAACTAGCCTATCGTATGCAAATGGCCGCGCCCGATGCGTTGGATCTCACGAAAGAGTCTGAAGCGACTCATAAAATGTACGGGTTAGACATTCCGGAATGTACAACGTTTGCCAGACAATGTTTGCTCTCACGCCGATTGGTGGAACGTGGGGTCCGGTTTGTGCAGATCTTCGCAGGAAAGGGGACTTCAGCGGACGGCAGCGTCAACGATGTTCCCTGGGATTGTCATTCAGATCTTGAAACAAACCACCGGTCAAACGGTCTGCACACTGACCAGCCTGCGGCAGCATTACTCGCGGACCTTGAGGCTAGAGGATTGCTTGATTCAACTCTGGTGATCTGGGGGGGCGAATTCGGCCGGACATCCGATTCGCAAGGTTCAAAAGGCCGCGATCACAACCCGAATGGATTTACAATCTGGATGGCTGGCGCCGGAGTCAAAGGTGGTTTTCATTATGGAGCTACTGACGAATTTGGATACAAGGCAGTCACCAATAAAGTTCACGTGAACGATCTGCACGCGACATTGCTGCATTTGATGGGGTTGGAACACACAAAACTGACCTACCGCTTCAACGGTCGCGATTACCGTTTGACGGACGTAGCGGGGAATGTCATCACCGATGTGTTAGCCTGAAACAACCAGCGCTTTGTCAAAATCCTGACGTTTGGATTCCGAACCACTAGGTCGGACTTCTTCCGAGCAGTGGAGTCTCCCTTTGCTGGTCAATGTGCACAACATGACTGAAGGAAGTCATGCTGTACACGTCGCTTCCGATAAACGACAAACACTAGGTTTCAGTCCAATGATGCAATCGCCAATTGATATTTGCATAAATGCAGAAATTGAACACAGCAAGCGAGAAAACGGTAAACACAAAGCCTGATGCGACTCCATAGAAAGCCCAGACGGGAATGATGACGCCAATCATCAATACGATGAAAAGTCCGATAACGGGACCAACCCACCACGATTTCGAATAGAATTGATTCAAAATCGAAACCTCAATCATCAGAATCCCCACGAGCAACGCAATTGTTGCGGAAATTAAAACGGCCGTAACGTTCCAGTAGCTGGCAATCGCCGCACCGACGAACACAGGCACGAAAATCGTTTTGCGTTCCCATGCGGCTGCTTGAATTTTTGCAATGATCGGAATGCGAGGATCAATCGGAAGCAGCATCAAGCTGTTCCAAGTGTTGTCGCGAAACTCGGCTGTCAGCAGCGCATCAAATTTAACGGCGATCACGCAAGGCAAAAGACAAATCGCAATAATTCCAATGACCAATGGCATGACTTCGGCACTGTCGACATTTCGAATAGTTGAAGCGCTCACGACAATAAGCCCTATACCGCTGAGAAACGTCCACCACACCCGTGACCATCGGCCAGCTCCAAGAATGTATGTGTCCTTCCACAAGAAAGGCCTGTCGCTGCAGCGAGGTCTTGGCGACGCCAGGTTGAGCACTTTTCGCGGCACGATTTCAGGTTCCGCTAACGGATCGTCGCCCAGAGTCGTAACACGAAGTCGATTTCTCAAGACGACAGTTGCAGCCCACAAACAAAAGAACGCGGTTATAAAATGGAGAAAAAACGCGGGATCGAGAGGAGAAAAAGTTGCAGGCGATTTGAGGCCTCGATAAACCCCGGCGATCGGTGGTGCAAATTCCAAAGCGAACATAGCTGCCTGATGGCCTATCGATCCGACTGCAGGTTGAACCTTACCGTTCAGATACCACGCGACCAGCCCGATCAAAGCGCTAATTCCCAGAAAGAGCAGGTGGTAGACCACCATGAACAGGAATGATGCGGTCGCGGCGACCGTTTCTGCGTTATTCGCCCGATTTGACGTGACGCTCGCAAACATTGCGAATCCCGCCGTTAAAACCGTCACGAGTAACAGCCAACATCCCCCTGCAAACCATTGGTATCCGGTAATTCCTCCCATCGTTCGGGCGTACATTGCTAACGGAAGGATCAGGATGATCGACAGGGCGATCGTCCACCATCGCGACAACGATTGGCACCAGAGAAGGGTCGATGGGGCAATTCCAGTCAGGCGAACCAGGTCCCTTAGCTCGCGTGAGACTTCCCAGCAGACCGCCTTTGATGCATGGAGGACTCCTCCGGTAAATATAAAAAATACTGCGATAAACAGTAAGTTTTCCAGCAACGCGGCACCCGGAACGGGAAACGCTCGGAACAAGAGGTTTCGAACGAAATAGCCCGACATCAGAACAGGCACGATTAAGATCGCGTAATTCCATAGTCTCAATGCTTCTCGCCGGATACTCCACTGAAAAAACACCCAAAAGACACGCCAGCCATCCCCGACATCCACGATTGACTTGTCAGGAAAAGAATCCGTATCGGGGCCTGACGGAATCGCCCGGCTCTTGGGTTCTGTCACCACATCACCATTCGGCCATCAACAGTTTTCAGCACGACGCTGGTGCTCTCATCAAGCGGCGGAATGAACTTCTTGGACGAAGAAGTGAGCTTCAACGTCCCCCCTTGTTTGGCGTCGAGCTTGATCGTTCCGACTGCTTCGTCAGTGACATAGACAACCAGTATGGTTCCGGGTCTCATCGGTACGTTATTAATCTCAACAATTATATCTTCCTGATCAGGTGTTTTTGTCTCATTTTGTTTTGAGACGTAGCGCGCTGTGCCGGAGGCGGCGAAATGACCACGACACCCTGACAAAGGAATTCGAGTTTCCCTCTTATAAGCCCACGCCTGGCCGTCAGACAACAGGACGAAAGCCGTAAACAAACACAATATTTTTGGACAAAACCACTGCATTTCAACCTTCCTGCTGATTAGTAAATCGCGAAGATCGCTGAGTCTAAAGGGAGATACAGGTGAATGCCAGAGAATTCTGGGCTGCAGTAGACCTGCGGGGCATTTTGTTTATCGTCTTCATGAACGGGTCTTATGGCACATTAATGAGGCGAATGGGACAAAGGCCAGGATGCAATGCCGGACGGATTTGTTGCCTCATACTCGAAGGAGTTCGTGGTAAAGATTATGGATGAACATTGCGTTGTCACACTGAAGATACTGCATCGCTCCTCCCATTCTCGAATAACTCTTGCAGAATCTCAGATAATAAGCCGGATTCGATTTGGGGGGTTCACCTTTGGTCCAATCCCACCCGCCACCGTCCTGCAAGTCAACCACATACACATGATGACCGTTCACCACAGGTCGATTCGACTGTAAGCGGAGGTTATTCACGCAACTGACACTTTTCTCAAACACTTGTGGCCCCATGATGGCAGAGCCGACAGAGAGGACGACTCCACCGTCAAGTTTTTCAACCGAACCTCCAAACAACTTGAAATCCCATTCCGCTGCGCGGCCGATTGTGGCTCCGTTGAAGACAGGGTGGTTCGAAATAATGTCGTACCCAATCCCTGGGTGGACTGTCACCGGGACACCATGTCGGTAAGCCTGGGCAAGTATCGAAGCCTGTTTCCAGCGATGTTCGATCCGAATTGGCCCCTCCGGCCATTTCTGTTCAAACATCGTTCGCAACAAGTCCGATTTCGCCGAAGTCAAAGGGTGAGAAGGAGAGGAAATAATCTCCTTCTCAAGTTGCGTTGTGGTCGGCAATGACACTCCATCTTCGTGGATCAAGCGGCCGAGCGCACATCCGTAACCAAGACCATCCAGCGCACCTGCCATTAAAGCCAGATGGATATTTGACGCGGTTTCATGCCAGGTTCCGAACGTACCGTTACTGACGTTCATCTCGACACTTTCGGTCGACGCTCCGAACCACGCATATTCCCAGTCGTGAATCGTGCCGGCTCCATTGGTCGCAAGATGCGTAAGCCATCCTCGATCCATCATTCGTTCAAGAATTCTGGCCGTACCGTTGCGAAGCAGATGCGCACCATAAATCAGCATGATACTGGCATTGCGCCGGTTGGCCGCGAGGATGTTTTGTGCACACTGCTTAATGAGCGGCGCAATTCGTTCAGGGCAGGGCTTTGCTGCCGAATCAGGATCGATCAGGATTTCGTCAGCGCGAGTCAGACTCTTGCGCTCAGAAAGCGGAAATACTTTCAGTTGACTAAGATCAATCGGGTTGACTTTCACTTGGATTTTCCCAGAAGGAGATCACGGGGTTTGATTTCGTTGTACGACTTACCGTTTAACAGTCCCGCTCACTTTGATGCCCCTGCGGAACGTCGAAGATGGGCGTAGAATCTGTCGTGAGTCGCTGAAGTTTAGCTTCATACCGTTTGTTTGTCCTAAGATTCAATCGTGTGGGACGATCTCGTTCCTGAACTTGTTAGTCGATAGTGCGATTTCTTGCGGACTTTTGACTATAATCTCAAGTTCACAAGAAACTACCGGATTTTTATGAACTCACCGCAACGGCAGACACGAACGCATTTAATTTCCCTTTTCGAAGAACTGGGACTGCATCCGCGCGGGGACCTTGGACAAAACTTCCTGATTGACCTCAATCTATTGGAATTGATCGTCCATGAGGCTCGACTTGGCCCGGATGATGTTGTCCTGGAAGTGGGGGCGGGAACTGGTGGTCTAACGACCTATTTATCTGCTGCGGCATCAGTTGTTTCCGTCGAATATGATTCGAATATGTACACTCTTGCGTGCCAGGCGGTCGCCGGGCGAAGCAATGTAACGATGTTGCATACGGACGCATTGAAGAGCAAAAATGAAATCGCTCCGGTCGTCATGGATGCGGTACGTCGCGAATTGGCCGTCGATCCGAAGCGACGGTTGAAGCTCGTTGCAAACCTGCCTTACAGTATTGGCACGCCGGTAATTTCCAACCTGATCGCCAGCGATCTTCCATGGGAATTAATGGTTGTTACGATTCAATGGGAATTGGCAGAGCGAATGCTGGCAAAGCCTCGGACCGGTGAATACAGTGCGCTTTCAGTATTCTTGCAGTCCCAATGTCATTTGAAAATGCTTCGGAAACTTCCGCCAAGCGTGTTTTGGCCCAGGCCAACAATCGATTCAGCAATCGTGCGAATCGATCCGAATCTCGAGAAAAGCTCTAAAATCGTGAATCGCGGCGAGTTCCAAGTCTTTCTCCGCGATATTTTCACCCAACGTCGCAAAGTATTGCGCGGCGTCGTCGTGAACCTGTTTAAAGAGCGATTGTCAAAGCCAGAGATTGATTCAGTGCTGGAATCGATGAAATTTCCACCCGATACCAGAGCGGAAGAACTTGACGTAGATCAGCTTGTGGAATTATCGAATCGGTTGCAGCGCCGCGTGCAAGGCGAGACACTTGCACCCACGAAAGATTTTGTAGACGGACAATAAGGCAGGGGAGCCAAAATGGAAGATCGTATTGCATATAAAGGAATCACGTTCGACGATGTTCTGCTCGAACCTCGCTACAGCGAAGTCATGCCCAATGAGGCCGATGTCGCCACTCAATTAACTCGAAATATACGTATTAATGTTCCGATCGTCAGCAGCCCAATGGACACCGTGACAGAAAGCGACATGGCAGTTGCCATCGCTCAAGAAGGTGGCATTGGAATCATCCATAAGAACATGTCTGCCGAGCATCAATCGATGCAGGTGGAACGAGTCAAACGCGCTGAACACGGTGTGATTGTCGATCCTGTTACTCTCCCTCCGGAATCGACGGCAGCCGAAGCCTGGGACATTATGGAGAAACGCAATATCGGCGGAGTTCCTGTCACTCGTAACGGTCGATTGATGGGAATCCTGACTCGTCGGGATCTCCGTTTCATGCCTTCGGGAGATAAAGACACCCCCATTTCTGAGGTTATGACCAAGGAGAACCTTGTCACGGCCAAGGAAGATACAACGCTCGCCGATGCCCAGCGAATTTTGCTCGAAAACAAGGTCGAAAAACTGTTGCTTGTTGATGAGAACTACCAGTTGAAAGGTCTCATTACGATCAAAGACATCGATAAGAACTTGCGATATCCGCGAGCGGCGAAGGATTCACGCGGTCGATTGCGAGTCGGTGCCGCGATTGGTGTCGGAGATTATGAGCGGGCACAGTGTCTGATCGAAAAGGGTGTCGACGTTCTCTGCGTCGACAGTGCTCACGGGCATTCGAAGAATGTTGTCGAGACCGTGAAAGAACTCAAACGCCGCTGGAATATCGATGTGATCGCAGGAAACGTCGCGACGACGGAAGGCGCAAGTGAATTGATTCGAGCCGGTGTGGATGCCGTGAAAGTTGGTATCGGGCCCGGATCGATCTGTACGACTCGCATCATTGCGGGGATCGGCGTGCCACAACTCACAGCAATCGCCAATGCCTCGAAGGCCGCAGCTGGGACGAACGTTTCGATTATCGCTGACGGTGGCATCCGCTATAGCGGCGATATTACGAAGGCACTCGCTGCGGGTGCCCATGTTGTCATGCTCGGTGGCCTGTTAGCGGGTTTGGACGAAAGTCCTGGCGAAACGATTCTTTATCAAGGCCGTCGCTTCAAGCGTTATCGCGGAATGGGTTCACTAGGAGCCATGGTTAAAGGAAGTAGCGAGCGATATCGGCAATCGAATGGAGAAGAGACACGTACACAAGGAACGTCAAAACTTGTTCCGGAGGGCGTAGAAGGACGCGTTGCTTATCGCGGTTCGTTACCCAGTGTGTTGTACCAATTGATCGGAGGCTTGCGAGCCGGTATGGGTTATTGCGGAGTTCGGACGATCGACCAGCTGAGAACCGAAGCCCGCTTCATTCAGGTCACTCCGGCATCCGTTCGCGAAAGCCATCCACACGACATCTCGATTGTGGAAGAGTCACCCAATTACTCGGCTGAACATTCGCCCATGGAATCCTTTTGAAAACGAATGTCTATCATTCAGAATATCTCTTAACCTCGTTCCCGCAATAACACCTGTGAAACCATGAGCTTTTTTCGTCCTGAACTTGATCGCCTTGCCGGATACATGCCGGGCGAGCAACCGCAAGATACCGGTTGGACTAAATTAAACACCAACGAAAATCCGTATCCTCCGTCTCCGCTCGTCGTTGAAGCAATCTCCGACGCAGCACGGGGACGGCTGAATATGTATCCCGATCCGCACGGAACAATGTTTCGCAAAGCTGCGGCCGAGGTTCTGGATGTCGATCCCGATTGGATTCTTCCCGGTAATGGAAGCGACGAAGTCCTGACGATACTCACTCGGTCGTTCGCGGGTAATGGTGACCAGGTAGCCTTTCCTTTTCCCAGCTACATTCTTTACGAAACATTGGCTGACCTTCAAGGAGCGCCCTGTGTTCGATTGCCCCTCGAACCAGACTGGTCCTGGAACTTCGACAAAGTTATGCCTGTTGTTGAGAGGTGCAAATTAGTCTTCGTTCCAAACCCGAATTCACCTTCGGGCAATCGGTGGACTTGGGACGATTTGATTTCGCTGACGCCACCGCGTGGAGTTCTGGTTCTCGATGAAGCTTATGGCGATTTCGCGGACTACCCGCATCGCGGCGAACTGCTGAACAGCACAATCGGTTCGCAGGTCGTCATTACCAGGACATTCAGCAAGAGCTATAGCTTGGCGGGGATTCGATTCGGTTTCGCGATGGCTCATCCGACGATTATTTCCGGCTTGAGGAAGATGAAAGACAGCTATAACTGTGACGCGATTTCACTTGCAGCAGCGACTGCTGCCATTCAGGATCAGGCGTGGATGATGGCGAACGTCTCAAGAATTCGTACCACAAGAGAACGCCTTTCGGAGACATTAAGTTCACTCGGATTTCATGTTGTCCCCAGTCAGGCCAATTTCGTCTGGGCAACACACCCTTCCGGCGACCATAAGGCGCAATACGATGCGTTGCGAGCCCGCAAGATTCTTGTTCGATATATGACATTCAACAATGTCGCCTGGGCTAGGGACCAACGTCTGGATGGACTTCGTATCACTGTCGGAACCGATGCTGAGATTGATATGTTGTTGGCCGCACTTAAGGAAATCGTCTAAGTCGTCTCATTTGAACCGAGGGGCGCACCGCTAATCGCTCGTAATCAACGCAGATCCAATCCCAGGTAAACAACATGACCCGCATCGCGACGATCCATCGAAAAACTGCTGAAACCGATATCCAACTCGTCTTCAACCTGCATGGGACAGGCACAGCAAAAGTCGAGACCGGAGTTGGTTTTCTCGATCACATGTTGACGTTGTTCGCGAAACACGGAATGTTTGATCTTGAGGTTGCCGCCATCGGCGACCTGCAAATCGACGCGCATCATACGACGGAAGATGTTGGCATCTGTCTCGGTAAGGCGATTGCTCAGGCCGCCGGTGATAAGCATGGCTTAGCGCGATATGGTTCAATGACGCTGCCGATGGAAGAGACGCTCGTGACATCGGCTCTCGATCTCAGTGGTCGCATCAAATTCATTTACAAAGTCGAATTTCCAACCGAGAAGATCGGCAATTTCGATACCGAACTGGTCGAAGAGTTCTGGCAGGCGATCGCTTCCAACGCCTTAATGAATCTCCATCTGCTGTTGCATCACGGAACCAATAGCCACCATATCGCCGAGGCTTTGTTTAAAGCGACGGCGCGTGCGCTCCGGCAGGCCACGACAGTTGATCCTCGTCAAACAGGCGTCCCCTCGTCCAAGGGTACGTTATAAAAGGTTTCGACGAATCAATGTAATCTGTCACCGTGTTGGCTTGATTGGCTTACATCAGTTATGCGATCTTCCGTAGCTGGCTCAGCGATTTACATCTGACTCGATTTTCCGGACCTGAAAAGCAAAAGTGAGATGACGGTCAATGGAAGAAGAATCACCTAACTCGAAGTGACAATTACCGTTACTTTGGCGGTAGCGGTCGGCACATACATTATCGAGAGTGTCTTAAACCGGATTGGAATTGGGAGCTTAAGCTCTGTCCCGACGAATCGCTTGACAGTCAATGGCTGTGAATGTGCCGCCCAGTGAATTCCTTTTTGATACTGGTAGGCTCTTTCCAATGCAGCCAAGTCGGTTCACCATCAGAGCACTCCAATGAATAAGCTTTTCCAAAGAGAGTTATGATGTTGACGATGTCGATAATTGACAGGCTCCTCAACCAAGCACACGTGAAAAGACACGCCATCACAAGCGTTGCAACACCGAAGTTTCGTCTTCAACCATGAAAAAATTCGCCCAGCATTCATGTAACTTTGTTTGCAGTAGGGGCGGTGATTTTCTCTTGTGTCGATGAATGTGGCTTCAATCTCAATTCATAACAAGCATCGCAATATCGCCTCAAGTGAATTACCGCGAGACAAATAAGCCTAACGATATAGGCTTTTTTCTAAGTGTCGTTAGACTTCGTCCGATGACTGTTGAAGCGCTATCAGTCGATCAAAGTACTCGGAAGGTATCTCGGCGGATTCGAGCTTAGCTCCTACTGGAATTACACAATACGCCGTCTTCATTTCACCGACTGCCAGCGACACTCCGGCACGTTGAATGTGGTAAGAGGTCGTCAATGATCGCTGTGTCAGTCGCTGAACGGTGATGCCAATTTCTAACTCGTCTTCGTAATATGCAGGAGATTTGAACGAACATGTGGCCGAAACGCGAGGCCAGCCAAACACGGTCCCGTCAGGCAGTGACCCGTGGATTTTTAGTCCGAGCGACCGAAAGAACGCATGCTCAGCCTGTTCCATATACCGGTAGAAATTCGCGAAGTGTACGATTCCGGCGAGATCGGTTTCGAAGAATTCAACCCGGTGCGTAGCGACAAAATGATAGGGCATTTCGACTCTCAAAAACGTTTAACCGACATCGGTTCGACAGGAATGTGCGTTGGCGCACCGTTCAATAGTTCTGTGATTAATTTTCCGGTTGCAGTCGCCATAGAGACTCCAATCATATTGTGGCCTGCCGCAATAAAGACATTTTCCAGCGCCGGACTGCGGTCAATGATCGGAAGACTGTCAGGCGTCATCGGTCGCCAGCCGTACCATTGCTCGACGACCGGTTCTGCCGTTGGCTCGTGAAGATAGTGACTGGCACCCGCTCGTAACATCTCGATTCGTTTTGGATTAATTGTCTCGTCGTACCCGGCAAACTCCATGATTGAGCCGAGTCGATATCCGGAGGGCCAAGGGGTCACGGCGACTCGGTGTTCCTCGAAAATCAACGGCATCTTGGGACAGAGCTTCGGCCGGGCCATCGTCATCGAGTAACCCTTTCCTGGCTGGATCGGAACTTTGCATCCGAGATGCTGATTCAATAAGGGTGTCCAGGCACCCGTCGCAACAACGAAGGCATCGGCTTCGACATCCCCTTTAGACGTCACTGCGCGGGAGGCGCGAGGTTTTTTTTCATTCGAAAACCCCTGGAATTGATGCCATTCGAGTATCGTCACACCCTGTGATTCAAGCAAGGTCTTCCAGGATGACATCAATTTGTCAGGACGAAGATGAGCGTCACCAGGAAAGTGCCAACCCCCGGCCAACCCTGACTTCAAAGCGGGTTCGAGTTTGACAACCTCGTCACTATCGTATCGGTCGGCCCCGTGGTTGAAATGCTCGCGCAGGAATTTGTCGTTCTCGGCAAAGTGTTCCATACCTGCCTCGTGACGAAATGGATAGAGAATACCCGACTCCTGCCATTCGGCATCAATTGGTTCATTTGCAAATAGTTCTTCGTACAACGCTTTTGAAGAATTGAGCATTCGTTGCAGTGTCACACCTGTCGCAAGCATGTCCTTCTCGTTGCAATGACGGGCGAACTGCAACAGCCAGCTCCAAAGCGCCAGGTCGAATCGGGGCTTGATCGAGAAGGGGGAATTGGGGCTGAACATTGCCTTCAGGGTTTTGCCCATCACTCCTGGCTGGGGAAGCGGCAATATATGACTGGGGCAGACATAGCCACAGTTCCCATGTGCAGCACCACTACCAAACCCCTTCTGCTCGATAATTGTGACCTGCCAACCAGATTGATTGAGGTAGTAAGCACTCGCAGCTCCAACCACACCGCCACCGATAACGACCGCACGCTGACTCAACTCATTGTCTCCTTGGCTGTCAAACCTTCATAAACGATTCGATAACGGTAATAGAAATAGAATAAGGCGCTGATTAATGGCTTTGCTGCGAACGAATTCCCAGACGGAACGGATCAGACGGGTCGAGTATCAGTGTGGCTTCAGCGGTGATATACGCCGATCCGGTAATTCGCGGGATCATTATGTCACTATCGATTCGAATCGAACCCTCGAAAACGCTTCCAATAATACTCTCTTGTCTCCAGACGTCACCTGGTTTCAACTTGCCATCTTCAAACAGACAGGCAAGCTTCGCCGATGTCCCCGTTCCACAGGGTGATCGATCATAGGCACGCCCCGGACAAAGAACAAAGTTGCGGCTGTGATTTTTAGGGTCACCCGGTGGTCCAAACAATTCAATGTGGTCAATCTCACCACCGTCCGCCCCGGTAATGCCACTCCGTTCCAGAGCTTGCCGGATTCTCCATGCGGTATCGGTGAGGGTTTCGATTTCGCCCGAGCCAAAGTGCTTCGCTGTTTGACTTTCAGGCCGACGCAGAACTTCGACTGGGAGTGCTTCCGTATTGACAAGAAAGAACCAATTTCCTCCCCAGGCAATATCGCCAGTGACAGTTCCCAAGCCTTCGAGATTCACTGGGACATCTTTGGCAAAGCGATAGCTGTGGACATTTTCGAAGCTGACTCGGTTCGCGCCATCGTACTCGATCGTCACGGAACCAACCGCCGTGTCGAATCGATGTGTCCCCTTGCCGATTCGCCCAAGGTGTCCAAGCGTTACCCCCAGGCCGATCGTTCCGTGACCGCACATCCAAAGTGGTCCGACATTGTTAAAGAACAGAACGCCAGCAACACAGCTCGGATCAGCAGGTTCGCAAACGAGTGCGCCAACAACCACGTCTGAACCCCGTGGCTCATTCACCACTGCCGACCGGAACGAATCGAACGAATCCCGGAACCGGATCCGCTTGTCCGCCATCGAACCGCTACCGAGATCGGGAGCACCATCGATTACAACACGAGTCGGCTCGCCACCCGTATGCGAGTCAATGACCCGAACTCGGCTTCCGATAGTTGATTCGCTCATCGTACTTCCATCGCTCCGTTGTTGCACCAAAAAATACTGACGCATTGTATGAAGTGGACAAGAGATTGCGTGAGTGAAGGTATAAAGATTCCAAGAATGATCGAAGCGTCAAGTGCCTTTACATGATAGTGCATTCGGTTTCGCGAACACGGTTCAAGGATCGAGCCATTTCCTGTAAGTAAATGTTGATGTATCATCAAGCTCAGGAAAAGTCCTGTTTCCACCCGTGAGGTTGCAAATGCTGACACTGACTGGTTCACGGATTTCGTCGTTTTGTGATGGCTTTACCCGGCGATCCTTTCTTCAAGTGGGCGGGCTGTTCATCGGGGGAATGTCCCTTCCTCGGCTGTTGAAGGCAGAAACCTTGCCGAGCGAACCTACTGCTTCAAAAGGCTCATCCGCGCATCGAGGTGTGATCATGATTTACATGCCAGGTGGGCCACCCCATCAGGACATGTATGACCTGAAGCCTGATGCTCCTGTCGAGGTACGAGGCGAGTTTGATCCGATTTCAACTTCGGTCAATGGAATTCAGATCAGTGAGTTGATGCCTCGTTTAGCACAACGGATGGAACGTTTCTCAATCATTCGATCACTTGTCGGCTCCGACGGCGCACATGCTTCGACGCTATGCGTGACTGGCGCCCCTTACGGAAACAAGATTCAAGGCGGTGCTCCTCACTTTGGTTCGCTTGTGTCGGCAGTGCATGGACCGACGCATCGCGCCGTACCGGCCGTCGCCGATCTTTCAGAGATCATGCAGCATTCGCCCTACAACGTCGGGGGACCAGGTTTCCTGGGGTCCGCTCATCAGCCGTTTCGACCGGATGGCGAAACGCGAGCCAATATGCAGCCCAATGAAAATCTGCTGCCACGATTAAATGATCGTCGCGCACTTTTGACTTCATTCGATCGCTTTCGGCATGAGTCCGACATCCGGCGACGGATGGGAGGATTCGAAACTCACGTCGAGCAAGCTCTCGACGTGCTGACATCAAGCCGTGTAATGCAGGCCCTTGATCTGGATCGTGAAGATCCAAAAGTCCGCGCCCGATATGGTACTGACGACGATAAAATCCTCCCCTATTCAAACTTGGGCTATCGAGCTTTGGTCTCACGGTTTCTTGTGGCTCGTCGGTTAATTGAGGCCGGCGTGCGTTGCGTCACCGTATCGTTTGCAGATTTCGATTGGCATGGAGCTAACTTTGTGCACGCCCGCAAAGTGTTACCTGTTTTTGACCAGGGGATCACAGCATTGGTGGATGATCTGCATGATCGCGGTCTCTCAAATGAAGTCAGCGTTGTGGCATGGGGTGAGTTCGGAAGAACTCCGCGAATTAATCCTGCAGGTGGACGTGATCATTGGCCTCAGGTCAGTTGTGCACTTCTAGCCGGTGGAGCAATGAAAACAGGACAGGTAATCGGATCAACCAATCGGCTGGCCGAATCTGCCCAGACACGACCGGTCCATTACGGCGAAGTGTTGGCAACGCTGTACCATAACCTCGGTATTGATCTTGATAAGACGACCGTTCGTGACCCGGCGGGGCGTCCTCGCTATCTGATTGACAGTCACCGCCCAATCCCTGAACTTGTCGGATAACCACTTCAGTGTGCCCTGGATGAACTAACAAAAGGGATGTTGATCATAAAGCAAATCGAGGCCTGATTCGAAATCTGAAAAATATTATGTCCTGGTCGTTGGCGATTGGATTTCGTCTACGGAATTGCCTTCAATTTCGCCCGGGGCAGGGAGGGCATAGAGTGCCAGGATTGCCGGCAGGATCACGAGATCCCCAATCATAGCGGTCAGCATGGTCATGACCCCCATACTCGCAAAAATTCGCTGGTCCCGCATGTCGCTGAACGTGACTGTCGTGAAGCCGGCAACCAGAACCATGGTCGTCATCAACATCGAAGTTCCCACTGCCTCAAACGTCGCTCGAATCGCTTGCTTCCGACTGGTTGAACGTGGTAACTCCTCCTGGAACCGGGTCAAAAAATGAATCGTATCATCCACGGCAATTCCCAGACAAATCGTAAAACAGCAAACAGTGACAATCTCAAGTGGTTGATTTGTGAAGACCATCCATGTTGCACAGATGACAAGCGGAAAGATATTCGGAATCATCGCAATCAGCCCTAATCGGACAGACCGGAAAACAACTCCCAGCACGCAAATGATAATGATCGTTTCACTGCCAAGGCTTGATCCCAGATCCAGCGCAATTCGATAAAGATCGCGCCACCGCCAGATGGCCGACCCAGTCAGGTTCAGCTTGAATTCGGGGTGTTGTAACATCAGTTTTGCCAGCTCTGCCTCGACTCGCTGGAAGACTGGACTGTACTGGGCAATTCCGATATCCAGCACCCGAAATGTTACCGTCGCGTATTGTCCTTCCGGATGATAAAACGCTCGCTTCAGGGGAGGTGGGAGCAATTCGATCATCGAGGCACGCTCTTCTGTCGGGCTGTCGCCGGGAAGGGCATCCAGCAGACTGCGGATTGAGATCGGCGTTCCAATCAGCTGTTCTGACTTTAATAAGTCGTCGACCTGGACAACGACTTTCAGAACTTCAGGCGAATCCGACGGAATCTTATCCGACCAGCGAATCTGAACCTCAGAAAACTCGAGACCTCCCATGGCTCGGTCCATCTGATGCAGGGTCTTCGTGGCCTCCTTCCCCTCGGGTAAGAAGCTCGAACGCCGCTCATCCGGCCTAAGTTGCAAGGCAATCGCGGCACAAGCCAGGGTGACTGCGATACCGATCCACGCCACAGGTTTTGGACGTTTCAAAACCAGGTCAACCAGCGACGTCACACGATGCAGGTGCCGTTCGATAAGCCCCTCTTGCTGTCCTGACGGCTCCAGACGAATCCCGAAGAATTTTCGGCTGAAGATCTTTCTAAAGAACGTGGCGGGCGATGAAAAATAAGCCAGCGGGATCACAAGTAAAATTGCGATGACCGTCAATAGCACCCCTAGCACACAGCTCCAGCCAAATTCCCGTACGATGACATGCTGAGCCAGCGATAGCGACCAGAAGCCAATGCTGGTCGTGATTGAGGTCAGAAAGCAGGCCAGGCCTACTTCTTCTAATCCCGCCTTCGCGGCAACCCGTTCATTCATACCTGATGCATGAAATCTTCGAATCTGAACCATCATGTGTACTCCGTCCGCCAGGCCAACAAGGCTGAGCATGACAGGCAGGACCACGTCGTTAAACGGGTTATCCTGCAATTTGAAAAAGTTCAGAAAGCCGATCGTCCAGAAGATGCCGAGCGCAGGCCCCAGTGACACGATGACGACAGAAACGATTCCGCGAAACAGGATCGCAGCCATGATCAATACGACGCCATACCCGATAATCCGGAACTTGAGATTGTTTCGTTCGTGCGTCTGTTCCATCGTTAATCGAATGGGAACATTCCCAGTCACCCCAACGGTGAAATGTACGTTAGGGTTTTCAGACAACGCCGCTTCTGCGGTATTCCTGAGATTCGTTGTGCAATCTTCGTCGCTGGTCACATAAAGCCAGTCGAAGTTGACCAGTACAATCACTGTCCGACCGTCGGGAGAGAGTAACTGACCTTTCACAAGAGGATTACTAAGGGCATGTTCTTTTGCCGCAGTGAAACGAGCCGCCGAAGCTTGTGACTTGGGAAACAAAGGCTCTCGCAGTCCAAAGATATTGAGAGCCGGCACGCGATCCATCCAGAGGACACTTCTGATGTACGGCAACGACTCCAGCGACTTCACCATCTGCCTTAAGGCATTGGCGCCTGCCGGGGTAAAGACGTCGTCAGACTCAATCACGAGAATCGCATCGGAACGAGTCAGGTCTAACGCCTCAACGTCGGGACGTGGCTTCTTGCCCCCCTTCGGTTCCCCATTTGTTTCCTTCACAACGGGTTCAGAGACAGCTTCCGCAACAGTCTGACGTACAAAAATATTCCTGACACGATCCGGATCAAAGTAGCCAACGAGGGCAATCAAGCTGATCAAAATCAGCAACATGATGGACCAGATCGGGCGATCAACAATCCAGGCGGTAGAACGACCGAAGTTTTGAGATATCGACAAACGGTTTTCCGATACGGTATTAAATCGAATGAATCACGGGTCACAACGACAAACAGACGAACCGCAGTTTACCGTTTCTGCCGTCGTTCTGCCGCCGAGCGAATTTCATCGCGACTCAACTTTCCGTCACGATTCTCATCGTAATTTCGAAATCCAAACTTGCGAAAGGCTAGTGACGTTTCGTGGGGTTCCACCAGGTCATCGCGGTTCTTATCAAACCGCAGAAAGAATTCGCTCACGAAATTATCCGCCGATTGCGTATCGCTTTTCTTAGTGCCTTCATTCAGGACAAGTCTTCGCTTATTCCGTTGAGGCTCTTTTTCTTCGTAGCCATCACGGGGTTCAGAGACTTCAAAAAATGCGATGGCCATTTCTTCCCATGTCTGATCGCCCCAGGTAACCGTCTGAGACGGATCGGGGTTCGCCGGGTTGTTTTCAGAGTTGTCGAAACGTGCCGTGAATTCCAATTGCTCAATCTGATCAAGCTTCAACGGCTTGGACAGCTCGTACACATGCTGCCAGTTGAAATCATACCGTGGAACATCGAGCAGAATCTTTGTCTGTTCGCCGGTCACGCTTGTGACCTCAAACCCTTTTCCTCGGACATGCATATGGGGAATGATCGCAAGCAACTCCGCACGCTTTGGAAACCAGCCAACCTTTCCATGGACAGGAAAATCTGGAACGTGTGGCGGAATTTCAAACTCCTGATCAATCCCAATGAGTGTGATGACTTCGTGAGTCACTTCCGCTTCCGGGATGAATGTCATACCGATTTGAGTGAGGTCCGTCTGCTCAACACCGTTTGGTGTGTAGTGCATTTGAAAGACAAATTTGGAACCTGCTGGGACGCGTCGCGCGTATCCGGACGGGAAACTGGAGCTTCGCTGGCCAGGGACATAACCGGTAAGATAACCCACGCCTCGTACGTCTGTTCCATCAGGGGGTCTGACGAACACAATGCAATGGTGTACGGTCGGTCGGTTCCCGGGAATCACTTGCGATCCAGAAACCCAGTGGTCCTCTTCAAAGTGAGGGTCGACCACAAAGTATTGATATTCAACGGTCCCTGTCGCCGGAACGTGGAATGGTCTGTCTCGCATTTTCAATACAAGATCCGGCTGGCGAGCCAATTGCCAACCGGATTGGTACTCCTGTGGCCTGGGTAAATCCGACTTCTCTCCGTAAGGCATACCCGCTTTCACCCAGTCTCGCAGAAGCTGCTTGTCGGCTTCCGGCATCTGCCGCGAATTATGGAAGTCCCCGTATTTCGGATTTGCGTGCCAGGGCGGCATACGGCCCGTATCCACCGTCTCAATGATCGTTTCGCCCCAACCTGTGATCTCATCGTAGTCCGTCAACGAGAACGGACCAATCTCGCCCGGTCGATGGCACTCGACACAATGCTGGTTCAAAACCCGCGCTACCTGGTTGCAAAACGTGACGTCAGAAGCGGACGCCGAGGCATTCACCGGCGTTTTTATTCTGCCGATCAAGCAACCTGTCGTTTCGGTACGGGGAACTGTGACCGGCGTTCCATTCAGCAGCTGATCCAGCGCAAACTTCAGGTCATGACGTGTTGGCTTCTCGCGAGTGACTCCTGGCTGGTACTGATCGTCGACGCGTCCGCAATATTGCACGGTTAACGATTGATCGAGCACGAAAACCTCGGCCATATGTCGGGCACCGAACAGGTCTGCGATTTTGTTTCCAGGATCTTTGAACATGGGGAATGAAATTCCAAACTCTTTGGAAAATGCAGCCACTTCGTCCAAGGAATCTTGCGAGTTACTGTTTACGCCAAGGAATCGGATGTTCCGTGAGCTGTATTCCTTAGCCAGACCACTCAACCGCGGCCCGTAGTAGCGGGCGAGTGGACATTCAGTACCTAGAAAGCAGACGACGGTCAGCGGCCCTTTCGTTTGCTTCGAGACTTTCGTCACGTTTCCAGTCGCGTCGAGCAATTGGAATTCGGGTATCACTCGGCCGTCGGCAGCGAAAGTTGGCTCGGAAAAATTCACTCCATTTGAGATCGCGAGCAGACAGACCAGTATCCGCTTCAATGATTTGGAACTGGACATAAGCGACTCCTGTTATTGAACGGACTGAAACGACTTCGTTGACGCATGAGCCAAATCTGAGGTCGAATGGTTTTCAGTCGGTTGAACTTTCATTGAACGTTTCCCAGCCCGCCGGGCGAGCTGTCCGGCATCACGGGCGATCGTCAAAGTAAAGGCTTGCATATCGAGACAATTATGATCGGTTCCAAACGGGTCTTCGATTTCCACGCTCGCTTCTTCCATCCCGAACAGTCCCAGTGAAACAACCGTCATCAGTACGGGAGACCACCAACCGCAGCGCTCACAGAGAACGACAGGCAAGGTAAGAAGATATGCAACAATCAATTGCTTGACCATCACCACGTAGACGAACGGTAGCGGGGTCTTCTGGATTTTTTCACAAGCCCCCTGTGAGTCAACGATTTTTGACAACTGTTCTTCAAGCTGGCGAACGATCACGGAGTCAAAAACTCCAGCTCGATACTGATCTGCAATCCAGGATGTGATTGCTGCAGTGATTCCCGTAGGAGGATTGCCGAATGTGTCTGCGGAATGTCGCACCTCATCGGACAAGTAAAGTTCGGTCTCTTCCGTGTCCCTCAATCCCTGCAGCGACCGTCTCAGGCAGATCACATAGCCTGTCACAAGTCCCGCAAGCTCCTGGCTTTCTTTGCTGTATTCACTGCCAGTTCGAACAAGATTTCGACTGGAATTGATGATCTGTCCCCAACTGCTCCGTCCCTCCCAGAATCGAGCGTTCGATGCGTTCATGCGAAAAACAATGAGAAAACCAAGTAACGAACCAAGCACCGAGTGCGCAACAGGGTCAATTCCGAAGAGATGCTCGAACAACCCGAAACTGACTGCGGCACTATATGCCACCTGCACGATCGAGGCGTAAAACGTAAAGAGAAGAACTCGCCCGGCGACCCTCGAGAGTGCTGTTCCTCGCCATGAAAAAGTCGTTTTCCACCAACTGTATCTGTTGTATTCAATCATTCGCCGTAAATACCGCTGTTAAATTCCGTTATGTGCGAGCGCTCGCGGATCTTAGTCGTGTCGTCAACCCTTTGCCATCTGCCTTCGCGTTCACTACTTGATATTCGAACTGATCTTCGAATTGCGAAGTTTGATCATTCGGTCGCAACGCCACCGATCAACGTGCCGTATACCCGCCATCGACCATTAACAACGAACCAGTGACAAACGACGCCTCATCCGAAGCCAGGAACAGGATCGGAAATGCGATCTCACGTGGATCGGCGATCCGCTTCAGCAGATGTGCTCCACCCCATTCCGCATCGGCATCGGCCGCTTTGCGATCCATCCCTTTTTCCGACGTCAGTCGCTCAACAATCTGTGTCCAGACCGCCCCGGGCCCGACAGCATTCACACGAATATTGTCTTTTGCAAGGTCCATCGCCATGCATCGGGTCATATTGGCAATGGCCGCTTTGGTCGCGTTGTACGTCACCATTTCCGGTTGAGCGATCACGCTCGAAATCGAAGCCAGATTCACAATCGCCCCGCTGCCACCGCGCCTCATGATGGGGACACAGTGCTTGGTACACAAGGCTGGGCCGACCACATTGATGTCGAGGATTTCACGCCATTCTTCCACGGAAGCGTCGATTCCCTTCAATACGAACACCGCTGCATTATTCACGAGAATATCCAGCCGTCCGTATGCCTTCGCGGTGGCGTCTGCCATGGCCTGAATACTCGCTTCACTGACGACGTCACAGGGAACGAACATCGATTGTCCACCTCGGCTGACAATCCCTTCGGCAACACTTCGCCCGTTCGATTCATTGCGTTCCGCAACGACGACGGTCGCACCCTCCTCGGCAAACAATTCACAAGTGGCCCGACCGATCCCCGCGCCACCTCCCGTAATCACAGCAACTTTGTTTTTGAGGCGATCCATATCTTGCAGCCCTTTTTCTTTAAATCAGTTCTTTGATTGGCTCGCCCGAGGGAAGTATCGGTTGTGGCCGACCACTGTAGTCCAGAAAGTTTGTATCGAGCCAGTTGATGCCCAGATGCTGAAACACCGTCGCCCAGAGATCAGTCGGTCTCAGTGGTCGATCCTTGGGGACTTCACCTTTGCTATTGGTCGACCCGACTACCTGACCTGTCCGTAATCCCCCGCCCGAAATCAGTACCGACATTGCGTTCGGCCAATGGTCGCGGCCAGGCTGTTTGACACCCGTCTGCGTACCGACCTGATTCTCAATTCTCGGTGTACGACCGAACTCACCCGTGACAACCAGCATGACTTTCTGATTCAGTCCCCGAGCATACAGGTCCTCGATTAGTGCCGAAACGCATTTGTCATAAATCGGAAGCCGCTGTTTCAAGTCATTGAAAATATGACAGTTCACGGCGTGCGAATCCCAGTTGTAGGTACCGGCGTTATAAGCAGGCAGTCCTGACTGATAAGGATTCTCGAGAACCATGGTCACGAAACTGGCTCCGTGTTCGACCAGACGCCGCGCCAGCAGACATCGCTGACCCCAGGCATGCATTCCATATCGTTCACGTAACAAGGGGGACTCGCTTCCGATGTCGAACGCCTTATGAGCAACCGAGCTTTGCAAAAGTTCGAGAGCTTGTTTCCGAGAGAAACTCATGCTGGCCATCTGCGTCGTCGAATCGCGAGACGCGGACGATTGACCAAGACCATCAAGCAGCCGCAGACGCTCAGGCATCCGATCCGCAATCTGTGGAAGCAGTGCCAGATTAGGTACATGGAACTTTGGATCGCTGGGGTCACCAGCAAAAATAAACGGAAGAGTCGATGGTCCGAGATAGGCAGACCCGAACCCGTAAACGTCGATCCCGTCGCGACCAGGATCTGTGACGGTGACGTAATTCGGAATTCCGCGATGAATGTCTTCTCGACACTTGGAGACCATCGAGCCCACCATCGGATGGATGGTGACGAAATCCTCGGGGGTTCCCGGTTCACGGCCTGTCAGCAGATGCTTCATCCCGTCGCCGTGACCGGCATACGTATGAGAGATCGAGCGAATCAGCGAAAATTTATCGGCGACCCGGGCGTGCAGCGGTAAATGCTCGCACACGTCCAGGCCGGGGACTGACGTTTGGATCGGCCTGAAGTCACCTCGATATTCTGCCGGAGCGTCCGGCTTCATATCGTAAGTTTCCATATGCGGTGGCCCACCAGGCAACCACAGAAAAATGACAGACGTATCTGGCGAAGATCGTCCCAGCTCCTTTGCTGAAGCACGCTGGCTTAGCAGGTTGGACACGAGTCCCCCACCGAGCCCCAGGGACCCGAACTTCAGGAAGTCGCGTCGCATCAATGGTCCAGAACAAGGCAGATTCGTTCTGTGCATGACATCCTCATTCTTCAAGTAACCGTTTTCAATAACCAACGGCAAGCCGATAAGGACTCGCCGAACCGCCGTGATCTTGTGCGTCCTGAACAACAAGAAAATATTTCCCGGCGGGAAGCACAACTTCAATCCTGGAATCAGTCAATTCGGCATCGTCACTCGTCGCGATAATTTCTTTTTTTGAATCAAATAGAGTCAGTAAACTGTCGAGTCCCGATCCCTGGCGGCGGGCAATCACTTCAATGGTTACCCTTCGTTCCTCTGTTAATAAAAACGAATAGGTGTCGACATTACGATCGGCATGAATCTGACCATCGACAATCTGCGGCACCGCAATTGGCTGAGCCTGTCGAAAACTGTCGTTCGGTTCGATTTCCGCGACAACAGGGAACCGCCCACCAACCAGCAGCGAGTAGGAATTGCTTTCGACACCACCTGCGACGAACGTGATTGGCAGTGTCTGCGCTGAGAAATCCTGCGGAATGGTCACGTCAAGTTCGATCTGAGTATCACCAATCAGCTTCGCTTCCTGACCGTTGGAGATATTCGCATTTTCATGTTTGATGACTCGCAAGCCGACATTGCCAATGGTCGTTCTGGCTTCGATGTCGCGGTTTAATTTCCAGCCTCGAACCACCACTTTCGTCGTCGTATTCGGTGTCATCGCGAACGGAACAGCGAGAGCAATTCGGGGTGCTTCCGGTTTGTCTTCAGAATGGAGGCTCGACAGACTGACGAAGACCATTACGAAACCGATGACAAATAATACTGACAGGCGTTTACGCATACAGAGCCTCG
Source organism: uncultured Schlesneria sp. (assembly GCA_903858935.1). GTDB lineage: Bacteria > Planctomycetota > Planctomycetia > Planctomycetales > Planctomycetaceae > Schlesneria. Next base: position 10,766 of record CAIOKO010000147.1, on the reverse strand, counting down.
ATCTGTTTTCCCTGGTCAAGGATTTCAACCGGTCGACCGTCTGGTGTTTTCAGTTGATTGTGTGGATCAATCCCGAGCGCCGAAAGAATCGTGCAGGCCACGTCGGCTGGAGCGACCGGCGATTCTGTGACTTGAGCGCCATCTTTATCCGTTGCACCGATCACCTTGCCTGGTACGACACCGGCCCCTGTGAACAGCATCGACGCGGCAGGTGCCCAGTGGTCCCGGCCTAGATCTTTATTGATTTTCGGCGTGCGACCGAATTCGCCCATCATCACGACCATCGTCTCTTTCAGCAGACCCCGCTCGTGCATGTCGCTGATCAGCGACGAAAAACCTCGATCAAAGTCAGGCAACTTGGATTCGAGTCCTGGCCAGATCTTGGCGTGGTGATCCCAGCCACCAAAACTGACCGTGACGAACATCACTCCCCGTTCCACCAGTCGACGAGCAAGCAGGCAACTCTGTCCGAATGTTGTTCGTCCATATTTGTCTCGCAGCTCGTTCGCCTCTTTCTCAATCGCAAACGCATCGCGGGCTTCGCCAGAAAGAACCATCTCGGCCGCGCGACGTTGAAACTGATCGTAAGCACTCAGTTGGTCGTTCCCTTCGATCGATCGCGAGAGATTATCGACGGTCGACAGCAACGATTGCCGCCGCTGGACGCGGGCTTCTGGTAACGGTTCGGCTCTGACAACATCGCGCACCCGGTAGTTGGCTTCGTTCGGATCACCTGCCTTGAATGATTCGTACCGGCCGCCAAGATAAGCACTCTTGCCGAGTTCCCACGTAAATGACGGGTTTCGCGGGATCGCCACATACGGCGGCAATGTGCCGGGAAAGCCACTTTCATGAGCCACCACCGCACCCATCGCCGGCCAGTCACCAAACGCCGAACCGAAGCGGCCTGACATCACCCAGTTTGTTGCCGTTTCGTGATGATCGTTATTATGAGCACCGCTCCGGACCAGACAGACCTTGTCCATCGTCTGAGCCATCTTGGGAAGCAGCTCCCCAATTTGCAGCCCCGAAACATTCGTCGATATCGGTTGATACTTGCCACGAATATCTTCAACCGCATTCGGCTTCAAATCGAAACTGTCGTGATGAGAAAGCCCACCACCCAGATAAACCAGGATCACCGATTTGGCTCGACGGTTTTGTGAAACAGCGCCAGCAGACTCGGCTTGCAAGTAGCTGGACAACGACAATCCCATCGGCGCAACGGCACCGACCCGCAAAAAATCACGTCGGTTGGGAAATCGGAGATCAAACATCGGTTTGCTCGCTTTGCGAAAGTCTTAATGATTGAATGTAAATTCTTTGGAATTCATCAGCGCCCAGAGCAGATCGGCGAAGAACTCCAGTCGATCGGCGCGATCAACGCCAGCAATCGCCTTGTTGATTCCAGCTCGTTCTTCAGATGTCGGAAACCGCGATAAGGTCGTCAGGTACAGTTCATCGACCACAGTGGAATCATCGGCCTGTGCCGCCACTAACTTTGACAGCAGGCCGTCGCCAGATCGAATTTTCTCGTACAAGCCGTCGCCATTCTGCAGGTGCAACAATTGAGGCAGCGTTACGTCGCCGCTTCGCTCACAAGCACAGGCTGTCGTGCGAGCAGACCTGCCGAACAACGTCAGAAAGTACGATTCAGTGAATGGATCAGGAATCTGCACAGCCCGCAGTCCAACCGGATAACCGGTAAAGGACTCCGGCTGATCTGTTACCGAGCAGATCGCATCGAGCAGCACCTCGGCAGGTAAGCGACGTGCCTGGAAATGCGAAAGAAACCGGCTATCGCGGAAATTCGATTCCCGCGTGGCTGACATCAGTTGATACGTCCGTGAATTCAGGATCAAACGCATCACGTGCTTCAGACTGTATTCACTCGCCACAAATTCCTGATTCAAAGTTTTCCACAGCGCCAGATTTGAAGGAGGATTCGTCGCTCGCAAATCGTCTACCGGTTCAACCAGACCAGCCCCGAGAAAATGTCGCCATAACCGATTAACCATCGCACCAGAGAAATACGGGTTCGATCGATCAGTCATCCAGTTGACGAATGCCTCACGGGGATCGCTACCGCTGGCAATGCTGGTCTCGGTCCGATCGAGCGGACGCGGGGCCAGCATTTGTCCGGTCCGGGGTTGCCTTACCTCAACACGTGACTGACCGGCCTGTTCGACTTGCCGCTGAATGTCGGCAATCCGTTTCTCAGTTTCTTCAATCTTGTTCGCTTCAGAGTTATCAGCCTTAAGCTTCTCCAGCTTCTTTTGTTCCTGCTCAATCTGCCGTAATAAATTAAGCTGATGCCGTGTCCCGACCTTTAGCGTGGTCGGAAGTTCCTCTGGCCGCTGGCGATCGAGTGCCACACGAGAGAAGAAGCCAACAAATCGGTAGTAATCATCCTGGGTAAATTTTTCGAGCGGATGATTATGGCAACGTGCACAACCGATGCGAGTCCCGAGAAATGCCTGGGCTACGGAATCGGCCACTTCTGATTCGTGAGCCTCCATCTCGCCAACCGTGACAATGAAATAGCCGACTGCGGGTTGTTCAACGCACGAACCTTTCGCCGTGAGAACCGATGTGGCAATCTCGCGCCAACTTTTGTTGGCCGCGACTTGAGCTCGTAACCAGTCATGGAAGCCGCGAACTCCTTTGACCCCACGGACATCGTGATCCCGTTCTTTGCGATTCTGTAACAGGTCACCCAGCCAATGAGTCCAATAATCAACGAATTCCGGACGTTCTAATAAGGCGTTGACCAGTTGCGCGCGTTTATCTGTTCGGGGATCAGCCAGGAACGTACGGACCTCCACCGACGTCGGCAGAACGCCTAAGAGATCGAGCGACACTCGTCGCAAAAAGGTCGCGTCATCACAGAGTGGACTCGGTTCGATCTGAAGTTGAGCCAGCTTGTCAAACACCGCCTCATCAACGGAATTATTCCGGCTGGCATACCACGCCGGTTCCACCTTGTTTTCGTAACGAACAGTCAAAGCCGCGACTTCCACGAAACCGCGAAACGCTCCGGTGACGACCGTCTCGCCATGTCGCAACGCTTGAACTTCACCCTTATCCGAGACATCAATCATCGCCCGATCCCGGGAGTTGAATTGACTGAGCCAAGTGACGTCCCGTCGATGTCCGTCGTCATAGATCGCTGTCACCGTGAGAGGAATTTTTTCGCCGATCACCAGCGTTGCCGTGGCGGGAGTCAACTCAAGTTTCACCAGCATCGGCTCGTCCTTCTTCGGGCCTGGCATGCCGCTCCGAATCCAGTCGGAAAGTAGCTTCGCGCCGGGCGAATCGGGTGCGAGGCGCTGACCACCACCATGCGGAACGGCATTCAATCCTTTAACGACGAGCAAACTCAGTTCCGGCATCGCCCGATTCACACGTCGACCAACCGCTTCCCGGGTGATCGATTCAAAATCCGCGTCAGGAGCAAACCCGCGCAGGGAAAGCTTAAACCCATTCTGCCCGGCCAGTTTTCCGTGACAGCCTCCAGAATTGCACCCGAACCGGGTCAGTACAGGGATGACATCATCCTCAAACGAAATCGCGTCGGCCGAGGCGATTTGAGCACCGAGACCGAAGCAGGTGCCTGTAACGGCAAGCGCTATAAAAAATCCTCGAAAGGTCGCACGAGTCGAGCGCAAGAGAAACCCCTCACTTCAGTCAAAAAACGTTCAGCAATTGATCAATTAAAGTAACACAGCAACAGACTCTGATCCATCGAGGATTCAGGATTCTCATTCGAAATCACGTTTCCTTTTTGCAATCGCGCCGGAAGTAACATAAGGACGCAGAAGAAATCAGGTTTCCCGGCATTTTCTTCGGGAGGACGAGGTTTCCACCGAGCCGCTAAGTTGATGAGTGTTCCGATGCTTGCAGCGTTTTTATCAACTGACTTTTAACCAATAAGTTCCATTCAGGAATTTTCACCCCGGACCGGCACTGCCGGTTCATACGCGTCGGTCGACGGGTTCAGAATTGGATCGTCGTTCACGCGTTGTCGAGGCGAGCCGAGGTGCGTTAGCCCTCGGACTCTTCGTCCGTCACGTTCGACGACGAATTGAACCACGCAAATGCCGGGGGGGGGTTATGTCAAACGACCGGCAGTCCGTATTCGCGGAAAAAAGAATCCAGGGGCTGACGCGGCTCGCCTCAACTGTTCTTTTTTCGTGTATTTCGTGGTTCAAATTCTTCTCGTGATCGGGTTGCGGGCGAAGCTCGCGCCATGCGCATCAGTGTTATCCGAGACAAAAAATCTTTTCGGTTTGAACATACATTTGGAAACGGTTGGGCAACCATGACAACGATTGGGCAACCATGACAACGATTGGGCATTTATGGCAACGATTGGGCGACTATGGCAACGATTGGGCGACTATGGAAACGATTGGGCAACTATGAAAACGATTGGGCAACTATGAAAACGATTGGGCAACTATGAAAACGATTGGGCAACTATGAAAACGATTGGGCGACTATGGAAACGATTGGGCGACTATGGAAACGATTGGGAGACTATGGAAACGATTGGGCAACTATGGAAACGGTTGGGCAACTTTGGAAACGGTTGGGCAACTTTGAAAACGGTTGGGCAACTTTGGAAACGGTTGGGCAACTTTGAAAACGGTTGGGCAACTATGGAAACGGTTGGGCAACTTTGGAAACGGTTGGGCAACTTTGAAAACGGTTGGGCAACTATGGAAACGGTTGGGCAACTATGGAAACGGTTGGGCAACTATGGAAACGGTTGGGCAACTATGGCAACGGTTGGGCAACTATGGCAACGATTGGGCAACTATGGCAACGATTGGGCAACTATGGAAACGGTTGGGCAACTATGACAACGGTTGGGCAACTTTGAAAACGGTTGGGCAACTATGAAAACGGTTGGGCAACTATGACAACGGTTGGGCGACTATGGAAACGGTTGGGCGACTATGGAAACGATTGGGCAACTATGGAAACGGTTGGGCAACTATGGAAACGATTGGGCAACTTTGAGCACTGTCGAGTTCTACTTTCAACTCTTTCGGCGATTCCCCGCCGTGGCCAGATTCGCAATTTCCGCCGTCCAAACCAAGCGGCGTCAAGATAATATATCGAAATTTGTCGCACGTCAATGGAAAAATGAAACTTGTTTCTTAATGTTTGGAACCACATGACACGTCAGCCCGGTACGCAAGTGTGAAGTTGCGGGTTTGCGACGTCGAGAACGGGTTTCCCACAAGAATATGCGAATTCAATTGGAGTTTAACGCAACGACACCAAGGAACAGCGACGCAATCGAAGCCAGGGAGGTTCCATCTCAGACCAAAGTAGCCATCATCGCTTCGCGTAATGAGCATTGTTCGAGAACCAGGCAAATACGAATCAGCACGTTTTCAATTCAGGAATTCAAGCGAAGTCTTTGTTCCGATGTTAAGGCAACGCTCGAATCCTTTCCGACGAATGCTCATCACTCGGAACGGTGATCGCTACTTTGAAAGAAACGATGGCGTTAACGCGTTTTGCATTCTTTGCGTCCTAACGCCTTTGCGTTGAATTCTTAATTTCACTCCAGATATCGAAAGTGCATAACGTCAAAAGTTGCGCGTCGGGCTAGCCAATGATCCCGGCTTTTGTCCTGTCACCGGCAAAAGTCGCCGATGTCGGAGCCATCTGCGTGCCTGAGATCGGTTTGCCGATTCGGCGTTGAACTCCTCTCTCGACTCTCCGCATCCGTCAAGAATAATCTTCTCTTGGCGATTAAAAACGAAGGAAACTCTCCATCGAAACCGTGTCGTGCCCATGAAAGCAATTTCCAGCTGTTTGCTTTTATTCCTGTTGCCGACATCCGGTTGCGCTGTCATTGGATCAGCCCGGCACGACTCTTTTGCGTCACAAGATCGCGTCATTTCTTTGAATTCATACGGCTCTGAAACACCGCCGTCTGGCTCTGAAATACTTCCGAATGGAGTTGCATCGATCGATCGTGAAGTGTTGCAACTGGAAATTGACCGAACTCCTGTCGGTTCGTATGTCAGCATCACCGCCCTGAATCAGCCGTTTCAGGGAACCCTCCTGCGCAAAGAGCCCGGAAAACTGGTGCTGGTCAACAGCATGTCGCAGGAAGTACTTGACGATCACGATGGTCAAAAATATGCCAGGAAAAACCATACGCCGTTCCAGATCGTCGAGACGTCTCAAATCTCTCACTATTCCCTCGTGGCCCCCCCCTCAGACAAATTCGCTCCAAAAGGAATGAAATATCAGGCCGAAGACTTAACGGTAGACGCGTTCGAGTTTGGCAGCGGCCGCATTCAGCGCTGGTTCGAACCGACAATGGATTCGACAATCAATCGACTGAAATGCTCACCGGCTGAACTGGAGCGGAATTTGTCCGAAATTCCGCTCGGTTCACAGGTGGCGATTCGTGATGAATCAGGTCAGGCCTATAACGCGATCCTTACCCATGCCGGACTGGACGGACTGAAACTGTCAAACTGTATGACGCAGGAAGTCATCCCCGGTCCCGATGGCAATAGTCTGCTCAGAACCCGTTGTGTTCCCTGGCAAACGATTCAGATTCAGCAGATTTCAAGTTGCTCCGTAGTCAGCCCGCCACCGTCCGATCTCGCCGCTGCAGACGATGATAATCATTGCGACCTTTGCGTGACCGACATCATCTACAAGAGCGGCCGACGTCAGTCGGACTGGAAATCGGCTCAGAACAACCGTGAAGTCGGACGACTTCTGGCCGGTCGCCCAAAGTTGTGGATATTCCCGGGTATGTAAGGTACTCGGAGGAGAAACGTCGACGCGTCCAGATAACACTGGGACCTGTCCCCATTTCTTCGTCATGTATTTGACGCATTTCATCCTGGGGCTGAAGCCGCTGCAGGCTAATCTCGGCCGCCGCGATGCGGCTTAAGACTGGCGGGCCGAATGTGCATCCACCAAAGTCGGGGACACCGTTTTTCGGCTTAAACAGTGTTCCCTCGCTTCAAACGTAAATGAATACCTCAATCGATTTCAAACATCCAAACATGTTGAGTAAGATCGTCAAACAAAACATTTAATACGGACGACGACTAAGCCGTCGGTTATTTAATAAATGAGTCTCCAAAATGACTGACTCGGCGCTCAAAACACTGTGCGAATTGAGGAGCAAGAAACAGTGCGAAGCGCGCGAGGTCGCAGGCCTGATTATCAAAGCAGGATCGATGCGAGAACTGTATCGGTTACTGATGCATGATCCCCGCCCAGAAGACCGCCTGATCGTCATTCATTTATTGAAATACGAAACATTGGAACACGAACAGAATGAGGGTTTGTCAGAGCATTTAATTATTTGCGCTTACTTACTGGCACGACATGGCAATGTGGAAGATTGCCTGTTGATTTGGGATGCGAAAATCGCGAACTTCAGCACCTTTCTTGGTTTGAGTAGCGTGCTTCTTGTCGGTGCCGGTATCGATGAAACAATTCGATTTTTGCGAACAAAATTGCCGAAGCGGCGATTGTCATTTCGCTTCCTGTTTAACTCGCGTACGCCCCGCAACGATTCTGCACTCGAATCGGCAGCAGCGCTCAGACATATCGAATACATCCTGAAAGCTGGCAGATTTGCTGACAAGGAAGAAAAAGTCGACAAAATTAAGAGCATGTGTATGAGATTCCTGACAACTTGAAAAAGTTCTGCGTCTGAAATGTCAAACGATCGCGATTGAGCTGTCGCCCATCCTCAGTTCGTTTCATCACTCCATCTTTATCCTCCCGCGGAAAATCTTCGCGCCGCGCTAAGAAACAAAACGCTAGTGCTACGAAGTCATTGCACGGTTTCGGATTCGTAACAAGGTTCTGTCGGGTCATCGTCCGGGATGATGAGTTCGAAATCCACGACGACAATGTCTCGATAAGTGTGAACCAGTCGCTTCCGTTTGGTTCGTTCGCGGGAAGTTCGCATTAATCAGTCCCCATCGAAAAAAATTACGGTGACAAGTTTTGCCACACCACGGGTTTTGAGCAGCGACCAAACGGCTTTGAATTCGGTCCCACCTGGAAACGCACGGGCGCAATATTGGATTTTTTAGTGGCGAAATGCCGTTAGTTGTAAGACGGCCTTTCTGATTCATTCCGGCACTGCACGCATCGGCCACGCGGCGGAAGGACGTTCATTGTCAACCGAATCGGACTGTTTGAGCGCTCACGTTGGTTTCCAAAATGCCGTAACTGCCGGTAAAATCCACTGACAACTCCTCGAACAGGCACCTGTTTCTGTGCCGGTTAAATTGTTTCGCGTTCGGCTTCTCAATCCCCATCTGCAGGAGATACGCCATGAACCATGGTCACCACGGCAACGGGCAGGGTCATCCAGAGACGTTCGACGAAGTGATCGCACGCGGGTTTCCGCACGAACATCTGGACGCTTTGAGGAAGGCTAATGAGACTCGCGTCCGCGGTGTCACGGCCCCGAAGTGGACACGCGGAGCTGCGGCCGCGGCCCCCGTCGTCGCCCGGAAGGACGCCAGCTCGACCTTCACGACTGTGGAGCAAACGGCCTTTAAAAACGCTATCGTGCGGCTGGTTGAGGAAGGGAAGTACCAGGAACTGGTCGGACACCACATGGATATGTCCCACAACATGCACGGGTCCATGGGGGAAGTCGGGCTTTACCGATTCCTGGGCTGGCACCGGCGATATCTCGTGGAATTCGAACGCGAGCTCCAGCGAGTCGATAAGATCCTGCGTCCTACCGCGACAGAGAAGCTCGGCGTCCCCTACTGGCGATGGCAGGACCCGTTCCCAGCCTGGCTTAGTGGCTTTCTCCCTTGTCCCGATCCAAACTCCGGCTCCTCACCGCCGCCGCGCAAGAATGCCTCGCCTCCAAGCAAAGCGAACGCTGCGGATATTGGCATTATTCTGAATCAGTTTGCCATTCAGGACACGGGGCTTTCGGGGGAGAACGACTACACGAAATTTACTTACGGACTCGAAGGGTGGGGGCTTCGGCCTAATGGAACGGGACTGCCGGCCCACAACCACGGCCATGCCTGGGCGGGCGGGATCATGAACAACACAAGTGTGTCGCCGACCGACCCGGTGTTTTGGCTGCACCACGCTGAAGTTGATCGGTTGTGGCAGATCTGGCGACAGACCCATCCTGCGCCTGGTCCCGTGCTCACAGGTTCAGACCGCATCATGGACCCGTGGTCCGAGTCCTACGACGACTTGCTCGATATTTCCGTCCTGGGTTACTCCTACGATTCAATGGCTATCTAGGCAAGAACGTCGTTCGGAACCAATAAGAAACGCCATCGTGAAAGTAAGATCTATTTCGCGAAGACTCGAAAACGGACTGCCATCGTGGATGTTTCACGGCATTTCGCATTCTCCTCGATCAATCGAGGAAAATGTTGAGTTCAGCAATTTCCCCAAGACAAGCGAAGCACCAAAACTACCGCGAATCAAAGTGTCAATTTCGGAGATGCTCGCCGTTACAGCAATCGTCTCGACATCGTGGGTGATTCTCCTTCTTGCAGCGAATGTCGCTCGGGATATCCCGCGGCCCGGCATACACGATCGATTGCCTCCGCTGTTGCCGCAACTGAAGCCGCTTTACGATTGCAATCCTTGGCTGGTTGTCATCTGAACGCCGATCGTCGTGACGACAGGTCTTGCCGCGTTGATTTGGGTCTTTCGAACTTCTCACCGGAAACAATCCGAAGGTACTTTCGCTGGAGGAATGCGCCGAGACGAACGACGACCACGTGAGTGCCGATTCCAGATCCTCGACCGGTTATGATCAATTCGGTCAGGGAATCGGAAAAAGGCGAGAAGTTCAATTGGTGTCAGAATATCCAGCGAGAAGAGGTTTCATGTATGACTCGACATCCCCGTTGCCAACTTCCGGCGATTCCCGATCACAACCCGTCAAAAAAAAGTTTTTTCCATTTCTGGCTTTCATTTCCCGTTGTTTCACTCGCCTACGCCTGGTACTGCTTCTATGTCCCCTCTAATAGCATCGCCTGGGCTGACAACGACACTGCCGCCCAACAGAAAGCTGTCGAGGCTGACAAGCCTGTGATCCTCTACTTCATTGGCAAGTAGTGCGTTCCTTGCCGGATCATGAAGCGCAATGTTTGGGCAGATATGAAGATGACCGCAACCGTTAATTCTGCGTTCATTCCCGTAATGATCGACGTGGATGAGCCTGACGCAGCCGTAGCGATCACGCGTTATCGCGTTGGTGTTACGCCATACACGATCGTGATTGACTCGCAAGTGAATGTACTTCGACAGAAACAAGGTGGGATGGGCGAGGCTGAATTTCTCGAGCTGCGGGGAAATGTGAATCTGCCCGCTTCGAAAGACTTGTAACGCGGAACGGCACGGTAACTATCTCACCGCGATAACGGTCTGCGAACAATGAGTGAATCGCAGCGACAAAACCAGCGGAAGATGAAATCAACGCGTAACATTTCCGCCCAGTTGCGCACCTCCGTGAAGGATGTTATCTTAATATTCTACGGCCTCGTAGTCTTCGGGTCTGAAGCGTGACTCGTTGAGTCAAGTTTCAGGGTTTCTTCCAAAGTAGCCATCATCGCTCCGCGTGATGAGCATGCGTCGGAAACGATTTACACGTTGCCTTCGCATCGGGGCAGATATTCCGGTTGAATTTCTGATTTGAGACCATGCGGAATGAAATTTGGTGGGTTCTCGAACAATGCTCATCACGCGGAGCGATGATGGCTACTTCGGTC
>CAIOKO010000146.1 GCA_903858935.1 uncultured Schlesneria sp. | reverse complement strand
CACGGGCTACGCTCGAAACTTTACGACCAAGTGGACAAATTTGTTGATTGGCCGGTCATCAAATCCTCAGGTTAACCGCGAAGCGTTTGAAAAATTTCTTCGAGTCAGTTTTTCCGGGAATCGCCCGTGGAATCAGATTGTAGCCGACCTGATTTCCGCTGAAGGCAATAACGCAGAAAACGGCGCGACGAATTTTCTGATTGCTCACCTGAATAACGATGCGACACCAGCGACCGCGGTGTGCTCCAAGCTGTTTCTTGGCCGCCAGGTACATTGCAATCAATGCCATAACAACCCGTTCGACCAGACAAAACAGCTCGCGTTCTGGGAATTGAACAGCTTTTTCCAGCAGACAACCAGTGTTTATCGTCAACGGCGCGATCCCAATACAGGTCGCTTGTTGTCGGGGTTTACCGAACTCGTGACACATGACGCCGGGGGGCCGACTTACTTTGAGACCCAGACCGGACTGATGCAGGTCGCCTATCCGCGATACAACGGCAACGATGTCGATTCAAGTCCGGAGACAAACCGTCGAGTCGAACTGGCTCGATTGATGACCACAGGCGAACAACCCCAGCTTGCTGCCGCTTTCATCAATCGAATGTGGGAACACTTCTTCGGAATTGGGTTTACTCGTAGCGTCGACGATATGGGTCCACACGACCCTGCCAGTCATCCCGAGCTACTCGCATCCCTGTCAGAGCAGTTCATGCGAAGCGGTTATGACGTGAAGCAGTTGATTCGCTGGATTTGCCTATCGGAACCCTATCAACTGAGCAGCCGGTTTTCAGAGGCCAATCAGAACGACGATCCGACGCTGGGTGAATTGCCAGCCTTCAGTCGTATGTATGTCAAGTCGATGACGGCCGAGCAGACATTTGATTCTTTTCTCACCGCAACGAAGGCACATCAGGTGGGAGCCGTCGACTGGACGCAGGCCGAACGAAATCGTCAGCAGTGGTTGCGTCAGTTCGTCGTCGCGTTCCACACAGATGAAAATGAGGAAAAGATGGCATTCGACGGTTCGATCGGAAACGCCCTCTCATTGATGAACGGCCCGCTGATCAGTAAAGCTCTTGATACTTCGGCGGGAAGTTTTCTAGGCGAGATCGTTCGACAAAAGTCGCCGGACACGGAAAAAATCCGGTTGTTGTGTATGGCAACATTGTCGAGAACACCCAGTCCGAGCGAATTTTCTTCCATGAAAAAAATGCTGCGCGAGGCACAGGTGCCGCGCGATGGCAGGCTGCGCGTGAACGAAGCCTATCAGGATCTCTTCTGGGCGTTACTGAACTCCAATGAGTTCGCATCGGTGCACTAACAAGCCTTAGCCTCGGCTTTATCCAGTGCGTCAACACATTTTGTGATGGCTAAAATCCCGAACAAATAACAGACAGCCTCGCTGAGTGCATATTCCAGAGAATCTGCGCATACTATCCGGGATAGTGCTGTTTCAAATCTGCGTAATTCCGCGTGACGAACGTGTGAGGGTTCAGTGAATTCGAACCGGTCTGCATCGTTCAATCGGGAAGGTATTAAACAGCACAAAAGGTATCGCTCCCCTTTTGCCGTTTTATCCGGAGATCATCATGCAACAGTGCCCTGATTGCTCGAATAGCGAGAATTCACCTGTCTCTCGACGCGGCTTTGTGCAAACTGTTGGCCTCGCAGCGGCGGTTGCGGCTGTTCCGCAGATCGGCGTGTCCGATGAACCAACCAAGCCGGCCTCGGAATCGCTGGTCACGAAGCTCTACAATAGTCTGACACCGACCCAGAAAAAGAGCATCTGTTTCGACTGGGACCACAAAGACGACCGCGGGCTTTTGCGGATGCACGTGTCGAACAACTGGCAGATTACCGGAGATCACAAGATCGCCACAGGGTTCTACACCAAAGATCAGCAAGAGATCATTGAAGCGCTGTTCTGGGGGCTTTATTCGCCGGACTGGCACGATCGGATCAAAAAGCAATTGCAGGACGATGCAGGTGGGTACGGCAAAGAACAGTCGATTGCAATCTTCGGGCAGCCGGGGACGGGAAAGTTCGAATTTGTGATGACGGGTCGGCACCTGACGATCCGGTGCGACGGACATAGTGTTGAACACGTTGCGTTTGGCGGTCCGATTTTTTATGGACATGCCGCGTCAGGGTTTGATGAAAAGGTCGGGCATCCTGGAAATGTCTATTGGTATCAGGCTCAGAAAGCGAACAGCCTGTTCAAAATGCTCGACGGAAAGCAACGAGATCAAGCCCTGGTTGAACAAGCTCCGGAAGAAAGCAGCGTTCACTTCGGCGGTCCGGATGGGCGTCCACAAGGAATTGTCATCAGCGAACTTTCCTCCGATCAGAAAGAGTACGCTCAGAAGGTGCTGGATGCGCTGGTCGAACCGTATCGAACGACCGATCGGGATGAAGTTTTCAAGTGCCTGAAGGCACAGGGTGGCCTCGACAAGTGCCGATTGGCATTCTACAAGTCGGACGATCTCGGTAATGACGGCGAATGGGATAATTGGCGGCTGGAAGGCCCTTCGTTCGTCTGGCATTACCGGGGAACCCCACACGTACACGTCTGGGTCAATGTAGCAGATAATCCGACGGTGAAAATCACCACGGGAGGTTAACAAATATGACGACATCTAATCCGCTGCGCCTGCTTGTCATTGGTGCTCATCCGGATGACTGCGAATTGAAAGCGGGCGGATTGGCGGCGCTTTATCGTGAGGCTGGACACCAGGTCAAGTACGTCAGCGTCACAAACGGTGATGCGGGGCATCAGCGACTGAGTCCGACCGAGCTGGCCACCGTGCGTCGCGCCGAAGCGGACGCGGTCGCATCGTTGATGGGGATCGAATACGACGTGCTTGGCAATCGTGACGGACAGCTGCAACCAACGCTGGAAGCCCGGTTCGAATTGATCGGACTGATCCGACGCTATCAACCGGACTTGATCCTGACGCATCGTCCGAATGACTATCATCCGGACCATCGAGCCACTTCCACGCTCGTTTGTGATGCGGCGTATATGGTGATTGTTCCACATATCGTTCCCGAAGTTCCCGCACTGCGGGTCAACCCAGTGATTGCTTATCTTTCCGATCACTTTCAACGCCCCAGGCCGTTCCATCCGACAGTTGTCGTCGACGTCGAACCGGTTCTTGAACGGATCATTGATCAGATGGAATGTCACCGTTCTCAGTTCTTCGAATGGCTACCGTATACGCGCTGCGAGGAAAACACATTTCCGCGCGATGTGGCCGCTCAGCGAGCGTATGCCAAAGAGTTTTACGAACAATTTAATGGACCACTTGCCGATCGATATCGAGAACTGATTGTCGATACCTACGGCAAAAAGCGTGGGAAAAAGATCCGTTGGATTGAGGCCTTTGAGCCGTGTGAATATGGATCGCCGCTGACCGAGGAAGCACGTGTGCGACTGTTTCCGATGCTCCCTTGATCGCAATCCGTTTCATGGCAGCTTCACGTCATTCTCGGCATTCAGTTTCTGAATCAGAGAGACTCCACCGACTTTGACGTCTCCTCCACTCAGGAAGGGGCCTGATCCATTCGTTAAATGATTTGCTTCAATGACGCACGCGGTCGGATGAGGTGGAGTTGCACTTGCGGCGAAAGTGCTGAGGATTGCCGGAGATTTTCCGTCAATTTTTCGCCAGAAACTGTTTCCTCGAATGGAAGCGGCCCTCAGACGACCGATCGTCATGAGTGGGAAATCAAAGCCGTAGGTTCCAATGTTATTTGTTTCGATAACGGCACCAAACACCGCCTGGCCTGGATGGTTTGCCAGGTCCATGGCAGAACCGATTACCAGCGGATGCTGAACGTTTTCGAAATAATTGCTGGCAATTCGAAGTGCATGACAGGCACCGGCACCATCGACATTTCCCAAGTCAGGTTGATCAAGCCTTATCCCGGAAGAGACGACCAACCCAAAGACCCCAAGCTCGACGATATTACCTTCCAGTTGAACATTGGCCGATTGTTCGACGTGGACGGCCCCTCCAGCATCGCCGCCGCCGATGCGACAGTTCTGGATTCGTAACTTGTTACATTGCTGATAGGCCGTCACGGCGAACCCACCGCCGCTGCAACCGATCGTGGAT
>CAIOKO010000145.1 GCA_903858935.1 uncultured Schlesneria sp. | reverse complement strand
GTCGCTGCCGGGCGGTTCATCAAGCTGTAGATATCTGCAAAAGTCTTGTATCGAAACCCCTTCGGCCAATAGGCCGCCGGTTGATTCCGCTGTCGCTCAATCGCCTGCTGCCGAGCCTCTTCCCGTGACGAAAATCGTTGCGCCATCTGAAAACCCCCTTATCGAAATAAAAACACAAACACACGACAAGAAATATACACCGACGATAAGATATGTCAACACAAAAAACGACATAGATTCTTAACGCATGGAAGATGTTCGTGGGAGTAGTGGTTTGCGTTCTGGGGTCGGGTGTTCAAATTTCAAAATTGGCCGTCGTGGTCCATTTATCAACGTCATCGCGTTTTCCCGGCCAATTTTGAAATTTGAATGCCCGACCTACTCCGGTTCAGGCCTGAAAGTTCAATTCACTGCCTCCGTCGTTTAGTGTTGTTGTAAAATACCGTGCAAAAAACGTGATACTGAAATGTTTCTTGAATTGTGTGTGTATGTGTGTGTCGTTTCAGGTCGAAAGGTGATCGCATGTATGTTTTGATTTTTTTGGTTTGCACTTCGGCACAAACCTGTTCTAATTATTGTCTACGATTTAATCGATTTGATCATGCGCATGTCGAATTGATCCTTGATTCGGATATCTTGTATTAATTCTCTGCCCAATCATACGGTCAGGAGGATTGTTTTGCTTATTGGTCACTCCTACGCAGGTCCGAAAATGGGCGAGTCTTTCGCCAAATTTGATTCACGAAATTCGCTGCCCGTGTCAGCGGTCGATCCCTGCACCCACTCGTCACAATCCCGATACTCGAGTGGCGAACTCTTTTCCCTGGCCTCACATCTTTTTCACGATGTCAACAATCGCCTTCTGGTCATTGAATTCGCATGTGAGAAGTTGCTTCGTGGGCTTCCCCGCGACGATTTGAACTATGCCACCGTGCTCGCCATTGAAGAAGCAAGACAGCAAGCTGTTGAATTGACTCATCAATTCCGCGACGTGCAAAAGCCAGAGGCGGCGAAAGGACATATTACCGATCTGAACGAACTGGTGCGTCGCTGGAAGCCATTGATCATGAGGGTGGCTCGCGAGAGCGTGATCATTGAAGTCGATTTGTCATCCAAACCTGCCATGGTCAAGGTCAGTCAGGAAACTGCGGAGCGGATCCTGTTACATCTTTGCCTGAGCTCACTGGCAATCATCGCCGATGGTGGGTGGCTTAATATTCACACCAGCCACACTGATTGTGAAAGAGCCGCAACTTCAGATTTGTCGGTTCCGATCCCTGCTGGTTCGGTACGACTCAGTATTTCCGATACGAGCTGCACCGAGATGGAATCGACGGCGTCAGGTGACCCTGACCACCACGAGGCCTCGTCAATCGGTTTTAAGAATGCCGCCCTGCGTCGTTCGGCGTTTGAGACTGTCGGAGAAATTGTTCGCGAGTTTGGTGGACAGATATCAGTGACGACATCCGCAGATGCCGGGACAAGAATGGATGTCTTCCTGCCAAATGACCCCGCTATCGATCCTCCTTCGGCACGCGAGTTCGATGATCGGCACGACGTTACGGCAAATGAGACAATCCTCCTGGTCGACGACGACGCGTTCGTGCGAAAATTCATTAAGTGCTCGCTTGAGTCTCACGGATACGATGTCATCGAGGCTGACGATGCGAGTTCTGCTATGGTGAAGGCCTCTGAGCATTCGGATTCTTTACACCTTCTCGTGACCGATCTGCGGCTCGGTGGAACCTCGGGTCGTGAACTTGCCGACAGGCTGCGATTAGACTATCCGGGATTGCCTGTCATCTTTATGAGCGGTCTTGCGAGCGACGATTTAGATCTGGACGCCAGTTGCACTTTCCTCGAAAAGCCGTTCAAACCGGCCGAGCTCATTACTGCAGTTCGATTCCTTTTGCACACTCGTTCTTGCGCGTCTCGTTCTCATTCGCCTCGAGAGGAACTTGACATTGTAAGTGTCACCAATGTTTCTTTTGACCACGGAGCGGAAGCTCCTGGCGAACCGCCTGAAGCGGCTCTTAAAGATCATTGACGGCGAATGCTCGCTTTCGCACGCGGCGCAACCCTTCTTTCAATGACAACCTCACAAACTTATCTACAAAGTTTAAGTCTGTTTTTTGAAAATTGTGTTGAGCTCATTGAATATCGATCACGATTTCATTCTGATTTAGCGCTTATTCGGGCAGATGATAGACGTTTTTATCACGGTAGGTGCTGAGGTCAGGAGGACGCGTCCCGGCTGGTTGTGACGACGTTCACGCGGAGGACCTCAATGCACAATCCGAATGAAGATCGCACAATGAAAACGCCGAACGTGACGGGAGCGACCGACCGCATCGAAGCCATCCACCGCCAGATGCCGTTACGAATTGCGACGACGTATTTCGTGTTCAGTCTGCTGTGGATCGTCGTCACGGCGGGTTTGGGCTGGAACAAGATGCGAAGCGAACAGGGGCTTGTCGCATTCTTTGTCAACCACCTGGCCTATATTCTGTCGACGACGGGCCTGATTTACTGTCTTTGTCGGCGAGGATTCCGGCTTGTCGACAATGCAAACTCGCTGATCCGCGCCGTGACCAATTCCACAACCGACGCCGTCTACGTGAAAGATATCGACGGGAACTACTTATTCTGCAACGAGGTTGCCGCCACGTTAGTCGGAAAGACTTCCCGGGAAATGGTTGATCGTAATGATGCCAATCTGTTTGAATCTGAAAGTGCTCAGAAAATCGTCGTCTGGGATCAAAAGATCATCGAAACTGGCGAGCATTATACATACGAGCACGAACTGACCGCAGGTGGCCAGACACGAACCTATTCGACCGCAAAATCACCCTACCGAGACTCAAAAGGGAACGTCATAGGGGTTGTCGGTATTTCCCGGGATATCACCGAGCAGAAACGGGCAGAGGCTGAATTGAATGCGGCACAGGCTCGCATGAACCTGACGATGGAATCCGTACCAATCGTGATCTGTTCATTTGCCACGAGTCCCGATGGTCGCACCTATATGCCGTATGCGAGCCCGCAGATTTCGAATATTTACGGCTTAAAACCCCAGGATGTTGTTCATGATTTCAGTCCCGCATTCGAACGTATCTTTACAGAGGATCGTCCGAAGATGCTGGAATCCATCCAGCAATCAGTTGAAACGATGTCACCTTGGCGCTGTGAATATCGAGTTCAGCATCCGGAGCGTGGGATGCTTTGGGTTGAGGGGCATTCGATCCCATCTCGTCAAAAAGACGGAACCGTGATTTGGCATGGCTATATTTCCGATATTACTGCTCGCAAAAGCAACGAAAAAAAGCTGGACGAAAGCTTTCGTCAACTTCAAATCAGTGAGAAACGCTTTCGTGAATTGGCAGATGCCATTCCCCAAATCGTCTGGGTCGCAGACGAGGATGGCAAACTGACTTACGTCAATGCCAAAGCGGTCGAATTTACCGGAATGGCGGTTGACGATTTGCTGGGATCGGGTTGGTTCAACTTAATTCATCCGGACGATGCGACTCAAGCAATCGCTTCGTGGAAAGAAACAATTCTCACGCATCACTTCCTTTATGATGAACTGCGAATACGCCGGGCGGATGGCCAATATCGTTGGCACGTTGCAAGCACAATTCCAATTCGCAATTTGGCCGGAGACGTTGTGGAATGGTATAGCACGGTGACTGATTTTGAGGAGCTTAAAAACGTCGAGCAGACGCTTCGCGAACAACATCGGTTATTGAGAATCGTGATGAGCACGGCTCGGGTGAGCCTGATTGTTGTCAACGAGGATTACGAGTATTTGTTCGCTAGCGAGGCATACGCCGAACTCGTTAATCGTGAAATCAATCAAATCATTGGTCACAAAATGTCGGAAGTGATTGCCGACGGGTGGTCACAGATCAAGTCCAACCTGGATCGTGTTCTGGCGGGAGAAGATCTCGATTACGAAGTTGTCTTACCTCCGATCCACGGCACGGACGTGACCAGAGTTTTCCGAGCCCTGTCCAAACCACGGATGGACGAATCTGGCCGTCGAATCGCCGTCACAGTCATCACGGATATCACCGAGCTGAAGGAGTCAAAAAGGATCATCAGTGAAAGTGAGGAACGTTACCGGCGCCTCGTCGAACTGCTGCCAGATGCTATTTACATTAACGTCAATAACAAGATTTCCTTTTGCAACTCCGCCTGCGCTCGTCTATTTGGCGCAACCGATCCGAGTCAGTTGATCGGCAAAAGTCCCTTTGAGCTGATTCCGCCAGAAGCACACCAGCACGTTCGCAATCGTATTGCCGCAATCTTCGAGACAAAAGAGCCTGCACCTCCACAGCGGCAGAAGATGATCCGACTCGATGGCCGTGAAATTCCCGTTTATGTCTTCGCAACTTTGATCACGGACGGTGGAGCGGAGGGGATCCTGACTTGCTTCAATGATCTGACAGAGCGAGAACGGGCAACGGAAGTCCTTCATTCAGTCATGGGAAGCGTTGACGACGCCATCATTACCATCAACATGCAGGGTGACATCCAGTTGGCCAACCCCGCCACGGAACGAATCTTCGGGTATGCCTCATCAGAATTGATTGGCAATAATCTCACAATGCTGATGCCTCAGCCACACTTCAGCGATCACGAAAAATATATTGAAAATTATGTTCGTACCGGAAAGGCGAAGGTGATTGGAATTGGTCGGCAGGTCGACGGCAAACGCAGGGACGGCTCGATCTTTCCTATGGAGTTGACCGTCACCGAATTCCAGCTTGACGGAAATCGGCATTTTACGGGAGTCATTCGAGACATCACCGAGCGGAAGCGACTGGAGCATCTTTACCAGCAGTCACAAAAAATGGAAGCGGTCGGACGCCTGGCAGGTGGGGTCGCGCATGACTTCAACAACCTTCTCACGGTGATCAACGGATACTCCAGTCAGATGCTGGCAGGACTCCCCGCCGATTCTGTTGAACGGGAATCTGTTAAGGAAATCCTGGACGCGGGAAATCGAGCCGCGAGCCTGACACAACAATTGCTGGTACTCAGTCGAAAATCCGTCGTTGTACAAGTGCATGTCGACGTGAATGATATTGTTGAAAAGACTTCGAAAATGCTTCGTCGATTGATCGAAGAACACATCCAGTTGACAGTGGAATGCGATCCGAACATCTCCCGGATTCTTGCCGCTCCCTGGCAAATTGAGCAGGTTCTGATGAACCTTGTGATCAACGCTCGCGACGCGATGCCTCACGGCGGTCAACTTGTCGTGAAGACGCGAAATGTGACTGCCAGTTTTGACGACAGGAAGATTAACCCGGATATTAATCCAGGCCCGTACGTCGGTCTTTTTGTTTCTGACACGGGGCATGGAATGTCAAAAGAAGTCCAGGACAAGATCTTCGAACCGTTCTTTACAACAAAAGGGATTGGCGAAGGGACAGGGCTTGGAATGTCGGTCGTGCATGGCATTGTCAAGCAATGTGGTGGGGGGATTTTGATTGAAAGCGAGTTGAAAGCCGGAACGACGTTTAAGATTCTGTTTCCCGTCGCCGCAGAAGTCGAAGACATTTCGAAACCCGTCGTGGCGCCGACATCATCCGGGGGGCATGAAACGATCTTGCTGGTGGAAGATCAGGCCGCCGTTCGCCGGATTACTCGCATTACACTAGAAGCAAAGGGCTACAAAGTTCTCGAGGCCAGCATGGGTCCGGAAGCAATTCAACTCGTCGAAAAATTTTCTGATCCGATCAATCTATTGCTCGTCGATGTCGTGATGCCCGAAATGGGTGGTCAACAACTGGCGGAAATCATGCGACAAATGCGACCAGGAATTCGAGTGCTGTTCATGAGTGGCTACACGGACGATACCGCGTTGTTGCGCGATGTGACGAAAGCCTCCGAGGTCCTGGTGCAAAAGCCATTCACAGCGGCTGCACTGACAGGCAAGGTGCGAGCCGTCCTTGACGGCAGCGTGTGACGCAACGAGCGGAAACGGTGTGTGACACGCGCATTGTCATTACGCAGTCGGGATGGCACCTGGGTGTTCCCCTCGTTCGTAAACAATGTGCGCCCTTCCCACGAGCAGTGGATCAAGCGGGCCAATGGCGCTGACGTCTTTATTGTCGTACTGTAATCGATGAAGGACGTACCGCATCGCATTCAGGCGTGCTCGTTTTTTGCAGTCCGATTTAATGACTGTCCATGGGGCATCTGCCGTATCCGTGTTGAAAAACATCGCCTCCTTTGCCTTCGTATAGTCCGACCACTTGTCGAGTGATGACAGATCGACGGGTGACAATTTCCATTGTTTCAGTGGATGGGCCTTCCGTTCCTCAAATCGTCGACGCTGTTCTTCCTGGCTCACAGAGAACCAGAATTTGATCAGATGCACGCCGCTACGGACCAGATTGCGTTCGAACTCTGGCGCTTGCCGTACGAACTCCTGATACTCACTGTCCGAACAAAACCCCATGACCCGTTCGACACCGGCCCGATTGTACCACGATCGATCGAACATCACGATTTCTCCGGCGGTCGGCAAATGCTGGACATATCGCTGAAAATACCATTGTCCGCGCTCGACTTCGCTGGGCTTTTCCAGGGCGACGACTCGAGCACCGCGTGGATTCAGATGTTCCATGAAACGCTTGATGGTCCCTCCCTTTCCTGCGGCATCACGACCCTCAAAGAGGATGACAACCTTCTGCCTGGCCGCCTTTACCCACGCCTGAAGTTTCAATAATTCCACTTGCAGGTGGTACTTCTGCGTCTCGTAACTCTTCCGCGACAGAAGATTCTTGTAGGGATAGGCCCCGTCGCGCCAGCCATCGGCGAGATCCGTGTCAGGGTTGCCCGGCAGTAAGGTTGAACTGGCCGCCGAATCATTCTGCAGCACTTGACGGAGCACTGCTGCATCGTCGGGCGACGCACCTTCGAGGATGACTCGTAACGAATTGGCCAGCGAAGCAGCGTCGTGCGGCGGCGTGCTGGTGACGACGTGACGAATGGCTTCGGCCTGGGCATCCTGTGCACCGGCAACCGATTCACTGACAACGAATTGTTCAAGAAGCTGGGCTTCCAGGTCCGGCGCCGTGTCACCATCCGTCGTCGGACGTGGCACCTGTCCGATTCGAAGTGTTGAAGTTGACGCCAAGGCCTTGGCTGAGGGGTTTTTCTTTTTACGGTTCGAAACGGATTTCGCCATAACCTGTTTCCCGAGAAGTGTTAGAAATGGTGCATAAAGATCACTCTACGACGATGCTGCGCCCGCTGTCAAATCTAATGAATCAGCAATTGCATTGCCGTAATTGCCGTCATATGTTGTCTGCGATGCCGTTGCGACACGACGAATATTGAGTGTTCCGTGTACGATATTCAGGATGACTTCGTGGTCATTGACAAGTGAAAATGGCGTGATGGCCCCGCATGGAACTGGAGCAGGCAAATCTTGACGAACACAACGGGCATCCGAAACAGAGCGGGCATCCGATCAGTCACGATGAACGCTCCGTTTTCGTTTTCGCGCACGACATTCGTTTTTTTGCTGATTGTCTGGACCGTGGCTTTGCCAACGACGGCAGCCGAAAGCGATCCCAGTGGCATTGAATACTTTGAACGTGAAATCCGACCCCTCTTTGCGGAACACTGTTACGCGTGTCATTCCGCGACAGCAAAAGCAGCGAACAAGCTGAAGGGTGGCCTGCTGCTCGACACTCCCAGTGGCATCCGGCGAGGAGGTGAGAGCGGGCCGAATGTCATTCCTGGCAAACCTGCCGAAAGCACACTGATGAGTGCACTGCGCCACGACAGTTTGCAGATGCCGCCGGATTCGAAGCTGTCAGATGCCCTCATCTCGAAGTTCGAACACTGGATACAACTCGGTGCTCCGATGCCCGAGTCAAACGACGAAGCGATGGCCGTGCGATCGATCGACTGGACCGAAGCACGTCGCGACTGGGCCTTTCAATCTCCGATTGAGCACGATTTACCCGCGATCAAGAATAATGCCTGGCCGGTTTCCTTCCTGGATCATTTCACGCTGTCAGCGATGGAATCGCGCGGATTGATCCCAAACCAAAAGGCTTCGAAACGAGAGCTGATTCGTCGGGCAACATTTGATCTGATCGGATTACCTCCCGCTCCCGAGGAGGTTGACGAGTTTTTAAAAGATGACCGGCCCGAAGCCTTCGCGGCTGTTATTGATCGATTGCTGAAATCGCCACATTATGGAGAACGATGGGCACGCTACTGGCTCGATCTGGCCCGGTACGCTGACGACGAAGGGAATTCGTTTTTAAGTCCAACCCCGAATGCCTACCTGTATCGAGACTGGGTGATTCGCGCGTTCAATCAGGATCTTCCGTACGATGAATTCCTGAGGCTTCAACTTGCCGGTGACGAATTCCCGCTGACATCAAATGATTATCAGCAGCAATGGGCCGGACTTGGTTTTCAAGGCCTGGGACCTCAATTTCGAAAGGGCGCGGCGGGCGAGGCCAAGGCGAAGGCGGATGAAATCGAAGATCGCGTCGACACTCTTTCGCGGGGATTGCTGGGGCTGACCGTTTCCTGTGCGCGATGCCATGATCACAAGTTTGATCCAATTCCAACACGTGATTATTACTCCATGGCGGCAGCGTATAACGGGGCGGTCTGGTCCGAACGTGTCCTTGCTGATGCCGATTCAACGAATCAATACCGGGCCTGGGAACAGCAACTTCAGCAGCAGCGGGCGGAACTGGATAAGTGGATTGCCGATCAAGGACGAAATTTCGGGCGTCGGGAACTTGATCGCATCGAAGAATATCTCATCGCCGCATGGCGAATTCGAGCGTTGATTCGACGAGGCCAGTTGATTGATGAAGCGGTTGCGGTGGAACAGGGCAACTTGCTGGGTTATCCCTTGAATCGACTTGTTCGTTCGCTCGACCCATTGGCGAGTCGGGGTCCGTTGGATGCCTGGATTCTGGTGGCGGATCAAACGGAGTTAAGTGACAAGGTCCCCGACGAACTGCGGATTGCCACCCAATCCATCAAAGATGCGGTCGTCACTGCCCTGCGTCGTCTTGAAACGAAAGCGGACGCGACGACAAATGGTACCGTGGTGCCAGAGCCATTAACCGAGGCGGATCAAAAGCTGCTGACCTGGCTGTGGCAGGATGGCTCCAGCCCGTTCTTTATCAAGAATAAAGAAGTTCCGTCCCTGCTCGATGCACAACAAAAATCGGAATCTCAAACGCGACAAACGAAGATTGAACAGAAATTGAGCGAACGTCCTGCCATCCCCGCGATGCCCAGCGTCAGTGGTGGCGGCGACCCTTTGCACATCCTGGTGCGCGGCAACCCGCTTCAGCCCGGAGAACAGGCGCCACCCGGTTTTCTGCGAGTCCTCGGAGGACAGGCTGAAGGAGGGACGGCGAATCGTTTTACCCGACGTCAATTGGCTGATGCGATTGCCAGTCCGCAGAATCCATTGACGGCCCGAGTGTTTGTGAATCGCGTCTGGCACTACCACTTCGGTCGCGGGATTGTAGCGACGCTGGGAAATTTCGGACGGCAGGGAACTCCTCCGACACATCCCGAGTTGCTCGATACACTGGCTGTACGGTTTGTCAGATCGGGCTGGTCGGTGAAAGCGTTGCATCGTGAAATAATGCTCTCGGCAACGTATCAGCTCGGCAGTCAATCGAACGAGCGAAATGGAAGTATTGATCCCGATAACCATTATTTGTGGCGGATGAATCCGCGCCGATTGGACATTGAAGCCTGGCGAGACGCATTGCTGTCGGTTTCTGGTCGTCTTGACCCGAAAGTTGGTGGCCCGACACTCAACCAGCGAACACCAGCGATCAAGGAACGGCCAGAAGACGACTTTTTCACGTATCTGGTGGGGAACGTTCTGGACGATCCCACCAATTCCCGGCGAACAGTTTATAGCATCGTCAGTCGTTACTCACCGAATCCGACCGCAGGGCTGTTTGACTTTCCAGAACCAAACGTGGTCAGCGAAATTCGCAATGTGACTACGATTCCCCAACAACAGTTATTCGTTTTGAACAGTCCGTTGACAATTGCCATGGCCAAAGCGTTTGCCGCGCGGCTGACACAATCATTCTCGACGGAACATGATCGATTGAACTTTGCCTGGAATCTGGCCTACGGACGATCTCCAACGGCCGCCGAAGAACAGTTATCACACGATTTCTTGAGCGTAACGCCACAGAATGCGGCAGCGGATCAATTTGGACCGTGGGAGCAATTGTGCCATTCGCTGCTGTGTTCCAACGAGTTCGCTTTCATTCCTTGAACTCGTTCCATTATCGCATGCCGCAAATCATGGTACGGGAATCTTTAATGCAAGCGACCGATCGAATGTTTTCACGCCGGCAATTGCTTTCCCGACTGGGAAACGGGACGGGCCTGCTCGGTCTGGCAGCGGTTCTCGAACAAGAGATGTTTGCTGAGACGGCGCCAGTCATTTCCAGGCTGACGAATGCCAGTCCATTATCGGAGAAGCCAACTCATTTTGCCCCCAGAGCCAAGCGGATCATTCATCTGTGGATGAACGGTGCCCCGTCCCAGGTCGACACGTTCGATCCCAAGCCCGCCTTGAAGCAATACGCCGGTCAGCGACCAGAAAATACAGTCAAACTCAAAACTGAATTTGACACGGGAGGGCTACTTCCGTCGCCATTTCAATTCGCACGGTACGGTCAGTCAGGTATTGAGATCAGCGAGCTGTTTCCTCATCTGGCCAAGCTGGCAGATGAACTTTGCGTGATCCGGTCGATGCACACGGATGTTCCGGTCCACGAGTCGTCCAATTGGATGCTGTTTACCGGCAGCATTCAGCCAGTTCGACCTTCGTATGGTTCATGGTTACTCTATGGCTTAGGAACAGAAAACCAGAACTTGCCCGGTTTCGTGGTCCTGGGTGAGGGACAGCCCGTCAACGGGCCGTCGAACTGGAGCAGTCGTTTTCTGCCGGGAATTTACCAGGGGTGCCAGGTGGCAGTTCCCAAACAATACAACCCGCGAGACGTGATCCCGCACCTGCAAAACAGCCAGCTCTCTTCGGAATCCCAACGTCGCGAGGTCGACTTTATCCAACGACTCAACCAGATGCATGGTTCGCGACAAGGTGCCGAAAATGCCTTTAGTGCTCGAATTGAATCTTTAGAACTGGCGTTCCGGATGCAGATGTCGGCTGCTGATGCTTTTGACATCAGCCAGGAAACAGCAGCCACGTTTGACATGTACGGTTTGTCGGGATCAGAAGCTCGATTAGTCGCGACTGTTCCCGGTCAAAGCACGGTTGACCGGACCCTCTTCGGCAGAAATTGTTTATTGGCACGTCGTCTTGTGGAACGCGGAGTGCGCGTTGTTCAGATTTACTGTGGTCGAGCACAGCCATGGGATACGCATTCCCGGAATAGCCAGGGACATCGCGATCTTTGCCAGGTCGTCGACCGTCCGATTGCCGGACTGCTGCAGGATTTGAAACAACGAGGATTACTCGACGAAACTTTGATTCTGTGGGGTGGTGAATTTGGTCGAACGCCGACATCCCAGGGAAACGACGGTCGTGACCACAATCATTATGGTTTCACGTCGTGGTTGGCAGGTGGCGGAGTCAAGGGAGGAATGGTTTACGGTGCGACTGACGAGTTTGGATTTAAGGCGATCGAAAAACGAATGCACGTGCATGATCTGCACGCGACCATGTTGCACCTGATGGGCATCAACCATGAAAAGTTGACATTCCGATACAGTGGTCGCGATTTCCGGTTAACCGATATCCACGGCCAGGTGGCTCATGACATTCTTGCCTGACGTGCAGAGACATATGGCAACCGTGCGGTACTCCAGAATGATATTGCAATGAAGCGATTGCTACCGGCTCGAACTCTTTTTGGAAAAGATAATAAAATACGGCCAGGTCGTGTAAGAAAACTTCGACATCCAACGACAATATGGTGATGGAGACGATGACTGTCGGTGGAGATGACATGACGGATTGGCCGCAAATCATTGCAACTTATGGGGGAATCGCCTGGAAAACGGCTCGCCGACTCTTAAATAACGACACGGATGCTGCTGATTGTTTTCAGGAAACTTTTGTCGCGGCATTCGAATTATCTCGTACGCAGACCATTCAGAACTGGCCGGGACTGGTGACTCGACTGGCCACACGACGAGCGCTCGACCGTTTAAGAAAGCGAAAAAGCGAGGGGCTTGTCTCGGTCGGGCTGGACGAGGCCACAGCGCCGGCTGGTCGGTCGATGCCGCCACCATCCGTCGCAGAAGAGAATGAGTTATTCCATCATTTGCGGGAAGGGCTGGCGGAACTTCCCGCAGACCAGGCGGAAGCCTGCTGCCTGCGATTTCTGGAAAGTCTCAGTTACGAACAGATTGCCATTGAGCTGGATGTCACGGTCAATCACGTGGGAGTGCTTTTACACCGGGCGAAATCATCACTGAAGAACCGGCTGGCCGCGTTTGCTCCCGTCAGCGATGAAAGTGAGGTCAACCAATGACAGATTTTGATGAATCCGATTTCGTTGAGGAGGCCTTGGAGCGGTTTCGTGAAAGGTCTGTAACCGAAGGTCCTTCCGAACAATTGCTGAGTTTGACGGCCGAGCGGATTGGGGCTCTCTCAATTCAACAGTCTGAAAGTGTTTTTCATTCAAGGAGGAATTTCATGTTTCGAGTGAAATGGTTTGGTGTTGCCACGGTCGTTGGTGCGTCGATCCTGATGGCAGCAGCCTGGATCGGGCGAATCGATCCTTCGGTTTCGATCGCGTTCGCCGACGTGCAGAAACAAGTGCAAAAGTTCCGGTCGATTCAATACAAGGAAGCGCCGGTCGTTTTTGACGCCGAGGGAAATCCACAGAATCCCCGCGCCGCCAAGGCGGAAGACAGTAGCAAGGGTGAAAAAGCGAAGGGGACGCCGTTGTCACGGCATCTGGTGATGGGCCGTGAACTGGAACGGGTAGAAACTGTCGATTCTGATTGCCAGGTTTCTCATATCCACATCAGTGACTTTAAGAACCACAAGCTTGTCTCGCTGGATGTCAAAGCGAAAACAATTACGATCACGGACATCTCGAATAATAAGATCAGTGTGGGTGAAGGCACGTTTGTCTTCGGTAAGATCGAGCCTGCGTCTGCAGAGCTCTATAAAGAATTAAATGAGATTGCGTCGTCGACGACGATGACCAAGCTTCCCGCGAGAAAGATTGGCGACAAGCAGGTTGTCGGTTTTGTTTTTGAGAAGAAGTTTGAGCAAAAAGTTGAGCAAGAAACGTTCACCGAGACGTTGAAGCGAATCTATTGGGTCGACACATCGACGAAACTTCCTGTTCGCATCGATTGTTCGGTGACGAATAATCACCCGGCAGCAGTGGCCCAGAAGCTTGTTGAATGGATGAAGTACGACTTCGTTTTCGATGCCGAGCTTGATCCGAAACTCTTCAGTACAGAAACGCCCGAGGGATATACGGTCGAGAAGGGTGGTGGGTTACTTCTGCGGCCATCTGCAGGAGATAATGGTGCAGGGCTTTCTATTGAAGTGAAATAACGATCGTTCCAGAACCGGAACAAATCTGTTTCATCCTGCGCCACTGCTTCGGAGTCTTCGCAGAACCAGTCTCTTCGTCTTCGCTTCGGCTCTGAGTCGCGAAGAGCACTGCTTGACCGGGGGCGGTCAAGCAGTGTCACGGTTTTCTGAGGGACCATTGAATCTGAACTTCGGCTCGTCGATGATTCGCTTGCCGTCTGTAACCCGAAGGAGATCCAATGTCGGTAACAAACCACGCGAGCGTTCCGTCCCAACCGATACCCGAACAGCAATCAAGGCGTGCGCTCGATCCGCCGGCGACTGCTGTGACGCTTTTAACAAACGATCTACTCGTTCAAGCACAGAACTACGCCAGGTCCAGCAATCGGTCTCGTGTGATTCTGCCGCTTCACAAGTCGGCAGGCGATTCATTGCATAGGATGTTCAATGCCATGGAGCCGGGGACGTATGTGCAACCGCATCGACATTCTTCCCCACCCAAAGCAGAATCCATTGTCGTACTCACGGGTGCAATTTGTTTTGTCATGTTTGATGAACAGGGGAACGTCAAGCTGATGCATGATGTCGTGGCTGGTACGTCGACGTTTGGTATCGATATCGAGGCGGGGGTTTACCACACGTTTTTTCCGCTGGTGAGTGGCACGGTCGTCTTTGAAGCGAAGCCGGGGCCGTACGCCGCTGCCGACGACAAAGATTTCGCGGACTGGGCACCGAAGGAAGGGAGCCCGGATGTTGCAGGCTATCTGGAAATGTTGGGTCACCTGCGGGAGAAAATGGGAAAACAATGAGTGGATCGTTTGGCCACGCAACCCCACTCACGGGGGTGTTCATCTGGCTTCAATCCAAAATCCCAACGGGACGGCCCGATGTCAGCTCATTGTGCTGGGAATCCGTGTACGGAATCACGCATAAGGCCTGTAGGGCCGACCATTCGCCATCATTCCCAAACGGATTGTACGTCGCTCGCAATATCGAAAACACCCGCAACAAAGCCAAACAACATCACGATGTACGGCGGCGGCGGGTACCACCGAACTGTCGGCCCTTCAGGCCTTAGATGTGGTTTGTGTGTCACGTACCTGGCCCGATGGGCCAGGCTATTTGAATGAATGGACCTTTGGTCCGGAAGATCGAAGAAAAGCGGACGAACGTCACCGTCTTCCGGACCCACGGCATCCGTTCAGATAACCTACCTCACCCGACTGGTCTTCCGGACCAAAGGTCCATTCATTCGAATAGCCCAGGCCAACGGCCTCAGTTTTACCCACATCTTGGTGCGATTGAATCGGCACCCCTTGTGCAAAGCAGGAGTAAATCGAGGCCGTTCCAAATCGTTTGCCATCCAGGCTCTCCATCGCATTTGCGACCCATGAACCC